>JBKQSA010000135.1:0-3952 GCA_052143815.1 Steroidobacteraceae bacterium | reverse complement strand
TTGCGTGGCTTGCCCATAGTGCCCACTATGGGCCGCGCCACGCGCCTTGCATCCGCTCCCTCCCACTGCCAACGCGGCTCGCGTAGATTACTCAGACAGGCTCCTAGGTTACGGCGTAGCGCTGCACCGTATCGACCACTAGCGCAACGCGTTCCGGATCGACGTCGGGCGTGATGCCATGGCCCAGGTTGAACACGTGTCCCGCCCCGGCTCCATAGTTATCGAGCACCCGTGTGGTTTCGGCGCGCAACGTTTCCGGGGGGGCGAACAGCGCCGACGGGTCTAGATTGCCCTGCAACGCGACCCGGCCGTCGACCGCTTGACGAGCCGACGCAAGATCGGTCGTCCAGTCTACGCCGACGGCGTCGCAGCCGATCGCCGCGATTTTGCCGAGCCACGCGCCTCCGCCCTTGGTAAACACGATGTTGGGCACGCGGCGCCCTTCGCGCTCGCGGGTCAACGCGTCGACCACTTGAGCCATGTAGCGCAGCGAAAACTCCTCGTACTGTCCGGGCGTCAGTACTCCGCCCCAGGTATCGAACAACATGACGGCTTGCGCGCCGGCGGCAATTTGCGCGTTAAGGTATGAGACCGTCGATCGAGCCAGCACGTCGAGCAAGCGATGCAGCACCCGGGGAGATTCGTACATCATCCGCTTGATGCGGCCGAAGTTCTTGCTGCCGCCGCCCTCGACCATGTACGTGCCCACCGTCCACGGACTGCCGGCGAAGCCGATCAAGGGCACTCGGCCGCCCAACTCCCGACGAATCAGCGCGACGGCGTCGATCACGTATCGAAGCTCCCGCCCCGGATCCGGGACCCAAAGCTTATCGACGTCGGCGGCGGAACGTACCGGCCGCTCGAACTTAGGGCCTTCGCCGGACTCGAATTCCAATCCCAGATTCATCGCATGCGGAATGGTCAGGATGTCGGAAAACAAGATGGCGGCGTCGAGCGGGAATCGATCGATGGGTTGCAGCGTAACCTCGCAGGCGATTTGCGGATTCGTGCACATCGCCATGAACGTTCCGGCGCGCGCGCGGGTGGCGCGGTATTCCGGCAAATATCGTCCCGCCTGCCGCATCAACCAAATGGGCCGGCGCGGTGTCGGTTCACGCAGCAGCGCGCGCAGCAGTAAATCGTTCTTCAAGACGGCGGTCATGTCCGTTCGCTCGGATCGAATAGCCGGCGGTGCTCGAGAATGGCGTAGCGGTCTGTCATCCCGGCGATATAATCGGCGACGGCGCGGGCGCGGCCTGCGGTTCCTTGCACCAATTCCAAGCGCGCACCGGTGTCCTTGTGTTCGTCGGGCATCAGGCCGGGATCGTTGAAAAATGCATCGAAAAGCTCGCTGATCACGCGACGCGCCTTCGACGTCATGCGCCTCACTTTGTAATGCCGGTAAACGTGCTCGCGCAGAAAAGCCTTGAGCGCATAATTGAGTTCCCGGGTAGCTTCGCTGAAGCCGATCAAAGGTTTGGAGTGGATTCTCACGTCGGCAATCGACCCCACTCCGGAATCGCGAAGCCGCGTTGCCGAGGCGGCGATCAAGTCTGACACCAGCCGGTTAATCATGCGGCGCAGAATTTCGAACACGAGGCGGCGGTCCGCCAGTTCCGGGTATTTCGCCAACACTTCGCCGTGAAATTCGCGGAATAGCGGCACCTCGAGCAATTGTTCCACCGTGATGAGGCCGGCGCGGATACCGTCATCTACGTCATGATTGTTGTAAGCGATCTCATCTGCGAAATTGGCAAGCTGCGCCTCGAGTCCCGGTTGCTGGCGCTTGATGAAGCGTTCACCCAATTCGCCGAGTTGCACCGCATTGTTGTGCGAACAGTGTTTGAGGATGCCTTCGCGACATTCGTAACTCAAGTTTAGCCCATTGAAGTCGGCATAATGTTCTTCGAGCTCGTCGACCACGCGCAGCGACTGCAGGTTGTGCTCGAAACCGCCGAAATCCATCATGCATTCGTTGAGTGCGTCCTGGCCGGCATGTCCAAAGGGCGTATGTCCCACGTCATGGGCGAGGCAGATGGCTTCGGAAAGCACCTCGTTGAGCTTGAGCGCGCGTGCAATCGTCCGTGCGATTTGCGCAACCTCCAGTGAATGCGTGAGCCGAGTCCGGTAAAGATCGCCTTCGTGATTGACAAAAACCTGGGTTTTGTAAACCAGTCTGCGGAACGCCGTGGAGTGAACGATTCGATCGCGATCGCGCTGGTACTCGGAGCGGTAAGCCGGCGGGGCCTCGGCATATCGCCGACCGCGTGATTGATCGTCGTGGGCCGCATACGCCGCCAGTTCCATCAAGCAAAATACTCGTTCAAGGTGGCATCGAGCGCATTCTGCGCATAACGTCCAGTCACCACGGCGCGGCCCAGTCTTTCCAGCAACACCAGGCGCACGGTTCCGGCCAAGACTTTTTTGTCCATCTGCATCAATGCGAGTGCGCGCGCCGCACCGATGCGAGGCGGCTCCGCCGGCAGTCCGGCGCGCGCCAAGAGGTCGCGCACGCGCTCTTGGGTGCCGCCGTCTATCAGTCCTAGACGGTGCGATAAGTTCGTGGCGATCAACATGCCCAGGCCAACCGCCTCGCCGTGCAGATACGTGTCGTAGTGCGTGGCCGCTTCGATCGCGTGTCCGAACGTATGGCCGAAATTCAAGATGGCCCGCAGATTGCTTTCGCGTTCATCCTCGGCGACCACCGCCGCCTTGATGGCGCAGGAACGTTCGATGGCATAGGCCAGAGCCTCATCGTCGCGGCCGGTCAGTTTCGCGATGTTGAGTTCCAGCCAGTCGAACAGCAAGGGGTCCCAAATGCACCCATACTTGATCACTTCGGCAAGGCCCGCGCGTAGTTCACGATCCGGCAGCGTCGCGAGCGTATCGGTATCGGCGATGACCGCGCGGGGCTGATAAAAGGCGCCGATGAGATTTTTGCCGCCCGGATGGTTGACGCCGGTCTTGCCTCCGACCGACGAGTCGACTTGTGCGAGCAAGGTCGTCGGTATCTGAACATAGGCGACGCCGCGTTGATAGCACGCCGCTGCAAAGCCCGCAATATCACCCACCACGCCGCCTCCCAGGGCCAGCACCGTCGCATCTCGATTGAGTTTCGCATCGACCAAGGCGTCGAACACCAACCCGAGCGTCTGCAGCGTTTTGTACTGTTCGCCGTCGGGCAGCACGCAATCGGCGACGCGGCGTCCGGAGAGGGTGGCTTGCAACTTCTCGAGATACAGCCTGGCCACCGTCGTATTGGTGACGATGAGCACATCCGCGGCGCGCAGCGTCGAATTGAACAGCTCGCGATGGCCCAACAAGCCGGGTCCGATCAGGATGGGATAAATCGCGTGTCCGACGTCTACCTTGAGTGTTTGCACGGCCCGCCGATTATACGGCGCTTACAGTCCGTATGCCTGCCGAAGCTCGTGGTGGATTTCTTCGGCCACCAGCTGCACCCGTCGGCCGTCCGTCGACACCGTGATGTTCGCGATTTCTGCGTACAGGGCCGCCCGCCGCAACATGAGTTCCTTCAGCTTTTCTTCCGGATCCGTGTCATTCAGGAGGGGCCGATGCCGCGCGTGGCGCGTGCGTTCGAGCTGCTGTTCGATCGAGGTTTCCAGGTAAACCACGATCCCGCGTTCCGCCAGCACCCGCCTGTTATCGGCCTCGATGACGGCTCCGCCGCCCGTTGCCAACACAATGGACTCCAGCCGGGTCAGACGCTCGATGGACTCCTTTTCACGCATCCTGAATCCGGCCTCGCCTTCCTTTTCGAAGATGAAGGAGATGTCGACGCCGGTCTTGGCCTCGATGTCCGCATCGCTGTCACAAAAGGTTAAATGGAACAGGCGCGCCAAATGCCGGCCCACGGCGGACTTGCCTGATCCCATGGGACCGATGAGGAAGATGTTGTGCTTGGGCGGCATGCGGACGCGAGTTTACTCCG
>JBKQSA010000134.1:0-74084 GCA_052143815.1 Steroidobacteraceae bacterium | reverse complement strand
CTCGGCCAGGGCATCGAGAAGCTGGTGCCGAAGCGTTTCCGCGAGCGGCACCCGGAATTTCGGGAGAGTTTCTTTGGTGACCCGACGGCGCGTGCCATGGGCAGCGGGCGGGATCTTTACGGCCTTCATAAGGATGGCAGCGAGGTGCCGATCGAAATCGGACTCAATCCCCTGCAGACATCCGAGGGCGACTTCGTCCTCAGCTCCGTCGTGGATATCACCGAACGCAAGCGGGCCGAGATGGATCTGTCACGGCAGTCGAACGATCTACAGGCAATCAACCGGCAGCTTCATGCCGCGAACGCCGAGCTACAGTCCTTCGCTTATTCGGTATCACATGACCTGCGCGCACCGTTGCGGCACGTTCAAGGCTACATTGAGTTATTGACGCGGGAGTGTTTGACAACCCAGCTTTCCGACAAGGCCCGGGATCACTTGCTAACAATCTCCGAGGCAAGTACAGAAATGGCCCAATTAATCGATGGGCTGCTCACGTTTTCACGCATGGGCCAAATCGAGCTACAAGAGAGTCAGGTCAAACTGGAGGGAGTTGTTCAGGATGCTATAAAAGGCCTGGAAAAAGAGACTCAGGGTCGGAATATTGACTGGAAGATCACGCCGCTGCCGCACGTGTTCGGTGATCCTACCGCACTCAAGCAGGTGTTCGCGAATCTCATCGGGAACGCGGTTAAATACAGTGGCCCGCGCAACCCGGCGCATATCGAAATCGGATGCGCCGGTGATGAAGATGGGCGTGCGATCCTATTCGTCCGTGACAACGGCGTCGGCTTTGACATGCAGTATGCTCACAAGCTCTTTCGAGTATTCCAGCGCCTGCACCGTGACGCGCAGTTTGAAGGCACGGGTATCGGATTGGCGATCGTGCAGCGTCTCGTTGTCCGGCACGGTGGCCGTGTGTGGGCGGAGGGCGCGCTGAACGAGGGTGCAACAATTTATTTCACGTTGCCGCGGGCAACGGTAGGCTAACCAGGAATTGGACGCTCATAAGATGGACCTACTCAAACGTATCTTGTTGGTGGAAGATAGCCCGCGTGACACCGAGCTGATTCTCGAGGCGCTAGCAATGAATCAGCTGGCCAACGAAGTTGTCAGTCTGAGCGACGGTGCCGATGCCCTCGACTTCCTGTATCGGCGCGGGCAATTTGCCGGCCGCACCGACGGTCAGCCCGCAGTAATTTTGTTGGACCTGAAGATGCCAAAAGTGGATGGGATCGAATTCCTGCGCGTAATCAAGGGCGATCCCATACTCAAAGTCATACCCATGGTCGTCATGACGTCCTCCCGCGAGCAGCAGGATCTGTTGGATTCGTACCAGCTAGGTGCCAATGCCTACGTGGTCAAGCCGATGCAATTCGAAGAGTTCGTCAAAGCCGTGACGCAGGTGGGTGCATTCTGGGCCATCCTCAACGAAGCGCCACCGGGCAGCGTGACCCGGCGGGTGAACAAGGCGCCCTGAGCACCTCGCCTGCCGAGTGCCGTACACGGACTCATACGATGGCCGAGCTATGACTGATGGGCGCGAATCATGAACGCGGACGCCATGCGCGACAGCTTTGACTATGAGACCTACTGGTGGATCATTGAGCGACTCTCCCGCACCAACCGGCCGCTGCGCTTCTCGGACTTAGGCAGCGGCTTCCCGACGGAACCCTTCTTTATTCTGCGGCACGATGTCGACTACTCTCCCGCCGCGGCGTTGGATCTGGCCGATCAAGAAGCGCGTCGCGGCGTTCGTTCCACCTATTTCCTGCTGCTGAATGGGCTTTACTACAATATGCTCAGTTCGGAGCACGCGGCCTTCGGAGCACGACTGGCCGCCATGGGTCACGAAGTAGGATTGCACTACGATGTGAAATTTCTCGAGGCGTTTCCCCGACAAAAATGGCCCGAGTTGATCCGTATGCAGGCAACTCTGCTCAGCGAACTCAGTGATACGCGCGTGACGGCGATCGCCATGCACCAACCAGGTCTCAATGGAGAGGATCCGCTGCGGCATACCCGGGAGTATATAAACGCCTATGACGATCGATTTTATCGCGAAATCCCGTATTTTTCGGATTCATGCCGAGCTTGGTGGAATCCCGCGTGGGAAATGCTGACTTCCGGAGCTACGCCGCCGCGCTTTCAATTGGCGCTGCATCCCATCAACTGGGCCGAGCACGATCGTGATCGTGAGATAATTTTTGGGTCCCTGCACAGCAATCTCGCACGCACGATCGAATCGGCGGGCGAGGAACTGCTGCACAAGATCGCCGAGCATCGCGGGGTATTGCAGCACCAGGCCAGAGGAGCAAAGCGTTGACGCCGAACGATTCCGATAGCGTGTTCGATGTTCTTCGCTCGTTGTGGGATCTGGCTCCACCGGATCCGCGGCATTGTTTGCTGCCACTCGACCGTGCATCTCTGGAGGAGTTTCTGCCGCGATTGCGCGAGTTCGTCGCCGCCACACCAGTGCAACTCAAGGGCACCGTCGATCCGGCTGCCCTGGTACGCGGAAATATTGTCTATATGGGCGAAGGCAGCGTCATCGAAGCCGGCGCCGTGATTCATGACTCCTGCCGCCTCATCTTGGGTGAGCGCAGCGTGGTGCGCGCCGGCGCCGTGCTACGGCATGAGGTCGTGGTAGGCGCCGATTGCCTCATCGGGGCACACTGCGAGGTGGTGCGTTCGGTCATTCTTGGCCCGCGCAGTTATCTGGGACATTTCGTCTATATGGGCGACAGCATTGGTGGGCGCGACATCATGGTTGCCGGCAACGTGATGATGGCGAATACATTGGTCGACAAGGGACAGGTAGGCTTGCGCTATCGCGGCGCTCGGGTCAACTCGAACCGTACCAATCTGGGTGCTCTCATCGGCGACGGCGTTCGTTTTGGCGCATCCAGCACATTGAGTCCCGGTTGCATCGTGCTTCCCGGGTTGGCGTTACCTCCGCACGTGGCGCTGTATGGCACGATCGACAGCAGGCGCCGCCGCGCCTTGATGAAGGAATTCGCACGCGCCTGGCGTGATCAATAAGGCATACATTGCGCGGCGCAGCGGACGACGTAATCACCGCCCGGCCGCTTGCCACGCTCGTTTTCGTGCCGCAATTTCCCCGGTTCGGTCCAGCGGTTCGCCGGAGATCAGCTCCTCTACCGCGGTGACGATTGCCGGAGATAGGGTGGAGCTGGCGGTTCGATATTCCGAGCCGCGAGCGCCAACACTTCCTGGCTGCGTCAGAACCCGAATCTCCCACCGCTCTCCACGCCGACAAGCAACGCCCCCACTTCCAGCCGCATCGGCGATGGTGAAGGTGCGGCAATAATCGCCGGATTTCGCCACGAAACTGAAGCCAATTTCCACCGCCGAGGCAGGCGCACGATCACCGGCGAGCTGGTTCGATAAACCGCGAGCAAGCGAGCCGCTGGCAACCAGCCTATCTCCGGCATTTTGAATAATGATTGAATCCGAGTGTCGCCAAACAAGAAAGCCCGCCCCAACTCCGACGAGGATGCTCGCCGCCATCGACACGGGCAGCCAGGACAGCTTGTACGACCGCGTGCGCCACGACCGTGGCGCCATCGCAGAGCGCGCCTCTTCGAGGTCGACGATTTTGGATCCTGCGGCGGGGATTGGGGTACGCACGGCGGCGAGAAGTCGTTCAGGCACTACCTCGGTGAGTTCCACCGCAAATTCTTGTTGAAGCCTCGCCCGCAGCTCGCGATGTTGCGCGACACGCTGTGCGACCTGCGGATCATCGTGCATTGCCGCTTCAACCTCAGTGCGTGCTGCGGAATCCAATTCACCATCTGCGTACGCCATAAGTGTTTCATCAGGGATGTTCATGTGCGGTTCCTTGCGGCGGCGCCAACATCGCTTGAAGGGCGTCTCGCCCTCGAGCAAGTCGGCTCGTCAACGTGCCTATGGGAATGCCGAGTACTTCCGCGGCCTCTTTGTAGGGCAGTCCTTCTACCAGCACGAGGCTGACCGCCGTACGCTGCTCCTCGGGCAGTCTCCCCATGGCGGATTGCACGGACATCAGTTCCACTTCACGATCCAGGCTGGCGTCGCCAACATGGTCGCCCGCCTCCGCGCCTGTGAAAATCAGGTCGCGCCGGCCGCGCGAACGCAGCTCATCGATCCACGCGTTTCTCACGATCTTGAACATCCAGCTATCCAGGCGGGCGTCCCTATGCCATTGGTCCAATTTCAGCAACGCTCGCTCCAAGGCAATCTGTAGCACATCGTCCGCGTCATGCGGGTTGCGAGTCAGATTGCGCGCGAAGCGCCGGAGCCGCGGCAGCAAGGCGACAATCTGCTCGTGGACGTTTTCCGCCGTCCCGTTCGTATTCATGACGTAGACGTTTGAGATGTGACGTTTGTTCCAGCCATTCTAGCAGCGAACCAATAGTATCGAGTTGGACGGATGGCCAGTGGGGCGTGAAAGTCGAATTCAGGGCTTGGGTATGGGAATCTTGCGACAATTTCTAGTGCGAATGGTTATGGTGACGGCGATCGCCTTGGCAACGGCTGCACAGGCGCAGATCCGCCTGCCGTCACTGCCGCTGCCCAGTTTGCCGCTACAGAACCTGTCGCAGACCCTCGATCATACGGATTCGGGATCTCTCGATCGTTTGAGCGAGCGACGTCGTCTTGATATCAGACAGCTGGTCCGAGCCAACCGTCGCACCGTGGAGACGGACCCCAACGGGGAACCGATCGTACGAAGCGAGATTCTCGCGCTGTCTGTGACCGATGACGCTCTGGCGCAGATGCGGTCCCGCGGTTTTGTCGTCGACCGACAACAAACGATTGCCGCCGCGAATATTCGCGTGATTGTTTTCAAAGTTCCCGCCAACCTGTCGACGAAAAAGGCGCTGCGTGACTTGCGCGATGCGGATCCTAACGGCATCTACGATTACAATCACATCTATAGTGGCAGCGGCGCGGTGTCGACCGATCCAACCCCAGCCGAACGGACAGCGCAATCCGCGCTGCCCGGTGACCCTCCGCGGCCACGCATCCGGGTCGGCTTGTTGGACACCGGAATCGACGTCACGCACCCGGTGTTCCGTGACTCCGACGTGCATGGCTGGGGTTGTAACGGCACGCAAGTACCCGGTGCGCACGGCACTGCGGTGGCCTCAATTCTCGTCGCGCATGCGAGTGCAGAGTTGTATGTGGCGGACGTTTACTGCGGCGCTCCCACGGGTGGCGCGGTCGATGCCATTGTGGCGGCTCTTGGATGGATGGCCCAAGAGTACGTGTCGGTCATCAACTTGAGTTTAGTAGGCCCCAAAAACATTCTGCTCGAGCGCATCGTGAGCGCGCTCATCTCCCGCGGACATGTCATCGTTGCCGCCGTGGGCAATGACGGTCCGGCCGCGCCGCCGCTGTATCCGGCAGCCTATGCCAACGTCGTCGGCGTGACGGCGGTCGATGCCCACCGGCGGGTTCTCATCGAGGCGGAGCGCGGGCCGCAGGTGATGTTTGCAGCCGTGGGTGCCGATTTGAAAGCGGCCAATCTCGATCACGGCTATGCCGGCGTGCGCGGCACCTCGTTTGCCGCGCCGACCGTGGCGGCCTTGCTAGCAGCTCCGCTCCGCGCCCCCAATCGAGATGCGGCCGAAGCGGCGATCGCTGCGCTCGCGAAACAAGCCATCGATTTGGGTCTCCCCGGCCGCGATTTTACATATGGCTTCGGCTTGGTGGGAGCCGATGTTCGATAACAGACTCATGGAAGAAAACGGCTCCGCGCGTCGTATCAAGGGTGAAAGTCGTAGGATGTCTGCGACTCAACAGGAGCTCGACGATGAATACGAAACAGACGATGACGGTTGTATCGGTCGCCACCTTGTTGGCGCTGGTCTCCCCGGCATTCGCCGGTCACCTGGGCGGTGCTTTCAGCGGCTCGATGGGCAGCAGCTTGGATGGCTTTAGCGGCGCCGGCGGGTTCGCTACGCGGGGCGGCTTCAACGACTCGCTCAATTCGAGAACGCATGCCGCATCCCAAACCGCCGACAAGGCGGGCGCCACGACTGCGTCGGCGACCAAGGCGGGTAGCGCCGCTGCTTCCGCGAATGCGAAGTCCGATAAGGTAGGCGCCAAGACCGACGCGGCGACGCAAGCAGCCGTCAGCGGCGCTGAGAAACCGAGCGCCGGCAGGGACACGACGGCGTCTAACACCGCAGCGCCGGCGAAACCAGCGAGCGCAAGTCCCGCTACTGCTGCGCCGAGCGTGGCCGCGACGGTTAGCAATCCGACCCCTTCGGCAAGCTTGACGGGGACGAGCAATCAAACGGTCGCTGCCGGCAATCGCAATGTGTCCAGCAGTAGCTCAGGATCGATTAGCGCGGAGCACTCGCCTGGAGCGAATGCGGTCGCGGCCTCCGCGAGTAGCTCGCTGAATTGAACCGTTTCGAGAGTGTAATTCAAGGGCGTGCCTCGCGGCAGCGATGCGGCGAGGTACGCCATTCTGATCGTCTGGCGCGCAGCACGTTGTCAGCTCTCGCAGGGAGCTGCAGTAGGGGTGGCGGAGGCGGTCTGCTGCACTTTGACCTTATCCCGGCAAAGCCTTCCTTCAAACTTGTGAATGTGAAGTAGGAAACTCGGTGTGACCTCGCAACCGCGTGGCGCAATTAGCACGCCTTGCTGGGTGTGAATGTCCTCATCGATGATCATGCCCGCGCGCAGCGCTGCCAAGGGTAGCGTCACGCGTTGCGATGACTCGCGCGTGGCGGCAAGTGTACGTGACGTCGCTTCGAGCAGTTTCGCCGAATATTTATTGTGTGTCCGCAACGCGGCCAAGGCTTCCTCGGCGCTCATGCCGCGCTCCTCGAGCCCGTCGAACTCTATTCCCAGCCGCAACAGTTCCAGGTGCTCCTTGCCGACGGCATCCATCGGTTCGCCCGGATCGACGCCCAGGGCAAAGTCGAGTAAGCGGCTGACCGACTCGAGGCGTGGAATCTGCGAAATCAAACGATTGGCAGCCTTGGTGGCATCCAGCACCTCGGCACGTTCAAGATCATCCAGCGGATCCGCATCGGCGATCTTCTGCACGATCGCCGGTGCCAGTGCGAAACTGCCGAGCCCCGAAAACATCGCTGCGGCTTCGACCTGCCAGCGCCGCTCAAGGCCGATCTCCTTGCCAATGGCAGAAACGCGTCGCTTCAGGCGCACAGCGCGCCCCATCGCGTCGGGGTTTGTAAACGACAGCGTGTCGACCAGCGCCTTGATGCAACCGAGCAGGGTGCGGTTCAGCAGGGTCTTCTCCGCAACGATCAGCTCGTATTGGCGCTGCGCCTCCTCCATCACAACGATGAGATCGTCAGGCGGGCAGGGTTTGGTGAGAAAGCGGAAAATCTGGCCTTGATTGACGGACTTGATCGCGGCCTGAATGTCGGCGTGTCCGGTCAAGAGAACTCGTACGGCATTCGGTCTCAGGCGGCGCGCATTCTGCAGGAATGCGGCCCCATCCATTTCCGGCATGCGCATGTCCGAAACAACGATGGCGATATCCTTGTGCTGCGACAGGCACTCAAGACCTAAGGCACCGCTCGTCGCGCTAAAGAATTCGAAGCGCTCAGCCAAGTGGCGCTGAAGACCGTGCAGGACGCGCAGTTCGTCATCGACACATAAAATCTTTAGCTTCTCTTCGCTCATATTGCACCTTAAGCGTTGGTTGAATTGACCGCTGCACCGGGTTCGTCGAAGCCCGGTAAATCCGTGCCACCCGTCGTGTCGGCGAGCGGCAGGCGAATCTTGAATGTCGTACCCGCTCCCGGTGCACTGTCGACGCCGATCTGCCCGCCGTGGCTCTTGACGACGGAGTGGGCGATGGCAAGGCCCTGTCCGGTTCCTTTGCCCACGGGTTTGGTTGTAAAGAAGGGGTCAAAAATCCTCGCGATGACTGCCCGAGGAATACCGCAACCCGTGTCGGTGATAGCAACCTCGACACCTCCGGCGTCATGCGATGTCTTGACCGTGATCAATCCGCGCCCGCCGCCGTGAGCCGCCTTCTGTTCGATCGCGTGCGCCGCATTCACGATGATGTTGAGGAACACCTTGTTGATGGCGCCCGGGCGGCAGTTGACCATCGGTAGGTCACCGAGCTCGGTGACGGCATCGGCAAACTGCTTATATTCATTACGGGCAACGATGAGTGTGGTCTCAATTGAATGATTGAGGTCCACTGCGCACATCTCTCCGTCTCCAGGATGTGCGAATTCCTTCATGGCGCGCACGGTCTCGGTGACGCGCTCGAGACCTTCGATGCTCTCGGCGAACGCGAGTTCCGCGTCGGGGAGAAGGAGCGGGAGCTTAGCCTGGCTCTCGATCGCGTCAATTTCGCGCGCAAGGTCGCCAACGTGCTGGTATGCGACGCGGGCCTGCACCGCCTCACGCAATCGTTGCCACGCAGATGCAATTTTGTTGAACGCACTTCGCAGGAAATGCACGTTGTCGCCGATGAACTGAATGGGGGTATTGATTTCGTGCGCGATCCCCGACGCCAGCTGGCCGACGGCTTCGAGCTTCTGCGACAAATGAAGCTGTGTTTCAAGTTTTTGAACAACAGCCGCGGCACGCCGAAGCTCGGAAATATCGGTGCATATACCCTCGTAGAAAATCTTGCCGTGCTTCAAGTCGACGCTGCGAATCGATACAAGTACGTCGAGCTCGGCGCCGTCCTTTCGCCTCAGCTTCACTTCGGTATTGTGAATGACGCCGTGAGCCTTAAGCGAGTCGCGCAGCGAATCACGGGTGCTCGGAATCACGTACAGCTGGCCGGCGTTCAGGCGTTTTAGGTCCGTCTCGTCCGCGTAGCCTAGCAAGGTGAGCAGAGCGCGGTTTGCGGCGACTACATTTCCGCCAGGAGTGGTGACGAGGACCGGTGCCGCGAGGTCGGCAAAATGCTCCCAATACTTGTGGTGTGCCGAGCGCGCAGCAGCTCGTTGCGCGAGTCGGCGCGTGACGAGCGCCCCTCTGCGTCGCTTGATTTTATCCAGTTCTTGAACGAGCCTGGCGCACTGCTGCCGCTGCGCCAGGGCGAGCGCGACCAGGGTGCCGGCGGCGATTCCGAGCAGCGCTATCGTTGCAATGGATCCTGGAGACGTCACACGAGCCGCCTCATGCCAGTCGCCGCATTGGTTCGGCTTCGCGCAGCATTTGCTCGGCTCGATCGGCGGTTATCGCCGGTGAGTACAGAAAGCCCTGTCCGAAGTCCGGTGCCAGTACCTGCAGCAGCTCGTGCTGCTCGGCTGTCTCGACGCCTTCCACGACACAGCTAAGCTCGAGGTAATGGGCGAGGTCGATGATGGTCTTGACGACGCCGAAATCCTTGGTGTTGCTCACCATACGTTCAACAAACGAGCGGTCGACCTTGAGCGAGTCGAGCGGCAGCGAGCGCAGATAATTGAGCGAGGAATAACCGGTGCCGAAATCGTCCAGGCAGATCCGTATGCCGAGCGAACGTAATTCCGATGCCACCACCGTAGCGGCGTCGAGATCGCTGATCAACGCGCTCTCCGTCACCTCCAGCCGCAGCCGCATGGGCGGTACCTTGAGAGTGCGGAGCAACTGGTCGATTTCCGTCACGAGTTCACGGCGTGCAAAGTGCTGCGGAGAGACGTTGACGCTGAGGAAGAACTCGCGTTCAAGGTCAAGACTCCATTGACGCGCCTGGGCCAATGCTTCTTTCATGACCCAGCGGTCGATTTCGAGCATCAGATGGGCGCTCTCCGCCACGGGAATGAATCGTCCGGGCAGCAGCAGTCCTTCCAGGGGATGTTGCCAGCGCAATAATGCCTCGAAGCCCGCCACCTGGCGGGTGTCGAGCGCGACGATGGGTTGATAGTGCAGGCGCAGGCCGTCGCCTGCAAGGCTGCGCCGTAAATCCGTCTCTAGTTGCAGGCGCGTGATGGTGCGCTCGCGCGTGGTCGGTTCGAAGCGCAGACACGTCGCCGAGCCGCGTGATAGGGCTTCCTGAGCCGCAGCGCAAGCCTGACGCAGCGCATCTTCGGCGTAGGCGTTGCCGGTGGCCGTAACGCTCACGCCGATTGCGAATGAGACGTGCGTTGCGAGGCCGGCAACAGTGAAGGGGCGCGATAATTCCTGAACGATGAGCTGCGTTGTAGGCTCGTATGCCGAATGGTCTGCGCTAGTCTCGATCCAAGTGGCGAGTTCGATGTCGCTCACGCGGCCCATCGTGCCGCGCAAGCCGGGCAGGCCCGCAATTCGCGTAGCGGCTTCCCGCAAGATCTCATCGAAGGCTGCCTGCGTGAACGCAGTCGCAATCGCCCGTGCGTCTTCGAATTGCACCACTATGGTCGCAATTCCGCCGTGGAGTTCTCGCCGAATCCGGCCAAGCTCGCGTTCAACCGCGTCGCAAAACGCACGGCGACTGGCGATGCCAGTGGCGGCATCGATCTCGGCGAAGGTGGCGCGTTGTGTCTCGGCGACTTCCTTGGCGCGCAGCGCCTCGGCGAGCGTCGCATTCAGCGCGTCAATGCGGCTGAGCAGCCGAGCTTGGGCAGCGTCCATACGCTGTCGCCCATCCAGCAGCCGGTACGTCGCATAGCCGAATCCGGCACCCAGGAGGGCGACGAAGAGCCAGCGCGCCAGCGCGCTCCCCGGCCATCCTGCGTGCGGCTCGCTATTAATCTCCCATCGCATGCCCGGAAGATCGAAGGGAACTCTCACCGGATCCGTCATGGCGGTTGCGCCGACACGAAACAGAGTGCGGTGATTCGTGAGATCATCGACCGAAATGTCGATGCCGGTGCGCAATAATGTGTCGAGACCGGATCGTTGGAACAAGTCGTCGAGCGATATTGCAGCGGCGTGCCAGGTGCCGGGCGCGGTGGCGCCCGGTGCCAGCGCGACCACGAACTGCCGCCCGTCGGCGGCGGGATACGGACCGAGCAAGCGTCTCTGCCCCCTATCGGCATGGAGCCGCGACAGCGCCACGATGACCGGCGCCATTGCGGTCGGCTGGTCGGGACTTGCGTGCAGATTCAATCCATCGAATGCCCACGTGACGGGATGCGAGGCAGCCTCCGGGGTGGCCGTAGTATAAGTTGCGGTTGCAAATAGACGTTCAAGTTCCAAGCGCAATGCGGCGGCGACCGCCTGCGACTGCTGCGCGACGGCGTCTCGCGCCTGGGCGCGATGCAGTCGTTCATTCGCGGTCCCGCCGGCCGACGCCAACAACGCCACCAGCGCACCGATGGCTACCGCTGCGAAGTAGGCTTGTAGGCGCTTTGAAGCCACGTATTACCTTCGCCCGGCGAGCGGCACGCTCGCGATCAGGGTGGCGCTCCATTGTCCCGAGTTGGTCATGACGTATCGATTGACTACTCCGGTGAGAGTGGTACGACCGAACAATCGCCCGAGCCCGCAGTAGTACTGCGAAAACCTGCCGCCCTCGAGGCTCAGTGTGTCGAGCAGTTTGGGGGCTGTTCGTCCCACCGCGGCGCCGACGAGCAAGTGCGTGGCGCCTACATAGTCAAGTCGCGCAGACGAGGCTTGGGAGTTCAGATTGCCCGAGACGGTGATCATTTGCTTAAGCTCGAGTGACAGTTTCGATCCCGGTTCGGACGTCCAGGCGGCGCTCACCAACTGACCGTGAAGGGGTCCCGCCGCAATGAGGCGATCCTCGGCAGCCACCCAGTTGCGTGATGTGAACTCTCGGCTACCTTGCACGGAGGCCTGAAGGTAATCGTAGGTGGATCCACCGTCGCGTACGGGACCTAAGTAAACATCCGCACCGGCAGTATAGTGATCCGCAGGACTCGCGCTGCCGCCGATGTGACCCAGCGTGCGGCTGTAGTCTCCAACCTGCATCCAAGCGGCGCCGGCGATTGCAGTCATACTGGCGCCGAATGGATGCATCCAGTCGACCGTGCCGGTCGATGCTACGACGGTCGATCCATCGATCCAGCTCTGCTGCACGCTTCCGACCATCGTATCGGCTCGGTCGTCTCCATGCGCCGATGCGCTAGCCAGCGTGAGCAAAGCCAGCGAGCGCGATAGCTCATCCACCCAAGTACTCACGTCGCTCTCGCCGGCGCCAGCGCGATGACGGTCAAAGGCTCTGCGAGCGCTTCTAATCGCCGACAGAATACCGTGCCGCGATAACCGTTCCCGGAAATCGACATCTGACGCGGAACAGCAGTGTCCACGGGCGTGCGCCACCATGTCTCCGGCAAGTCCGCTCGCCGCAGCACTGCGGTCGCGGCGGCTCCCGGCTCGGCCGTGGGAAACAGCGCCCGCGCGGCCGTGTTCGCATAAACCAAGCGATCGTCCCCATCGAACACGAGCAATAAGTCTTCGAGCGCGTCCAGTGCGCCTTGCAGTTGGCGTTCGACGGTACGGTCTTCAAAGCTGACCCGAGCCACGTTCACGCCCTCATATTTCAATCGGCACACGTGCATGCGCACTTCACGCAGCCGCTCATCGGGGCCGGGACAGCGGCCATCCAACACCCCGTCCCCCGACTGCACCAGCCGTTCCAGCGCTTCTGAAAACTGTGGCTTTACCACCTCTGACAGCCGAGCCCCTTCAGTTGGGATGCCGCTCCCCGTGAACACCGAGCGGAATCGGTCGTTGACGAAAACGATGCGCACGCTATGGGGTAGGACGAGCGCCTCCGCCATGGGACTTGATTGCAAAAGTTCATGGGCAACGCCTTTGTCCCTTGTCAGTTCCGTTATTTCTTCGTGCAATGTGCCGATGACTCGCCGACTGGCAGCCGACAAACTGCTTGCGCAAGCGTAGAGGGCTGTGAGGGAGGCCGCGACCAATCCGAGTGATACGGCGGCCGCCGTCGGGTCTACGCTCTGTTCCACGGGCGCACCGAGGCTCGACAGTCGGGCCGCCAGCGAGTCGAGAACCGCGAACGGCAGTCCCACTTGCCCGCTGTACCAGCGCAGCGACGGCGAGGCGAGTAGAGCGGTCAAGAGGACGACAGCGATAGCTAAAGTGAATGCGGTTGCACGTCCCCAAAGACCGCGTATCGCCGGTGCGGCGATGACCGGCGGCGCAAAAAAGAGTAGAAAGACCGGCAAGTCCATGGCGCCGAGCAGTAGCCAGACGGTCCCGAGGACCAGGAGGCTGACTCCATGCAGTGCGAGGAACGCGGCATCGCTCCCGCGTGCGCTCTCGATGCGAGCCATTGCAGGAACCGCCAAGACATGCACGCCCGTGGCGACCGAGAGAAGCCATGCAATGCGGCCTATGTCGACGTCCAATACCCGCAAATACCACAACGCCCAAAGGGCGGTGAGGACCGCGACGAAAGTCAGCGGCCACATGAGCTCAAACGCACGGCCGGCGGAGATTGTAGTGTCATCAGACGCAAGGGTCATGTTGGCATTCATACTCGCCTCGATCAGAGTGAATACTCGCCGCGTACCACGTCATTGCGCGCGTTTCCGGCAGTGACATTTCCGGTCAGATGCGGTGCCGCCTCGGCGCTCACGCGGCCCTCGCGAACAACGCTTAGTACCTTGATTCCCGCGCCGGTGTTGTTGATCGAACGATTGTCATTGACCACAGGCGAAGCCCCTATGATCAGCAGACCATCGAGTCGCTGAGAGAAGATCAGATTGTGGGCCAGCGTGATCGGAACACCCGTCTCGCCGAACACTTGCACGACTCCATAGGAATTGCCGAAGATCTTGTTGTGTTCGATAGATACCGCCGAGGAGCTTTTCACCATGATGCCGGTCCCCGGACTGCGACCGATCTCGTTGTCGACGACGGCGACGTGATCCGCGGAATCGATCAAGACGCCGTTTTCGACGGCATCACGAATGATGTTGCCGCGGAGCGTGGCTTCACTCCCGAGAACGGTAATCGAGTTTCTGAGACTGCCGACGAAGTGATTACGCTCGACCGTGACCGGCAGATTGGCGAGAACAACCGCGTCGCGGTCCCCGGTGAAGACATTGTCGAGAATCTTGAGTTGCGTGTGTGGCGCACTTCCGCCAGCGGATTGAACCGCCCACACAGCGCTTTCCGTATTCTGGGAGAAGGCGCAGCCCTGAAGGACACCGGTCACCGCTGTGGCGACTTGAACGCCGATTCGGTTGCGGCTCATGGAGCAGTGACGGAGGTCGAGGTACATGGTGGTACCGACCAGTGCCAATCCTACGCCGGAGTCCAGCGCCGCGATGCCACTGATCTCGACGCCCGCGGCGTGAATTAGGAAGGCCGTTCCCGCGGCGCGCTCGACGGTCACATTGCGCACAATGGCGCGAGGCGCTTCAATGTCGAGTACGGCGCCGGCTGCGAGCGCGTGTGCGTCGATGACCGTACGCACGTCCGTATCGATCACGATCGCGACGGCCTGTGATGCGGGGGGCAGCGGAGACTCGACGTCGATACGCGCCACGGCGAGATGAATGCGCGCGGCCCCTGGCGCGCGCGCAGCGGCGAACAGCGCATCGCGCAGGCTCCCGGGTCCGGAATCGGCAGCGGTCGTGACGGTGAAAACGCCGGCTGCGCGCTCATCGAGGGACTTGGGACGCAGCGGCTCTATCCAGTGGATCGAGGCGGCAGCCGCGAACAGCAAAGCCACGAGTCCAATGCGCCGGGACCAGGGGCGACGGCTCATGACCTGGCTGCCGATGAGGGACGGGCAACCATCACCTTGTGCCAGGATCGCCGTGGCAAGTACTGTGCGAGCCACCAGTCGAGCGGCAGAGAGATCGCGGCAGCGACGGTTGCGGCGAAAGTCGCAACCGGCGTGGGCATGTGCCTATAGTAGGGTAGCAACGCCGTTTTGAAGGGCATGGGGTCTACGCCCCGCACGCCGCAAATGCGCAGACCTGCTTGCGCCAACGCCTGCTGGTACCAGGCAAAACTGCGTGCACGAAAGATGCCTGAATCGCAACACCGCGTGGCACTCGAGGGTGCGGCCTCGAGCAGCACTAGTTCGCCATTCGGGGTCAAATGATCGGCCAGCGTGACGATCGCGCGCGCCGCCTGATCGGGATCCACAATGTGCTGTAGCACGGTCACCGAGAGAATGAGATCGAATCGCTTGTCGAGCCGCAGGCTATTGGCATCGGCTTTGAGGAACACGCAGCTCAGCTTTCGTTCCTCGGTACGTTCGATGGCTCGCTCCACCATGAAGGCGCTGAGATCAATGCCTGTCACGTCCATGCCGCGTGCGGCGAGGCGCACACTCCAGCGTCCGACGCCGCATCCGACATCGAGGGCAGAAGCGCTGCTGCGGCCGATGAGCCATGGCGCCAGCGCTCGTCGCTGACATAGGTCAATCGCTTCGTTATAGAGCCACGGCATGCCGTACGAACAGACGGCCGCAAGTCCCCGCGCACGACCTGCGAAGCGGCGGGCGCGTCCTTCCCAGTAGTTCGATGCCGTCAACTGTTCCGCGCTTGGGAGAGTCAAAGTCAGCCCCTCTGTAGGTCATGTGGCTGGCGCAGCAGCCGGCGCCGTGCGTCAGTGTCATAGTGGTCGTGATACAAGCGCCGGCCCAGAACCCGTACGGTGATCCAGTTGCAACAGCCGACCATCGCTGGGATGAGCTGCAACAGGGCGTAGAAGAAATACAACGGTGCCAGAGGGAGCAGAGCCGCGCGTTCCTGCGGTGTGGCGACCAGCCCGATGCCGAACACGACGAGCGCCAGGTATTTCACATACACAACGGCAAACAACAGCGGATTCGTCGCCGCTGTGTCAGGCACGAGGGCCGTCCCCAGTATCCCGTCGAGGCCGTTCGCAAAGCTCAACACGAGAATGATGCAGCTCGCGATCTTGAGCGGCAGCAGCAGCAGGCCAAAGCCGCCCAGATAAATCACATATTGGTAGAACGCGAAAGGACTGCGCCGCGCCACGGCCCATGTGTCCTTCCATCGCTCCACATAGACTTTGGCCAGTCCGAAATACCAACCCACGCGTTGTGAAAACCAAGATGCAAGAGTCCGTGGCCCCTGGGTCAATGCAAAAATGCGATCGTCGTAATAGATCCGTTCGCCGCGTCCAAGCATGTCGAGTGTATTCTCGAGATCCTCGGCATAGACGGATAGTGAATGTCTCGCGAGGGCCGACTCGAGCGCGTCTCGCCGATAGATAGCAAGACCCGCCGCTGTGCAGAAATCTCCGAGGCTGCGGCGCCCAAGGCAAAACCCCAGCATGTACTCGATGCGCTGCATCGACTCCAGAATGGTGTCGCCCTCGATTGCGATGCGCGGACAGAGCGCCGCCGCGCCACTTTCCTGAAATTGCAGCAAACACGCCTCAACAGCCTGCCACCCGCCGCTTGCAGCGCGGACCTGGCAATCGGGGTCGATCACGATCACGGTATCAATGTCGGCAGGCAACCTGGTGAGTAACGTCCGTAAGGCCGCAGGCTTTTTGACGTTTTCCGACAACCGCAGGCAGCGCATTCCCGCGGCGCGCAGACGCAGCACGGTGTGGTCGGTCGAACAATCGTCCACGATCCACATGCGGTCGCTATGCACATGTGCCCACGCAAGGAATTCGTCCATCGCCGGTTCGAGGTTGTGAACGCTCAAGACGAATGCGTAGGGTCGAAGCGGAGCATGGCCAACCGTGAAGGCGGGGATCGATGGAATATGAATCGATGCACCCGCGTCCGCGCGGCGCTCTGTGGTGCCCATGCCGCGCTGCCGAACCAATCGCAGCAGCAGGTCGCACACGTCCAGTGACAGAATAAATGCGGCGAGCGCATAGGCGAAAGCGTCGAGCCGCATCGTCTCGCGCAGCGAAATGATCCACGCGAAGGCGAGCAGCAACGCGAGTGCGCCTATCACATAGTTCTGTAGAGAGTCGCCGCGACTGTGGAAGGTACGATTCATGCGAATGCGGCCACGGGCAGTGGGGGAATCGGGGTTGCGAGCGTGTCATGCAGCCACGCCGCCAGTGTGTCGTCGGCGACGGGCAACCGCGCGACAAGCGCCCGAAGAATCTCAGCGCGCGTCGGCATCGGCTCCGAGGTGTGGCGCAGCGTCGCCTCGGCGCACGCAATCCAAAGTAGCGACCGAACGCGCGAGGGCAGGTGCGCGACGTGCCGATGCAGGCGTGTGAGAGCGAGATTGAAACGGGCCTCTACACAGAGAATGGCTTCGCGCACCACGGGATCGATGGGCAAAATCTTTGCCGCGTGACGCCAGGACACCGCGGTTCCGGGTACGGTGATGGTTTCATATTGTGTGTAGGCTTCCAGTGTGGGGTCGCGCGCGATCGCCGCCCCGGTGAAGGGAATTACGTAGGGGTACATGCCGACTTCGCATCCTTTCGATATCCAACCAAAGGCCTGGCGCACGGTTTCGGCGAGGTCGTGTAGGGTGCATTTCGGGGAAGTCAGAATGAGATCGAGGAAGGGCGTAATGCCAAGACGCAGTGCCTCGGCGAGCATGGGTGCGATGTGGCGATGAATCTGGCCCTTGTTGAACTCCAGGAGCACCCCGGCCGAGAAATTTTCGACTCCGAACCCTAAGACACGGAAGCCGGCGCGGCGCATTGCCGCGAGCCTCTCCGGTGTCATCGCATCGATCCGGTTGGTACTGATGAATTGCAGGTCAGCCGGCAGACTCCCGGACGCCTTGGCTGCCACGATCCCATCGCAGAGCGGGAGCACGCGCTTGTCCTGGGTAAACACGAAGATGTCATCCTGAAAAATTACTGTACGCGTGTCCGGATGAGCCGTGACGATGCGTTTGACCATTTCGAGGCATTCGTCAGCATTGAGGCGCGCGACTCGCGCAACGCTGCCCTGCGCTTCGGTAAGAAAGTTGGTGGAGGAACAGAACGAACAGCCCATGGGACAATAGTTGAGGGTGTTAAGTCTGACAGAACGGATCTCGGCGAGGCGTGCTTCGCGATCGGCCTTCACAGGCAGGGCGCCGACGCGGTACGCATCTTCCAGCCGTTGCCAGTACGCGCGATAAGGCATGCGCTCGTACGGCGTTTCAACGATCGCGTCGTGCAGCTCGCGAGCGCTCATGGCGTTTTGGAGAAAGCGATGTGTTCCACCGTCCTTGAGTCGGGCCGCCGTGCCCGGGATTCCCGCGAGATCAGCGCCGGCGCGCAGACGCGCGGCGAGTTCCAGCAATGGTTTCTCTCCCTCACCGAGCACGACCAACGCAAACGGAGCCAGCGCAAAGGCACGCTCCGGATTGAAGGTGGCCTCCATGCCGCCTGCTATAAGAATCGCATCGGGCGCGACGCGATGCGTGAAGTGCACGAGCTGCAAGTCGTACTTGAGCGTCATGGCGGTCGTCGACACGCCGACGACGTCCCAATTCCGGCCGTGCAGAACAGCGGCGAGTGCCGGAAGCACGGGCGTGTCACAGCAATTGGGGTCGAACACGGCTGCATCGATGCCGTTGGCCTGGAGGTGGCCTGCAAGGCGCCACACCCCGAGCGGGGGTGCGAGGAAAGTGTATTCACCCCCGTGGGGGTCGTAGGGGCCGATCAATAGAAAGCTGATCGGCCTCCCGCTGTGCATCGCCAAACGCATCCTTGGCTCCTCGATCCGAGACTCGATTGACACGATTAACTCGATTGATCCGTTGTGTTAATATTGAGGCTCTCCGCAGAGATATGTGTAATGCGGGTTGCATAATCTGGAATCGGGATTGTGAAATGGATCGCATACTGTCGATGATGCAGTGCAACCACCGGTGTTCGGAGTGGGTCCCCAGGGCCGTCGATGCACCGCACAAATCCGGGATTCGAAGCCACGGGAGGCCTGGATGAATGCACATGATGTAATCGACAATCTGCGCTCGAGCGCAGATGACTCGACCGCGCCGCAGGTTCACGAATCAAAGCTTCGGGTGCTACTGGTTGACGACGATCAGACCCTGCTCAATTCGCTTAGGCGACGGCTGCAATCCAACTACGAAATCGAATTGGCAACGGGTGCCCGGCAGGCACTGACTTTGATGAACTCGCAGGAGCTGTTTGCCGTCATCGTCGCTGACATGACGATGCCGGGGATGGATGGCGCCACGCTGCTCGGTGAGGTGAAACGATTCTTTCCGGGCACCGTGCGTGTGATGCTGACCGGACACGGGGAGCCAAATGTCGTCAACCGCGCAGTAAACGACAGCGAGGTGTTCCGCTTCCTGAGCAAGCCATGTCCGGCGGAAGTCCTCGATCGAGCGCTCGAGGAGGCGAGCGCGGAACACTTGCGCTGGCGGCAGGTGGTGCGCTGGCTGCAGGTCGGAGCTGTGTGTAGCGCGCCGGAAGAGACGGCACTCCGGACGTCGCGCGCTTTTCTCAATTCGCGGCGTTTCGACGTCACCACAGGCCTTGCCAACCGTCGCGCATTCGAGGGGGACCTACTTGCCGCGATCACCAACCAGCACACTTCATCGGCTGGACCTGTCCTGGTTCACGTCGACGTCGACAACTTCCGGTTGATCAACGAATCGTGTGGCTTTGCGGCGGGCGATGAACTGCTCAGACATGTCGCCGAAATCTTGCTCGAGACGGTCGGACCCGACATGTGCACCGCACGACTATCAACGGATGAATTCGGCATACTTCTGCGTGGCAACGGCGCAGGCGATGGGCAGGAGGTGTGTCAGCGCCTATTCGACACGTTGGCGGCGCGCTTCTTTCGATGGGACGGGGAGCTAGTACCGATATCGATGTGCGCCGGTGTGGTTGGGCTGACTGCCGACGTTCAGGGCGTGACCGCCTGGCTGCTGATGGCGGAGACGGCGTGCGGCGTGGCGAAGCAGTTGGGAAAAGGCCACGTCTATGTCACTCGCCCGAATGACCCTGCAATGGCGCGGCGACAAAACGAACGCGAGTGGCTGGCGAAGACGCAGCGAGCCCTCGACCACAACCGGTTCCAGCTGATGTTCCAGCGCATCGCGCCATTGCAGGCAGGCGACGACGGACGCATGCATTTTGAGTTATTGCTGCGGATGCAAGACGAGTCCGGGACCTTGGTATCGCCGGGTGTCTTCATGCCGATTGCGGAGCGCTACCATCTGGCGACGGCAATCGACCGTTGGGTGATACTCAACGCATTTCAATGGCTTGGCGCAAACGCGGACCGTCAGCGCCGAATCTCGCTGTGCTCGATCAATCTCTCGGCCGGCAGCCTCTCCGACCCGAACTTTGTCTCCTTCCTTCTCGCGACTCGGCATGCCTGTCATGTTCCGGCGGAGATCATTTGCTTGGAAATCACCGAGACGGCAGCGATGGATGATCTCGGGGTCGCCGCGGATGTGATACGCGATCTTCGATCTCTCGGTATTCACTTCGCCTTGGATGACTTCGGCAGCGGCATGTGCTCATTCGCCTACCTGAAGAACTTACCAGTAGACTACCTCAAAATCGACGGCAGCCTCGTCAAGCAAATCGACACCGATCAGACGAGCTGCGCCATAGTGCAATCGATCAATCAAATTGCGCAGGCCACAGGTAAGAAGACCATCGCCGAATTCGTGGAAAACGATGCCATTCGGCAGATACTTACGCGAATCGGTGTCGACTTCGGACAGGGGTATGGCATCCATCGCCCGGCGCCGATTGTATCGCTATAGACAGAGTAACCAGAAGTAACTCTTATCAGACCTCGATTGCGGAATGCGAAGAGCAGTTAGGCCTTGTACCAGAGCAATTGGCCGGCTCTCGCCACACCTGATGTCGGCATCGCGATGGCTACCGCCACCGATGTCGCCATCCAAAGCGCGGGGATCACTCTGATGCGCGGCGATCCGCTGATGGTCGTTGCCGGTATCTCGGTGAGCAGGGTTATCGCCAGAAAAATCCGCCAAGGACTCCTTTGGGCCTTTATTTACAATGTCGTGGGGATACCCGCTTGCCGCGGCCGGCCTGCTCAGCTCCATGGATCGCTGGAGGCGCTATGGCGCTTTCTTCGGTGAGCGTCGTATTGAATGCACTGCTGCTTCATCGGTGGAATCCCGAGAGCACACGGAGACCTTGAGATGGCAACACGCACCCTGAGGATCGGTGAAGTGGCCCACCCGCTCGGGGGGTGTCGGCGAAGACGATTCGATTCTATGAGGAGCATGGAATCATCAAGCCGGCGGCACGCGGCATGAACCACTATCGAACGTATCGGGAGTCGGATATCCAGATCCTGCAGTTCATTCAGCGAGCGCGGGCTCTAGGATTTTCACTCAAGGACATTGCATCGTTGCTGGGGCTGTACCGCGACACCAAGCGCGGTGCAGAATTTCAATTTATCAAGTGCGCAAAAGCTTGGCGGCTACATGGGAATATATCTCCCTGGAACACTGTCTCTAAATGCCACCGCTAACGCGGGCATCGACCCGCCAGCTCCGAACTTCGTTGAGGGCTCCGCACAATCCTACACATTCTCGGTCGATGCTCCGAGCACCACGGCGCAGACGATCACGGTGACCCTGTCTGGCGCAATCCCATCCGATTTTGAAGCGACGGTTGGCGATACGATTGAGCAGCTGAACGCGAACGGCACTTTTAGGGTCACTCTCGCGGCGGGCGAGACGAACGTTTCTTTCGGGTTGCAGGATATTACCGCAGATACGGGATCCAGTGATATTGCCAGCGGCGCGACGCTACAGCTAGCCGCCTCGCTGCCGAATCCCGACACCCTTGTGGGCGGGACAATTCAAGCCACGCCCATTACGTTTAGCTACGTCTCTCAAGGTGTGGACACTGCGCCTCCACCGCTAGCGAGTGACGTGATTACAGGTCAATACAACAGCGGCAATGGAGTTACTACCTATACGGGTGACGGCGGCGAAGATTCCATCGCGGCAACGGGTTCCATGAACTTAGTCAACGCCCAGAACAGTGGCAATGACAGCATCGTAGCGGGAAGTGGCACAAACACGATCAATGGGAGCGCGGGCAATGACGTGATTTCGTCCAGTGGTACTCAAGACTCTGTGGTATTGGGCAGTGGCTTCGATATGATTAATGGCGGGTCCGGTCAGGATGTCATTCAGGGCTCTCTGTATGGCGGCGACGACATTGTTAGCGCGAACGGTGGCACTGATGTCGTCGATTTAGGAAACGGAACCAGCGAGATCTACGCCAATTCGAAAGTGAACCTGGCGCAGGCGATTGCGCAGGCTTCTACCGCTGTCGCAACGGGGGCAGAAGGAGATTTACTTTCCGTTTTGGATGGCAGCAACACCGTCGTTGGCGGGGATGGAAACGATTTGGTGACCGCGGGGACCGGTCACGACGTCGTCGTGTTGGGACCTGGCCATGGTCAGCGTCGCATACGCGATCTGTGCCTCCCGCGCGAGCTTCGCTTCGGGAAGGTTGGTCTTGCGCTACAGCAGATCGAAGTCCACGGCTTGCGCCCCGATTTGATTCTGAATACGATGCTTTCTTCGCTTGACGCGCGTGGCGGGGGAGGTGATATATAAAGGTAGTCGGCGCCCCTGCTCCAGCCAGACATTGATGAAAAGAAGACTTCGTCGAAGCGAAACTCCATTTCCAAAGCCTATTGACCGCTTCGCGAATTGAAAGGAACATGTCTCCCGACCTGAACCACCGGCAAGAACCGACTCATGCAGGCATGTTGATCGTTGCGGATCGAGGCCACCTCGAACGACTCGCCGGGAGCCTGCTGCGAGCGCTGGCTTTGTCACGCTGGTGCGTCGCCCTGCTTGTAGCCTTTGCGATACCTGCCACTATTCGGCACCGTTATCGCGTGCTGAAGAGCTGCCCTGGACTGGGGATCTCAGTCTCGGCGGCGTTATTGAGCGGCTGCGGCTCGATCGCCTACCCGCTCGAGCACTACGAGGCGGTGTATACGAAAACGGCCCTCGAAACGCCTGCTCCCGATCCCGCGGCCCTCTCGCACCTTGACGCCGCGCGCGTGCATCGTGGCCGCTATCTCGTCGAGATTGCCGGCTGTGGAGGCTGCCACACCGATGGGGCCCTCGTCGGCGAACCAAACGCGGCAAGGCTTCTTGCTGGTTCGCACCTTGGCATCGCGTATACAAATCCCTTCCGCGGCACGTTCCCAGGGGTCGCCTATCCATCGAATCTCACGCCTGATCCACGGACCGGACTCGGAAACTGGAGCGACGCTCAGATAGCGGCGGCAATTCGCTCGGGCGACCTCGCTTCCGGTCCCGGGCATTTAAATGTGATGTCATGGCCTCTTTACCAGCACATGTCCGACGACGACGTGAATGCGATCGTCATGTACCTGCGAAGCATTCCGGCGATCGAGCATCAAGTGCCCAATCGAGTAGCGCCTGGCACCAGGGCAACAACGCCATACCTATATTTTGGCGTATTTCGGTCAGGTCCCGAGATGGTGATTCACTGAATACGGCGACTGCGGCCGGCGCAAATCGGCCGGAAAAGCGGTTGCCCGATTCAAAACCGGACCGAGACATCGGCCCCGATCGAAAACCCGGAGAAGCCATTGGGACCCCACAGATAGGAACAGCCGATGCCGAGCCATTGCGCCTTCCAAAACTGGTTCAAATAATCCAGCACGAGCCGACCGTGGATTTCGTAGAGATGGTCAATGTTCAACCCGTTGCGGATGTCGCCATAAAGCTCGGCGCGGCTTATAGAACCACCCGTGCGCAATTCGTGACCCGATAGCTCCACGTTCAGGGGAACGTCCACGTCAATTTTATTCAGCCAGGTCTTAGAATCGCCGTTGACGCTCACGTTGGGGTTGGAGGACTTGAAGCTCTCGGTGTGGAAATATGTCGGGGCCGAGGTCAGCGTGAAGATGGTGCGCCGCCAGGTGTAATAGTATTGAAAGTCCGCGGCGGAACGGATGGTCCAGGTCTGCACGGTATAGTCCACCAAGCCCAGATCTTTGGCGTTCTGCTGCTGGCTTTGCGCCCAAAGGTTGCCATTGGGATCGAAAGTGTTTTCCGTGCGCCCGTACATCCCCATGATCGTAGGTGCAATGCTGAAGTGGTCGCTGAACCAGAAACGCGCGCCGCCGCCGAATTGGATCGAGAAATCCTTGAACTTGCTTTGCGCACCCACCAGACTTTGACCCCCATAGGTATCAGCGGCAGTGAAATTTCTCGTGGCCGAGAGCCAGCCCATCTCGCCCTGCAACCGCGGCTGCCAGCCGATGGGCAGGGTTCCCAATTGTTGCGGGTCGCCGATCGTACCCTCGCCCCCAAACTTGTCGAGCTTGATATCCCCCTCGTGCCCTGCGCTATAGGAGGCACCAGTGACCCCGAAATCCCCGCCCAGAATCGTCGCCGCTTCGATACTGTGGCCCACCGTGTTTCTGAAAGCGTTGATTTCGGCAGTTGTTTGCGCTCGGGTCGGCACGGCCAGCAGCAACAGCGACACAAGTCCAATTGCGGCTTTCGTGCGCAGGCACCCGGCAGCAAGATGGTCAGTAGTTGGCATAATAATTTTCGCTGGACGTGGGACCTAAATCATCCAGTTTTGAATTTTGATCGCTTTCATTTTGCAAACCCGGTTTCACTAATTCTGGATGCGTATCACCGCCGCTTCCCTGGGCTGCACCACTACGGTGTCGCCCGGCGCCATCTCCACGAGTTTGGCCTCCAAACCGGATTTGAAGGTCTCGGTCCGGCCATCGGGATATTGCAGGGTGAGCAGGCGATAGCTGGGGTCCACCTTCAGCACCCTGGCGCTAACGCCCATTGTTTCGGCCGTGGCGCCACCCGGGAGTCGGTCATTGGCCGGTAGGTAAACGGCAAGTTCTTCCGTCACGGTGGCTTTGACCTGATCGTCCGCCTGGATCCGGGCAAAGTTGTCCGCGGCCGCGCCGACTTTGTAAGTGGCGATCGTGGTATCGGAAAGTTTGAGCGTTATGGTGCGCGCGCCGGCATCAACGGCTTCCACGGCGGCGTGATCCTTGACGGCTACCACCGTGATCCCGCTTTGGATCAGGCGCGGTTCGCCCCCGGGCTGCACGTTGGCGTTGGGCAGCGTCCAGCATCCGGCCAGGGACAGTGCCATAATCGGAAACAGAAAGGTGAGCTGCGCGGGTGACATGAATATTTTCTCCCACGTTTTTCATCGCGACGAACGTGCGAAAGACACCTTTGTGGAGCCTATTCTAACTGCGTCTACCGCCGCTATGGCCGAGTAGCGAGAGTCCGGTACGCCGCTATCTTCTTTCCAGCTTCCGCAGGAAAGCTGTGCAGGAACGGCAACCCGAGAGGGGAGCCGAGTGCCATCGTGCGGGCCGAGCTATCTCACGTTGACGAAAATGGGCTTCGAGGCGACCCCGTTTGTCACGACCTCCAGCAGGCTGGGGCCTGGCTCCTGATTGGCGGGAACGTCAAACCACGCGGTGGTCGGCCTGCGGTTGGCGACGGCCATGCTGCTGAAGTCATACGTGCGGCTGTAGAAAACGTGATGGGTCTGTCCATTGGTGATCCGCACGAGAGGGTAATTGGTCGCCGTCTGCTCATCATCGCCCTCCATGGCACCCTGCGAGACGCCATTGAGCATGCTCCCCTGGAGGCGGTAGGTTTTGCCGGGGGAGACCTCGTCGGGCACCTCGATATCGAACGGGGCATGCCAGGGATACTTCTCATGAACGGTGGGCGTGTAGATCTCCACGTCAGTGGATTCATCGAACTCGAGGATCTGCCCGGACGGGAGCACCAGGAACACGACGCCGCCGTCGAGTTGGGTGTTCGGAATATCGGGTTGGGGGATCAGTTGGCGACCATCGAGCTCGAAGAACTTGGTGGGCGGGTACTCGCCGTAGGTGTCCGCGGACGCGAGCACGTTGCCGTTGGGCAGGAGCGCTGCACCGGTGTCCGAGGCCAACAGCTGGAGCGTCTGCCCGTTGAACACGACCGTGGGGAAAGACGGCCCCGCAGACCACTCGTTCCTGAAGGAATCATAGAAAGAGTTGTTCCCCTCCGCTCCCATTGCAAAGACGATCCCGTCCGGCATGAGCACCGCGGGCCCCATCTCCGAGTCAGGGAAGGCCGTCAGGAGCTCGATCGTGTTCCCGGCGCTGCTCCAACTCCCGGTATGCGGGTCATAGAGCTCCGAGTTGCCGGGCTGGTACGATGGCACCAGCCCGAACTGGTAGTCGAGGTCGGTGTCGACGGTGAGCACCTTGCCGTTGGGAAGGAGCGTCCAGCCCTCCTCCGAGTTCACATCCTTCTTGCCCCGGCCGGTCAACGTCCACGTCAGCGTCTTGGCATCGAGCAGCGCCTGCTGTCGGCTCAGCTTGCTCGCGATCATGAAGGTGCCATCGGGCAGCACTACGCTCTGCGAGTCCCCGATCGCATCGACTAGCTGGGACGTTTGAGGGGCCGGATAACGAGGATACGTATAAATGCTGTTGAAGCCAGGCAGCATGGGAGGGTCCGCGGGATAGAGGTTCTCGAAGTTCGGCGGCGCCACCACCTGCCAACTGTTGGCGACGGGATCGTAGATGGCGCCCCGACTGGCGAGGGCGAACTCGAAGTCGCTGCTGTATTCGCCTCCTTCATAGATCACCCGGCCGTCCGGGAGGACCGCCGAGGCGAAATAGAGCGGCCCCCAACCGTTCGGGTTCTGCGGGGTCTGCGCGTCCGGGAGCGACGCCACCTGCGTCCAGGTGCCGTTCACGTAGCTGCCAAAGATGTCAGGGGTTAGCTTGTACTCTCCGAAGGTGTACGAGTAGTTGTCATCGACGGCGTAAGCGGCAATGAGGATGCTGCCGTCGGTGAGGAGGTTGGCATTGATGACGCCGCCCCAGGAATAGGATCCGGGCGGGGCGCACATACTATTTGGATATTGGGCGCACTGGCTAGGGGGATTCATGAAAGTCGGCTCATTGGCGAGCGGGGTCCAGACTCCGGCCCGCGCGGCGGCGGCGCTCCCCAACGAGATTGCGATGATCAGCGCGCTCAACGTGTTCCTGTTCATCATTGCCCCCTGAAGATAGTCGTTTCAAGCTGCGCTTTCGGCGCAGCGTTCGTAACGGTCTTATGTCACCCGGCCCACACAGGCTGCCAGGCACCTGCAAGCCTATTTTTGTCCCGGGGTCGCGCGGTCCGCGTGAACGGCGGCAACTTGCCGTCGTACCGCTGAATGGGTCAGCCAAACGAAAAAGCGCATTGAGACCGGATTCCCCTTATTTATTCATTGATCTACGCCGCAGCGAATCGCAAGTCAACGACAACAACGTTGCCCTAAACATCCCATACTCGATGTCGATACATACGGCGGTTCGCAGTGCGCTGGAGGCGGCGGAGCGCTGCGGTATCACGCCGGATCGCTTGATACTCGAGATTACAGAAGGCGAGGTGATCGACGATCATGCTGCGTTCGGCCGGGCTGTCAATGAGTTTCGCCGTTTCGGGCTTCAGCTTGCAATCGACGACTTTGGGGCTGGATACGCTGGATTGGCAATGCTTGCCGACTTCCAGCCGACCTTGTATTTTGAAATCAATCATCGCAATCTCTTTAAGTGCCAGTCTCGGCGCTGGGCTGGCGCCTGCGTGGCGATTATTTCTCATGGTTCAGGAGTTAGGATAGGGCTGGAAATCCTGAAGGAGTCGATATGCAAGGCTCATTCTTAAGATTCTACGTGCATGAAGGTCAGCGGCATCACCGCCAGCTCGTTTGGGAGTGGCTCCTCGAAACGGCTAACACGCTCGGGATCCGCGGTGGTTCGGCGTTTCACGCCATGGCCGGATTTGGACGCCATCATAAACTGAGCGAGGCGAAATTTTTCGAGCTTGCAGGCTCACTCGCCGTCGAAGTTGAATTCATCGTAACGGATCAAGAAGCGCAGCAATTGCTCAGCTTGATTCACCGGGAAAAGATCGCTCTCTTTTACGCGCATATTCCGGCACGCTTTGGTGTGATTGATCCGGAGACGGCCGAACCACCGTCTATTACCCGCGGCGTCTGAGCCGTACGCCGTAATCTGGGGAGAGACCACCATGCAAGGTTCATTCTTAAGGTTCTATGTCCATGAAGGGCAGCGTCACCACCACGATGTCGTCTGGGAATGGCTGCTCATACATGCCAACAAGATCGGCATTCGCGGTGGCTCGGCGTTTAAGGCCATGAAAGGATTCGGGCGCCATCACACGCTCGCTGCGGAGAAGCTCTTTGATTTTGCCGGATCTTCGGTCATTGAAATTGAATTCATCGTGACGGATCAAGAAGCGCAGCAGCTGCTCAATCTAATTCATCAAGAAAAAATTCCTCTCTTCTACGCGTGTATTCCGGCTCGCTTCGGCGTGATCAATCCCGACTCCGCCGATCCCCCATCGTAGCGTCCGATGAATGAGCAGGAGCAGTCGCGATGTGGCGGATCCGAGCGGCAGTGGTGCCGGCCTCGAGCGGCAACTCATGGCTCTACCGGATCGAAGAAGTTCGTCCCGACGGGCTTATGTTCCAATATTTCCTGGCGCGTCAAGCCCTGGATCTCGTGCGGGAATACCAGCCAGCGATCGGTGTCTTGGACGTAATAGTCCGGGACGAGAGTGCTGCGGTTGCGCGCGGGTTTGTAGTACACGGTAGCGATGCGGATTTGGTCCGGCAAGTTCCGGCGGCAGCGGCGCTTGAGCTCCGCGAGGACGGCTTCAAGGCTGCGACCGGAATCGAAGACATCGTCGACCAGCAGCAACTGATCCTCGGCCGACAAACGGGAGACCAGATAGTCGAGCGCGTGGACCCGAACCGTTTTGGCTTCTTCGCCGATGCCGATATAAGAAGACGTGCGAATCGCAATATGGTCGGCATGAATGGAGTGATATTCGAGCACCTCCTGCACCGCTATGCCGATCGGCGCGCCGCCGCGCCACATGGCCACCAGGAAAGTGGGCCGAAAGCCGCTGCGAACAATGAGCCTGGCGAGTTCCATCGAGTCGCGAAGCAACGAGTTTGCCGAAATAAAGAGCTTGTCCATTGGCGTATTCAATCTCTCTAGTGGATATTGCTTGCCCGCAGCGGCCGGTCTTAGCTTGGCGGTGCCAGGAATGTCCGGCGCTGCGTTGGCCGGCGATGCTGCGCCATACACGGCATGTTTGGCAATCGCCGGCTTGCGTTTGCGTTGGAATCCACGCCAATTCATGCGACATATGCGTTAATCTGGATCATCGGCGCGCAGTTGCGGGCGAGGTTCTGAGAGGCATGCTGGAACGGTTTTTTGGTCTGGCACGGCATGGGACGACGGTGCCGACCGAAGTGTTCGCCGGCCTGACGACGTTTCTTACGATGGCCTACATCGTCGTGGTCAATCCCTCGATCTTGGGTGCGGCCGGCATGCCAGTGGCCGGGGTGGCCGTTGCGACCTGCCTCGCTGCCGGCATCGGCAGCATTCTGATGGGGCTGGTCTCCAATTACCCGCTTGCGCTGGCTCCGGGAATGGGCCTCAACGCCTATTTCACCTACACGGTAGTGCAGGGCATGGGCCTGCCGTGGCAGACGGCGCTGGGCTGCGTCTTCCTTTCCGGTGTCGCCTTTTTGCTCTTGACGGTGGCCGGTGTGCGCCGGCTCATCATCAGCGCCGTGCCGCGCTCGTTGTTTGCGGCGGTGGGAGGCGGGATCGGCTTGTTCATCGCGTTCATCGGCTTGAGCGATGCCGGCGTGATCGTCGCCAAACAGGGCACGATAGTGGGCCTCGGCAACCTGACGGCGCCCACGGCGGCGCTCTCCATGCTGGGCTTGCTCGTGATCGCCGCATTGCAGGCAAAGGGAGTCAAGGGAGCGATGCTGTTCGGCATCCTGCTGACTGCCGCCCTAGCGTGGATCCTGGGTCTGACCCATTTCGCGCCGGGCGCCTACCGCCTCTCCGATTTGTCGGCGACCGCCTTCAAGCTCGATATACCGGCGGCCTTGAATTGGAAGGGCGGGATTGGCCGATCGCTGTTCGAGATCGTCTTCGTGTTTCTCTTCGTCGATATGTTCGACAACGTCGGCACGCTGATGGCGGTGACCAAGAGGGCGGGACTGGTGTCTCCGGACGGCACGATTGCGCGCCTGAATCGCATCTTGCTGGCCGATTCCGCGTCGATGTTGGTGGGCGCCCTGGCGGGCACCAGTCCCGTCACCAGTTATATCGAGAGTGCCTCAGGCGTCGCGGTGGGTGGGCGCACCGGCTTGACGAGTGTCGTGGTCGGGTTCTTATTCCTTTGCACTCTGTTTTTTGCACCCTTGGTGCAGGCTATCCCGGCCGCCGCCACGGCCCCGGCCCTGATTTTGGTGGGCGCGCTGATGATGGGCGCGCTAACCGAAGTGGAGTGGTCCGACCCGGGGGCGGCGATTCCCGCCTTTCTGACCGTGATCATCATTCCATTGAGCTACTCCATAGCGAACGGTCTCGCGTTCGGCATCATCAGCTACGCAGTACTGAAATTGATACGGGGTCAGGCTCGCGTGCGCGACTGGCTGGTGTACGTTCTGGCCGCGCTCTGCGTCGTGCGCTTCATTTATCTTGCGTGAGAGCCGGAATGCGCAAATCGTTCATACTCGCGATCGCAATGACGTTCTGCAGTGCCGGTGCCGCCGAAGCCGCGAGTGCGCCGGTGCGTGGCTCACCGCTGCCGGTGAAAGTGCTCGTCATCAATCTGTTTGGCCTGGAAGCCGCGCCCTGGCTCGCAGCGTTGCGGCCAACCGAAGAGATCCGCGTGCCAGGTTTGTCCAGCGATTATCCGCGGGTTATGTGCAACGCGAGCGCGGTCTGCCAGATGACCACCGGCATGGGACACGCCAATGCGGCGGCCTCGTTGATGGCGGTGCTGTATAGCGGTTCATTCGATCTGCGCGAGACGTACTTCGTCATAGCGGGCATTGCCGGTATTGATCCTCTGCACGGTACCATTGGTTCGGCCGCTTGGGCTCGCTACGTCGTCGACAGCGGCATTGCGCATGAAATCGACGCGCGTGAGCTGCCGCATGGCTGGCAGGACGGCTATTTCGGCGTCCTCACCAATGCACCCGACCAGGTGCCGAAGCTCGAGTATGGGACCGAAGTGTTTCGCCTCGACGAAGACCTGCTGCAGAAGGCGCTCACATTGTCGCAGTCGGCCGCGCTGGAGGACAGCGAAGACCTGCGCGCCTATCGAAAGCACTACCGCGAAGCTTCGGCCCACCGACCGCCAAGCGTGATCCAGTGCGATACGCTGTCCGCCGACACGTGGTGGTCGGGTCGGCGGTTGGGCGAGCACGCGCGCCGCTGGACCCGCTTGCTGACGGGCGGTCAGGGAGTCTATTGCACCACGCAGCAAGAGGACAATGCGGTGCTGGCTGCGTTGACGCGCGGTTCGCAGTCCGGTCTCATCGATCTGCGCCGCATTGCGGTGCTGCGCAGCGGTTCCGATTTCGATCGCCCCTACCCGCATCAGGGCGCGCTCGAGTCCCTTAAGGCGCAGCTAGCTCTGCCGGATGCGGTGCGCATCTCGGCCGTCAATCTCGTGCACGCGGGCATGCCTTTGGTCGACGCGATCGTGCAGCATTGGGATTTGTGGCAGCAGGGCGTTCCGGCCGCATCGGCAGCCTCTCCTTAAGCGAAAATAGCCGTGTGCTCGCGTAGTGCCGGTGGCAGAATCGGAACGATGGATCCATCGCGTTTGCAGACTACGTGGCGCGCGAACTTGGATCTTGGATTCACACGCCGCGAGGACACGACCATACTCTCTCGCAACCTGCACACGGGGCCGCTGCAAGTACAAAAGGCGCTGTACCCCGAAGGCCGTGACACGTGCCATGTCGTGGTACTACATCCTCCGGGCGGAATCGCCGCCGGCGATGCGCTATGCGTTCGCGCATCCTGTGCACCCGGAGCGCGGGCCGTCCTCACCACACCCGGAGCAACCAAGTGGTATCGTTCGGCAGGTAATCGAGCAACGCAGCGGATTCATCTGATGCTCGAGGGCGATGCGGTCGTCGAGTGGTTGCCGCGCGAAAACATCTTCTTCGACGATTCCAGCATTGCGATGCAGCTCGATGCCGACTTATCGGCCGATGCCAAGTACTTCGGCTGGGAAATCATGAGTTTCGGGCGGCGTGCATCCGGCGAAAAGTGGGGCCGTGGCACGTTGCAGATACAGACGCGCATTCGGCGCGCAGGCCGCCTGCTGTGGTCCGAGAATGCCAACGTCAACGCACGGGACGGGTTTACCCAATCCCCGGTGGGGCTTCGCGGCTTCACTGTATGCGGGACCTTCGTCGCGGCCGGATGCGAGGTAGGCGGTGCATTGCTCAAGACCTGCCGAGAAGCCTGGCCGGCACAGGCCCAATGCGAAATGGGCATCACTCGTACCCCCTCTATGTTGATCGCCCGGTATCTGGGCGACTCATCGCAGGAAGCATTTGCCTGGTTCACTGATTTATGGAGCGCCCTGCGCCCGGAGTTGCTGGGCAAAGTCGCCTGCGTTCCGCGGGTATGGGCATGTTAGACGTTGAAGCGGCGAGCTCGACGTGGATTTGACTCCACGGGAAAAGGACAAATTGCTCATCTTTACGGCCTCGCTGGTGGCTGAACGACGGCGCGCGCGCGGCTTGAAACTCAACTATCCCGAGGCAGTGGCCCTGATTACGGCCGCGATCATCGAGGGTGCACGCGATGGCAAAACCGTGGCGGAACTCATGAGCTACGGCGCGACCATCCTCGCCAGGGATGACGTCATGGACGGAATACCGGAGATGATTCCGGAGATACAGGTCGAGGCGACCTTTCCGGACGGCACGAAGTTGGTTACGGTGCATCAACCGATTGTGTAGAGGTGTCCTATGATTCCCGGTGAGTTGTTCGTTGCCGAGGGCGACATCGAATTGAACAAGGATCGGAAAACGCTGGTCGTCAGCGTCGAGAACAGCGGCGATCGCCCGATCCAAGTGGGTTCTCACTATCATTTTTGCGAAACCAACTCGAGCTTGCGATTCGATCGCGCCATCAGTCTGGGCTACCGACTCGACATTCCGGCCGGCACCGCGGTGCGTTTCGAACCCGGTCAATCGCGAACCGTGCGGCTCGTCGAGTATGGCGGCCTGCGCCGCGTTTTCGGGTTTCAGGGAAAAACCATGGGTCCTCTCTAGATGGCGCACAAGATCACGAGACGAGCCTACGCGGAAATGTTCGGCCCCACGGTGGGCGACCGCGTACGCCTCGCCGATACGGTTTTGATCGTTGAAATCGAAAAGGACTACACGGTCTACGGCGAGGAAGTGAAATTCGGCGGAGGCAAGGTCATCCGCGACGGCATGGGACAGGGGCAAGGCACCGCCGCCACCGTTGCGGATACCGTGATCACGAATGCCCTGATCATCGACCATTGGGGAATCGTCAAGGCCGATGTGGGGTTGAAGGACGGCCACATCTGGGGAATCGGCAAAGCGGGAAATCCGGATGTGCAATCCGGCGTCACCATCCCCATAGGCGCAGCCACCGAGATCATTGCCGGGGAGGGCATGATCCTGACCGCCGGCGGAATAGACACGCACGTTCATTTCATCTGTCCGCAACAGATCGAAGAAGCCCTCGCGTCTGGTATCACGACCATGATCGGCGGCGGCACGGGTCCCGCTGCCGGCACCAGCGCGACGACCTGCACACCCGGACCATGGCATATCCACAGCATGTTGCTGGCGGCCGAAGGCTTTGCGATGAATTTAGGGTTCTTGGGGAAAGGCAACGCGAGTTTCCCGGAGCCTCTGCGCGAGCAGATACGCGCCGGTGCGATCGGCTTGAAACTGCACGAAGATTGGGGCACCACGCCGGCGGCGATCGACAATTGTTTGCGGGTGGCCGACGAGTTCGACGTGCAAGTGGCGATTCACTCCGACACGCTCAACGAGTCGGGATTCCTCGAGAGCACCGTCGCGGCGATAGCGGGCCGCACGATTCACACCTTTCATACGGAAGGGGCCGGGGGAGGACATGCGCCGGACATCATCAAAATCGCCTCGCATCCCAACGTCCTGCCCAGTTCGACGAATCCCACGCGCCCCTACACCATCAACACCATCGATGAGCACTTGGACATGTTGATGGTCTGCCATCATTTGGATGCCGGCATCGCCGAGGATATTGCGTTCGCAGAGTCGCGAATTCGCCGCGAAACGATCGCGGCCGAGGATATCCTGCACGATATCGGCGCGTTCTCCATGATGTCCTCGGATTCACAGGCCATGGGTCGTGTGGGAGAGGTCATCATCCGCACCTGGCAGACCGCCCATAAAATGCGCGAGATACGCGGGGCGCTGCCCGGCGACAGTGCTCGCAACGATAACGCGAGGGTGAAACGCTACGTGGCGAAATACACCATCAATCCGGCCATCACGCATGGCGTGTCGCATCTGGTGGGGTCGATCGAAGTGGGCAAGCTGGCTGATCTGGTGTTGTGGAGGCCCGCATTTTTCGCCATCAAGCCGAGCCTGATCTTGAAGAGCGGCATGATCGCGTCGGCCGTCATGGGAGACCCGAACGCGTCGATACCCACGCCGCAGCCGGCGCATTATCGACCGATGTTCGGCGCCTTCGGCCGCGCGCTGGAAAAGTCGGTCACGTTCGTTTCCCAGGCGGCGCTGGAGGATGCGGGGTTCAATGCGTTGCAATTGCGCAAGCGAATCGAGCCCATCATGAATACGCGGCGCATCAAGAAGCAGAACATGATTCATAATGACGCCTGCCCGCGGATTGAAGTCGACCCAGAGACCTACGCCGTGCGCGCGGATGGCGAGTTGCTGGTGTGCGAGCCGGCGATCACGCTGCCGATGACTCAGCGGTATTTCCTGTTTTGAGTGCCGCGGCGCCATTGCGGGCCCATCTCGCCTTTGATGAGCGATGCAAGAGCCGATTGTTGTTGAGGCTGGAAAGCGGCGAGCAAGCGGCGCTCATCATCGAGCGCGGCCGGGTGCTTCGAAACGGCGAACGTGTGCGGCTGACCGATGGCCGGGATATCGAGATTGTCGCGGCCGATGAGTCTCTTCTCGAAGCCGTCAGCGCAGACCCGCTGGTCATTGCGAAAGCGGCTTATCACCTCGGCAATCGCCACGTTGCAGTTCAGTTGATGCCCGATCGTTTGCGTTTTGCGGCGGATCATGTGCTGGCGGATATGGTGGCTGGTTTGGGTTTGACGGTAAGTGCGATCGTTGCGCCGTTCGAACCCGAGGGGGGTGCGTACGGCCACACCCACGCGCACGGCAGCGAAGCGCCCTTGAGTCGTCCCAAGATCCATTCGTTTTCATCACAATGAGCCTGCTCGCGAGGATGCGCCTACTGCAGATCGCGAGCCAGGCATTTCCGATCGGCGGATACAGCCACTCGCAAGGCCTCGAGGCGGCCATCGAATGTGGGCTCATCAACGATGAGACATCGGTGCGGCAATGGATCACCGACGTACTGTCGTTCTCGATAGGATCGTATGAAGTTCATTGCCTGCGGGAAATGGGTGCCGCGTGGGATGCGCGAGATGCTGAAACGCTGCGCTATTTGAACGAGCAGTTTTTGGCGACCCGGGAAACCGCCGAATTGCGCAGCGCCACGGTTCAAATGGGGTATTCGATGCGGGCGCTGTTGGCGGTGTTGCCCGGACTGTCTGAAACACTCCTGCCGCTTCTCGAATCGGTCGATGAGCCGAGCTTGCCCTATGTGTGGAGCGGTGCGGCCAGCGCTTGGGTTATCGATCCGCTCGAGTCAATGGCAGCCTACGTGTGGTCGTGGGCTGAGAATCAAGTGTTGGTGGCCATGAAGAGCGTGCCGCTAGGCCAGTCCGCGGGCCAGCGTGTGCTGTTGCATGTCGGCGAGCAGATCGCGATGCTCGTACGGCAGTGGAATAGGGAGAGAGAACAATTGCGCTCGAACTTTGCCCCCGGGCTCGCTATCCTATCGTCGCAACACGAAACTCAATACTCGCGATTGTTCAGGTCATGACTATACGAGATCATTCGCCCCTGCGGGTCGGAATCGGTGGCCCCGTGGGATCGGGCAAGACCGCGCTGACCTTGTTGCTGTGCCGCGCACTTCGTGATCGGTATGAAATCGCGGTGGTCACGAACGATATTTACACCGAAGAGGACGCGCAGTTCCTGGTGCGCAACCGAGCGCTCGCAGCGGAGCGGATACTGGGCGTCGAGACCGGCGGATGTCCGCATACCGCCATTCGCGAGGATGCGTCGATCAATCTGGAAGCCGTTGCACGCTTGAACCATCGCTTTCCGCAATTGGACTTGATCTTCGTGGAAAGCGGCGGCGATAACTTGGCCGCGACATTCAGCCCCGAGCTTTCCGACCTTACGCTTTACGTGATCGACGTTGCGGCGGGCGACAAGATTCCGCGAAAAGGCGGACCGGGTATCACCAAGTCCGACCTCCTCGTCATCAATAAAATCGATCTCGCCCCGTACGTCGGCGCATCGCTCGAGGTGATGGATGCGGATGCGAGAAGAATGCGCGGCGATCGGCCTTTTGTGTTCACTAATTTGAAGACGGGCGACGGTGTCGGCACCATTATGGACTTCATCGAAAGGCACGGGCTGCTGCTGGAATCGAACCTCGACGCGGCCGAATAAGGTCGCGCTCCGCGGGGCGCCCGAAATCGGGCAATTGGGCTGTCGCTAGGGCGCCGCCACCTGGTGGTGGGCCCGCGCCCTTTCGGCCGCTACCAAGCGCAGACGCGTGATTTCGGCGGGGACGATGAACCGATTCGGGGGGCCCCAGTATCCGGTGCCGCGGCTCACGTAGACCATGAGGTTGCTTAGACGATTCATTCCCGCGGTAAACGGCTGGAAATAGCCCACGAGTAAATTCCAGGGCCAAAATTGTCCGCCGTGCGTATGTCCGGAAATTTGCAGATCGTAGCCGGCTGCCGCGGCGGCAGCGGCTGAACTGGGTTGATGCGCCAATAAGATTTTAGGACCCGTAGCGGCAGCCGATCCGAAGAGCGCTGCAGCGGGATCGCTGCGCTGGGCGGGATCGAAATGGTGTGCCGAGAAATCGGTGACCCCGGCGAGCAGCAGCGACGCTCCATCGTGCCGCAAAATGACATGTTGATTCTTGAGGACCGTGAGCCCGAGGCGCCTGAGTTCGGCAGTCCATGCACGCTCGCCGGAATAATATTCATGATTGCCCGTGACAAAGTACACGCCGTGGCGGGCCGTGAGCGCCGCCAAGGGCGCCGTGTGCGAGGATAATTCCGGCACCGACCCATCCACCAGATCGCCGGTGATCGCAATCACGTCGGTCTTGAGGTGATTGACACGAGCTACGATGCGCTCCACGAATCCCCGCTTAATGGTCGGGCCGACGTGCAGGTCGCTTATCTGCGCAATGGAGAACCCGTGCAGCGCCGGCGGCAGATTTTCGATGGGCACGTCGACCTGGACGAGGCGCGGCCTGCGCGCAATAGCCAGTCCAATCAGCGTGGACAACAGCGTCAGTGCCACGGCCCAACGCGCCGACGGCGTCGATAACGCCGCGGCTTGCCCCGCGGTCAACGTCAGATGCGCGCCCAATAGAAAAACGTCCCGCAGCACCGTGACAATGAATAGCGATGACAAGAACCCCATCGTAGTGAGTCCGGTCCACGCAATCCTGTCCGCGAGGGCGCGATTTTTCATTGACCGCGTGTTCACCGCCAACGGAATGATCGCGCAGGCGGCCAACAAAGCCGTGAGGCCGATAAAGATCCCGATGGGTCCGATCGCCAACGCGGGAAGCAGCCGCCAGCCTAAATAGCCCGGCAACGAGACCAGGAGCCAGAGCGGGTGCAAAAACCGCCGGCGAACCTTGACGCGAGGGGGGGATTTCATGGCAGGCGACTGATCTCCACGGTGCTGTGATTGGGGCGGTACGATCGCAGTTCAAGAGCGAGGCCATGCAGGTGACCGCAGGAAGCCGAAACCGCGTAAGCGGCCGGCTTTAGCCGCGCAAGGGTTTGCGCAGGGATTGCATGCCTTTGAACTCGACGAACTTCGTCGTGCTTTGCCACAAATAATCGCCGTAGAAAAAAGGTTCGAAGGAATCGGCCGGTTCCGTGGGCAGCGGGCGGATCTGTGCATCGGCGCGCGCTTCGTAGAAAAATGGGATGGACTTGCGCTCCGTGCCGTAGCCGATCACACGATGTTGAGTGGCTTTGATCCGGCCGCCGCTCCAACGCTCCAGAACCTCACCGAAATTCACCGCCAACAAGTCTTCCGCCGGCGGTACATCCAGCCACTCGCCGCTGAGGTGGCGGGCCTGCAGCCCGGCAACGCCGTCCTGTGCCAGGAGGGTGAGAAATCCCGTGTCGGCATGCGGCGTTCCGGTGATATAGGAACGGGTTCCCCGGTGCATCACCCAGATATCGGGATTCATGGCGGCCGCGAGGTCAAGATCAGTCCGCAATGGGTAGCGAATCAGTCGCAACGTCGATAGGCCCTTTTCGAAGATAGGATCGAAGAATCGTTCTTCCAACGTCAGGCTGCGGGCGATTGCCCGCATGAGCGCGCGACCTATCGACTCCATGGCTCGGTAATAGTGCGCCACCGCCGCACGCCAGCCGGGTAGCGAGTCTTCCGGCGGCAGCGGCGTTGCTTCGCGTAATGGATCGTCGCTGCACACCACCGCCGACCCGTAGGCAACGTCCGCGCCCATGTCGATGCCCTCCTTACTCGTGAGGAATCCGCTTTGCAGCGGAAACCAGCCGCGATAGACGTTCGGATGCAAGCTTGCGAACTTTTGTCGCCACAGGGGCCGAATCTCGCTTTCCGGAAGCTGAAACACCCGTAGCAGATCCGCGCGCGATTCACGGTCGATGGGCACATCGGCGGGCAGTCCGCCGGCAGTAAAGAATCCAAAGGTGGTCGCGGCCGCCATGAGGGCTTCGTCCGTGCGGTCGCGAGCGCCGCTCGGGCCGCCGAACAGAGCCGCAACATCGATCACCGGTATGCTGAGTTCCGTCATGTTGCTCCGTACCGCCTATAATGCCGCGGCAGAAATCACAAGGCGAATTCATGGGTCCTTATGTCGATTCGGTGACATCAGACGAGATACTTCCGACGTCCACCAGCGTCATCATTATCGGCGGCGGGATCATCGGCGTCTCCGCCGCGTTCACGCTGGCCTCCCGGGGCATACCCGTCGTGCTGTGCGAAAAAGGCTATATCGCCTGCGAGCAGTCCAGCCGAAATTGGGGATGGTGCCGGCAGGCGGGACGCGATGAACGCGAAATGCCGCTCATCGTCGAAAGCCTGCGCCTTTGGCGCGACATGGACCGACTCACCGAGAGCGACACCGGCTTTCGCACCTGCGGGGTCATGTACGTGGGCGAAACCGCGGACGATGAGCAGCGATATGGCGCTTGGCTCGAGATGTCACGTCGCTACGAAATCGGCACTCGCATCGTACGCGGCGATGAACTCAAAGCGCTGATGCCGGGTGCGAGCCGGGCGTACCGGTGCGGCCTGTATGTACCCACCGACGGCTGTGCCGAACCGCAAACGGCGGCGCCCGCCATCGCCCGCGCCGCGCGGCGCAAGGGCGCCGTGATACTCGCGCATTGTGCCGTACGCGGAATCGACCGAGGCGCCGGCCGGGTGAACGCTGTCGTCACCGAACGAGGCCGCATCGCCTGCGATGCGGTGATTCTAGCGGGCGGCGCGTGGACCAGTCTGTTCTGCGCGAACCTAGGCATCCGGTTGCCGCAACTGAAGGTGTTATCGTCGGTGATGCGAACCGCACCGGTCAGCGGCGGTCCGGACGCTTGCACGTATATGACCGATTTAGGCTACCGAAAACGGCTTGACGGCGGCTATACCATTGCCAGAGGATCCGGCTACGTGGTTCCGCTGGTGCCGGATTCGCTGCGGTACCTTCGCGAATTTCTGCCCACGATCCGCAAGGAAGCCGCAGCGCTGAAACCGCGCGTGAACGCGCAATCTTTTTTTGAATTGCGTGCGCCGCGTCACTGGTCGTTGGACAAGCCCAGCCCCTTCGAAAAAACTCGCGTACTGGATCCCGCGCCGAACAAGGCCATGAATCGCGTGGCGCTCGATGCGATGACTCGCTTGTATCCCCAGTTCCGGCAGGTTCCCATCGTGCAGGAGTGGGGCGGCTACATCGATGTCACGCCGGATGTGGTGCCCTTTATCAGCGGAGTGGGGGACCTTCCCGGCCTCATCGTGGCCACCGGCTTTTCCGGCCACGGCTTTGGCATCGGCCCCGGTGCTGGTCAACTTGCCGCTGAACTCGCTACCGATGAGAAAACGTCGGTGGAGACCACGCCGTTTCGCATTTCGCGATTCAGCGATGGTTCACCCATCATCATTGGCCCGGAGATCTAGGAGCCTGTCAGACAGGCTCCTAGTGCTTGGGCTTCTGAAACTTCAGCACGAAATTGTCCGCTTCGCCGACAGCGACGTAGCGGTCCCGGTCCTTATCCCCTTGCGACAACGTGGGCGGCAGCGTCCACACGCCATCGACCCAATCCTTGGTGTCCTTCGGGTTGGCATTGATTTGCGACGATCCGACGAGCACGAAGCCTGCCTTCTTGGCCAGCGCGATCGCGTAGTCCTGACGCACGTAGCCGTCCTTCGCTTTGGGGTCCTGCGGTTTGTCGCTGCGGCCGCGGTGTTCCTCCATCCCGAGGATACCGCCCGGTTTGAGCGCCGTGAAGCATGCCGCCAGCGCCTGTTCGGCGTACCCGTCGTCCATCCAATTGTGCAGGTTACGAAAGGTGAGAATGAGATCCGCCGAAGCGGGCGGGGCGATGGCGAAATGGGCGGGACCTAGGGTCGTTTCATGAATCGTGCCCAGACGGTCCTTTTGCGCCGCCATTCTCGAGCGCCAACGTTTGACGCCCTTGTCTTCTTCGGCGTCGCCGGGTGCGTTCAGCGCGACGTAGTACGTACCGCCGCCCTTGGTCAGGTACGGGGCCAGTAACTCGGTCCAGTAGCCGCCGCCCGGCCAGAGTTCGACGACCGTCATCCTGGGATTGATCCCAAAAAAGGCGAGCTCTTGCGCCGGATGACGCGACTTGTCACGGGCTACGAAAGCGGCGGTTCTTCGAGGGTCCGCAACGGTGGCCAGCAGCGCGGGATCTGGGGCGGCCGTCGAGGCCGCCGCCGCAGATGCGCTGGGGCTCGCGCCCATCGCGAGCACGGTGGATGCCATCAATGCCAACCGGGGAATGAGGTTTCTCATGGACGAAAATTCCTTCAGCCGTGTATCCGCGGCGCAGTATCCCAAATCTGTCAGCCTGTGGGTGGAGTATCTGGCCAATCAAAAGCTTCGGTGATCGTCCTTCTTTCGTTGCGGCCACCACCGCTCGAGCATGGCCGCCGCCCACTCCTTGCCGCCGAGTCCGAACGCCAGCGCCAGAGCGAGTACCAGACCGCCTAAGATAATGAGAAAGGTTCTCTGCACGATGTCGCCGCCCACCTCGACCTGGCTCAGGGCGATCATCACGACGAAAGTCATAATCAGATAACGCGCAATCTTGCCGAGGATGTCGGAGTCGGGTATCTGCGCATCGACGCAGTACGTATGGACAGCTTCGCCGATGAAACGGGCGAAGTACGAGCCCAGGACTACGATCAGCATCGCCACGAGTACCTTCGGTGCGAACAGTTCCACGCGCTGGAGCAGATCGGTGATGTAGGTGAGCCCCAGTCCATTGAAGGCGATGATCAAAGTCGCAAGAATCACGACCAGGTAAGCGAACAGGCCGAACAGAGTGGTCGTATCGCCCTGCAGTCCGCCCTGCTGCAAAAACCGGTCGGTGCCGGCGCGCTCTGTCAGAACGTTGAAATTGACTGCGCGCAATGCCTTCTCCACGGCAAAGCGCACCGCTTTGGCAACCAGCCATCCGACCGCGACGACCGCCAGGGCCAACGCCAATCGCGGCAGGAACTCGGCAATCTGATGAAGAAATTCTCGCGTGGTGTCGAGCAACATATCAATGCTTTGCATGAAAGCCTCCGACGGATTCGCGGCGCAGCGCGGGATTCTCGATCAACTGGGGACGCCCCATTCAAGGATACCCTGCAACGGGATGCCGGCCCACGTGGGGCGGTTGTTGAGTTCGTAGCGAAGTTCATACAATGCCTTTTCGAGTTCGAACAGTCCGAGCAGTCCCCGTCCCGGCTGCAACGTACTGTACAACGATGCGCTTCGCGCTTCGGCATCGTAAGCCGAGATGAAGGCAGCGCGCACCTCGGCGGCCCACGCCTTAGCCAGCGGGCTAAGCTTGCCGAATTCAACGTCGTTGTGCGCGACGGTGCGCAAGGCACTGTGCTCGACATAGCTGAACGAGCGCAACATTCCCGCCACATCCCGCAACGGCGACTGCTTGGCACGCCGCTGTTCGATGCTGTGGCCGGGTTCGCCCTCGAAATCGACGATCACGAAGTCGTTCCGCGTCACCAGCACCTGACCCAAATGATAGTCGCCATGGATGCGTATCTTTTGCCCCTGCGTTTCCTCCATAGCGGACGCTTCGAGCCGTGCGATGAGCCGATCTTGGTGCGCCATCACATCGTTGGCCTTGTCGCGATCGGCCGCCGGGATTTCATCGATGCTCGACTTCAGCAAGCCGAGCGCGTTACGCGCTTCGGTCAGCGCGCGCTGGCGGTAACCATCGAAATCGGCGCGGGTAAGCGGCTCCGGATCGAAATCAGCGTTGCCCGTGCGGGTTGCCAGCGCTCGATGCAATTCGGCCGTGCGCTTGGCCAACGTGCGAATCATGATGAGATACGGCTCGTGGGCGTTGATGGGCAGAGCGTCGGTGGCGGGTGCCGTGCGATGAACTTCGAGATGACGTCGTAGATACTCCAGCGAATACGTCCAGCCATCGCCTTGGTTCGCAACGTATGCCTGCAGTAGCCCGAGGAGATGGGTTTTCCCGTCGCCGCCGGAGTATTGGATCACTCCCGCCAGCGGCGCGCAATTCGGATACCGGACCACTTCAGTCAAATAAAGGCCCATTTCCAGTTCGGGACTGGCGCCGGGACGGAGCCTTCGGTACCCCTTCAATATCAGCCGCTCGCCCATGACGACCACGGTATTGGATGTGGAACCCTGAGGCCGAGCGGCCGGCAATGCGGCGAAGTTCTTTCCGGCCAATTGCGCAAAGGCGGCTGTCGGCCGGAATTCGAGCTTACCGTGCGCGGTCGCGATATCGCGGCGCTTTGCCATCGCGACGACAAGCGCTCGGCAAAACGCCTCGTCGGCGAACGCATCGCCCATGACGCCGATGTTCGCCTGCTGACGAATCTTGGCGATCGCAGAGGTGGATAAGTTACGAACGCGCTCCTCGTCGCGATCCTCCCAGGCGAGCGCGAGCGGCATGAAATACCATGCAGGCTCCTCAGCGGTGCCGACGTCCAGAAGTGCAAGCACCCAGCTTATTTTGCCTTCCTGCCACACCACATGGTCCGCGATGCGCGCGCGTTCGATGGCCGTGCCCTTGGCGGCATACCAGCGCTGCGTCTCGATGAACCGAGGAAGCGTATCGGTCTCGAATTGCAGCCGGGTTTTTTCCGCCATGGCGATGCGCCATGGCACTACTCGGTCGCGGAACAAACTGCTCCATCCGTCGAACAGCACCAGGACGGGGCGTTCGTCGATCGAGAAAATTTGTTCGTGCCATGACGGTGCTTCCGCGTCGGTGGTGAGCCTGAACCAATAAAACCCGTACGCGGAAATCGTCAGCAGATAGGGCAAGTCGCCGATCGGCGGAAAGGCAGTTCGACCCAGCATTTCGACGGGAATGCGGCCTTTGAACGACGTTAGATTCAATTCGACCGGCTGCGCCGAGCGGGACAGGTTCGCCACGCACAGGATGGTGTCATCCCTATACTCACGCAGGTACGCCAGGATCTTGCGATTGCCAGGCTTGAGAAAGCGACGCAAGCCCCGTCCGAATGCCTGACTGGTCTTGCGCACCGCGAGCATCCGCTTGGTCCAGCTTAACAGCGAACTCGGATCGCGACTCTGCGCTTCGACATTGATGGACTGGTAACCGTAAATCGGATCCATGATCGGCGGAAGATAGAGCTGCTGCGGGTCTGCACGCGAAAAGCCGGCGTTACGATCCGGGCTCCACTGCATGGGAGTGCGAACACCGTTGCGGTCGCCGATGAAGACGTTGTCGCCCATGCCGATCTCATCGCCGTAATAGAGGATGGGCGAGCCCGGCATGGACAGCAGCAGGCTATTCATCAGCTTGATGCGGTCGTGATCGTTTTCCATCAAAGGCGATAGACGTCGGCGGATGCCGAGGTTGATGCGCGCACGCACATCGGACGCATACGTCGTGTACATGTAATCGCGCTCTTTGCTGGTCACCATCTCCAGCGTCAGTTCATCGTGATTGCGCAAGAATATCGCCCACTGGCAGCTGTCCGGGATGTCCGGTGTTTGTTGCATGATCTCGGTGATGGGGTAGCGGTCTTCCTGTGCGATCGACATGTAGATGCGCGGCATCAGGGGAAAATGATACGCCATGTGGCATTCGTCCCCGTCACCGAAGTATTCGCGCACGTCTTCCGGCCATTGATTCGCTTCCGCCAGCAGGAATCGATTCTTATAGTTCGCGTCGATCGCGGCGCGCAGTTTCTTGATGACCTCGTGGGTCTCGCGCAGATTTTCGTTGTTCGTGCCCTCACGCTCGACCAGGTATGGAATCGCGTCGAGGCGGAAGCCGTCGACACCCATGTCCAGCCAAAAACGCATGATTTGCAGCACCGCGTTCAAGACCCGCGGGTTGTCGAAATTCAAGTCGGGTTGATGGCTGAAAAAACGGTGCCAGAAGTAGGCTTTTGCCACCGGATCCCACGTCCAGTTCGAACTCTCGGTGTCCAGGAAAATGACGCGCGTCCCAAGGTATTTCTGATCGGTATCGCTCCAAACGTAGAAATCGCGCTCGGGCGAACCCGCCGGCGCGCGGCGCGCCGCCTGAAACCACGGATGCTGATCGGAGGTATGATTGATGATAAGTTCCGTGACCACTTTCAATCCCAGCCGGTGGGCTTCCCGCAGCATGGAGCGAAAGTCGTCGAGCGTGCCGAACTGAGGATGAATGTTCGTGTAGTCCGAAATATCGTACCCATCGTCTTTCAGGGGAGATGGGTAGAAAGGCATCAGCCAGATCGTGTTCACGCCCAGATCGCGGATGTAGCCCAGTTTCGACGTCAATCCCGGGAAGTCACCGATTCCGTCGTCGTTCGAGTCGAAGAACGACTTGACGTTGAGCTGGTAGATGACGGCATCTTTGTACCAGAGCGGATCGTCAACGATGAGCCCCGCGGGTGCGGCGGTTTCCAGCGAGGGTAATTGAACGTCGATCATTGGCTCCCGCGTCACATGAAATAGTCGAAATCTTGTTCGCTGCGGACACGCCGGCGTACCTTAAACACATGGGCCGGCATGCGGTGCGGATCGAGCATCACGTAGTTCCGCCGGCCGCGCCACTGATAGCGCTGCTCGCTCAGGAGGTCATGCACTTGAAAGGTCTGGTCCTCATCGAGGTCGAGTGCGCCGAGATCGAGCTCAATCCATCCCGATTGCGTATTGTAGGCATCCAGATTGACCACCGTCAGCACGATATTCTTGGATGCGGCATCGTGCTTCAGGTACGCAATCAATTGATCGTTGTCGACGGCGCAAAATGTCAAGCTACGGTCGGCTTGCAGCGCCGGGTTGTCGCGGCGTATGCGGTTGATGCGCGCTATCAACGGCCATAAGCTGTCGGGACGGTTCAATGGCCAATGGCGAAGCTGATATTTCTCCGAGGCGAGGTATTCCTCGCTGCCGGGTTCGCGCGGCGTACTTTCCATCAACTCGTACGCCGGCCCGTAGAGGCCGTAATTCGCAGACAACGTCGCCGCCAATATGAGTCGCGCGGCAAATACCTGGCGAAGGCCCGACTGCAGCGATCCATGCAGGATGTCGGGCGTATTCGGCCAAACATTCGGACGAAAGTATTCGCGTCCGGGCCCTCGGCTGAGCTCGGTGAAATACTCGGTGAGTTCCTGCTTGGACGTGCGCCACGTGAAATACGTGTACGACTGCGTGAATCCCAGCTTGGCCAGCCGGTGCATTACCTTGGGCCGGGTGAAAGCCTCTGCGAGAAAAATGACGTCCGGCTGAACGCGTTTGATTTCACCGATGATCCATTCCCAGAAGGTAAATGCCTTGGTGTGCGGGTTGTCGACGCGGAATATCCGTACGCCCTGCGCGATCCAGAAGTCCATGACGCTCTTGAGTTCATCCCACAGGCCCCGCCAATTCGCGCTCTCGAAATCGAACGGGTAAATATCCTGATATTTTTTCGGAGGATTCTCGGCGTATTGCACGCTGCCGTCCGGCCGATGCTTGAACCACTCGGGATGCGAGCGCACATACGGATGATCCGGAGCGCATTGAAAGGCGATGTCCATCGCGATTTCGATTTCGAAGGCGCGAGCCTTCAGGATGAGGCTCCTGAAATCTTCCAAGGATCCCAGCTGGGGCAGGATGTCCCTGTGTCCGCCCCCGGCGGCGCCAATGGCCCAAGGGCTTCCGACGTCTTCGGCGCCGGCCGCGAGCGAATTATCCGGACCCTTGCGATTGATCCGGCCAATCGGGTGGATGGGCGGCAGATACAAGACATCGAAACCCATTCGGGCTACGTACTCGAGGCGCGCCTCGACGTCACGGAACGTGCCGTGTCCGTTTGGGTCGACAGCGGCCGACCGGGGAAACAGCTCGTACCAGCTGCTGAATCGCGCTCGTTTGCGGTCGGCGATCAGTTCGAGCGCGGCGCTGGAAGCGAATCTGCGGTCGGGGTAGCGCGCCACGACGGATGCGCGCGCCGGGTCGAGGGCCATCGCCTTCATGGCTGATGTGTCGGCAGCGCTGTACTCATCGTCGGCGGTCTCGCGCAACAGCTTGGCCCACGTCGACAATGCGGCTTGGTCGTCGGCGCCGGCGCGCTTTGACGCATCCTCGATCAACCCCACTCCGACTTTCAAGGCAGTGCGAACATCCTCCCGATCGGCGCGCCGCTCGAGCTCGCGGCGCCAGGATTCGAAATGATCGACCCACGCCGAGACGGTATAGCGATAGCGCCCCGGAACAGGCGGCGTGAATTCTGCCGTCCACACGTCATTCGCATGTGCCGTCATGTCGACTTCATGGGACTCCGAGCTGCCGACGGCATGCCACCGCAACACGGCCCGCAGCGTATCGTGGCCGTCCGTGAAACAGTGTGCTTCGATGCGGATGGGCTCGCCCGCGATGCGCTTGATGGGAAACCGCCCGCCGTCGACCATCGGCAGAACGGCGTCGATCACGGCTCGCAGGCGGCCTTCCGGAATTCGCGCGGTCGCGGACTGCGCGGGGGGTGCACTCGAGGTCGATGGTGCAGACGCGTCGGCCTTCATCCGCTTCCGCGGCTCTTGGCTCGCGCGCGTTGCCTTCACTTCGCCCTTGTTGACGGCGCCTGTGCGCTGCTTCTCAATCATGGCCTTCCCAGCGCAGCATGATGGTGGCAAGCGGCGGCAGGTTGAGGTTGAGCGCATCGGTGCGTCCGTGCGCACTGACCGGGACGGATTCGACGCCGCCCAGATTTCCCCACCCGGATCCGCCGTATTCGCGCGCATCGCTGTTGAGTATCTCGCGCCATTCGCCGCGGTTGGGAATGCCAACCAGGAAATTGCTGCGCGGTACCGGCGTGAAGTTGGTCACCACCAGCACCGGCGGCGCGCCCGGGCTTTTCCGCACGAACGCGGTGATGCTCATTTCAGCATTCCAGGCGTCGATCCATTCGAATCCTTCGTGGGAAAAATCGACTTGGTGAAGCGCGCGTTCGCTGCGATACACACGGTTCAAATCCCGTATCCAGCGCTGGACGCCGGCATGCTCGGGAAGCGTCGTCACCCACCATTCGAGTTCTCCCTCGTGGGTCCACTCGCGCCGCTGTGCGAACTCGCCACCCATGAATAGGAGCTTCTTGCCCGGATGTCCCCACATGTAGCCGTACAGCGCCCGCAGATTGGCGAACATCTGCCAATCATCGCCGGGCATCTTGCCGATCAACGAGCCCTTGCCGTATACGACTTCGTCATGCGAGAGCGGCAGTATGAAATTCTCGTTGAACGCATAAATGAGAGAAAACGTCAGTTGACCATGGTGGTACTTGCGAAAAACGGGGTCCTGCTTGATGTATTCGAGGGTGTCGTGCATCCAACCCATGTTCCATTTCAGGCCAAAGCCGAGGCCGCCCATACTGGTCGGTCGCGAGACCATCGGCCACGCCGTCGACTCTTCCGCGATCATCGTCGCATCGGGGTGATCCCGGTAGACGGCCTCGTTCAACGTGCGCAGAAACTGTATGGCTTCCAGATTCTCTCTGCCGCCGAAGTAGTTCGGAATCCATTCACCGGGCTGGCGGGCGTAGTCGAGATATAGCATCGATGCGACCGCATCCACTCGTATGCCGTCGATGTGATATTTTTCGAACCAAAATAATGCGGATGAAATCAGAAAGCTGCGTACTTCGTTGCGGCCATAATTGAAAATGGCTGAATTCCATTCCGGGTGATATCCTTGGCGCGAATCGGCATGCTCGTACAAGTGCGTGCCGTCGAAATCGGCCAATCCATGCGCATCGGCCGGAAAGTGCGAGGGTACCCAGTCGAGTATCACGCCGATTTCCCTTTGATGAAGATAGTCGACGAAGTACATCAAATCCTGCGGCGTGCCGTAGCGCGCCGTCGGTGCGAAGTAGCCGGTGGTTTGATATCCCCATGAGCCGTAGAACGGATGCTCGGTTATGGGCATGAGTTCTACATGGGTGAACCCCAAGTCGTGCAGATACTCACCCATGGCGTGGGCCAGTTCGCGGTAGTTCAAGAATGCGCCGTCTTTGCGGCGCCAAGACCCCAAGTGCGCCTCGTAGATCACCATCGGCGCATCGAGTCCATTGCGTGCCGCGCGCGATTCCATCCAGGCGCTATCGCGCCATTCATGCTCGAGCGTCCATGCTCGCGATGCGGTGGCGGGCGGACTCTCACAAAAGAATCCTACCGGATCCGCCTTGTCCAACAAGCGAGTTCCGTCGCGGGACACGATCCGGTACTTATAAGCCTGTCCGTGCCGTACGCCCGGTACGATGCCTTCCCAGATGCCGGAGCTATCGGGCCGCGGCGACAGGGGATTCGCGCCTGCGTCCCAGCCGTTCCATTCCCCGATCACCGACACCGCGGACGCATTCGGGGCCCAGACGGCGAAGCTCGCGCCCGCGCCCGCGTCCAGCAGATGACACCCGAGCATGCGGTGCAAGTTCGCCAGCGTTCCCTCCCGGAAGAGATAGACGTCCTGTTCACTCGGCATGGCGCAACCGCTTCTGTCGCTGCGTGGCTTGGTTCGGCCGCATAAGCACTCCGAAAATATTGAAATAAGGGCGCATTTCATCAGCTCCGTGCATCGCGCCTGGGGCAACCACCCGGCAGGTCCGCAGTTTCGGTAGCGTACCCCCTAATTCCTATCCCTTCATAGTGTCATTGCATGTAGGACTAAACTGGCTTGCGGACCGTCGCGCGCTCGGAATGGCGCGTGCCGCCATGCTCATGCGGTACGATGCGAGGAGGCGTCAACAGCGATCGCAACGCGGCTATGAGTCAAAACGAAAAAATCGCGCTTGTTACAGGCGCCGGCAGCGGAATCGGCCGAGGTTGCGCACTGGCGCTTCTCGCTGCGGGCTGGCACGTCGTTTTTTCCGGCCGCCGCCTGGACGCTCTGAATTCCGCCATCGAGTCGTCCGGCGCGGCTGCGGAACGAGCCGTTGCCATCGGTTGCGATGTGTCCCGGGAAGAGTCCGTCGCGGAGCTGTTCCGACAGATTCGAGACCGCTTCGGCCGGTTGGATCTGTTGTTCAACAATGCGGGCACGAGTTCCCGTTCGGCGCTACCCGACGAATTGGCGGCGAGCGCATGGCGTCAGGCCGTGGATACCAACCTGAACGGCGCCTTCTTCTGCCTCGCCGCCGCGTTCAAATTGATGCGGGAACAGACGCCGAGAGGTGGCCGGATCGTCAATAACGGATCCATTTCCGCCCATGTGCCACGGCCGAAGTCGATCGCGTATGCAGCGACCAAGCATGCGGTCACCGGTTTGACCCGAGCCGCGGCGCTCGACGGGCGCGCCTTCGATATTGCGGTCGGCCAAATCGATATCGGTAACGTGGAGAGTGATATGACGGCTCGGATGACGAGCGGCGTGCCTCAGGCCGATGGCAGTTTGAAGGCCGAAGCGCGCATGCAGTTGTCCGCAGTCACGGAGACGTTCATGGCCATGGTCAATTTGCCCTTGTCGGCAAACGTCCTGTTCATGACCGTCATGGCGACGCAGATGCCGTTTGTCGGCCGCGGCTGATCGCTCGTATTACCGCGGGCCGAATTTTCGTTCGAGCATGGCTTGGTGCTTATCGTGCAGGGCCGATAGTTCATTTCGATACTCCGGTGAGATCGATGTGGGCTCGCTCAAGTCGCGATGCGGATCGTACTTGGCCCGAATCACATCCAACTCCTTTTGGTACTGCCGGTATTCCGCATCGTCAGCGGCCAGTTGGGCGGCTTCGGCTGCTTTGAGTTTGTGTTTTGCCAGGTATTTGGCGCCCGCCCAGACGAACACATAAAGCGCCCCGGCGGTAACCCACACCACTTTGATGACTGCGGCCTTGTCCGGAAACAGCTGCACCAGCACGACGAGCACCAACAGCGCGAGCAATATTCGTGTCCGGTTCACGTTCGTCTTAATGTGCATTGGCGCTCTCGGGTGGCTTACCGCTTCCCATGTCGAGTCTACCGTACCGGAACACCGGCAGAGAAAAAGCGTGAGCCCGGATTTTGGAAATGTCACAATCCTCCAATGCGCCCTCCATCCGGAAATAAACCTCATCTCAAGGCTTCGATCAATTCGGCGGCGGCGCAGGTACCTAGCAAAATCCAACAAGCCATCGCACTTCATCAGCAAGGAGACCTGGGGCGAACCCAAAGAATCTACGAGGATGTACTCAAAATACAACCGCGGAATTTTGACGCATTGCATCTGCTCGGGGTAATTGCCGGCCAAACAAAAAACTTTGAGAAATCCGTGGAGCTGATCAGCAAAGCGCTCGTAATCGATCCGCAGAACGCGGCCGCGTACAGCAATCGAGGTGCGGCGCTCAGGGAACGCAGGCAATTTGAGGCGGCACTTGCCAGTTACAACCAAGCCATTGCGATCAAGGCCGACAATGCGGTAGCTCGCTATAATTGCGGTAATGTGCTCAAAGAACTCAAACAATTGGATGCAGCGCTCGCCAGCTACGAGCAAGCCATTGCCATCAAGCCCAACTATGCGGAGGCTCACTACAACCGCGGCCTTGTGCTTCAAGAGCTCAAACGATACGACTCGGCGCTGACGAGTTACAACCAAGCGGTTGCGATCAGACCCAACTATGTGGAGGCTTACTACAACCGCGGCCTTGTGCTTCAGGAGCTCAAACAGCCGGAATCGGCACTGAAGAGCTACGACCAGGCCATTGCGATCAAGCCGGATTATGCGGAGGCGTACGCTAACCGTGGCATCGCGCTAAAAGAACTCAGACAATATGAGGCGGCGCTGGCTAGTCACAACCAAGCGATCGCGCTTAAACCCGACTGCGTCGAGGCTTACTCCAACCGAGGCGTCGTACTCGGCGACCTTGGAAAGTTCGAAGCTGCGCTGGCGAGTTACGACCAAGCCATTGCGATCAAGCCGCAGCATGCGCAGGCTTACACCAATCGCGGCATTGCACTGAAAGAACTCGAACAGTTTGAGGCCGCGCTCGCGAGTCACAATCAGGCCATCGCGATTGAACCGGACTGCGCCGAGGCTTATGCCAACCGAGGCGTTCTCCACTATGAACTGCAACAATTGGATGCGGCGCTGGACAGTTATAACCGGGCCATTGCGATCAAGGCCGACTTCGTTCAAGCGTACGAGAATCGCGCGCACGCATTATTGTTGGATGGGAGGCTTGAGAGCGGGTGGACCGACAATGAGTGGCGGTGGAAGAACGAGAACGGTTCACGCTACCTGCATGCCAGGAATTTCCCTCAACCGCTATGGCTTGGCGAGGAATCCTTGGCGGGCAAGACCATCCTGCTTCACGGTGAGCAGGGCTTGGGAGATCGCATTCAGTTTTCTCGCTACGCGAAATTGGTTTCGAACTTGGGCGCCACAGTCATCTTGGAAGTTGAAGCCCAATTGAGAGGATTGCTCGACAGTTTGGAAGGCGTGGCGCATGTAGTCGAGCGGGGAGATGCTCTGCCGGACTTCGATTATCAATGCCCTTTATTGAGCTTGCCATTGGCGTTCAAGACGACGCTATCCACGATCCCCGCGGATGTTCCGTATCTCAAGAGTAGTCCCGACAAGGTCCTTTATTGGAGGGAGAAGCTGGGTGACAAGAGAAACCTGAGGGTCGGGCTCGTGTGGTCGGGAGGATTTAGGCCGAACCAACCGGAACTGTCGTCCGTCAATAGACGTCGAAACATTCCGTTATCGAAGCTGGCCTCGCTAAGGCATCCCGATATCGAGTTTTACAGTCTGCAAAAAGGGCAACCGGCCGAGTCGGAACTGACCGAGTTGATGGCCAGCAATTGGGATGGCCCCCGCCTCATTGACTTTACCGGTCAACTGCACGATTTCTCCGACACGGCGGCTCTCATAGAACAGTTGGATTTGGTGATTTCCGTCGACACGTCGACGGCACACCTGGCAGGTGCTTTGGGCAAACCCGTGTGGATCCTGAATCGCTTCGACGGCTGCTGGCGCTGGTTGTTGGACAGAACCGATAGCCCCTGGTATCCGACGGCTACCCTCTACCGACAGCAAATAACCGGGGATTGGGATGGTGTCGTTGAGAGAGTCAGGGTGGATCTGATGGAATTGGCGGCACGCGGATTGGAGTCCCGTGTGAAATGACGCCGGCTGAGGGATTGCTCGGCCCTTCGGGACCGTCGCCGCGTGCGCGGCGACGTCCAAGTCGGCCTGCGGGCCGCCTTGTCGAACCCGGCTTGTTGTATGCCGGGGGGTGAGCCGCTCTAGCGCATTGACACCTATTCATTACCGGGGTAATGTAATTGTATGGAGATTGCACAATCAAAGGTTACAGCGCAGGGCCAGATCTCGGTCCCCGCCGAGGTTCGCAAGAAGCTCGGCATCGGTCCTGGCTCGGTGCTCGAGTGGCATGAACAGGATGGCACCGTCGTGGTCCGCCGGGCGGGCCGTTTTACCTCGTCCGACGTGCATGAGGCGCTTTTCCCGCAAGATGCACGTAAAGGCAAGCAAGTGCCCGATGTGAAGCAGGCCATTCGAAAGTACATCCGACGACGGCATGCTGGCGGTTGATACGAACGTCCTAGTTCGACTCGTCGCTCGCGACGATGCCGAACAGGTCTCCGCGGCTGAGGACTTCGTCAACAAAGGTGCATGGGTGTCTCATCTCGTGCTGGCCGAGACGCTTTGGGTCCTCGACTCCGTATACGAGCTCTCACGCGCGCAGATCGCAACGGCCGTTGAGATGCTGTTGAATCACCGTGATTTGACGGTTCAGGATGCAGAGGTGGTGACATCTGCTCTCGTTCACTATCGCAAGCGCTCCACAGTCGCTTTCTCAGATTGTCTTGTACTGGAGATTGCAAGAAAGGCCGGGCACTTACCAGTTGGGACATTTGATCGCGATTTTGCCAAGTTGGACGGCGTTCAGCGTCTGCGATGACTGCCGCGCGCGAGCGGATCAGAAATCATTGGACCCGTTGGACGCTCGCGGACCCTGCCCAATAAGAGCGGCGCCCTAAATGCACGAGTTAAGGGACCGGCATCATTGTGTCGCAAGGAATTGATTCTTCTGTGGTGCACCGGCGCCGATGCGCATACACAGAGTTTAAATGATCGCGTGAAAGCCGACGTTCGGAGGCTAATAATTTTCACTCCAATCGTAATGCCGAGCGCTTAGCGGAGAGCAGAGGCGGTGTGGTAGGCGGAGGGCGGCGATGCTTAGTAGCCTGTTCGTATCCGTACACAATTTCAATTAGCACGCTCTCGGACCAAGGTCTGCCGAGGAATTCGATGCCTTCATGCATGCCGCCAGCAGCACGAGAATCCGGCATATCAGACCGAAATGAAACCGGGGAGCTTCAGGGCCCTGCCATCGAAAGTCGCAGTGGCGCGACAGCCTAGCCGGCGATTGCGTGCTTCAATCAGGCAATCCGCAAAATCGGCGACCGAATCCTTCCAAGAATAGACGGCATTCTCAACAGACGGCTCGTCCTCGAAGGCCAGATCCGCTGTGTCCAGGAGCGCAGAGAAAGCCGTGACTATATCTGCCTTCGCCAATTCGTATCGGCTTCGAAGCACCCATTCCGTTTCCAGCAAGACCAGCAGACTCACCAAGACCGGTTCGCCCTTGGCCACCTCACGATCGATCAATCGCCGTGCCTTCTCATACTGTGACTTGTCGTCTCGTGTCAGGTACCGGACGAGAACGTTCGTATCTACGCCCAGCATCAGCGTGACAGTAGCTCGATGGGCAAAGGTTTCCTGCCCTTTTTGTGCAACAGCCCCGCAAGTTCCGACACACGCTTGTTTTTTACTCGCATGATGACAACGCCGTCCGGCATCAACGTGAAGCTCATTCTGTCCCCAGGCTTCATACCTAGACTGTCGCGAATCGGCTTGGGGATTGTCGTCTGACCCTTGCTGGTCAGGGTAGCTTCTGTACTCATGATTGGCTCCATAATCCTTACCACATCAATTATAGTAAGGATTAGATGCCTGGGCAAGCAAGTGGCCATTGCGAAACGCGTCTGGCCGGAGGGTTCCGCGGAGTGGAGAGCGGCGGTCGAACGACGTCGCGTGTACGAGTATCGAACCGACATGTGGCGGCCCTTGGAACCTGTGACGTGGAGCGCGGCGCAGGCGCAAAAATACATCGCACGGTGCCTCGAGCATTCGCGCGAACAAGATCTGGTTCGAGGGGTAAGATCGATCCCTACCCCCAAAAAGCACCCCATCAGTATGACGAACGGCGCCCTGCGATGTGACGCGAACTGGCAGCGGTCGCTTTCGCCCACCGTTCGAAGCCGAGCGTCGCGTTCACGAGGTAATGATAGCGAACGTCTTTCGCAACGAATGCGCTAGTTTCCTTCCTTGACGCGCGTGGCAGAGAGGGGCGATATATATAGCTAGTGGGGCCCCTGCTCCAGTTCGACATCAATGAAAATCAGACTTCGGTAAACCAAGCCGCGCTCGCCGACGAGTTTCTCCAGCGACGGCCACGAGATGAACGACCTCGGGTGGTTATGTCAGTTCCGGAGAGCGACGACCACGAGCTGCCTTCTCCCCCTCACTTCGCCCGGTGTCGATCCAGCGACCGCAACGTCAGCGCTTCGGTGATGTGGCTCACTTCGATTTGCGGCCGGCCAGTCATGTCGGCGATCGTGCGCGCCACCTTCAGGACACGGTGGTAGCCGCGAGCCGATAGGCCGTAGTGCTGCATGGCGCGTTCCAGGACGCCCAAGCCGGCGGCGTTCGGTGTGCAGTATCGCTCCACCGCCGCATTGTTCAGATGGGCGTTGCAGGCCCCCTGCCTCTGAATCTGCAATTCTCGCGTCCGTATAACGCGAGCGGCGACTTCCGCGCTGGCTTCGCCGCCGGCACCTGGCTCGCGCAGGCTCTTGAACTCTACGCGCGGAACGGATATGTGCAGATCCAGACGATCGAGCAGCGGACCCGAAATGCGGGCGCGATAGCGTTGCACCTGATCGGCGGTGCAGTGACAGCTATCGATCGGGTCGCCGAGATACCCACAAGGACAAGGGTTCATGGCCGCGATTAACTGGAAGCGCGCCGGAAATTCGGCCTGGCGGGCCGCACGCGAAATCGTAATCGCGCCGGCTTCCAGCGGTTCGCGGAGCACTTCCAACACGTGCCTCTCGAATTCCGGCAGTTCATCCAGAAACAGTACGCCGTTGTGGGCCAGGGAAATCTCTCCCGGCCGCGGGTAGACACCTCCACCCACGAGGGCTGCGGCTGAGGCCGTGTGATGCGGGCTGCGAAATGGCCGCGCGCGCCACTCGCAGGATTTCAGCGGACGGCCGGCAATCGAGCGAAGGGCCGCCACCTCCATAGCTTCCGCGTCGTTCATCGGCGGAAGGATGCCGGGCAGCCGCTGCGCGAGCATGCTCTTTCCCGCCCCCGGCGACCCTATCAACAACAGACTGTGCTGACCAGCGGCAGCAATTTCCAAAGCGCGCCGGGCATGCGGCTGGCCGCGTACGTCACACAAATCCGGTAGTGCTGTCGGTGTTCCGGACGGCAACTCCGCTCGATAAAACCCCAGGCGGCGAGAGCCCCGAAAATGAGCGCAAACTTCCAGAATGTGTCGTGCCGCGATTACCTCACAATCCTTGACCAAAGCAGCCTCCGGAGCGTTGGTGTGGGGCACGATCACGGGGTGCCGAGCAAAGGAAGCGGCGAGGGCAGCCGGTAGCACCCCTTTCATCGATCGCAACTCACCGCTCAACGAGAGCTCGCCGTAGAGTTCGCATTCTTGCAAGTCGGAACGGGCGTCGGTCAGTTGACCGGAGGCCCTGAGGATGCCGATGGCAATGGGGAAATCGAAACGGCCACCTTCCTTGGGCAGATCGGCGGGCGCCAGGTTGACGGTAATCCGCCCGACCGGAAATTGAAATTCGGAGTTGGTGAGTGCCGCCCGCACTCGGTCCTTGCTCTCCTTTACCACGGCTTCGGGCAGACCGACGATGTTGAAGGCTGGGAGTCCGGAGCCGATGTCGACTTCGACTCGGACCTGAGGCGCATCGATTCCGCGCTGTGCTCGGCTGAGTATCGTGGCGATGGCCATCCCTTGCCTTTGAAGTCCCTGGGTCGTTGAGCGTGTTTTATCGAACCGTCGGATGCCGAGGAGTACGGACGAATCGACGAATCCAAGTGTCGATATGTTAGTCGGGTGCGCGGAGTAGTTGACCGTGGGTAGCCTCTGCAAATGTCGAATTACTGGCCCGCTATCCCGAAAAGAGTCCCATCAGGCGATAGATCGGCCGCAATGTTTCCGTCGATGCCGCTGGTAATCGCGCAGTCTCGTCCATTCAGACGGATTGCACCGCATTGTTGGCTTGGACGTCTGGGTCTCGGTCGAAGATATCCTTGCGCGACAAATATGCTTCCAGCGCTGCGCGTAGATCCATCGCCTTCGCCAGGCGCTTTAACCGCGGCAGATTCAGTCGATCGAGCGCCAGGTCGAGAGGTGGGCTGGCAGAACCGCAATTATTCCGTATGTTGAAGTCGAGCTCGACAAACCCGAATCCACGCAACTCAATGGCATGACTGCTGTTATGCTGGAAATAAAGGGGTATGGTGAACTTGGCTGGATGTCGGCGGAGATTATCAGACATCGCTGGAGGAGGATGGTGCCGGCTGAGGGATTACTCGGCGCTGCGCGCCTCGCCCCTTAGATGGACGCCGTCGAAGACGCCGGCGTTCAACTTCGCCTGGCGGCGAAGTTGTCGAACCCTGGTTGTCTTATGTCGGGGGTTCGAATTTTGGCCGATGATCGGCGGCACACTTGGTCTGTTCCGGTCACATAGGTAACAGATTATTCCGGACACATGGGTAACACTTTAGCACCGAAGGGATTCTCGGCGCATTCGACCCGCCCGGACTCGTGGTCGAAGAAGCCTAAATCGTAGTCCATAAAGCTCACCAGCCAGATTTTCTCGCTAACCTCCGTGACGCCCACCGTCTGGCCGGCGAAGGCCTGGCTGAGGTTGATCTTTCGCTTCCCGATGCAAATCCGACCGCAGCTGGTGACGATGATGGTGCGGTCGTGGAAGGGGTACTGCACGTCGCCTAAGCCTGTATAGGGCCGCGGTGAGGGCGTGTAGAGCTCACCCGGGTATTTCATGTTGAGCGCTTGGTGCGGCCGCTCGTGGTTGAATTCCTGGATGAAGTCGTCGAACTTCTCCTGCTGCTGCAGGAAGTTCTTCGCCGCCGGTTTGGTCGCTTCCTTCTTCAGGGTCAGATGCATGCGTTCGTGGCGGCCGTTCTGCTGCGGGTTGCCGGGCTTGATGCGCTCGATACCGATGCCGAGCCGCAGCCACCACACGGAGAGCTTGGTCAAACCGAAGAAGGCGCCGCCACTGGCGAAGGGAGTGCCGTTGTCGGTGCGGATCGCCAGAGGCAGTCCAAAGTCCTTAAAAGTCCGCTCAAACACGGTAAATGCGTACATCGCCTTGGTCGTCGCCAATGCCTCGCAGCAGATCAAGTAACGACTCGCAAAGTCGGTGATGGTCAGCGGATAGCAGTAACGTTTATCGGCCAGCATGAACTCGCCCTTGTAGTCCGCGCACCATAGATCGTTCGCTTGAGTGGGCGTGGAGAGCGTCGTGCCCTGTGCGTGGTAGCGGCGATGGCGGCCGCGCGTGACCAGTCCGTGCCGATCAAGCACCGCGTGCACCGTGCTGATGGCGGGTAGGGTGATCTCGCTATGACGCCGCTTGATCTTCTCGCGGATCTTCGGGGCTCCCCAGGTGGGGTGTTCCTTTTTGAGCTGTAGGATGAGGTTCTCAACCTGAAACGGTAAGCGGTTGGCCTGGCGATACGGCCGGCGACAGCGATCGGTGAGCCCTTCCAGGCCGCACTCTTTGTATCGAGAGAAGATTTTGTAACCGGTCTTGCGGGAGATATCGAACTCCCGGCACAGCACGGCCATCTTCTCGCCTTCCATCACCCGGGCCACGAATTTAAGTCGTTCGTCCACTTTGGAACACTCCTGCCACGGCATTTTGCGCCCCCGCAAAAGCCTGAAAGTGTTACCTATGTGTCCGGAATGCTGTGTAACCTATGTGTCCGAAAGGACACTTTTGCGTTTACTGGACCATTTGTCCTACCGGCGGGCACATAGGCACTTTTTCCGGAACGGAATAAAATGGGTACCATCTGCCCGGTTAGGACAATTGTCGGGGTATGCCGGCTGAGGGATTCGAACCCCCGACCTACGGTTTACAAAAGCGATAAGTCGCACATACGCGCTACAGACACGCACAGAAACGCTATGAATGCTAGGGTGCGAGAAACTCAGGGTTTTCCTATGAACTCCTTTATAGGGGCCGCTGTTGCAACACAATTTGCAACATTTCTCCGAGCACCTCGGCCACCACCGGTGCCCGTGCGGGTATGCGTGAAGGCGGGCCGATAATTGACCCTGGACAGCCTAGCCGCTAGCCGTGGTTAGGGTTGCCGTCACACTAGCAACAGAGGCCAAAGCGGCACGCATGCTTGAGTCACCTGCCGACAGCACGCCACTTCCGGTATGTACTCGCGGAGCACCGTCGCTGGGAGCTTCATCCTTCGGATCGTGCGTCTGGTGCGGCGCGCAGTCTTTGCGCTCGTTGACGTGACAGTCCACTGCGCCGATGTCTGCATTCAGAACGACGGGCGTCACCGTGAAGGGAATTGCCGGCGACAGGAACGCCACCCCAATGAATGAAGCCGTACTCTTGTTCATCCTACAAACTCGTTGCCAGTGTCGGTGACGGAAAAATCCACGTCCTGAATCACTATGTCCTTGGCTGGTCGCAGTGCTCGTGCACGCTCCGCTACAGCCTCGAACTCTCGCCGCTTATCCCTGTATAGCTGCTCGATCACGTCGTTATCGATGGCTTTCTTGCTGCCGAGCTTGTCCACCAAGATTTTGCAGCTGAAGTGAATGCGTATGCGCCCAAACTCTGGGTCGTCTGCGCCGATCACGTACGAAAGATCCGGAAATTCGCTTTCAATTACGTCGCCCAATTTCATGGCTATCCACCACTGGCAAAGCTGACGTCGCATATTGTACACGCGACGCGGCGACATCAAATTATACCACCCCATCCCTCTGATCGAAGCGACGATCTAGGCTCTTTAAATGTACTCTGAGTGCTAAACTACCGGGCCCGAGGAGGGACCGATCCACATGATGCGCATGAAGGTATCCGCCACAACATTCGGCGTCGCGCTCGCTGCGCTTACCGCCAACGCCGTGTGCCCATACACCGAGTGCGACTACACCGATCCTCAATACCAAGCCGATTCCAAGAGGTGGAGCGACTGCTCAGATTTTTACGTGCGCCAGTTTACGGATGCAATAGAACGCCTCGCGGTGCTGTACCCGCGCTTCGGCATTGCCTACCGCGCACGTCTCGACGAGGATCACGCCACCTCGAATCTAGATCCAGCAGCGGCGGCCGCGGCCTGGGATGAAAACAGACGCCGCTTCGAAGATCGCATTTTGCGCACAGCCGAAACTGAGGCGCTTGACACCTACAACCTGATGACGCTGAAGGTACGGCGAGAAGTTGAGGCCAAGTGCGGGCCGATACCCGAACCGCCGAGGAAGAAGCCGTAACGGCCAGGGTGCCTCGCGGACCCATTCTAGGCTGTCGCTCTACGCACGGACAAGGCGCCTACGTTCAATCGATCCGCCCGCGCGAACTGCGGCAAATTATCCATCCACAATACCGGCTACTACAGCGGGAGGAAGGACGGCTCCATGTTAACCGCCGAACCATCGAAGGAACTGCAGGGGCTGGTTGCCGAAGCGAATCGCCGCATTGGCTATCAGATCCAGTTGGCACGCCATTACGTTGGGGATTCGCTCACTTTCCAGCGGCTGAAGGAAGACCAGGGCCGTGGTTATCTGCTTGGAGCCTCCGATTGGCTGCTGGATCTCGTTAACGTGCCTGCTTCAGAACGCGAGTATGCGTTGCCGTTGCTTTATGCTTCCGTCATTAGTGACCTCGCCACAGCAGTCGAGATTCTTGGTAAGAGGGTTGGTGATCGCTGGAACGCGGCGTGCGAAGAATCAGCACGACGTGCAACAGCGGGGATCAAGGACGCCATCCAAAACGGAATTGAGCCCCTGGGCTTAGCTACGTTTTTGCGCTATGACAACGCCGATGCCCATTGGGAACCGCCACCGCCGGGTAAAGGTCACTGACGGGCGGGCGGCGGTTTAAGGAACCCCGTTGGCGTGGCGCCGCCCGCCGCGCCTTGCACCACTCGTAACCGAAGTCGGGAAGATCTCCGAGTCGCCCTCGCGCGGACTAGGAGCCGCCCCCAGCCCGCTCATTGTGGTATGAGCCCTGGCGGTGGCGGTATGACCCACACGGCGCATTTCTTCAACTTCTTGCGAATGGAATTTTTCTTATCGCCCACTACGTGAGCATGCGCCGGTTCGCCAGGTAGCGGCTTTCGTTGGATCACCTGTTGGAGGGCTCTGACTTGCCGAGCCGTAAATCCTACGACTGCAAACTTGGATCTATCTTGAACTACAGACTCGATGCTTAGTCCGTTCGCAACCAGGACAGGCTCAAGATGAACTGAGAAGGCTCGAGGGTCGTCCGGATGGTGATTAAAGGCCAATGAACTCGGCACCAATTCATTGGTGTTCTCGTCCAAGACTATTTGCGCGTGGACTCCTTCGACGATTAGTGGGATTCTCCTCAGCAACTGCCAAGAGTCATCAATAGTCGGGTCATCCGCTTCCACGCGCGCTTTCGTCCAACCGAATTATGATTTCCGGCCAACGCGCGCGATAGCTTCAACCAGCCGCGTAAAGTCTACATCCAGTTCTTCGTCCCAATCACGAGTGGGGTCACTGGCGTCAGAAAATGAAACTGCGATTTTGGTGGGCGTGATTACCTCGACCTCAAGATCAACGCCGTTCCTGTGCCACTCCGCTTGGAAGTGACCAAGGGGACTCGGCACCACCGACGGCGCGGGTGTTTCGATATCCATCACTGCAGTCAGTACATTGAACAATGCGATTGCCGACGATGCAGCGGGTCGCCGAGCGCCATACGAGTCCCAATTCTCTTTCAATGTGGTCAACTCTGCGAGCCTGTTTATCACCTTGTGCTGCCACGCCAAAGGAGCGGCGGTGCTCAGGGAACTGCCCGACACCTGTTTTGGCAAAGGTACCTGCAAACCGGCATCGCTCAGATACTTCCGGCCGCTCGATCCTTGCGGGTCTATCATCCATTCCCTGGCTGCATTCATTGAGTTCTCTCCCAAATGCTGTGCATTTCTGGCGTTGTAACGTCTGCAAAAGACTTAACGATGATGCTATGAGCCATGTCCATGAAGCGCATCACGCCTACCGAGCCTTGTTCCAGCGGACGGCCCCTAACGATCAACTGAAGTTGAAATATCGGATCTAGTTCACTATTAGGGCCTGTGGCTCTCACCACGAAGGCTGAATCCAATTCTACGAATAGGTGACCGATAAAATTACCGTCGTCCTCTGCCACTTCGTGCCGTGCGCGGAAGGCGAGAAGGTCGGTAGCATGGTTCGCCAACCGAGGGTAACTACCTGACCAGCCCTTGAAGACTCGGTCAAGTTGGGAGAAATCGCTCCATATCTGGTTTGGTCGGATGTGGTTGACGTAGGTCATCTCGCATTGGTCGACTTCCAGCTCACCCCAACGCTGCTCGCTGACGAACGTCCGGAAGGTTTCATAGTCCTCGACAAATTCTGACCTGATATGACCATCGTAACTGGGATAACCAATTTCCACATTATGGTACCTGCGCCAATTGCGCATGAACCGGTCACTTTGAATCTGAACAAGGTCAGAGTCATCTTCACTGATTAGCCAAACCCGTTGGGGCTGGTCGGACGGTATCATAAGTGAAACAGTGGGCATCAACGCAGGGGCATGAACACCCTTCCGCTCAATGATATGTGGGAGCGGCATTTGCTGCTGGACACGTGGAAACTTTGATCGAAAGCGATCCCACACCAAGCCTAACTGACCAATGTGCATGCCTGGAAGTTGCTGGAACTGGGTACTCAGTACCACCTCGACCACGGGTGGCTTTGCGAATTTTGGCAAATTTTCGGGCGTCTGAACCACAATCAGCTCCCGACTGGGTGCGTCGCCTTCGACAACTCTAACCCCAAGGTTTGCTCATATTTGATACTGCCAGAATATACACACATCATTTGGGGAGTACCATTAATGATTTACAACATGGCTTGTTGTTCACGGATCACCGATTGTACCGCGGCTGTGCGCACGACGTCCTGAGCCAAAAACCCCGCCGTCCCTGGCGGGGCGCCACTCTCGTCACACCGAGTTCCCGTTGGCCGGGTCGCGCCAGGTCGACGTCGTAACGTCGTAAAAAATCATCTTGCCGCCGAGGGTCTGATCGTAGAACCACAATGGCGGCGCGACCGGCAAGTTCGGTAGATTACCTGACCAAATCGCCGCCGCGGGACCCGCGAGCCACGCAGCCCGACCACTCGTAGGCCCGATGCCGCCGACCGGGATAAACCCGCTGTCGAGTGCGGCCAGGAAATCGCTGTCAGCGATCTGCACCGGGCCGTTCGCGCTCGCCTGGTACGAATTGGCCGAGTCGGAGAACACCGCGCTCACGGTGACGGGATTAGGCGGCGCCAAGAATAATGTGGTGGTCATACGAGTGCTCCCGTGATCGGGTTGCGCCAGAGGCCGGCGCCGTCCATGACGATCAGCAGCGACAGTGTGGTATCGAGATATTTGGTGCCCGCGGCCGGCCCCTTGTTGAACACGCCGCTCTGCAGCTGCGCTAGCGTCGGCCGGTTCGCCGTCGTGCCGCTCAAGCACACGTAGAGGCCGTTAACGCCCTGCCACGTCCACGTGCCGCCGAAGCTGGCGAAGCTCAACATTTGAGCTAAGCTCTCCGGCCCCTCCCAGCCTTGGGTTGTCACATCGGTCACCGCGCCGCTGCTGCTGTTATAAATCCTGACGTTAGGGACGCCCATTACTCTGCTCCCTCGTCCGCGCAAGCGCAAGCGCTTGCGCGGCAGTTCATCGCCATCCTCGTCATGATCGGCACTCCCAACGGTGATAGGTCCGCCGAGCAAGTTCTTCGGGCGGCGCAGGTCCTTCTTGATCGCGTCGAGCGCCGCCTGCATGTTGGTTTGGCTCGGGACGCCGATCACTTGGCCACCGATGCGAGCAGTGACGGTCTCGCCCATCTCGGTCTCGTCGCGCCAGTTGTTGCCCGCGCCCGTGTTGGCGTGCGTGTTGTCCCAGCTGGCGTTCGAACTCTGCGGCGGCTGGCCACCCTTGCGGATGCCAAAATAATCCTGCCGCTCGCGCGGGGACATACGAGCCCACTCAGCACCGGAGAGCGACTTGCGCAGGTTAGCGCCACCGACCAGCGCCTCGATGTTCACCCGCACTTTGCCCAGGCGTTTCGCAAGGTCCCGGTCGATGCTCGGCAAGCCTGCGCGACTTACAGGCAACGCGCGGCCGTGTGCGCGCTTCACCATGTTGACGCTCTTGGATTCGAACGCGTCGTCGCCTTGCGCGGCGAACCGAAGCAGGCCGTGCCGCGGCCCGGTGGCGTGCACTTTTTTGACCTCTTCAAACGCCTCGTCGGCGTGCGAGTTCAGCGCGCGCTCGTGATCGGTGAGCGAGATGGCGACCTCGGCGCGCACGTCCAGGTCGGTTGACGGTGCGCGCTTCGCCAAGCTATCGGGACGGCGCGGACCACGCGCGAGAATCCTTTTGAGCACCTTGGTGCACTCGTCGCGACCGTCCGCGTACGCAGGGGGTGGCGCGCGTTTCGTGAAACTGCCGCTGTAAATGTGGGTCATGTCAAAGTCTCCTTAAGCGAGGTTGAACAAAAAAGGTGCGCGCCACGATCCAGGCCAGCGGAGGAGGCTGGTGATCTGCATCTGCGCGCTCTCGGACCCCACAAGAGCCCGAGCCTGCCCACCGTCTGCGGGGAAGAGGCCGCGCGGTGAGCGGAAAAAAATAGGTGCCCGTCGCGGCGGCGTGCTGCGCACACGGCCCGCGAGAAGGCCCCCGATGGCGTGCGGGCGAACGTCCGCGCTGCTGTCTGCTCGCAGCTGCTCTAAGGCAGCGATCGCGACTCGGTGCGCCTTCTCTGCCTTGTCCATGCGTTGCGCAGGCGTACACGGCTTGCGCGGTCGCCCTGGGCGGCGGCCGTTACCCAACGTGAAGCCCAGTATGTTTACCGCTGTCTCCGGCAACTGCGGGATCGGCGGATGGCGCAGAATCTCGATCTGCTCATCCATCGACAACTCGATCGAAAACCGCGGCGTCTTCAGCGCCTTCAATTCCGCCATGGTCAGCGGGCGCTTGCGCTTCACGGCGTGCCGCGCAGCTTCGCATCGAGCGCGTCATGGCCCGTTACCGCCTGGCCGGCGACCAAGTGCGCATACCGCATGGTCATGGCGGGTGATCGATGCCCGAGCACGGCGCCGACCATTCCCAGAGTGGCGCCCGATTGCAGCAAGATGGACGCGCAGGAATGCCGCAGGTCGTGCCACCGAAAATCGTCAAGCTTCGCGGCATCGCTAATCCGTCGCCACCGGACCTCCAAAAACGATTGCTTGAGTGGCGTGCCGGATGCCGTGACGAACGGATGAACCGGCGACACCACCGGCAGCTTGCGCAGACCCTTGAGCGCCTCCACAGCGGCTGGCGTTAAGTGCACGCTGCGCATTTCGCCGTTCTTGGTTTCACGAATGAGGCACTTGCCCCCGGCAAGGTCGATGTCCGCCCAGGTGAGGCGCAGAAGTTCGCCTTGCCGCATTCCGCTCGACAAGCTCACGATGATTGCTGCACGCATCACGGGGTCGGCCTCCGCGGCCTTTAGCACGGCCGCGACCTCGCTGTCGGATAAGAACCGCTGCCTGCCGCGCGGCTCCGTCAACATCAACCGCATCGGCCACGCGCGCTCTGAGGGGATCAGCCCCGTCGCCCGCGCCCAATTCCACGCGCCGCGCATTGCGCCGAGATATCTGTTGACGGTGCCCGCCGAGCGCCCTGGGGTCTGGAGTTTGTCGCGCGCCTGCCGCAGCTGGATGACGCCAAAGTCCAGCACGCGCTCGGTGGCGTATTTGTTAAGCCAGAACGATTCCAGCAGGCGCTCGACCTCGCTATAGGTGCGCAGCGCTCGCGTCTCCGCGTCGGCGAGGTATTCGGCAACCAAACCACCGATGGTCAGCTGCGTAATGTCGCGCCGCGCGCCCGCGCGCGACGACTGCGCTTTGAGTTCTCGCTCCAGCGCCTGACCCCAAGCCACAGCTCGCGCGCGCGCCTCGGCGTGCGTGGTGTCGACCCTAAAGGTTTTCGCCGCGGGCTTGAAACCGCGCACGCGCACTTGCGCAAGGAACGCGACGTTGCCCGTTGGGCCTTTTCGTTTCCTGATCGTTGGCATGCTGCACCTCCACCTTTGTTCACATAAACGCCACAGTGGCGCATTGATGATGCGATCATCAAAGGGGGTCTGCAACACTTGTTGCAACATCTGCGTCAATGACAGCGCATATTTGAGTTATTGTTTGCGAATAATCCATTGATTTTATTGTATAAACTGGTTGGTGCCGGCTGAGGGATTCGAACCCCCGACCTACGGTTTACAAATTGAAAATAGCATCAGGTGTGTTGGATCGGCGCCAAAGAGCCAAAACTGCAAGTGACTGTTTCGATTGATGATTCACTAACCCTCGCCGCGTGACGCCCGTTGCAGTTGTCACGACCGAGCAGCGAAAAGCACGACTGATTCCCGCAAAAGTCCCCACAGCATCTGTTCTTCCCGCCAGCTAGCAAGCAGCAGAACAAAGAACAGATGCTGTGGGGACTCTACAGCTCATACAGCCTGCTCACCGCTCGTCGGGCACGGTGCCCACTTCCAGTTCGAGCTGTAGATACGCTTGCCGCTCACCTGACCCCACTTCCGTTCTCTCCACATCATGCGCCGCCGCAAAGCTCGTAACGACATGGCAAGCGCACAGCGAGGCGCCTAAGTTCGGAATCATTGTTGGCATCCAATTACGCTGCAATCCGCCTACCGGCGCGCTTGGCTTGTCCAGGTGAAATGAGCAAATCCGCAGAAATGTTAAAACGCTCTCGGAGCCTACGAACCATCGTGAGGCTAAGCTCACGCTTGCCGTTCAGGACCTCGCTGACGCGGCTGGAAGATCCAAGCACCGGTACCATGTCCGCACGTGAAAGCCCGTGTTGATCCATCAGATAAATCAGAATAGCTGGCAACGTCGCCAGACGACGTGGCCACTGAACTCGCTCATAAGCCTCTACCAAACGCGCTTGAGCCACCATCCGATCGCGATCCCTGGGGTCATCCGATCCCATCAGCGCCTCGACCAGCGCCTTTGCTTCGGTAAAGTCTGCGTCGTTCTGGATCACAATCAACGTAGTCTTCATCAAATATTCTCCGCGTCCACTTTGTCGTATTCGTCGTGTGAACCGAAGAAACGGATCATCACGACACCGCCCACGTATTGCACCAAACTGATAAGACGATAATCGTTTGCCTTGATGTTGAAGACCACCCGGCCGCCTTTGAGAATGCTCGCCTTTGGATGTGCCTTCTTCACGTCCTCCGGCGTTTTCCATGTGGCTGTTTCCACCAACGTCCGCCAAGCATCATATTGAGCACGCGCCGCTCTGATGCCTTTATGACCAGCACGGGCCGCAAAATAGCGCTCCACGACGTCGGTACCAATCAATATCATTAACCTTGAAGCTACATCAACGTTCCACAAAATGGAAATTTAATTTCCATTTTTGGGAAACTACCAGGCAAGCTTAACCTTCTCGGGTTTCCGATGACGTTCTGTTCGAAAACTGGAATTTCGTGGCCGCGGGCGCACAGGCCATTTACACCGATCGGCCCACCATCACTTACGTGCCGATGACCGGGAACCAGTTTTTACATGAACACAACGTTCGGTTGGGGAGTCGTTGCTTTTTCGAAGTATGACGCAAAAACCTAGATATTGATTGACACAATACCCTAGAGATAATAAAACATGAAACCCTAGAAACCGTAGGGCATGATTACCTAGAAACCGCAACCATGGCGACCCCGTCTGAAAAACTGGCTGACTCGCTCGCTGCACTAAAAACCCTGCAGGATCAGCATGTTATTGCCATCCGCTCCGAACAACTCAGCCGCACGCACCGGGAGCGCCTGCTCAAAAACGGCTTCATTCGGGAGGTCATCAAGGGTTGGTACATCTCCTGCCCACCCGATGAGACTACCGGTGACAGCACCACCTGGTATGCCTCCTTTTGGGCCTTCGCGGCCGGCTACCTCAACGAGCGCTTTGGAACCGAGTGGTGTCTGAGCGCGGAACAGTCGATCAGCCTCTATACCGGAAACTGGACGGTACCGAAACAACTACTGGCGAGATCACCGAAAGGGGGTAACAAACCGACCGCCTTGCTCCATGGCGTTTCAATTTTCGATGTGCGTCTAGAGCTCCCTCGGCCCGAGGACATCGAAACCAAAGGCGGCATGCGCCTCATGCGCCTCCCGGCCGCCCTCATCGCCTGCGCCCCAGGTCAATTTGCCGCACGTCCGATCGAAATGCGCGCAGCTCTTGCTGTCATCACCGATGCCTCGGACGTGTTGAGTCGCTTACTCGCCGGCGCCCACAGCACTGTGGCGGGGCGCCTGGCGGGCGCCTTTCGCAACATCGGCCGCAACCAGATTGCCGACAACATTATCGCAAGTATGCGGGCGGCGGGTTTCACTGTTAACGAAATCGATCCGTTCAAAGACAAACCGGCCATCTCTTTTCCAGCGCGAGAAACCTCCCCCTACGTCAACCGTCTACGAATGATGTGGGAAAAAATGCGCGAGCCCATCGTGCAGGTCTTTCCCGCCCCGCCTGGCACCAAGGCCGATGCGCCGACCTATCTTAAGCAGGTGGATGCGATCTACGTCACCGACGCCTACCACTCCCTGTCGATAGAAGGCTACCGTGTCAATACCGAGCTGATCGAGCGCGTTCGCGCGGAGACTTGGAACCCCGATAGCGACAAAGCAGACCGAGATCAGCGTAACGCCATGGCAGCACGCGGCTATTGGCAAGCCTTTCAGCTCGTCAAGCAAAGCATAGAAGAGGTGCTGACCGGCCAGAACCCCGGCGCCGTAGCGGACAAAGATCACAGCGCCTGGTATCGAGAACTGTTTGGACCGAGTGTTACCGCCGGCATTGTGAAACCCGCCGACCTGGCCGGATATCGCAGCGGACCAGTCTACATCCGACGCTCAATGCACGTACCTCCGAATCACGAAGCTGTTCGCGAACTCATACCAACATTCTTTGAACTGCTCGAACGGGAACAAGAGCCCGCCGTTCGCGTAGTTCTGGGCCATTTCATATTTGTCTACATCCACCCGTACTATGATGGGAATGGACGGATGGGCCGCTTCCTGATGAACCTCATGTTCGCGTCCGGTGGCTATCCCTGGACCGTCATCCCACTCGAGAGACGCGACGAGTACATGGCGGCTCTCGAATCTGCGAGTGTAGGAGGAGACATCAAGCCATTTGCGCAATTCCTCGCGAGCTTGATCGGTACCAGCGGAGCGCCGCCGTAAATTTCCCACCGAGGACGATAACTACGAGATGACCACACGTCGAGCAAAAGCAAGAACCGGAAACGGGAATGGCACCGCGATTCTGTTTTATGGAACGATTTCCGGTAGGACAAAGCTCACACGAGATTCGTGTGTGCGGGAGAAGAAGCCCTTTGTCGTGTTGGATGCGAAACTGATATCGGAATCGGCCGCGGCGGCCGCAATTGTTCGGTTTGTCGACGAAAATGACATTCAGGTGCTAAATGTGGCGGGGCCGCGCTTGAGTGGTTAGGCCCAGGGGCATAGTTTTGCCCTGGGAGTGCTGGGGAAAGTAATTGCGAGAATTCGGGGAAACGATTGAAGGCAGGGCGTGCGGGTGGTGGGTGCGTGTTGAGCTGCAGCAGAAATCGAGCGGGGCGGGGAAATTGATTGTGGAGTTTGCGGATCCGAAGACAAGGGACGCGGTAGTCGAGGCGATCAAGGGAGCGGTGGAAGGGTAGGGCGCGTATGCTTAACCTGTGAAAATGTCAGACGCCCCCGACTTCTCTCAGCCGCGACTATTCAAGCCACCGCAACGAGGCCAGTCCATCCACGTCGATGGCAAGTACTACTTCATCGGCGACTTTATTGGGAATGGATATTTCGGAAGCGTCTACGAATGCTCGGACGAATGGGGTAACCCGTTGGTGGCGAAAGTACTTGTGCCTCGGAATCAAACCTACGACCAAGTCCGCGAGAATTGGCTGTTGGAACTCAGAAAGTTACTGGACTTGAGGCATCCCAATGTGACGTTCGTTCATGCGGCATTCGAATGTGACGACACCTTCTATCTCGTGATTGAACGCTGCACTATGACGTTGGATGTTGTGATTAATTTGCCAAATCTCAGGCCCGACAGTTGGATTCCGTATGTTGCTCGTGACGTTCTCCAGGCGCTTGAGTTCATCCACGGTCACGGCTATGTGCATAAAGACATACATCCAGGTAACGTGTTTGTATCACAAAGTGTTGATCGAATGATCCCTGCGAAGGACCCAGTTTGGTCCTTCAAGGTCGGGGACCTCGGTATTTCCCGCCTCGAGGCCGAGATGTCGGCGTTCAACACGCTGCTTGCTCAATGGATGCTGCCGCCTGAAGCAATCGACCCTGCGCAGTTCGGCGCAGTTGGTCGAACCATAGACGTGTATCACACAGCACTTCTGCTGCTTGCTATTTTGTTGAATAAAGTACCTACCTTTTCGCGCGAGGAGGTACTTGCAGGAGCGCCACGACAGCTCGCAGAGGCGAGTAACTCGAAATACGGCGCGCCGATCGCGCGTGCGCTGCGCCGCCACGTTGCGTCGCGCACACCGACGGCAATGCATTTCTGGCGCGACATCGATAACGCCTCGCGGAGTGCGAGCTAGGGCGCCACCTTGCCGGTGAGACAGTCTTGGTTATCGATTATCGAAGGGAATTTTTGTTTTTGTAATACATTCGAGCGGTAGCAATTCGAATGGTGCTCACGAAAGTCGTGTCGGGTGGACAGACGGGAGTAGATCGCGGGGCGCTCGATGCGGCGCTCGCGGCAGGGTTTCTGTGCGGGGGATGGTGTCCGGTGGATCGTCGCGCCGAGGATGGGCCTATTCCGCAGCGGTATCCGCTGATACCATTGCCCGGAGCTGGCTATCGGGAACATACCCGACAAAACGTCATTGACAGTGATGCCACCGCGATCTTGTTTTATCAATCGCTCGCCGGCGGGACGCTTCTGACACGTAACCTGTGCGTCCGTCAGAAGATAATGTTCACCGTGATCAATGCGCAAGACCTTTCAGCATCGGCCGCCGCTGCGATGATTGTGCAGTTCATCGAGCAGAATGCAATTCAGGCGTTAAACATCGCGGGGCCTCGGGCCAGCGGTTGGGAGCAGGGGTATGGATTTGCAGTCGCAGTGCTGGGTGAGGTAATCAAGTTGACACCGTCCATCTAGGAAAACGCGTGATACCAATAGATCAGTGGTTTCTCTTTGCCGGTACGGCGCGCGGCGCTGAAGCTAAAAGTGAAGCGCGGCATTGAAACGCCGGTCTGTTCGTACAATCAAACCTCTGCAGCTGATTGTCCCGGCTCTTGTAGCCCTTTCTATCGTCGGTGTCTTTTCTGGTAGCAACGAGCCAGTCATTGCAGCCCTTCAAGGTTCCGCCTTCGCGGACCTGGCAGTGAGACTGCATACCGGCAATTCGATCCTATTCAACCTTTCCAACGGCGTCCTCGGCGGAATCTTCGTTTGGTTCCTGGTGGCATGGATCCCTGAAAGGAGAAGAAGATCCGTCATTAGGGCCAATCTTGCTACCCACTACAAACAATTCAAGGAAGACACGATTCAAATTCTCTTGTTCGCCTCGATCGGTACACACGATTCGGAGTTGCCGAAGCGCCTATGCGACCATCAAGAGTTTCAATCGTACTTTAAGGCGAACGGCGACGAGCAATGGTATGCAGCGCTGAACGGAATTCAGGATAGCAGCGATTATCTGAACGACATCTTGGTCGAGCTAGAGCTCCTTGCGTCGGAGGTGTCCTATGCCCTCAGCAGTGTCAGCATTGCCGACGACGAGGTTCACTCCTTCTTCAAACGGCTGTCTGAGCAAATATATCGGCTGAAAAGTTCAAGTATATTTACGCACGAACAGGTTAAATATCTAGGCAATTTTCTTTGGGGAATTTTGGCGCGCTGGAGCTTTATTGATGGCCAGCGACAGAACGACATTGTCCAAGATATGATCGATAGAATATGAATGGGCTTCGGTTACGCGCTGCGATGAACTAAATGTCGAATCGTTTCATTCCAAAGAATGGATCATGTCGAGCGTCGACGTGCAGGGGCCAAGGAGTAGGGCGGATGAGGATCGGTAATCCGAGTGGCCGGCTCCCGCTGACTGGCGGGGCCGCCGGGTGAGGCCGGAGCAGTTCATCAGCAAGTGGGCCGCGGCGTCTCTGACCGAGCGTTCTGCTGCCCAGCAGCACTTCCTCGACCTTTGCTTGCTCTTGGGAGAGCCTCCGCCAGCAGAGGCCGATCCCACTGGCGACACGTTTACCTTCGAGAAGGGCGGAACTACCGCCACGGGCGGGCATGGTTGGGCGGACGTGTGGAAGAAGGGGGCGTTTGCCTGGGAATACAAAGGGCCGGGCAAGGACCTGCAGCAGGCGTACTACCAGCTGAAGAAGTACGCCGACGCGCTCGAGAATCCGCCGCTTCTGATTACCTCTGACCTCAAGCGCATCGAAATCCACACCAACTTCACGAACACGGTTAAGAAGGTTTATGTACTCGAACTCGTGGATCTGGGGGATCCGGCAAAGCGGGAGCTCCTGCGCCAGGCGTTTCGCGAACCGGAGCGACTGCGGCCGGGCCTCACCCGGCAAATGGTCACCAAGAAAGCGGCCGAGCGTTTCAGCGAACTCGCGCATCATCTGCAGGAGAAAACGCACGATCCGCACAGGGTGGCTCATTTCCTCAACCGGCTGATCTTCTGCATGTTCGCAGAAGACGTGGGGCTCCTTCCCAATCGGATTTTCAGCAAGCTCATTACGGCATCGGTCGCCCATCCGGAGACTTTTGAGACCAACGCGCAGCAGCTGTTTGCCGGCATGGCCAGGGGCGGCTCTGTCGCATTCGAGGTCATCGATTTTTTCAACGGTGGTCTGTTCGACGATGCCTCCACGCTGCCGCTCGACAAGGCCGAGCTCAAGTTGGTGCTCGCTTGCGCGGATCTCGATTGGACGGATATTGAGCCGTCCATCTTTGGGACGCTGTTTGAGCGAGGTCTCGATCCGGACAAACGATCACAGCAAGGAGCGCACTACACGGACCCAGAGACGATCATGAAAATCGTTCGGCCAGTGGTACTTGATCACTGGGAAAGAGAATGGGCAGAAGAGAAGGATGTTATCGCAAAGCTCGTCGGGAAGGCGACGCGCAAGATTTCAGAGGCGGCGCTCAAGCGCTATTTTTCTTTTCTCGAACACCTACATCAGTTCCGGGTGCTCGATCCAGCGTGCGGTAGCGGCAACTTTCTCTATCTGGCACTTCGAGGCCTGAAGGACTTCGAGAAGCGGGTCATTCTCGAAGCCGAAGCCCTGGGACTGCCGCGCCAGTTTCCGCGCGTGGGTCCAGAGGCGCTCCTTGGTATCGAGGTAAATCCGTACGCGGCTGAACTCGCCCGCGTCACCATCTGGATCGGCGAAATCCAGTGGATGATCGAAAACGGCTTCAATGCCTCCAAAAATCCCATCCTCAAGCCGCTCGATCAGATCGAGTGCCGCGATGCCATTATCAACGAGGACTCGACTGAGCCAGAATGGCCGACGGCTGATGCGATCGTCGGTAATCCGCCATTCCTTGGCGGGAAACTCCTGCGCAATGGCCTCGGAGACGATTACGTCAATCGTCTTTTCGACCTGTATCAGGGTCGAGTACCGGCTGAGGCAGACCTTGTCACCTATTGGTTCGAGAAAGCGGCTCGCCAGCTCGAGGCCAAAAAGGTAGGCCGCGTTGGCTTGGTTGCAACCAACTCGATTCGCGGCGGCCCGAACCGTCGCGTACTGCAGCGAGCGATGGACCTCGTGTCAGGGGCAATCTGATTTCCGTTTAATTCCAGCGGTCTGAACGTCGTGATCTTCTTCGTCCGTATTCTTCGGGCGGGCATTATCTAAATCGTCTTGTTCGTCTCGATTTTCTCCGCCGATGGTG
>JBKQSA010000133.1:0-109685 GCA_052143815.1 Steroidobacteraceae bacterium | reverse complement strand
CTCCCGGCGGCAATAACGGCTCGCCGGGAAGCTGTGTGGGTGGTGGTCCCAATGCCACCGGTCAGTGCAGCGCGGGTGACTGGTATCCGGATCTGCGCACGCGCGAAGTCATCTGGGGCGCCGGCGTTCTGGTCAAATTCTAGGAGCCCGGGCCGCTGAAGCGGTGGTAGTCTGGCCTGTCAGAGTATGGAAACCCGTGCCACGTATGACATCCAAGGTCACGCGCGGCGCGATGAAGTTACGGGACCTGCAGGTAAGCAATGGCCGAGACCGAGCGCCGCAATCCGGATGAACTGCTGGCTGACGTTCAGCGGGAGGACGCGCGCGCGCGGCGCGGACGGCTGCGGGTTTTCTTCGGCGCCTCAGCCGGGGTGGGCAAAACCTATTCGATGTTGGAAGCGGCCCGGGCGGCACGCGCCGGTGGCGCGGATATCGTCGTTGGCTACGTCGAGCCCCATGGACGCATCGAGACCGAGCGCCTGCTCGAGGGGCTCGAGCAGCTGCCGTTCCTCGAGGTGCGTTACCGCGGCATCACTCGACACGAATTCGATCTCGACGCCGCCCTGCGGCGCGCTCCGGCGATAGTCCTCGTCGATGAGCTTGCACACTCGAATATCGCCGAGGGCGAACCGCTGCCTCGGCATGCCAAACGCTGGCAGGACGTGGAGGAACTGCTAGACGCCGGCATCAGTGTCTGGACAACGCTCAACGTTCAGCACCTCGAGAGCTTGAACGATGTCGTCGCCGGTATCACGGGCGTCCGTCAGCAGGAGACGATGCCGGACCGGATATTCGACGAAGCGGATGAAGTGGAGCTGATCGATCTGCCGCCCGACGACCTGCTGGCGCGCCTGAAGGCTGGCAAGGTGTATACCGCCGACCGGGTGGGTACCGCCACCGAGGGGTTCTTCCGTAAGCCCAACCTCCTGGCGTTGCGCGAACTCGCGCTGCGCCGCACGGCGGACCGGGTGGATGCCGCTGCGCTGGAATTTGCGGGCCAGGCGCCCACCTCGCGCCCATGGCTGGCACGCGATCGGTTCCTGATCGCCGTTACACTAGACGACCAGGCGGAACAACTCGTGCGCATCGGCAAGCGCTTTGCCGATGCGCTCGATGCAGAATGGCTCGTGGTGTCGATCGAGACACCCAAGCTTCTCAAGCTATCCGAAAGCGACCGCAACCGGCGCATCGATGTCCTGCGCCTCGCCGAATCGCTGGGTGCCGAAACGGTGACGCTCGACGGCCCGTCGGCCGCCGACGCGTTGCTCCAGTATGCACGCCTGCGCAACGTCACCCGAATCGTGATTGGCGAAGCGAAGCGCAAGGGCTGGCGCGCGTGGCTGCGGCGCTCCACGGCAACCGAACTCGTGCGCCGGGGGCGCGGCTTCGACATCTCGGTAATAGCGCGCCGCGAGACGCACGCACTTAGGCGGCAGAAAGTGCCCGACAGCGGTCCGACCGAGATTCGCTGGGAACGCTATTGGGCGGCGCTGGTGATCTCCGCGGGCTGCACCGGGGTCGCGGCGATCATGTATCCCTATTTCGCACTGACCAACCTCGTCATGGTCTACATGCTGGGGGCAACCGTCGCCGCCTTACGGCTTGGACGTGGTCCGGCCAGTCTGACCGCGGTCGCGAACGTCCTCGCGCTCGACTTCTGCTTCGTACCGCCGCGGTTCACGTTCGCGGTGAGCAATCTTGAGTACCTCCTGACATTTGCCGTGATGCTGGTGATAGCGCTCGTCATTGCGAACCTCGTCGCGAACGTGCGCGCTCAGACGCGAGTCGCCGGCGCCCGCGAACGCCGGACCTCGTTGCTCTACGCGATGAGCCGGGAACTCGCCGCCACGCGCAGCTTCAACAATCTGGCGCGGGTCGCCATCAAACACGTTGCCGAGTCCTTTGAGAGCCGCGCCACCGTGCTGTTGCCGGATGCCGAGGGGCGCCTGCGACCGCTGCAGGGAATGGAGTTGGCGGGGTCGCTCGATGGCGCTGATCTGTCTGTCGCCCAATGGGTTTTCGACCATGGCCGGCCGGCTGGGCTTGGTACGGACACGCTCCCTGCGGCCGTCGCTCAATACCTGCCGCTCACGGGCACGCACCAGACGCTCGGTGTGCTCGCCGTGCAGCCCACGCAGCGGCGCCGCTTGCTGCTGCCGGAACAGCGTCACCTTCTCGAGACCTTCGCCGGCCAGATTGCGCTTGCGATCGAACGCGCCCAGCGGGCCGAGGAGGCCGAGGCCGCGCGCGTCGCGGTAGAAACGGAAAGTCTGCGCAACACCCTGCTCGCGTCAATCTCGCACGACCTGCGTGCTCCGCTTGCGGCGATCACGCAGGCGAGCCGTGCGCTCAATGATCCCGACACGAGGCCAGACGCCGAAACGCGTGCACAACTCGCCCGATCGATCGACGCCAAGGCGCGGGAGATGTCCGAGCTCATCTCCAATGTGCTCGATCTGATGAGTTTCGAGTATGGCGAGGTGCATCTGCGCCGCGACTGGCAACGCGTCGACGATCTCGTCGGTGGCGCGCTCGCAAGACTCGATGGGCTGTTCGGCGAGCGCACGGTCGATGTGGCCCTGCCGGCCGAGCTGCCCTCCGTGTATGTCGACGCACCGCTCGTCACGCGGGTCCTGTTCAATCTCCTCGAGAACGCCATCAAGCACACACCGCCGGGAACACGGATCACCGTCTGGGCGGGAATCGAGGGCGACGCGGTACGTGTCGTGATTGACGACAACGGGCCGGGGCTTCCGCCGGGCCAACCGGAGCGCCTATTTGCCAAATTCTACCGCGGCCGCGATGAGGTCGACGTCGGTGGCGCCGGCTTGGGGCTCGCGATCTGCAGGGCCATTGTCAATGCGCACGGCGGCCACATCTCCGCCATGCAGCGCCCGGGAGGCGGAGCAAGGTTCATGTTCACTTTGCCAACCACGGCGCCGGCGGCGTAGGGAGTCGCCGCCTGGAACTTAAGGTCGCCGCGAGCGGAATGTCGCTCGATCGCGTGCGGTTACTCGGTTATTTCAAATGCGCCGCCAACATCGCATTTGGACGCCGCCGGACGGCGCTCGACGTGGAACCGAAAGGGTCGCCTGCCTCGAGCTTGCTCTGGAGTGACTCGACGCGCCAGGTAGCCTCTATCTCTCGGCCATGACGGCAGGCTTCGTCGATCATGCTCAGCTGGCGCTGCATCCAACTGGCCTGGGCCAAGGTATACGTCCTACCATTCTTCGCAATCATCCGGTTTTGCGAGTTTGCATCGGCGCGAAGTGAATCGATCACTTCTTGGACATCATGAAGCGGGCCCATCAATGGCTCCTCGCACCCGGCGCCGGCCCAGGAACTGGCAGCGGGCCCAACCAGCGACGCCAATAGAGACAGTTGCACCAACCGGCGGCATGCCATAGTTCATCTCCTCGCACTCCGTCCATGTCCATTGAAACCAGCAATTGTCGAATCGTAGGGGTTCGACAAGTGGGTGCCTAGACGCAAAGGCGTTAAGAAATTGAATTGAGAAGCGATTTACACTCAGTGCGGAGCGTTGCCGGATGGCCCGTCGGTATCGATAACCAATCGATATCCAATTCCGAGTTCCGTGAGAATGTATCGCGGACGACTGGGGTCCACTTCTAGTTTTCGCCGCAAGCTGCCGATATACACGCGCAGCGCTCTCGAGTCGTCGCGATTCGGTCCCCAGACTTCTTTGATGAGCGCCGCGTGAGTCATGATGCGATCCCCGTGGCGTACCAGCGACTCCAGGATGCGGTGCTCCAGCGGGGTCAAGCGTACTTCGCGACCATGTCGGTCTTGGGCAACTCGTCGAGTCATGTCGACGGAGACCTCGCCAAGCTGCAGCATGCCCATGGGCAAATCGCCGCGCACATGTCGTCGAACCATGGCACGCGCGCGCGCCAACAGTTCCGGAGCGCTGAACGGTTTGATGACATAGTCGTCCGCCCCCTTCTCGAACGCCGCGAGACGCTGTCCCTCGGCTGTACGGGCCGATAGCACGATAATGGGTACCGGTGACCATGCGCGAATCTCCGTGATGACATTGAGGCCGTCGCGGTCCGGTAGCCCAAGATCGATCAACACGATGTCCGGCCTATGCAGCTTTGCATCGTGCTCACCGCGAGCGGCGGTTCCGGCGACCACGACTCGAAAACCGTTTGCCTCGAACAACATGCGCAGGATATTTTGTATCGCCTGATCGTCCTCCACGATCAGGATGAGGTGCATGGCCTCCGTCACGCCGGCGTTCGCAAGTAATCGGATTCCGAGGCGGCCGGCATATCGATGAGCATCTTTACCGGCAGCCGCAGCTCGAAGCGTGCCCCACCCCCGGGATTACTCATGGCGCGTATATCACCGCCATGCAGCCGGGCAGCAGCTCTGCAAATCGCAAGTCCAAGGCCGACGCCCACGACGTTGCCTTCCGCACGGCCCCGCTGGAACTTTTCGAACAAGCGCTCCGGGTCGCCGGGCGGAAGGCCGGGCCCATCATCCGCCACCACGATCAACATGTCGGCGTCACTTACAACAGCGCTAATTTCAATCGTGGTGCCCGCAGGCGTGTATTTCGCCGCATTTTCCAGAAGATTATTGAGTATTTGCACGATGAGTGTCGCCTCGGCCAATATCAGCGGTAAATCGGCAGGCAAATTCACCACGATCCGCTGTTGGGAAAGACAAACCTCATGCGCGCGCAGCGAGTGCGAGATCAAGTCTTCCACGGCGTGCCAATCGGTGCGCAGAGCGCCGTCGCCGAACTCCATCTCGGCCAATTTGAGAATATTCGACACCAAGTTCGACATATCTTGCGCTTTACGCTCGATCAGCTGACCCAGCGTAGTTCGGCGATCGAGGTTAAGCACATAGCCGGGTAGCGCAATCAAACTGCCCGCACCGGCGATTGCCGACAGCGGGGTACGCAGATCATGTGAAATGGACGCCAACAGGGTGTTGCGCAGCAGGACCCGCTCAGAGGCAATGCGGGCGAGCTCGGCGGCTTCGGCTAAGCGAGCCCTTTGGAGTGCGAGCGCCAGCTGAGCCGCAAAAGCATCGAGCAAATTGAGCTGTTCATCGGGAATCACGCAATCCGGGACGCGTGGACGCACGATGAGCACGCCCTTTGCGCGGCGACTTCCTTGCAGCGGTATGTAAACGGCCTCGGCGATGAGACGCTCACCGCATGCGATCACCTTCTGAGCCGTTTCAAGATCAAAACTTCGTAAGGCAGTATGGGAATCACTGGGGCAGGAATCGGCAGGCAGCATTGAAGCCAATCCCCCTTGCTCATCGGCGAGCAACACCGCGGCGGTGGCGTGAAAAACCTCGCAGATGTGTCTGACAGCCACCGCCGCCATGGTTTGCGCATCGGGGGCAACACACAGTTCACGGCTCATGGCGTAAAGGACGGCACTACGCCGCTCGCGCGTTACGGCATTATCGCTATGACGCTGAATCGTGACCACGAGATTGGCGATCACGATTGCCACGATCAACGCCACCCCCAAAGTAAAAAAATAGGGCAAATCATCTATCTCAAAGCTGAACAAGGGCGGAATGAATAGATAATCGAGCACCAAGATGTTCACCACGCTCATGAACACAGCCGGTCCGCGGCCCAGTCGCAACGCTACGAACGTCGTGCCCAAGAGGTACAGCATCGCGATGTTGGTGACGTTGAAGTTCGGATAAAACGGAATCGCAATGGCCGTGCAGATACCCGTCACGGAAAGGGCAATAAGGTACTTGCGGATATATTGTCTAAAAAACATAAGAATGACGTGCAGTGGGCGAGGGAGGGCGATCTTCCGCTGCGAAGAGACGTCAAACACAGGGCTGGACCTGGAATTTTCTCTCGACATATGGCGACCTTGTGTCCATTCGGGCGTATCGCGGCGATCGAACTTAAGTCCGCTGTGACCGGCCGAGCGCGGCGGTCCAGCGCCGCCGGAACCCTTAGGCAAGCGGTAAGGATGCTAGCGGCCGGGGCCTTTCGTCGGATGACTTAGAGACGGGAGCAGCCCCTTCAGCTCATTCACATCTAGAACGCCGTCCTTGCTGGTGTCGAGCCTGTCAAATTCCTTTGCCATAAAGTTCAAGAACTCTTCCTTGGACACCTTGCCGTTCTGATCCGTGTCCATGAGGAGCAAGAGTTGCTCCGTGGCCCGCAAGCCGGCGTCCACGGTCTTGGAACTCGGCGCATCCGCAGCTAACGAACCCATTGCGGAAGTGGCCATGACTGCGGCTAACAACACCACCGTCCGACTGTTTAATGTTTTCATTTACACCGCTACCTCTGCATATCGCGTGGCGCCACAGCTTAGCGCATGCCTTCGCGGAAATCACTCGCGCTCCGCGCGCACTTGAAGCAGGTGAAAATTTGCCTGACGGCGTCAGCTGCCCACAGGATTGGGGTCCCGCCAGCCTCTCTCGAATGGCAGCCGCCAGGCATCGGGAGCGACGAGTTGGTGCATCGCGTTCGGCCCCCACGATCCCGGGTCGTAGAAACGAACCGGCGGGGGTCCTTCCAGCAAGGGCATGGAGACGTCCCACAACCGCTCGATTCCCTCGGCGCTCGTGAACAGCGTGTGGTCGCCCCGCATTGCGTCGAGGATCAAACGCTCGTACGCCTCGAGCACGTCGCTGATATGACCGGAATCGTGCATGGCAAACTGCATGCTCAGCTTGTCAAGACGCATACCCGGACCAGGGCGCTTGCCATAGAACGACAGCGACATTCTTGCGGCGTCCGCCAAGTCGAAAGTTAGGTGGTCGGGACCATGCGTACCCACACCGGATCCGGCGGGGAACATGCTCTTCGGCGGTTCCCGAAACGCTATCGAAATGATTCGTTGCCCCTCGGCAAGCCGCTTGCCGGTGCGCAGGTAGAACGGTACGCCGGCCCAGCGCCAGTTATCGATGAAGCATTTCAAAGCGATGAAGGTCTCGGTATCCGAATCGCCGGAGACCCCTTCCTCGGACCGATATCCCGTATATTGCCCGCGGACGACATCAGCCGGTTTGATTGGCAACATGCTGCGAAAGACTTTGTTCTTCTCCTCGCTGATTGGCTTTGGCTCCAAGGACGTCGGCGCCTCCATCGCCATAAACCCTAGAATCTGGAATAAGTGAGTGACCACCATGTCCCGATAGGCCCCGGTTTGCTCGTAGAAGCCCGAACGTTTACCGAGAGCCAACTTTTCAGGCACGTCAATTTGCACGTGGTCGATGAAGTTGCGGTTCCAGATCGGCTCAAACAGCCCATTGGCAAAACGAAAGGCGAGAATGTTCTGCGCCGCTTCCTTGCCGAGAAAATGGTCGATGCGGAAAATCCGTTCTTCGTCGAATACCTCGTGCAATCTGGCATTTAATGCAACCGCGCTCGCTAGATTGGTACCAAATGGTTTTTCCATGATGATCCGGGACCGATCGACCAAATCCGCTTCTCCAAGCAAGCGCACCGCGGACAATGCGGCATTCGGCGGCACGCTCAGATAGTGCAGCCGACGGCTCTCGCCGTTGAACGTGTGCTCGGCAGCCAGGACCGCTGCCTTGAGCACATCAGCACCGGCGGCCAACGGTACGTACTGCAGGCGGTTCGCAAAAGTAACCCAGTCGGCCTCCGCAACCTTGCGCGTGGAAAACTCAGTGAGCGCGTCTCGCGCGATCTTACGAAACCCATCGGCGTCGATCTCATCCAGGGAGACACCGATGATCCGACAGCCCGGGATAAAACCAGAACTTGAGAGATGAAACAGTCCGGGCAAAAGCTTCCGTTGAGCAAGATCGCCCGTGGCACCGACGAGGACTACGACTTGGGGGTGCTCCGGACCCACACCAGGAGGTATCTTTGCAGCCATTTATGTTTCCTTCGGAGGCTCAATCAAGATGCGCAGCAATCCTCGAAATAGAGGATGAACGAAGGATATGACATTTTGACCGGGAGAATTGTACTGTCGGGCCCTACTTGTGGGCGGAAGAATCCCCGAGCGCTCGCAGTCGTGCATGTTGCAGCGACAGGTTCAAGAAGCCAGCCAAGGGATTCAATGGGTCCTGCGGCAATTCGCGTCGCTGCGGCAGCCGTTGCAAGGTCTCGGCGAGTCGTGTCGGGGTCCCCAGATCGCTCCAGCCGCAACGCGGCACCGGCACCACGCGCAGCCACGATTCCGCGCCTTCGAGCACTTGTTTCGAGAAGTCGATGTTGGGTAGCTGCTGGTAGAGTTTGATCGTCGCCACAGAATCGTTCGGGTGGGAATGATCGCGAACGACGGCCGCTCGCATATCGTCGACGATCTGTGGAATACGAGTTTCGAACAGTTCCAAAAGCGCGGTCGCCCGGGCCGCGATGATGAATGCATTCCAAAGCGCGCCGCCTTCAATCAGTCTCTGCGCCCGCGTCGCACGCGGTTTCTCGACGAATCGAATGACGGTGGACACGTTACGCTCAACCTTGTCACCGGGTACGATATAACCAAGGTCCGGGTCCGCGTGCTCGGGAGAAATGCCCAGCAACAAAATCTGCCGGCTCATCGCATACAGTTGCCGGACCGCTCTGCGTAGGGCATTGGCGAGAGCGCGTTCATTGTCGACGTGATGATCGGACGGCAACAGTACGATGCGCGCCTCCGGATCACGCAGCATGATGTGCAGCAGCGGCAGCAAAATACCATTCGCGGTTCCGCAATTTCGCGGCTGAACGATGATGTTGGCTTTCGCGATGGAGCCCAAGGCCGGTCCCCACCAGAGCCGATGCTGTTCCGCCACGATCGTGCAGATATGCTCCGGGAACGCGACGGCCTCGGCTCGAAACAAGGCATCTCGCAGCAGCGAATACCCGCCGCGCAAGGAGCAAAACTGTTTCGGAACGGCCATGCCGGACGCATTCCTCGTCAAACTTTGAAGACGGCGGCCGTCGCCTGCCGCCAATACAATTACCCAGGTGGCTCCGGAACTGCTCATTGTTCGCCATTCCTTGTCATTGATTCTTGGTGCGGCCGACCGCGTCAAGCCATCGCCGGGATCCGAATGATCCCGTTCATGTTGTAGGACGTTGCCTGAAAACACAGCCGGAAAGTGGCCGTGAGCCTAGCGTTGCGGGGCTTTGCAATCTGTTGCGCACTTCACGTATTTCACATAAGCGGGCGCAGAAGTGTGACGAACATCACGTTTATGGCGTTGGCCGCCACGACATCGAGTTTTGTGTAGCAAGGTGGGAAAGAAAGAATTCGGCCGAATCGGGAGACCTATCAGCGCCGATGAGCCAACCACGCACCTTTCCTATCGTCTCATGCCTGCGCTGTGCGGGAACAGTCCTTCGCGTGCTTCCCGAATCAACGCAAGAAGTCGCGTTCTTCGAATGTCCATCTTGTTTTCGGCAGTACGCCATGAGAAACGGCGGGGTCCTGACGTATCGATGGGGACATCCGATCAGCTTGGCACTCTACGGAGTCATGTTCAAATCACAGCCGCTCGACGCGGCGCAAACAATATCCGAATTGCTCGCGCGTGATCGAAAGGCCGCGGAGATGATCGCGCTGGTTGCGGAGATTGAGTGGGAACTCGAACACCCGACTCAACAGGTGAGCGAAATCCTGGAAGTGGCCGCCTCGGAATCGGAATGCCGGGAGTTCTTGGCGGTACTCGCTCGCAAGCTGAAAGAAAGCGTGCCGCCGCGAAGCGGCACTTAAATCGGACGGGGCTCTCTTATCGACTGGCAGTTCGGACAGAGGTATCGATGCCGTATTTCGCGGCGCGATCGACACCGTTCGGCCGGCAATCCCGCGCATTGAGGCCAAGAAGGCGATTTCGTGACGAAGCGCTCACAATTGCCACGTTCAGCGTTCGCGTCGGGCGTCGGGCGTCGGGCGTCGGGCGTCGGGCGTCGGGCGTCGGTTGCCGTTGGTAGCGAGCTTGCTGGCGGAGAGGGTGAGATTCGAACTCACGAGCCCCGTAAAGGGCCTCCGGTTTTCAAGACCGGTGCATTCAACCGCTCTGCCACCTCTCCGAGACGTCAAAATAGGGCCTTCGCGTCTTTTTTAATTTTACCTTACAATATCCATACGTGTTGCAAGACCACGCGCGGCAAGCGAATCTGCCGGAGTGAGGGCCGGGTGACCGGTGTCGGGCGCACGTTCCTCGCCGCCCCGGAACCGGCTTAAGTGCACAATTTTAGCTCGCGCCATATTGATTCGCCGGGAAATACCCCAAAATAACGTCCGACCCGGCTGTTTCGGCACGCGCCGGCCGGGAATGCTAAAATGCTGCCATCGATTTGAATTTTACGACCTTCAGAGGGCTTGTGACCATGGCTAATTTCCCCAGTAACGCTGCATTTCCCCGGGGCGGAATCGACAGCCGCAGCGTCTTCATCACTCGTACCTACACTCATCTAGTCGCCGGCATCCTGGGCTTCATCTTGGTGGAACTGGGATTGTTCGAATCGGGAATGGCCGAACAGGTCGCCCGGTTCATGTTCGGCTTCAACTGGATGTTGATCTTGGGCGCCTTCATGCTGACCGGATGGTTGGCGACGCGTACCGCGCAAACCAGCACGTCCATCGGGATGCAGTACTTTGCCTATGCGGTGTACGTAGTCGCGGAAGCGCTCATATTCGTTCCGCTGCTCTACGTTGCAGACGCCAAGGCACCGGGCACCATCGACAGCGCCGTTCTGGTCACCGCTCTCGGAGCGGGCGGACTCATGTTCGTCGCTCATCGCACGCGCAAGGATTTTTCCTTCCTGCGCGCGATTCTGATGTGGGGCGGCGTGCTGGCACTGGTGGCCATCATCGGGGGCGCAGTCTTCGGCTTCCAGCTCGGAACCTGGTTCTCGGTGTTGATGATTGGGTTCGCAGGCGCTGCGGTGCTGTACGACACGTCGAACATCATCAACTTCTACCCTGAAGATCGGTACGTGTCGGCTGCGATGCAGCTGTTCGCATCGATTGCCCTGATGTTCTGGTATGTGCTGCGCCTGCTGATGGGCAACCGCAACTAATCCAATTGCAGCCGCCCGCGGCGCTACTGCCGCACTTACGGGCTCAGAGCGGCCGCTCCGCCCATGTAGGGTGCCAACGCGGACGGTACGGTGACCGTACCGTCCGCGTTTTGATAATTCTCAAGGATCGCTACGAGGGCTCGCCCGACCGCTACGCCCGAGCCGTTCAAGGTGTGCACCAATTCGGGCTTGCCAGTCGCCGGATTCCGCCATCGCGCTTGCAGGCGTCGCGCCTGAAACGACTCACAATTACTGCAGGATGAGATTTCGCGATAGCGCTGCTGCGAAGGCAACCACACCTCGAGATCATAGGTTTTGGCACTGCTGAAACCGACATCGCCCGAGCACAGAGAAATGACGCGGTAGGGCAATTCGAGCGCCCGCAGGACCGCTTCGGCGTTGCCGGTCAATTCCTCGAGCGCCGCATACGACTGATCGGGCCGCACGATGTGCACCAGCTCCACTTTCTCGAATTGATGCTGACGAATCATGCCGCGCGTGTCCTTGCCCGCGGCTCCCGCTTCCGACCTGAAGCATGGCGTGTGCGCCACATACTTCAAAGGCAGCATCTCCGGTGCGATGATTTGATCACGCACGAGGTTGGTGACCGGAACCTCGGCCGTGGGAATCAGAAAAAAACCCGGGTCGCCGCGCACTGTGAATAGGTCTTGCTCGAACTTGGGCAGCTGTCCGGTCCCTACCAGCGCCGTCGCATGAACCATGTACGGTACATAGGCCTCGCGGTACCCGTGCTTGGCTGTATGCATGTCGAGCATGAACTGGATCAGAGCGCGATGGAGCCTCGCCAGGTTTCCGGTCATCACGACGAACCGCGCGCCGGATATCCGCCCCGCCGCTTCAAAATCCATGCCCATTTTTTCACCGATGGCCACGTGATCCTTCGGTTCGAAGTCGAACGCTCGCGGCTCGCACCAACGGCGCACTTCGACATTCGCCGACTCGTCGCGGCCGTCAGGCACGCTCGCGTGCAGGAGGTTGGGCAACCCCAGCTGCGCGGCTGAAAGTTCCGCTTGTACCGCCTCGAGTTGCCTCTCCACTGCCTGCAACTCAACGCCCAACGCCTCGCCTCGAGCAAGCAGAGGTGCTACGTCCTGGCCCCTGGACTTCGCCTGCCCCACCGCTTTGGCGCCGGCGTTGCGCTCGGCGCGCAAGCGATCCGCCTCGATCTGAAGGGCCTTGCGCTTCTCTTCGAGGGCGGAAAAACCTGCGACATCGAGCACGAAGCCGCGTCGCGCCAATTGGGCGGCCACTCCGGGCAAATCGCTGCGCAGCAGCTTCGGATCGAGCACGGTGTTATTCCTCGAATTACCAAAGCCCGATATTATCCTAATGCGCCGTGCCACGGCCTTCAGGCCGAGGCTCGACGCGCATTCCATTACTGCGTTAGGTCGCCGGAGCCGCTCCCGATGACTTCAGTTCGATCTCGACGAAGACGAACTCGGTCGAGCCCGGATTGATCACATTGTGCTCGACGCCGACAGGCCGAGCATAAGAGATGCCCGCCGTGAGTTGGCTCGTAACCGGCCCGTCAGGCGTCTCCAACAATAGCGCGCCCGTGGTTTGCGGGACGACCACGTAATACATGGCATGGCGATGCCAGCCGGTCTCCCCGCCGGGCGGGAAACGCCACTCGGTCACCTTCACTTGTTCGTTGTCGATCTGTACTGTGGGAATGGCGGCGGGACGCGGCATCAGGAACCTTTGACGCCGTGCGGGTTGCGGTCGCGGGCACGCCGCGCCTCGAGCGCCTCACCAATTTTAATTTCCAAACCGCGCGGTGCGGGCACATAGTATCGGCGGTCCGGCATCGCGTCGGGAAGGTACCGCTCGCCGGCGGCGTACGCGCCCGGCTCGTCGTGGGCATAGCGATAGCCTTTGCCGTAGCCGATCTCCTTCATCAGACGTGTCGGGGCATTGCGCAAGTGCAGCGGCACTTCGAGCGACCCAAAGCTCGCTGCATCCGCGGTCGCGGCGTTGTACGCGGTGTAAACGGCGTTGCTCTTCGCGGCGCACGCCATGAAGACGATGGCCTGCGCGATCGCGAGTTCGCCTTCGGGCGACCCTAGGCGCTCGTAGACCGCACATGCCTCCAAAGCCAGTGTCAACGCGCGCGGATCGGCATTGCCGATATCTTCGCTCGCCATCCGCAAGGCGCGGCGCGCGACATACAGCGGATCGCAACCACCGGCCAGCATTCGGCACAACCAATACAGCGCCGCATCAGGATCGCTGCCGCGAACCGATTTGTGCAGCGCAGAAATCTGATCGTAGAAATTCTCGCCGCCCTTGTCGAACCGCACGTAGGTGCTGCCGATGATCGCGCGCGCGGTGTCCACATCGAGGCGCCGGCCCGCACCTTCCGGTACACTCAAGTCCGCGGCGGTTTCCAGCAAATTGAGCATGCGGCGCGCATCCCCGTCGGCCGCGGCCAGCAGCAACTCGCGCGCGCCGGGGTCGATTTGCAGCTTCAAGCGCCCCAGTCCGCGTTCCTCGTCGCGCAGCGCGCGATCGAGCAACTTATCCAGATCCTCCGCCGTCAGCGATTTCAAGACGTAGACCCGCGCCCGCGACAACAACGCATTGTTCACTTCGAACGAAGGATTTTCCGTGGTGGCGCCGACGAAAATCAACGTGCCGTCTTCGACGTACGGCAGGAAGGTGTCCTGTTGCGCCTTGTTGAAACGGTGTACTTCGTCGAGGAACAAGACGGTGTCGCGGGTGCCCCGCAGCCCGCGGGCCTGCTCGACGACGGCTCGAATGTCTTTGATCCCTGCGAGCACCGCCGAGAGCGCGATGAATTCGGCCCGAGCGCCGTGCGCCACCAAGCGCGCAAGCGTGGTCTTACCGGTCCCGGGCGGTCCCCAGAGAATCATCGAGTGAGGCCGGCCGGACGTGAGGGCGCGGCGCAGCGGCGCACCGGCGCCCAGCAAATGAGATTGCCCCACGTACTCATCGAGCGATTGCGGCCGCAGCCGATCGGCGAGCGGTCGGTACGTGCCGTCGCCGCCCGAGCTCACTGAGGAGCCTGTCGCCCGATCACGTCGACTCCCGGCGGCGGCGTGAACGAAAACAAGTCCGCCGGAAATTTGGCATTGCGCGAGGGATGGGTGAAGGTCAACTGCGTCACCTGACCGATTTTGTCCGCAAGGAACATGGACGCCAGTTCACCCTTGTCGAAACCGATGCGCACGAGTTGGAAATCCGTGTCCAAATGCTTGGGTATGAGCTGAAACCACTCCAACCCGCCGGAGGACGGGAGTGCCTTGATGTCGAACTGGCTGCTCACCGAGCCGCCCCCCGACAATAAACTCGCCGGGGTACTCGCCAAGGTGCTGTCCATGTCGCGTACGTTGGCTTGAGCGAGGTCCTTGTCGTAGAACCAGATCTGCTTACCGTCGGCCAGAACCAACTGCTCGGACGGCTCCGTGTAATCCCAGCGAAATTTTCCCGGCCGTTGCAGATACAGTTTTCCGGCTGCGCTACGCAGTACCTTGCCGCTGCTATCATCTATGGTTTGCGTGAAATCGGCGGACCATGTCGCGAGCCCGGCCAGGTACTTCTCGACGTCCGCCGCCGCCGTCGCGCAACAGATACCGTTCAATCCCAGGAAAAGACCCAGAGACAGCGCGGCCGCCTTCATCGTGTGAATAATCAAAGCATCTACTCCTGGGGCGGCGCTGCGCCGAAAATCTCGCGGGCGCCGTTCGATTGCAACGGGCCGACCAAGCCGGCGGCCTCCATGGCCTCGACCAATCGGGCCGCCCGGTTGTAACCGATCTTCAGACGGCGCTGCACACCCGAGATCGACGCCTTCCGCGTTTCGGTGACGATGCGCACCGCCTCGTCGTAGAGCGGATCCGCTTCGGCATCAACCGCTTCACCCTCGCCCTCCTCGTCGTCGGATGGAAATCCGGGAACGGGATTGCGCGGACCTTCCAGGATTTCATCGATGTAAACCGGCGGCGCAGCAGCCTTGAGCCCCGCCACCACGCGATGCACCTCTTGGTCGGACACGAACGCGCCGTGCACGCGCGTGGGGATGGATGTCCCCGGCGGCAGGTACAACATGTCGCCATGGCCCAAGAGCGACTCGGCGCCGCTTTGATCGAGAATGGTGCGCGAATCGACCTTGGCCGAGACTTGGAACGCAATGCGGGTGGGAATGTTCGCCTTGATGAGGCCGGTGATCACGTCCACCGATGGGCGCTGCGTCGCGAGGATCAGATGGATGCCCGCAGCTCGCGCTTTCTGAGCCAGGCGCGCGATCAATTCCTCGACCTTCTTGCCGACGATCATCATGAGATCCGCCAGCTCGTCGATGATGACCACGATGAACGGCAGCGCAGTCAGATCCTCCACATCCTCCACGACGATGCCCGGCACGCCTTGCGCAATCTTCTGCATTCGAATCGGGTCTTTGATGGGCTTGCCGTCGTCCGCCGCATCCTTGACCTTCCGATTGAAGCCGCCAATATTGCGAACACCCAGCATCGACATGAGCTGGTAGCGCCGCTCCATCTCCGCGACGCACCAGCGCAGCGCATTCGCCGCCTGTTTCATATCCGTCACCACCGGCGACAGGAGATGCGGAATGCCCTCGTAGACGGACAGCTCCAGCATCTTCGGATCGATCATGATCATGCGCACGTGCTCGGGCGTAGCCTTGTATACGAGACTCAACACCATCGCATTGATGCCGACCGACTTGCCGGATCCGGTCGTGCCGGCGATCAACAAATGCGGCATTCGCGCCAAATCCGCGACCACCGGCACGCCGCCGATGTCCTTACCCAGCGCCAAAGCAAGCGGCGAGGTCACGTCGTCATACGGTTTCGATTTGATGATCTCGCCGAGCGTCACGATTTCACGCTTCTCGTTCGGTATTTCCAGGCCAATCACTGACTTGCCCGGAATGATCTCCACGACCCGGACGGAGATGGCGGACAGCGCACGCGCCAGATCCTTCGCCAGGTTGCTGATCTGACTGACTTTGACACCGGGTGCAGGCCGCAGCTCAAAACGAGTGATCACCGGACCCGGCTGGACCGCCACTACCTCCGCTTCCACACCGAAATCCCGCAGCTTGATCTCCACCAATCGGGACATCGCCTCCAGCGCCTCGTCGGAATACGATTGCTCGCGCGGACCCGGTTCGTCCAACAAGGACAACGCCGGCAATTCGCTGGATTTGGGCGCATCGAACAACGGCACCTGGCGCTCGCGTTCGATGCGCCCGCTCTTTTCGGGCATGGGAGCGACCGGTTCGATACGCGGCGGCGGCCGACTCGCGACTTTTTTCTGCTCCTCGCGCACCACGCCTTGGCGTGCCTGTTTGCGCTCCTTTCCCGTTGCCAGCTCACGGCGCTGCTCGACCTGGGTGATCGCCCAGTCGATGCCGTGCAAAACCCAGGCGCCCAGCTTGTCCATGATTTCGAACCAGGACACACCCAAAAACAATGCCACGCCCGACAGCCATAACGCGAGCAACAACAATGTCGCTCCCAAGAAACTTAACGCGTGCGCGCCGTTAGTGCCGATAAATGCACCCACCACGCCGCCGGCGGTGCTTGGAAAGGCGGTTCCGTCCCAATGCAGGGTCGCAAGCCCGCAACTCGTCAGCAGCGTCAGTACGAAGCCTGCCGCCCGGAGCATCGTGTTGATCCGCGAGCGCGCGTCAGGAAGCGCCTGTTCCTTGTGAACCAGCCAGCCCGCATAGGCCAACATCAAAGGAAACAAATACGCCGGGCGCCCGAACAGAGAGAAAAAGAAGCCGGCGAGCCACGCGCCTACGGGGCCGATCCAGTTATGCAGAGCCCCCGAATCCCCGGTGCTCCAGAAACTCGGATCGTCCTTGTGATACGAAAACAGCGCCAAGATCAATAAGAGCGCGAGCGCGCCCAGCACCCACAAAGTACCCTCGCGCAACGCGCGGGTTACTGCTGCGGACAGCTTCATCGTGGCTTTTGATTTTTTGCCGGCAGTCGCTTCAGCCAATTCTAGACCCTTAATGATGTTTACTTCTTAACTAATTGAATATTATGTGATAGTAACTGAGTCTCGCGCGTTGTGCCAAGCGCAGTTCGTGAGCCGGACGCGGCGCCTTGTTTGAACTGGCTGGCGCCCACAGATTTACTTACCATGAGCCAGCGGCCATGACGTCCGCAGCGATAATTCATCAGAAGAGAGGCAAATTATACATGAGCGTAGTCAGGCACAGTCGTCTCCTCATCCTGGGATCAGGTCCGGCAGGCTATACCGCAGCCGTGTATTCGGCTCGAGCCAATCGCTCGCCGCTGCTCATCACCGGGCTGGAACAAGGCGGCCAACTGATGACCACCACGGATGTCGACAACTGGCCCGGCGATGTGGAACACCTCCAGGGGCCTGCTCTCATGGATCGTATGCGCCGCCATGCCGAGCGATTCGATACCGAGATTGTATTCGACACAATCAGTCGGGCGGAGTTGCGACAGCTTCCGTTTCGCCTGTTCGGCGACAACGGCGAGTACACGTGCGATGCGCTCATCATCGCGACCGGCGCTTCTGCCAAATATCTTGGATTGCCTTCCGAGGAGGCCTTTCGGGGTAAGGGCGTCTCGGCTTGCGCCACCTGCGATGGCTTCTTCTATCGCGACAAGCCCGTCGCCGTGATCGGTGGCGGCAACACGGCCGTCGAGGAAGCGCTATATCTTGCGAACATTGCATCGCATGTCACGCTGGTGCACCGGCGTGACAAATTAAAGTGTGAAAAAATCCTTCAAGATCGATTACTTAAACTCGAAAGCTCAGGTAAAGTCAGCGTCACTTGGAATCATGCGGTGGATGAGATTCTAGGCGACGAAGCAGGGGTAACGGGAGTCCGACTGCGCGCGGTGCATGGCAATGCAACTTACCACCTCGCGGTGGACGGCGTATTCATTGCCGTTGGACATCAACCGAATACGCAACTCTTCGACAAGCAACTGGAAATGCGTGGCGGCTACATCGTGGTCAAGGGTGGCCTAGATGGCGACGCCACATCGACCAGCGTCCCCGGCGTGTTTGCCGCGGGCGATGTGGCCGATCATGTCTATCGTCAGGCGGTGACCTCTGCGGGCACCGGCTGCATGGCAGCCCTGGATGCCGATAAATATCTGGAACGCATAGAGGCTGCGCCCCACGTCGCACCGCTCGCTGCCCACGCGTGACCGCCCCGCGCGTACGGTTCTTGGAGAGCATCGCCGACATCGACGCGGCGAGTTGGAACGCGCTGACGGGGTGCGAACAGCCTTTCGTGAGGCAGGAATTCCTGCTGGCGCTGGAGGCATCCGGCTGCGCAAGTCCGCGTACCGGATGGACTGCGCAGCACCTCGTACTCGAGGACTCCAACGGCCGCGCCATCGGCGCGATGCCGCTCTACCGCAAAGGGCATTCCCGCGGCGAATTCGTCTTCGATTTTTCATGGGCGAATGCCTACGCTCAGCACGGCCTCAAGTACTACCCGAAGCTCCTGACCGCGATACCGTTCACACCGGTCCGAGGGCCGCGTATGCTGGTGGCCGCCGGTGCCGATCAATCTGCGATCGCCGCAGCGTTGGTTAAGGCGGCGAAGGACTACGCCCGTTCCGAGCACCTATCTTCCTGGCACGTCCTGTTTCCCTGCGAAGAAGACCTAACGACCTTGAAAAGCGCGGGACTGATCGAGCGCCGCGACTGCCAGTTTCACTGGTTCAACCAGGGGTATGAGTCGTTTGATGCGTTTTTGGCGACTTTTACCGCCGAAAAACGCAAGAAAGCGAAGCGCGAACGGCGGCGCGTAGCGGACGCAGGCATTGAATTCGATACTCGTCTCGGCGGGGAGATGGATAACGCATTGTGGCGCGCCGTATACGAGTTCTATGCCGATACGTTCTATCGCCACGGGCATGAACCCTACCTGAATCTCGATTTCTTCAAGCGGATTGCGGCCACCATGCCTGATAAGCTAATGCTCAAAATCGCCCGGCACGGCGCCTCACCCATCGCTGTGGCGATATTCTTCGTGAGCGAGGACGCCCTGTTCGGCCGCTATTGGGGAGCCGGCGGTAATTTCCACAGCCTGCATTTCGAAACCTGTTATTACCAAGGCATCGAATATTGCATCGAGCATAGGTTGCAGCGGTTCGAACCCGGTACGCAGGGCGAGCACAAGGTGCCGAGAGGCTTTGTGCCGACACTGACGAGTTCGGCTCATGACATCGTCGATGAGAGATTTTCCGCAGCGATTCGCGACTTTGCGGTGCGCGAAGCCCGGGGCGTCGATCGTTACGCTGCTGCGGTCAATGAACACGTTCCATACCATCGCGCGCCGGATGAGGAGTTGCAGCTCTGAGTAGGTTGGTCTGGTTGGGCGAGCACGTGGATCCGGATTGGTTCCCGCCGCTGGAACAGGCGCTGCGCGACCCGCCGGGATTGCTGGCCGCGGGCGGCGATCTCAATCCAACCCGGCTGCTCGCGGCCTACGAGCGCGGCGTTTTTCCGTGGTACTCGGCGCAGCAGCCCATTCTCTGGTGGTCCCCCGATCCGCGCATGGTCTTGTTCCCGAACGAATTCAAGATCTCCCGGAGCTTGCGCAAGACGCTGCGCAGCGGCCGCTGCACCACACGGGTTGACCAAGCGTTCGGCGAGACGATTCGCCAGTGCGCGGCACCACGGCGCTCGGGACCCGAGACCTGGCTCAACGACGACATGATCCGTGCTTATGAGCAACTGTTTGCGCTGGGCTTCGCTCATTCCATCGAAACCTATCACGGAAATGTGCTGGTCGGCGGCTTGTATGGAATCCACCTGGGCGGCGTGTTCTTCGGTGAATCCATGTTCAGCCACGAGAGCGACGCCTCTAAAGTGGCCATGGCCCGGCTGGTCGACGAGTGCCGCGCGCGCGACATCCACGTAATCGATTGCCAGGTGGCGAGTTCCCATTTGGCCAGCCTCGGCGCGCGCGAGGTGTCCCGCAGCGAGTTCGTTGCGCTGTTGCGCCGCCACGCCAGGCGGGCCCCGAGCGGCCGGTGGGCAGGCGGCTCCGTGATACCGGCGTCCGTTACGCACGTGTAAAATTGCTTTAGCAGGGTGCTTTATGCACAATGCGCCCGGCTTATCTATCCCCACGCACAACAAGGACGCATGTCAAAAGAAGAGGCAATTCAATTCGAAGGCGAGGTCGTCGAGACCCTGCCCAACACGACGTTTCGCGTCAAACTCAAAACCGGCCATGTAGTGACTGCCCATATCTCGGGCAAGATGCGAAAAAACTACATCCGAATCTTGACCGGCGACCAAGTCACAGTGGAAATGACCCCTTACGATCTGACCAAAGGCCGCATCGTTTACCGCGGACGGTGATAGGCGCTTCGCGCCGAATCTATGGGGCCACAGACGCCGTGTAACGGCAGCCCCGCCCTGAAGGTCGGGGTCGCGCCCCGCGACCCCGTAAATCCGGCCCGCAGCGCTTAGATTAAAGCGGGCTCGTCCGCCGCGCGCGTTTCGAGCTTCAACTTGTCCCCTTCCTCGCTCAAGGTGACTTCAACGTGTCCGCCGTTGACGAGTTTGCCGAACAATAGCTCTTCCGCAAGCGGCCGCTTGATGTACTCCTGAATGATCCGCGCCATCGGTCTCGCGCCCATCTTGGGGTCGTAGCCTTTCTTCGCAATCCAGCGACGCGCCGGTTCGTCCACCGAGATCGACACGCGCTTTTGTTCGAGCTGCGCCTCGGCCTCGACGAGAAGCTTGTCCACCACCCGCTCGATGGTGTCTTGATCGAGACTGGCGAACTGCACGACGGCATCCAGGCGATTGCGGAATTCCGGAGAGAACAAGCGTCGAATCGCCTCCATTCCATCCGACGCGGTGTCGGATTGCGTGAAGCCGATGCTCGGCCGGTTCATTTCGAACGCGCCCGCATTGGTGGTCATGACGATGATCACGTGGCGGAAATCCGCCTTGCGGCCGTTATTGTCGGTGAGCGTACCGTGGTCCATGACCTGCAACAACAGATTGAAGACGTCCGGATGTGCCTTCTCGATCTCGTCGAGCAGCAACACGCAGTGCGGATGCTTTGCAATCGCCTCGGTGAGCAGCCCACCCTGGTCGAAGCCCACATAGCCGGGAGGTGCGCCGATGAGCCGCGACACGGTATGGCGTTCCATGTACTCGGACATGTCGAAGCGCACGAACTCCACGCCCATGGCGATGGCCAGTTGCCGCGTGACTTCGGTTTTGCCGACGCCCGTGGGACCCGAGAATAGGAACGATCCGACCGGTTTTCGGTGATCGCCCAAGCCGGAGCGCGACATCTTGATGGCGGCCGCCAATGCCTCGATCGCCTTATCCTGGCCGAAAATCGTCAATTTCAAATTGCGCTCGAGGTTCTTGAGAACATCGCGATCCGACATGGAGACGTTTTTCGGCGGGATTCGCGCAATGCGAGCGACGACGTTTTCGATTTGGCTCACCGTGACGGAGGCCTCGCGATTCTCGACGGGTTTCAGCCGCAAATTGGCGCCGGCCTCATCCACCACGTCGATCGCCTTGTCCGGCATGTGCCGATCATTGATATGACGTGCCGCGAGTTCCGCCGCCGCCTGCAAGGCGTCGTCTTCATATTTGACGCCGTGATGCTCTTCATAGCGAGTCTTGAGCCCGCGCAGAATATCCACCGTGTCCTGCACGGACGGCTCGGTGATGTCGATCTTCTGAAAGCGGCGCGCCAGCGCATGGTCTTTCTCGAATATTCCACGATACTCGTTGTAGGTCGTGGAGCCGATGCAGCGCAATTCGCCGTTGGCGAGGGCCGGTTTGATGAGATTCGAGGCGTCCATGACGCCGCCGGAAGCCGCACCGGCGCCGATGACGGTGTGGATTTCGTCGATGAAGAGAATCGCACCGGGCTGCTTCTTGACTTCGGCGAGCACTGCCTTCAGACGCTTCTCGAAGTCGCCGCGATATTTCGTTCCTGCGACCAAGGATCCCATATCCAGCGAGTAGATCGTGGCGTCCAACAGCACGTCGGGAACGCGGTTCTCGACGATCATGCGGGCCAGCCCTTCGGCAATCGCGGTTTTTCCGACGCCGGCTTCGCCGACGTATAGCGGGTTGTTCTTGCGCCGCCGGCACAAAATCTCGATCGTACGCTCCACCTCGAGCTTGCGCCCGATGAGCGGATCGATCTTGCCCTTGCGCGCCGCGTCATTGAGGTTCGTGGCGTACTTCTCGAGCGCATTGCCGCCGCCGTCGCCGTCGCGCTCGGAATCGCCGGCTGCGCCGCCATCCTCGCGTTCACTGCGCTCCTCGCCGCCGGCCTTGGACAGACCGTGGGCGATGAAATTGACCACATCGAGCCGCGACACATCCTGCATGCTGAGCAGATAGGCCGCATGCGATTGCTTCTCGCTGAAGATCGCGACCAGAACGTTGGCTACCGTGACTTCCTTTTTGCCGCTCGATTGCACGTGAAACACCGCCCGCTGCAGCACCCGCTGAAATCCGAGCGTCGGCTGCACGTCCCGGTCCTCGCCGGCCGCCAGTCGCGGTGTGGTCTGGTCGATGAATTGTTTGAGTTCGGTCTTCAGCTTGGCGGTATCCGCACCGCACGATTTCAAGACTTCCCTGACTTTGGGGGTATCCACGATGGCGAGCAGCAGGTGCTCGACGGTCATGAATTCATGCCGTGCTTCCCGCGCACCGGCAAACGCATCATTCAAGCAAAATTCGAGTTCTTGACTAAGCACAGGTTATGCCTCTTCTAGCGTTGCCATCAAAGGATGCTGATGTTGTCGCGCATACGCGATCACTTGAGCTACCTTGGTCTCTGCGATTTCATAAGTAAAGACCCCGCACACTCCTTTTCCCTTAGTATGAACCTCGAGCATAACCCGAGTCGCCTTGGTGCGGTCCATCGCAAAGAAGCGTTGCAGGATATCGACGACGAATTCCATCGGGGTGTAGTCGTCATTGATGAGGACGACCTGGTAGAGTGGCGGGCGCTTGAGCTTTGGCGCCGATTCCTCGACGACCAATCCCGTCCCTTCCCGACCTCGTTCGATGTCACTCATGAATGAATAGTTTATAGGGTGCGTAACCGCGGTTTACAAGACTCCCAAGCAAAAGCCGGCCACAATTGCGAATGTCGCCAATCGGTGTCACTTTACTTTAACAAGTAAAAACAAATGCTTGAGCGGCCAAGCGCATAGCCCGTATGATTGACCAACTTGAAGGTCCCTGACAAAGGCCGTATGGCCGCCGTCCAACTTTCGCGATCATCGCGATACATTACACATGCTTGATACGCAAAAAAACGAGTGGCTGTCCCGCCTGCGAGGCGACGCCCCTAGCTATGCATCACTCGCTCTCGCGGCGCTGATCGTCGTCGAGCTGGCGCGTCTTGCCATTTCCCTGCTGAGCGGACCGGTCAAATCCCCGGAACCGGTCATGACGAGGGCTGTTCAGCCCCATAAACACCCGGGCGTGGACGTTCAAAGCGTGGTTTCGGCCCATTTGTTCGGCGTCGCCACGGTCGACCACAGCACTCAGGACCCAGCCAATGCACCCCTCAGCAGTGCCAATCTGGTGCTGGCCGGCACCATTGCAAGCCAAGATCCCAAGCGCGGAGTGGCCATCATCAGCGACGGCGGACCGTCGAAGGTTTATTCGGTAGGCGATAACGTGAATGGCGCGACATTGCACTCCGTGTACCTGGACCATGTCATTCTGGACCGAGCGGGGACCTTGGAAACGCTGGTGCTGCCGCGTCTGCTCCCCGGCAGCCGGCCGGCGCCCCGGGCAGGCGGCGATCCCCGAACCGTCGCGGCGGTGGACAACATTCGGCGCATGGTGCAGCAGGATCCCGGAATCTTGGATCAAGTCATGCGCACCGTCGCGTCATACGACAACGCCGCGGGCAAGTTACGGGGATTTCGCGCTTACCCGGGCAAGAATCGAGCTATCTTCAACAAACTGGGTTTGAAACCCGGGGATTTGGTCACGGCAATCAATGGCACGGTGTTGGACGATCCGGCGCACAGTCAGGACGTATTCAATACCATTCAGTCGTCGGATCATGTGACCGTGACAGTCGACCGCGCCGGCCAGAAACAGGACATCACCCTGAATATCGCCCAAGTGGCGGCGCAAGCCACCAAGGATTTGGAGGGAGACCAGGCACCGCCATCGTCGGTCCCGAACAGCGGTGCGGGGACGAGCGGCGCACCGCCGCAGAATCCGCCCAACAGCAGTAATGAGAATCTCAATGAATAGTAGCGCAAGCCTCGTTCGAAAGCGTTCAATACACGGGTACCCATGATGCTGATGACAACCAAATCGCAACATAGACACCATTCAGGGGTGGCTTGCCTGCTCGCGATGTTGCTCGTGGGGATGTCGTTTCCGTCGGCGGCTCAAAAAGGGCCCCCGGACGGGCCGACGATCACACCGAACTACAAGGACGCCGACCTCAGCCAGATCATTCAGGCCGTCAGCGAGGTCACGGGCAAGAATTTCATCATCGACCCGCGCGTCAACGCCAAGGTCACGATGTTGTCGGCGACCCCCATGTCGCCGGCGGCGTTTTATGAAGCGTTTCTCGCTGTCTTGCAGGTGTATGGCTATGTGGCCGTGCCGGCGGGCAAGGTCATCAAGATCATCCCGAACACCGACGCGCGGCAGCTGCCGTCGATCGACTTGCCCAACGACGTCAGTTCCACATCGGATGAGATCGTCACCCAGATCATCACGATGAAAAACGTCAGCGCCGCGCAGCTCGTGCCGCTGCTGCGGCCGCTGATCCCCCAACAGGGGCACCTCGCGGCCTACCCCGCCGGTAACATGCTCATCATCTCGGATCGCGCCAGCAACGTGAGCCGCATCATGAAAATCGTCCAGCGCATGGATGAAAGCGGCGATGAACCCGTGGACGTCATCCAGCTGCATAATGCCAGCGCCACCGACCTGGTGCGCACGGTGAATCAGTTGAGCCAAGGGCAAGCGGCCGAGGGCGCCGGGGCGACAGTCAAGGTGGTCGCCGATGAACGCACCAACAGCGTGCTGCTAGGCGGCGAGAAATCAATGCGGTTGAAGACCAAGGCCCTGATCATCAATTTGGACACCCCGGGGCTTAGCGGCGGTGATACGCAGGTCAGGTATCTTCGCTACGCCGACGCCGAAAAGATTGCGGATAAGCTCAAAGGTCAGGCCAGCGCCTCCGCAAAGGCGCAAGCCGGCCCGCAGCCCGCAGGCGGGAGTGCGACCGGCGGGACCTCCAACGTGGACGCCAGCGTGACCATTTGGGCCGATGTCCCGACCAATGCGCTCATCATGACGGCACCCCCGAAAATCATGAAATCGCTGATGGCGGTCATCGACAAACTCGATATTCGGCGGGCGCAGGTCCAAGTGGAGGCCCTCATCGTCGAGGTCGACGTCAACAAGAGCGCAAATCTCGGCGTGCAGTGGATACTGTACGGTCAAGGCAACTCGGTCGTGCCCGCCGCCGTCACCAATCTGCCCGGAAGCGGCACCAGCATCGTCAATTTGGCCGCCGCCGCAATTGGGGGTGTCACCGGTCTCAGCTCGAGTACGAGTGCCACCACCGCGAGCACGACCGGATCGACTGCCACTTCGGCCCTGTCCAGCGCCATTCCGACCGGGGCGACACTCGCCGTCGGTCGCTTTGAAAAATCGGGAACGAATTTTGCCGCCATCATCCAGGCGTTGCGCAGCGATGGCACGAGCAACATTATTTCCACCCCGTCGCTCATCACGATGAATAACGAGGAAGCCGAGGTCAAGGTGACCCAGGAGATTCCGTTGATCACCGGCCAGTACACCAGCAGTACGGCTGCCGTGAACGGCACCACCAGTCCGTTTGAGACCATTCAGCGCGAAGAGGTGGGTACCATCCTGAAGGTGACCCCGCACATCAACGAGGGCAACTCCGTACAACTCAAGATCGAGCAAGAGGATTCCTCGCCGGGTGCCAAAATCACGGATTCGGCTGATATCTCGACCAACAAGCGCTCGATCAAGACGACCGTGCTGATCGAAGACGGCGGCATCGTCGTGCTCGGCGGCCTCATGTCGGATACGGTCACCGAAAGTGAAGACCGCGTGCCGGTGCTCGGCGCCATTCCGCTGCTCGGCAACCTGTTCAAGTCCCGCAGCGGCTCGCGGCAGAAAAAGAACCTGTTGGTATTCATCAGACCCAAGATCTTGCGCGATTCCGAGGCTCTGGAAGGAATCAGCGAATCGAAATACAACGGCATTCGGCAAGACGAGAAGACCCTCCACAATGGTCATATCATGCTGCTGCCCGGCGAGAAGCAGCCGAGTATTCCTGGGATCCCGCCCAATTCGGCGCTGCCGCCCGCCCCGCCGCCGGCCATTGCCAATCCGGCAGGGGCCACGCCGAACCCGCCGTCGCAGCCTGCGCCGGTCGTCCCGGCGCCCCAAACCACGGCACCGCCGCAACCGGCCGCACCGGCGCCGCAGTCGGGATCGAGCCCGCCCTCGGGTGCCCCATGAACGCCGAACTGCAAGACCCGCTTCAAAGGAAACTCTCCTTCCCCTTTGCAAAGCGGCATGGTGTGCTGGTGCGAGGCATCGTCAATGACGTGGCGGACACGGTCTGCCGGCCCGGGGTGACCCCCCAGGCGCTCGCCGAAGTGCGCCGGTTCGTCGGCGTCCCCTTGAAGCTCGAGCGGGTCTCACTCGAAGTTTTCGACTCGATGCTGCGTATCGCCTACGAAGCGGGCTCCGGCGCTGCCATGCAGATGTTGGAGGGGTTGGATGACAACACCGACCTCGCCCACTTGGCTGAGGACATCCCCGAATCCTCGGACTTGCTCGAAAGCGACGACGAAGCACCGATCATTCGCTTGATCAACGCCTTGCTCACGCAGGCCGTGAAGGAAAACGCGTCGGACATTCACATCGAGCCGTACGAAAACCGTCTGGTGATTCGGTTCCGCGTCGACGGCGTGCTGCGCGAGGTGCTGCAAACGAAGCGTGCCGTGGCGCCGCTCGTGGTATCGCGCATCAAGGTGATGTCGAAGCTCGATATCGCCGAACGACGTTTGCCGCAGGACGGCAGAATCTCTTTGCGAATCGCCGGCCGCGCCGTCGACGTCCGCGTCTCGACGCTGCCGTCGGGCCATGGTGAGCGTGTCGTGTTGCGCTTGCTGGACAAGCAAGCCGGACGCATCGAACTCACCTCGCTCGGCATGGACCCGCGCACTCAGGAAACGATGGATGAAATCATCCATAAACCCCACGGCATCATCCTCGTGACCGGCCCGACCGGATCGGGTAAGACCACCACGCTGTATGCCGCACTCGAGCGCATCAACGACAACACCCGTAACGTGATGACGGTGGAAGATCCCATCGAGTACTACATCGACGGCATCGGGCAGACCCAGGTCAACACGAAGGTGGAGATGACGTTTGCCCGCGGCCTGCGAGCCATCTTGCGGCAGGACCCCGACGTGGTCATGGTCGGCGAAATCCGCGATTTGGAGACCGCGCAAATCGCGGTGCAAGCCAGTTTGACCGGTCACCTCGTGCTCTCCACGCTGCATACGAATACCGCGGTTGGCGCCGTCACCCGGCTGCGGGACATGGGAATCGAACCGTTCTTGCTGTCCTCCAGCTTGATCGGCGTGCTCGCCCAACGGCTGGTGCGCGTACTGAATCCAGAAACTCGCGAACCTTTCCTCGCCGGCGAATACGAACGCCGGCTTCTCAATCTCGATTCAAGGGGCGAACCGGTGACCCTCTATCGCCCCTGCACCGAGCCTGGCACGGGCTATCGCGGACGCACCGGTATCTATGAACTCATCGCCGTCGACGATCACATGCGCACCATGATCCATGACGGGTCATCCGAACAAGATCTCGAGCGCTACGCCCGCACCGCGAGTCCCGGCATCCGCGACGATGGACGGCGCAAGGTGATGGAGGGCGAGACGACGCTCGAAGAAGTACTGCGCGTCACCCGCGAGGACTAAGGAGCCTGATGGGTGCGTTTGAATACACTGCGCTCGATGCTCAAGGCCGCGAACGCAAGGGGCTGATCGAGGGCGACACCCCGAAGCATGTCCGGCAATTGCTGCGCGACAAGCAACTGCTGCCGATGGACATCCAAGAGACGGCGCAGCGCGAACTCAAGCAGCGCCGGCGCCGCGGCTTCATGCGCCGCGGGCTATCGACGTTGGATTTGGCGCTGCTGACGCGCCAATTGGCGACGTTGCTGCACTCGGGATTGCCGCTCGAGGAATCGCTGCAGGCGGTTGCGGAACAGACCGAAAAGCCGCGCGTCCAGCGAATCATCCTCGGGGTTCGCGGTAAGGTGGTGGAAGGCCACCCGCTGGCCGATGGTCTCAAGGACTTTCCACAGGCGTTTCCGGAGATTTATCGAGCGACCGTTTCCGCCGGCGAACAGTCGGGCAAACTGGATTCCGTTCTCGAACGGCTCTCGGACTACACCGAATCCCGCCAGGTCATGGGTCAACAAGTGAGCAACGCGTTGGTATACCCCATCGTGCTGATGGTGCTGTCGTTCGCCATCGTGTCGTTCCTGCTGGCGTATGTCGTTCCCCAGGTCGTAGCCGTTTTCGAATCCGGCCATCAGGAATTGCCCCTCGCCACACGAATTCTAATCGGCATGAGCGACTTCGTGCGCCTCTACTGGTACTACGGTGTGATCCTCGTCGTCATCGTCACGTGGGGTTTCCTGCGCTGGCTCCGGGCGCCGGAAGCACGCTTGGCATTCGATCGATTCCTGCTGCGGGTGCCGCTTCTGGGCAAGCTCATCCGCGGTGTGAACACCGCGCGATTTTCCCGTACTTTCAGCATCCTCACTGCAAGCGCCGTGCCGGTGCTCGAGGCGCTGCGCATTTCCGCCGAGGTGGTCAATAATTTACCGATGAAGCGGGCCGTCGAGGAGGCGGCCCTGCGGGTCCGCGAGGGCGCGCCCATCGGCAAATCGCTGGCGGCCCGCAAAGTCTTCCCACCCATGATGATCCATCTCATCAGCAGCGGCGAGAGCAGCGGCGAACTCGAAAAGATGCTCGAACGTGCGGCGTCGAATCAGGAACGCGAAATGGATGGGCTGCTCTCCACCATGACCAATCTCTTGGGTCCGTTCATGGTCGTCTTCATGGGCGCGGTCGTCATGTTCATCGTAATTGCACTGTTGCTGCCGATCTTTCAGCTCAACGACCTCGTTAAATAGCCGGACGCTTGGCAGACGTGCGCAGCAGACGTGTAATACGTACGTTTAAGGGACGTGCGTAGCAGATGTTTTGACGAGTGTGCGCCAGGGTATTGCGCGCAAGGCGCATTTCCGTTTATAACGCGCGCGTGTTAGTTCACTGGTGAAGCGTAAGCTTCGGTGGCATGAGCGAAAAACCCGAATCGGACGAGTTCGAGGAAGAAGACGCAGAGGACTCCGCGCCGGGCGGCGACGATGTTGACGTGGATCACATCATGCGCGACGTCGAATCACAGCGGCGGCGCGCTCCAAAGGGCGCGGAACCGGCATGGCGACGCCTGGAACGTGTGATGGAGGAACGCCGTACGGCTGAGCTGTTGAGCGACTTCGACGATTACGAAATAGACGACGCCGGCGATATTGATTCCATCAACGGCGGGGAGATGGATAAAGCGCGCGCGAAAAAGAAGAAAAAGAACAAGAAGAATCATTGAGCGGGTTCCCCCGCCCATAGAGCGCGGACTGCGCGCTTTGCACCGTTCGAGAACATTCGGCGTCAGCGGCGCCGCGCGGCCGGCAAAACGGTGGGATACTAGCCCCGGGGTGAGCTACTTCCTCATTGGAAACCTCGTACGCTGTGAGTCCATCAGAACAGTATTCAGATCGCCTCGCCCAGCGTAAAGAATCGTTGGCTCGATTGGATCGACTGGACGCACGCGCCGGCTCCGCGCGGCTGATGCTTGCCGCCGCCTTTCTCACCGTCGCGTGGGGTTGGACCGAACACCGTGTTTCGCCCGCTTGGCTGGTCGTTCCCGCAAGTCTCTTCATTGCGGTGGTGCTTTATCATCAGAGGATCAGAAGTCTGCAATCCCTCGCCCGGCGCGCGGTGGCGTTTTACCGGGCGGGGCTCGAGCGCATGCACGGCCAGCGCCTCGATGGCGGAACATCCGGCGACCAATTCATTGACGAGCATCACTTGTACGGCGCCGATCTCGACCTGTTCGGCAGGCAGAGCTTGTACGAACGCATGTGCACCGCACGCACGCCCATGGGAGCGGGTACCCTCGCGCGCTGGCTGCTCGCACCCGCCGCCCTCGCGACGATCCGCGAACGGCAAACCTGCGTCAGCGAATTGCGCGGCCGGATCGATCTGCGCGAGGATCTCGCGATCCTCGGTGAACCGCAGCGGATTGCGCTGCACGCGGATACGCTCGAGAAGTGGGCGGCTGCGCCCAGTGAGCTGCCCTGCGGATGGCTGCGCATCGCCGCGATAACTCTGGTCGCTGCGGCCGCCGCCACGGCGGGGATCTGGGCGATCTGGGGACTCGCATTTCCGTTTCTCGCCGTGCTCGTGGTCGAAGCGAGCCTCACCTATGCTTTCCGCACCCATGTGCACGCAGCCGTATCGGGCGTGGAACACGCTTACGACGACCTCGAGCTGTTCGCGGCCCTCTTGCGGCGCATCGAAGCCGAATCCTTCGATGCGCCGCCGCTGAAGGCACTCAAGGAAGAACTCTCCTCGCATTCGCTGACGGCCTCCACGACGCTATCGAAGCTCGCCACCCTCGTCAATTTCGTCGAGGCGCGCCGCAACCCGTTCCTGACGCCGTTGATGCTGCCTCTTATGTATGCCATACACTCGGCGCTGGCGGCCGAGCGGTGGCGGCAGCGTCATGGGCAGGTGGTTCAGTCGTGGCTCCGTGTGCTCGGCAACATCGAAGCCCTGCAATCCATTGCGGCCTACAGCTTCGAGCGCCCCGCGGATCCGTTCCCGGAGTTTCTCGAGGGCGCTGCTGCCTTCATCGCGACAGGTCTCGGCCATCCGCTGATTTCATTACAAGCATGCGTCCGTAACGACGTCGACATTTCGGGCGAGACTCGGGTACTGATGGTAAGCGGCTCCAACATGTCCGGTAAGAGCACCTTACTCCGCTCGGTCGGGATAAATACCGTCCTTGCAATGGCAGGCGCGCCGGTGTGTGCGGTGCGCCTGCGGCTTACGCCGGTTCAAGTCGGCGCCAGCATTCGCGTCAATGATTCGCTGTACGAAGGGAACTCGCGTTTCTACGCCGAGATCACCCGGCTGCGGCGATTGTTCGAGCCCGCAAAATTGCCGCTGTTGTTTCTGCTGGACGAGCTGCTGCAGGGAACCAATTCGACCGATCGGCGCATCGGCGCGCAGGGCGTGATCCGCGCGTTACTCGAGCGCGGCGCCATTGGCCTCATCAGCACCCATGATCTGGCCCTCACCGACGGCATCGAGCTCCAGCCTGGCGCGCTCAAAAACGTACATTTCCAGGACGAATTGCTGGACGGCAAACTCAAATTCGATTTCAGGCTACGCGATGGAGTCGTGACCAAAAGCAACGGCATCGAGTTGATGCGCGCCATCGGACTCGACGTTTGATCCAATCCGATCGCACGCCGCTCCGGTCAATGAAAGTTTCGCGACACGGCGACGAGACCACCCAGCAGCTCCGATAGATTGGTCAAGCGTTGCGCGATCACATGCAGCACATCGCCCTCCCGCTGCAACTTGCCGCGCACCAGAAGTAGTCGTGATTCCAGCAATGCCGCACGCTGTGCCGTTGCCACCCGTTCCCACACGATCAAATTGACATAGCCCGTTTCGTCTTCAAGGGTGACGAAGGTCACGCCGCCCGCGCTGCCCGGCCGTTGCCGCGTAATCACCAATCCCGCCGCCGTCACCGATCGGCCGTTGGACTGTTCCCAAAGCTCTTGATTGGGAATGACGCCGCGCTCGACCAGTACGTCGCGCAGCAGCGCCACAGGATGACGGCGCAGCGTCAAGCCTAAGCTGCCGTAGTCGGCGACAATCTCCTGGCCTTCGCGCGGTGCGCGCAGCAGGGGCATACCCTCGTCGACTACGGTGTCCGCGGGCAGCAGCGGCAGCGCTCGTTCGACTCCGCTCACCTGCCACACGGCACGATGCCGGTGGCCGGCAAGACCCGCGAGCGCATCGGCAGCGGCCAGCGCTTCGAGATCGCGGCGATCGAGCGCAGCACGTTCAGCAAGATCGGCGACGTGAACAAAGGCGCGCGCGGCGCGCGCGGCAAGCAGACGCTCCGCGCCCTCCTGCGACAGGCGCTTGACCACCCGCAAGCCCAATCGCAACGCCGGACGACTACCGTCTTGCCGCTCGAGCGTGCAATCCCAGTCGCTGAGGTCGACCGCGACCGGGCGCACCTCGACGCCGTGCGTCCGCGCATCGCGCACCAGCTGCGCCGGTGCGTAGAAGCCCATGGGTTGACTGTTGATGAGCGCCGCGCAGAACGCCGCGGGTTCATGATGTTTCAGCCAGGCGGAGGTATAGACGAGGAGCGCAAAGCTCGCCGCATGAGACTCGGGAAATCCATATTCGCCGAATCCCAAAATCTGATTGAATATTTGGTGGGCAAAACTTTCCGGATAACCGCGCGCCTGCATGCCGTCGATTAGTTGCTTCTGAAAAGGCTCCAGGCCGCCTTTGCGCTTCCAAGCCGCCATCGCGCGCCGCAAACCATCGGCCTCGCCGGGTGAAAAACCGGCGGCCACGATGGCCAACTGCATGACCTGTTCTTGGAAAATGGGCACGCCTAACGTGCGTTTGAGCACCGCTTCGACATCCGTGCTCGGATAGGTCACGGCCTCTTCATTGTTGCGGCGGCGCAGGTAAGGATGCACCATTTCGCCTTGAATCGGGCCGGGACGCACGATGGCCACCTCGATGACCAGATCATAGTAATTGCGCGGTCTCAAGCGAGGCAACATGGCCATCTGAGCCCGCGACTCGATTTGAAAGACCCCGACGGTGTCCGCGCGGCAGATCATGTCGTACACCCTCGGATCCTCGCTCGGCACCGTTGCCAAATCGAGCTTCCCAGGCACGGCGCTCGAACCGCCGAATTCATTGACCAGATCAAAAGCCCGGCGTATGGCGGAGAGCATGCCTAGCCCCAGCACGTCCACCTTGAGCAAACCCAACGCATCGAGATCGTCCTTGTCCCACTGAATGACCGTGCGGTCCGGCATCGTCGCGTTTTCGATGGGAACCAGCTCATCCAGACGGCCGCGCGCGATTACGAAGCCTCCCACATGCTGCGACAGATGACGAGGAAACCCCAGAATTTCCGACGTGAGCGCCATGAGCCGCTGCGTTCGAGCATCGCCCGGATCGAAACCAGTGGCGCGGATACGCTCCGGATCGATGCGCTGACCATCCCACCACTGAAAGCCGCGCGCCAGTCGATCCACTTCCGAAAGATCCAACCCCAACGCCTTGCCCACATCGCGCAGAGCGCTGCGCGGCCGATAGGAGATGATGGTGGCGGCGAGAGCCGCACGCTCGCGGCCGTATTTTCGGTAGATATATTGGATGACCTCCTCGCGTCGCTCATGCTCGAAATCCACGTCGATGTCCGGCGGTTCGTTGCGCTCCTTGGAAATGAAACGCTCGAACAGCATGGCCATGCGCGAGGGATCTACTTCGGTGATTTCCAAGCAGTAACAGACCACGGAATTGGCTGCGGAACCTCGACCCTGACAGAGTATTTTTTGCGAACGGGCATACTGCACCACGTCGTGCACGGTGAGAAAGAATGGCTCGAACTTGAGCTCAGCGATCAATCGCAATTCATGGTCTACGCTTTCGCGCACGGCGAGGGGCACGCCCGCCGGCCAGCGCTTGGCACAGCCTCGTTCGGTCAGCGCGCGCAAATGACTGGTGGGGGTTTCACCTGCGGGCACGATCTCCTCGGGATATTCGTAACGTAGTTCGTCGAGCTTGAACGTGCAGCGCTCGGCGATCGCCAGCGTTTCGGCCAGCAATGGCGCCGGGTAGAGTTCCTGTAAACGCTGCACCGGCCGTAAACAGCGCTCACCGTTGGGAAACAAGGCATAACCCACCGCACTCAAGGGCGTGTTCAAGCGAATCGCGGTCAGCACGTCTTGCAAGGCTCGGCGGCTGCGCCGATGCATGTGCACATCGCCTGCGGCAACTTGCGGCAGATCCAGTGTCTTGCCCAGCGTCTCCAAGAGTTCCAAGCGGCGGACATCGAAACCGCCGGTCAGCAGTTCCACACCGATCCATAAACGGCGGGCGAAGCGTTCACGCAACCAACGGCCGTCTTGGTCGTGTTGCGGCAGCGCCGCCCTGCCCGCGCGCGGCAGCCAAATGAGGAGACAGCCATCGAGCGAATTCTCGAGATCATCGCGTTGGAGCGTGTAACTCCCCTTGGCGGTGCGTCGTCGTACACGGCTCACCAGCCGGGACAGCGCGCCGTAACTCGATCGGTCCGTTGCCAGGGCCACGAGTTTGAGGTCATCCACGCAGGTGAATTCCGCGCCGATGATGAGCGGCAGACCGCATTGTTTAGCCGCAATATGTGCGCGCACCACCCCGGCCAGCGAGCATTCATCGGTAATGGCCAGCGCTCGATATCCCAACTTTCCCGCCTGCAGCACCAGCTCTTCAGGATGCGAAGCACCGCGCAGAAAAGAGAAATTGGTCAAGGCATGCAGTTCGGCGTACACGTCGACCTCAAGCGAACACGCCATGCAGATACCAAGACTGGGTCTGCCGTTCCTGAAAAACCCACCACCGGGCGCCATGGAGTTGGCGTGCGATGTAGTAATCACGCGCCACGTCTTTACCATCCCACCAACCGCTCTCGATGCGCTCGGGACCTTGCTCGAGAATCAAGCCCTTTTTACGTAGATCTGCCGATAGCAGCACGGGTTCATCCAATAGCCACACCGGTCGCGGCATGTCGAGTACGCGCACGTCGCCCCGCATGCCTGCGCGCACGGCGGATGTCAGGTGCAGTTCGTGCACCCGCTGCCAAGCAGCCTCCGGCCGATGCTCCGCGATGGAAACGACCCCGTACACCGCCTCCTCACCGAGCCGCGCACGCAAACGTTCCACCAATTGCGGCGCCGTGCCGCCTACGCGCACGTCGCCGCGCAAACCCGCGAATGCATCCAAGGAATCGGACGACAGGGGTTGCAGCGAACCCGACAGGAGTTCCATGCCTCTCACCGGTGCCGCAAGCTCGAGCCGATTCAGCTTTTCATCCAACACATCCGCCAAGCGACGACGCTCGCTCGTGATGCTCGCCAATCCACAGCGCACGCGTGTGACAGGGAGCACGCGATGTCGCAGTTTGAGTTCCAATGCTTGTACACCTGCCTGTCGCTCACGCAAGAATTGCGCACAGCGCTCGACCACAGGCTCGAGTGCCTTTTGCAAATAAACGACGGTCTCGATCTCCGTCTCGAAATCGCCGCGCTCGCGAAATCGCTCTCGCGGTACGAACGCTCGGCGAGGGGCAGCTTGCCGTGCCAACGCGATGTCGAGATCCAAGACTGCGGCAGGGCTGAAACGCCGAGCAATGCCGGCCCGCGGCAGACGCAGCAATTCCCCCATGCGAGTCACTCCCATCGCGCGCAAAGTTTGCAGCCGTTCGGGATCCCAGGACGTGCAGGCGATCGGCAACTCGGCAAGTTCACCCGCGAGCTGTCCGGGATCTTCGATGCATACCCGTTTGCCGGCACGGGCCAACCACAGTGCCGCCAAAGTGGTCGGAGCCATTGCACTGTGAGCACGCAGCGAGAAGCGGCTCCATGCCGCATCGATGGACGCATGCAATATGGCCAGCGAACCGAACAACTTCACGCTGCCTTTGATTTCCAGCAACAAGGCATTGGGCATGTCGATGCTGACCAACGACGTGAATTGCTGCGCAGACAGGCTGAGCCGTTGCAGCATGGATGCCGCCCGGTGCGCCGGCCGCTGCGGTTCCATTAATTCCGGAAACACAGCGGCATACCACAACTGTTTGATACGCGGCCGGGCAATGAGTTGCGGGGGCGGCGGTACAGCCCGCACGATCGCCTGGGCGGCACACCCTGGCCGCGCTTCGGCGGGGCCGGTATCCGCGTAGGTATCCCCGTCGGTACCCGCGTGGCCATCCGCGAATAAATCCGCGGTCGCTGATGCCGCAGCCTGGCTGTGCCGCCCACCGGTACGCCGGCCGCGCGCCTTCATGTCAGTCGGAATTCAACGGGACCGGGTCGGCCGCCTTGCACTTTGACTAATTCGAGATGTGTCTCGTGTTCACCCTGCGTCATAGCCACACGCAAGCTGGCAGGAGAAGACTCAAACCGATGCCGCTCCGGACGAAACAACACGCCGAGTGCACCACCCGCCTCCGCCGCGAGTTTCAAACGCCGCAGCCAACGGTCATCGGTACCTTGCAGCCAAAGCAGCACCGCTGCACAAACTCCCGAACTCAAAGCCTGTTCGGCAGCCCACAGCGCCTCGGTGGCGCTGGCAGGACGCACCACAAGCAAGCGGCTTAGTTCGATTCCCTGCTGCGCTAGAGCGGGTGCATAAGGTTCATGAGGTGGCGCAATCCAGATGAGCCAAGGCACCTCACCGTCGATTCTATGCTGGCATTCCACCAAAGCCGGTAAAAATAGCTGGATTTCACCGAGGCCGGTCGTCTCCAGCAACACTTCGACGAGCGACGCCGTCGGCCAACCACCGCCTGGCAAACGCGCATCGAGTGCGCTTCGACCGGTGGACCAAACCGGACGAGACGGACGTAGTCCGGCCGAGGCGTCTTTTAACTTCCAGACGCGTGCATCGGCCAAGATGTCCGCAAGCGATGCTACCTCACGCGGCATCCACGTCTTTACCGCGACGAAGCACCCCGACCACAATCCCTTCGATGATCGTGGGCTGTTCCTTGAGATCGACCGGCGTGAGGTCAGTCATGCATCACCTGTATATGTAACCAGTTACTGTTATTATATACAGTATCGCGGCGCTGGCAAGTGGGTGAGACGACCCTTTGTTTCAAATGAAACAAACCCGCGGCCCGCTGACATTACTACGCCAGGTATAGGCCGGAGCATCGAGTTGACCGTATCGCCGCTGCCGTGGAAACGGTGAAACCGTAATGATTGTCGACGATGAGCGCCCGCGCGTGTTGAGGCCTATCCAATGAAACCCAAAGAGGTTGCCGTCATGCCGGAGACCATCCCCCCTCACATTTTGGTCGTAGACGATGATCCGCAGATCCGCGCGTTATTGGAGGAGTACCTCGCGGAGAGCGGGCTTCGCGTCAGCGTCGCGTCGACCGGACAACAGATGTTGCAGATTCTCGCTGATGAAGCAATCGACCTTGTCGTCCTTGATTTGCGGCTGTCCGGCGAGGACGGGATGCTGATTGCCCGCTCGCTTCGCGATCAATCGGCAATACCGATTGTCATGCTCACCGGCGTACGCGAGGAAGCCGACCGAGTGATGGGACTGGAAACCGGCGCCGACGATTATTTGACGAAGCCGTTCAGTCCCCGGGAACTACTGGCGCGTATTCGAACCGTGCTTCGACGGACGAAGAGCGCAGCGCCGGGGCCGGCTCGGCAGAAAGAAATTCGCGCTTATCGGTTTGGCGAGTTCGAACTCAATCTGCGGACTCGGCGACTCAAGAGGCGAGACGGAGGCAACATTGTCCTGACAAATGGTGAATTCAACCTGCTTGCCGCATTGCTCGCCTCGGCGGAGCGAATCCTCACGCGAGATCAAATCTTGGATGCGAGCCGCGTCTATGATAACGAAGTCTACGATCGCGCGATCGACATCCAGATTCTGCGATTGCGCCGGAAAATTGAAGAAGACCCCTCACAGCCCCGCTTCATTGTCACGGAACGTGGTGTGGGCTACATCTTCCGTTCCTCCGTGGAAATCTTGTATTGAAAAAGTCGGCAAGAAGAGTACCGCGGCCAGAAGGTCAGTCCGAAGCTCACTCCATATTTACACCGTGGCGGCGTGAGTAAACAGAGCCCCGCATGGTTCATTTCCCGGGCGTTACTGTGCGGATTATTTCCGTTACGGATGAAATTCGCAGCGCACGGCGCCGTGCCCTGACCGCTACGAACGCAATCAACGTTTCTGTTTCTGAAATCGATACGTAATTCGGTTGAGCGAAATTGTCGCCATCACAATCGTCGAGCCACGAATCGCGGCGCCCGGCGCCGCCTCAATAGCAGGAGGTTGTCATGGTCACACTGGAAGAGGCGCGCAGGATCATTGCCGCCGCGGAGAGGAAGGCAAAGGAGCTGGGTCAGCCCATGAACATCGCAGTGGCGGATGCCGGCGGCCATCTTGTCGCCCACGTGCGCATGGACGAGGCATGGATCGGCAGCATCGATATTTCGATCAAAAAGGCATTCACGTCGCGAGCCTTCGACATCAGCACCAAGGATCTCGCGAAATATTCCCAGTCGGGCGGTGAGTTCTTCGGCATCCATGCCTCCAATGACGGCCGCGTGATGATCTTCGCCGGCGGGGTGCCGCTCAGGCGCGGCGGCAAGGTGGTGGGCGCCGTCGGCGTCAGCGGCGGCTCAGGCGAGCAGGACCAGGCAGTCGCGGAAGCGGGCGCGAAGGTATTCAATTAAATTCACTAGGAGCAGCGAACATGGCAAGCAATCGCGGAGTCGTTTACGTTGGCCCAGGCAAGGTGGAGGTGCGTAGCATCGACTTTCCGAAACTGGTCGATCCCCGGGGCAAGCGCTGTGACCACGGCGTCATTCTGAAGGTCGTGAGCACCAACATTTGCGGGAGCGATCAGCACATGGTGCGAGGACGGACGACCGCGCAGCCGGGGATCGTGCTCGGCCACGAGATCACCGGCGAGGTCATCGAAGCGGGGCGCGACGTGCAGTTCATCGGTGTGGGCGATCTCGTCTCGGTTCCGTTCAACGTGGCGTGTGGACGCTGCCGCACGTGCAAGGAGCGCGCGACGGGCGTGTGCCTGAATGTGAATCCGGAGCGCGCGGGCGGTGCCTACGGTTATGTGGACATGGGCGGATGGATTGGCGGCCAGGCCGAATACGTCATGGTGCCGTACGCGGACTTCAATCTGCTGCGGTTCCCGGACAAGGACCAGGCGATGGAGAAGATACGCGATCTTACTTGCCTCACCGACATACTGCCAACCGGCTACCACGGCTGCGTGTCCGCCGGCGTCACGACTGGTTCCACCGTGCTCATCGCGGGTGCCGGCCCCGTCGGGCTGGCGGCCGCCGCCTCTGCGCTGCTGCTGGGCGCCGCGGTGGTCATCGTCATGGACTTCAGCAAGCAGCGCCTGGCGCAGGCGCATTCATTCGGTTGCGAGACGATCGACCTTTCAGAAGGCGGCACACTGGCTGACCACATCGAACGGATCCTAGGCGTCCGCGAAGTCGATTGTGCCGTGGACTGCGTCGGCTTCGAAGCCAAGGGTCATGGCGGCGCGGAGCAGCCGGCGATCGTCCTCAACCAGCTCATGGAAGTGACGCGCGCCGCCGGCGCAATTGGCATTCCCGGCCTGTACGTGACCGAGGATCCGGGCGCGAAGGACGACGCGGCGCGCAGCGGAAGTCTCGGGTTGCGGTTCGGTCTCGGTTGGGCGAAGTCTCACTCGTTCCTCACCGGGCAAACCCCCGTCATGAAGTACCACCGCGCGCTGATGATGGCGGTTCTCTACGACCGCATTCGTATCGCCAAAGCCGTCAATGCGACCGTAATCCCCTTGGATCAGGCACCGCAGGGTTATGCCGAGTTCGATCGAGGTGCCGCACGAAAATTCGTCATCGATCCGCACGGGTTGCTCGGCCCGAAATCTTGAGCGGGATATGGTCAAGACCGTCTCAGCTGCGTACCGCATGGACATGTGCAGCCACGTCTATGGGGCGCACGATCACCGCGATGCGCCACTCGCTCCCGATGATCGGTGGCGCCTTTTTGCGTCAATGCAGCGCGCTGCAGCCCGGTTAAGCGTCAGCAGGAAACCAATCTGTATGCGGCTCGGTTGCTCGCGCGCCGTGCGGCTACCGGTTCTGCGCCTCGGTGGCGACCGTGCACTCTACGGCGAGGCTGGATACTTCGACGCGCCGGTTGGGGTCCGGAGCTGTTCCACGCTCGGCGCCTTTAACCCCGTCGGCATCCAGGTTCGCCGCATGAGTGCCCCGCGAGAGACGTCAAGGAATCCACCACCGCTGCCGCGATTCCGTGCGCCGCCTATCGGCGCCCGCCCAACTTTATCGACAGATTGTCGATCACCGGCTTGTCGCCGGCCGCCTTCCTGGCAATACGCAGCGCGTCTCGCAAATCCCAATCGCTGAAGACGAATCCACGCAACACGACGGCGCCCTTCTCGACCGACACCGTGACATGTTCGTCGTAGAAATACGGGTCCGCGTGCAACGCCGCCGTCACGCGCTTCCGTAACGCTTCATTCTCCGCTGAATTTGCATCTTGCGTCGTCGATGCAGCGCGGACACTTGATTGGTCGACCGCCGGCGCAGCCGCATTCTGCGCGTCCGCCCACGTGGCGAAACCGCCCAATCCGCAAACCAGAGGTCCGAGATTGGCGCAAATGACCGCCACTCGCCTTTTCCACGAAATATTCATGTTTCGCTCCTACGTCGTTGACACACCTCGACACCACGGTCAGTCATCTGGAATTGGCACGTTCGGCAGCGACCTGCGCGGCTGTCACCAGTTTGCCGTGATTACCCCACGAGCTCCGCTCATAGTCGATGATATCGGCAATATCGGCATCGCTGAGCATCTTGGCGAATGGCGGCATGGGACTTGCGTAAACCACGCCGCTGACCTTCTCGCCCTGCAATCCATCCAGCACCACGTGTATCTGTTTCGTTGCGTCGTCTTTATTGACGACACTACTTCCCTTGAGCGGCGGAAACGCGCCGGGCAGACCTTCGCCGCTGGCCTGATGACAGGCCGAACAGTTCGCCGCAAATAAGGTTCGCCCCCTGGCCGCATCGTTACCTGCTTGCACGGAATCGCCTGCACCGGCCGCGACCGGGAGCACACCTATCAGCACTCCGAGACTTGCGCAGATCAGGAGCCCATCATCGAATATTGTTGCCATACGTCACTCTCCAGATTGTGCCATTGCCATCTTCGGTCACGAACAATGCCCCGTCTTTGGCTACCGCCACACCGACCGGGCGACCCCAGACCTGGTTGTCCGATAGAACGAATCCGGTCATGAAGTCTTCGTATTCACCGGTTGGTTTGCCATTCGCATCGAATAGCAGGCGCACGACTTTGTATCCGGTCCGCTTGCCGCGGTTCCAAGAGCCATGCATGGCCGCAAACGCGCTGCCTTGATATCCGCTCGGAAAATTGTCGCCTCGGTAAAAGACCATCTGCAGCGGCGCCGAATGCGCCTGCATCAGCACATCGGGGATCGTTACTTTGTCTATGAGGTCCGGCCGTGCGCCCGCATGACGCGGGTCCTCGTGTCCGCCAATGTAGTACCAGGGCCAGCCATAGAACGCGCCCGCGATTACGTGCGTCGCATATTCGAATGGCGTGTCGTCACCGAGGTCATCACGCTCATTGACGATACACCAAAGTTCCCCCGTGTCCGGTTGGACTGTCATGCCCTCGCAGTTGCGTAGACCCGTGGCGACGATCTGCATGTTCTTGCCATCGGGATCGAAGGACAGCACATCGGCCCGCAGCTCTTCGGTGTCCCAAGCCGCACCCAACGGCTTGACGCTCAGCCACTCGTGAGTCCGCTGACGATGCGCGGCGCCGGATGCATGGTCAAGTGCGGCTCGGGAAACATGTCCTGGGCAACGTTCGATCCTGACCCCACGGAAAAAAACAGTCGACTACCATCCGCCGAAAATGCGATGTCGCGTGCATAGTGATGAGTCGTCGGAATCCCGGCGACGATCTGCTCCGGTTTGCCGGTCGCCTTGAGATCCCCGTTTTTGTAGCGAAATCGGACCACCCCATCGCTGTTCGCGATGTAGACCCACTGGGGATTTGGTCCGAGGGGATAGAACGCGATACCGAAAGGCTGCTTCAATCCGCTCGCAAAAATTTCGTGTCGCACCGGTTTGCTGGTGCCGGCCCGAATCCGTAAAACGTGCACCGTATTGAACATGCTGTCGGCGACGAACAGATCGCCGTTCGGAGCCACGCGGATCACCCGCGGCTTGTGCAATTCCGATGTCACCAGTTGTACCGAGAAGCCGTCCGGCACATGCGGTAGTGCGCCGTCGGGCATCCGCACGACTTGTGCGACAGCATAAGTGGGCTTTGCAACGGGCGGCAAATCCTCCGGTCGGAGCAGACGCCGCACCCCCGGTTTGTCATCCTGCCAGCCGCCATAGGCGGCCTGTCCCTTTAGCACCTGGCCGATGGCATGCTCACCGGCAAATACCAGCAGACAGAAGGTCGCAACGACCGTAAACACATGACGAACGATTCCGCGCATGAGCCCCCTCCCGTATCTGGAGTCGCCAATCAGAAAGATCTGCACCGGAATGATGCTACCCGTGCGGATCACGAAACCAATGTCACCGCAGTTACCGTTGAAATTAGCGCGCTCCGATTTCGTTACTGGTGAAATGAATTCGAGCGATTATCGAACGCGCCGCATGAATGCCCCAATTCGCCTGAAATACGCACCGAAAGCGGCCGACGTCGTCGCAGGATCATCAATCATGATGTCAATTCGCACATGCAAGCGCTAGAGCGCACGGTCGCCACCGAGGCGCAGAACCGGTAGCCGCACCCTCGCTCGGTCTTGATTAGCTCCGGCCTCGACGGATCAGTTTCGATCTTGCGCCGTAGGCGCAATACCTGTACGTCGATGGAACGGTCGTAAACATCCGTGCTGCGCAATCTCGAGAGTTCGAGCAGTTGCTCGCGGGTTAATATCCGCTCCGGGCAACCGAGAAACGCCGCAAGGAGGCCGAATTCGCCGTTGCTGATCGGAACGCGCTCACCCGCCGGCGATGTGAGCCTGTGCAGGCGGACGTTGAGGTCCCACCCGGCAAAACGGTAGGCGCGTACCGCGTCATCTTGCGCTGGCGTGCTCTCCGATGTGCGGTAACGCCGCATGACAGCCCGAATCCTGGCCAGCAGCTCGCGCGTACTGAACGGCTTAGTGATGTAGTCGTCCGCGCCAAGCTCCAGACCCATCACGCGGTCCGCCTCCTCGGCACGACTGGTAATGATGATGAGCGGAATCCTGGATGTCTCTCGCAGTCGGCGGGCGAGCTGGAGTCCATCCTCGCCTTGCAGCTTGAGCTCGAGCGCGACCAGATCGATGGACTGGTCGTCGAGAATCTCCATCATCCGCGTGCCGCTATCTGCCGGGGTCACGCGAAACTCATTGAGTGCCAGGTAATCCGCAACCCGCTCTCGCGTCGCGGCATCATCGTCGACCACCAGCACGTGCCCGAGGCGCGGTGCCGGGTGCCCATTCCAAGTCGCTTCTCTGTCCATACGCGTTTCATGCCTCCATTACCTGTGGGTGTCCATATTGACTCGACTCGGCCCCCCGCCACACCGGTTGAGGGCATTACCTGTTGACGTGGTTACTTGCGCGTCGATCCTTCCGACGCCGCTTCATGACTGTAGGTGGGCGTTTTCGCGTAGGGCGCCGGCACATCCCACATGCGAGCGGCATACCAGACGGCCCAGGCAACCACGAACAGCGCCATGACCCACACCCATACCGGAATCGACGAACGCGCCTCGGCGCGTCTCGGGTCGAATGGATCTTCGGCGCTGAATGCGTCCACGGTAAAACGCACATTACCGCTGCGTATCGAGTTGCGGCGCAGGCCCGATACGATGATTCCCGGCCCGTTGTGCACCACGAACGGAATTTCCTCTACACCCTCCCGCCCTTTCTGGCTCGCGGCGCGAATCACCAGGCGATGCGCGCCGTCTGTCAAGCTCCGTGTATCGAGATCAATATCGGTTGGGGGTTCGCGGTCGATGATCGGTTGCGGGTTATCGTCCAAGTAGACCCTGACATGCGGCTTGCCAATGATGTCTCCTCGTTCAGCGGTCATGGCGCAGTACCGCGTATTTCGGGTGATGTGGATCGGTTTCTCCGGGGCGCCACAGCATCCAGAACATTGCCGCGAAGCACGCCACGGTAATCGCAGCGGCGATCCCGATGATAATGACGTTTCCCCAGTACGGGCCGATCAGATGATGATGCACAGTAACCTCCGTCTCGATTGGCAATTGCAATGAATTGGATTTCATTTTGCTTTCGCCCGCTCGGCCGCCACCTGCGCGGCGACTACCGGCTTGCCGTGGTTGCCCCACGAACTGCGCTCGTAATCGATGATATCGGCGACCTCCGCGTCGCTCAGCGTGCCGCCAAACGGTGGCATGGCACTGGCGTAGGCCACGCCATCCACTTTGGTGTCGTGCAGGCCGTGCAACACCACCTGGATGTGCATCGTGGCATCGTCATCGTTGACGACGGCGTTACCCTTGAGCGATGGGAACGCCCCCGGTAAACCCTCGCCGTTGGCTTGATGGCAAACCGCGCAGTTGGCAGTGAACAATGTGGCACCTTTCGCCGCATCGTAGCCACGGTCGGGTGACGTCATGCGGTCAGATGTGGCCGCACTCGCTGCGGTTGGCGAGCCGGCCATGGACGGCATGGCCGGCTCGCCACTGGCTGCCTCGGCTTCCGACAATGGGGGTTGCTTCAATGAGGCCAGATAGGCGATCAACGCCTCGGCCTTGTGGGTAGGTACCACCACACCATTCGCGGGGGCGTAGGCTTTCGGCAGTGGCACCGTGGTTGCACCACTCCCCGCTTGACCGACCACCTCGAACAGCCAGTAAAACGACGGCATGATCGATTCGGGCACCACCGCACGCGGGTTGTATAGATGAATGTACTGCCATACCGCACTGGGCTGGCGCGCGCCGATATTGGTAAGATCTGGACCGGTACGTTCCGAACCGAGCAGTTCCGGAGTTTGGTACGTGAAATCACCTTCGGCGGAAGGACGCCCAAATACCTTGTCCGCACCGAGCGGCCGTACCTGCTGGGTATGACAATAACTACACCCATTGGCCACGTACACCTCGCGCCCCTCCGACTGCAGCTCAGTCAACGGCTCCACCCCGGGGCCGGCCGGTGTCTTCGACAGTTCCATCCCGGGCAATACGCCCATCATCCACGCGAGGCTGGCGTAGACCAGCGTCGAGCCGCCCGCGATCAGGACCAGCTTGTTCACGAGACAGTCCCTTGGGCACGGAAGGGTTCCGCCCGCGATGCCACCCCGCCGCGTCCATAACACATGCGCCACACGTTCCAGGCAAACACGATATGGCTCAGAAACATGAGCGAACCACCCACGCCGCGCCAGAGATAATAGGTCTGCATGTCCACCACCGACTGAATGAATGGCAATCCATGCATCCAATCCAGCCCCTGAATGGTGCCACCGATGGACAGCGACGTGACGTAGATAAAAAAGCCGACCAGTGCCATCCAGAAATGCAGCGCCATGCCCAATTGGCCAGGTCGATTACCGGTTGCCAACGGGAGTAGAGCGTAGACGCCGCCCCATATCACGAATACGATGATGCCGTACATGGTCAGGTGGGAATGCGCAACGGTGAAACTGGTCAGGTGCCACACCTCCTGAAGCGAGCGGAGCGCCTCGAGCGTGCCTTCGGTGGATCCGATCAGGTAGCTCATCACGCCGACGAAGATGAACATCAGCGGATACGATTGCATCATGTCGCGCGTGCGTCCGCGCATGGTCAGCAGAAAGTTGCTGCTACCGCCCCACACCGGTACCAACATCGCCACGCTGAACACGATGGCAATGGTCTGCAGCCACCACGGCAGCGGGCTGAACAGGAAATGGTGCGCGCCGATGATCGGATAGAACACCAGGTTGGTCCAGAACGCGAATACGCCCAGCGCATAGGAGTAGATTGGCCGGTTCAGCAACTTCGGTAGCGTGTAATAGGTCACGCCCAGCGCCAGGGGCGTGAACAACATGCCCACGGCGTTGTGCATGTAGAATCCAGATACCGCCACCTGCCCGAGTCCGTACTGATACCAGGGCGCAACACCCACGACCGCGATGATGCAGGCCCACAGTGTGCCGCCGATGATGTACCAGTTGGACAAGTAGATATCTTCACCGCTGCGCCGTGCGACTGTCGCGATGAGGTTCCACGCCGTCACCACAAGGGCCGCCACGAATATCAAGCGGATCCACCATAACCATTCGCGGTACTCGAGATCGCCATCGTTGTAACCGAGGTCCAGCGCAACAGTGCCGGCGATCGCCGCCACGTTGAAGAGCATCAGTCCGGTCCACGCGAGGCTGGTGCTGTACAGTTTCGTCCCGCAACTGCGCACTGCAACGTAATAACCCAATCCGACCAAGGCGATACTGGCAAATCCGAAAAACGTCGCGTTGGTATGGATGGGCCGCAGTCGCCCCAACGTCAACCACGCGCCGGCGCCGAACTCCGGCGCACTAAACTTGTACGCCATCAATAGCCCCACGCCCGTGGCGAACAGCAGCCAGAGAGTGGCGGTCACCACATAGGCGGAGAACACCGAAGTCAGCGAGCGATCATCATCGTCGATGAAATTTGATTGGCGAGCTGCGACATCTGTTTGCATGTTTCCTGCTTCCTCCCAGAAGTGGCTGAACACGATGCAATCGTCCGCGTGAATTAGGCTGCACATGGACCATTTCCCGGCTATTGCAGCAGCCGCCGAATTGGTTACGAATGAAACGCCTGATGACGTGTATCCAAGCCATTGGCAAACGCGTGCTTGGCTGCTCCGCAGATTTGCCGCGCCGTGCTGTCGAACAGTACCTGGCGCCTACCACATCCCAGTTGCCCTCCTCTGTGTAGAATTTCACGGCAAAGCCGCGAACATCGCGTTCAGCGTCGGGCGCGCCGCGCTCTCCCGCGACGGTCGAAAAACGCGCGAACATGGGCGTCTGTTTGCCGACCTCCGCGAAGAGTTTTGCCTTGATGTAGCGGCAAATGTCATGAGTAACGGTGAAAGTCCCGTGGGCGCCCGCGCCCTTGGCGTGCATTCGCCGTTACTTCTCCCGCAGGACCGCTAGTTACATGCTGCCTTGCGAGTCGTCACTTCTGCGGCCTTAATTTAAGACGGTATTTTTACTTTGGTCGGTTCTCAAAGCACGCTATCTCACGCGGCATCCACATCTTTACCGCGACGAAGCACCCCGACCACAACCCCTTCGATAATCATGGGCTGTTCTTTGAGATCGACCCGAATGGGTTCGAAATCGGCGTTCTCGGGCAACAGCCACACGATGGTGCCTTCCTGCCGATAGCGTTTGACGGTGACTTCGTTTTCCAGGCGCGCCACGACGATTTGGCGATTGCGAACTTCGGGGGTGCGATGAACGGCAACTAGATCGCCGTGCATGATTCCGGCATTTTTCATACTCATGCCTTGCACTTTCAGCAGGTAATGCGGTTGCGGTTGAAATAACTGAGGATCGATTTGATAACGCGTCTCGATGTGTTCCTCGGCCAAGATCGGGCGCCCGGCAGCAACTCGACCGATCAGCGGCAGCCCCAATTGTTCTCGCAAGATATCCTTGAGTTGAATGCCACGCGAAGCGCCGGGTATCAGATCGATGACGCCCTTGCGTTGTAAAGCGCGCAAATGTTCTTCAGCCGCATTGGGAGATTTGAAACCCAGTGTACGCGCGATTTCCGCACGGGTAGGCGGCATGCCGCTTTCGGCAATAGCGTCTTGAATGAGCCTGAGGATCTGAGTTTGACGGGGCGTGAGGTCGGACATATGTCACCTGTATATGTAACCAGTGGCTGTTATTATATACAGTATGTGGGCGCTGACAAGTGGGTTGCGGCCAGGTTAACTTGCCGGACCGTTAAATCGCCTCCAAACCCCAAGCCTTCGAGGAAATTCATGCCCGAACGACAAGAGGATAAATTGAAAGATCGAGCGTTGGGCATGGGCCGTCCCATCACCCGCCGCGACTTTCTGAACGGCATTGCCATCGGCGCCACCGCGGCAGCTTCCGCACCCTTATTCGCCGCTGCTCTCGACGATGCCGGCGCTGCCTCCCTGTCCAATGCCGCTCAGGATGCATCTGGCTACTATCCCCCGCTCCTCACCGGCATGCGCGGCAGCCATCCCGGATCGTTCGAAGACGCTCATGCGCTACGCGATGGCCAAACCTGGCCGGCGGCAACCGATACCGGCGAAGAATACGACTTGATCGTCGTCGGCGGCGGCATCAGCGGCTTGGCGGCCGCACACTTTTACCGTGCGCGAGCACGCAAGAGCCGCATCCTCATTCTCGACAACCACGATGATTTCGGCGGCCATGCCAAGCGCAACGAATTCAAACTGGATGGTCATCTGAATCTGATGAACGGCGGCACGCTGCTCATTGATAGTCCACGCCCCTATGGCCCCGTTGCCGCCGGTCTGCTCACCGACCTCGGAATAGACGTCGCGAAACTCTCCAAGACAGCACAGGACCCAACGTTCTACGAACGAAGGGGATTCCAATCCGGCATCTTCTTCGATCGAGAAACCTTCGGCGCCGACAAACTGGTGGTCGGCGACGGCAAACTCCCAGTGCACCAACTCCTGGCACTCGCACCGCTATCAAAGCGCGCACGGGAAGAAATTGCCCAGATCGAAGAAGCCCAGATCGATTACATGCCCGGGCTATCCTCAGACGAGAAGAAGCAGCGCTTATCTCGCATCAGCTACGAGGCGTTTCTTCGCGACATTGTACGCGTCGATCCCTCGGTTCTAACCTACTACCGGGCGCGATCCATGGACGAACAAGGCGTTGGCGCTGACGCGCTGTCCGCTCTCGATTGCCGAACGCTTGGGCTACCCGGATTCCAAGGAATGAATATCAGGCATGGCTCGATCCCTCGCATGGGATTCACGCCGGCAGGCTACGAAGATACCGGTGGTTCGCTGCGCCTACATTTTCCCGACGGCAATGCGACAATCGCCCGGCTATTGGTACGGAACCTGATCCCCCCATCGGTTCCCGGCAGAAATGTCGAGGATGTGGTCACCGCACGTGTCGACTATGCACAACTTGATCGTCCAAACGCACCGGTCCGGTTGCGCTTGAACAGCATTGCCATTCGCGCACGTCATCTCGGCGATCCTCTCACCGCGGACCAAGTCGAAGTCACGTATCGGCGCGGTGGACGATCCTATTGCGCACGTGGCCGAGGTGTTATTTTGGCCAGCTACAACATGATGATTCCTTATCTTTGCCCCGAGCTACCGGGCGCTCAGAAGGATGCGTTGCACAAGCTGGTCAAGACCCCGCTGGTATATAGTACGGTCGCCCTGCGGAACTGGGAGGCGTTCGATCACCTCAAGCTCCACGAAGTCTACGCTCCAGGCAGCTATCACACGACCTTTCGTTTGAATCCGCACGTCAATATTGGCGCCTACCAAAGCACCAAATCGCCGCAGGACCCCATTTTGTTGCATATGGTGCGCACGCCGTGCAAACCCGGCTTATCGGAGCACGACCAGAATCGGGCGGGACGAGTTGAACTTCTGAGTACGTCGTTCGAGACCTTCGAGCGCAATATTCGCGATCAACTGAGCCGCACCCTGGGAGAAGGGGGTTTCGATTCGGCTCGCGATATCACGGGCATCACGGTGAATCGCTGGCCGCATGGCTATGCACCCGAATATAATCCCTTGTTCGATCCGGAGCTTCCTGAGTCACAAATGCCACACGTCGTCGGCCGCGCACGCTTCGGCCGGATCACCATTGCGAACTCGGATTCCGGCGGCGGTGCATATACCGATTCGGCGATCAACCAGGGCCATCGTGCCGTGATGGAACTGCTCCACACCGCTGAGGCATGACGTGCGTTTCAGCGGTAAAACTTACAATTCCGGAGTCATTCCTAACGGGGAATTAATATCCGAACGGCAAAATGGGGCAAAATAGTCGCCGCTTTCCGACAATACGCGCATTTCAGTTGCATTCGCGCCGCGAATTTGGCTTCATGTGCGACTGTGTTGCGACGCATGTAAGCCCGACGTTCAGACAGGACCTGCTTGCGACAACACTTCGGGCTTTCCGATACCAATGAATTAACCCTAGGGGAATAATGTTATGAAATTTTCTACGACACTCAAGGCCACCGTCGCCGCCGCTTGCGTAATTGCTTTCGCAGGTTGCACCGACTTGAAGCCCGTCCAAGCTCAGATCGACGATCTGAAGTCCCAGGTCAGCAAGCTGCAGAGCGACACGGCCAAAGCCTCTAGCGATGCCGCCGCTGCCAACAGCGCCGCTGCCAGTGCCTCTTCCGCCGCCTCCGGCGCGCAGAGCACGGCGAACCAGGCGTTGTCGACGGCTCAGTCGAATTCGACGGCTATCGAAGCGATCAACGAGAAGATCGATCGCATGTTCAAGAAATCAGTGTCGAAGTAATTTCGAGCATTTGATGCGAACGTAAGACGCCGCGGTCAATCCGCGGCGTTTTGCTTTTGGAGGGCTGTCACTAGTCTACGGCCAGTCCGGACTGCCGACTCAGTAACGAACGAGTGCGGAGCCCCAAGTAAAACCTCCGCCGAACGCTTCGAGGAGGAGAAGTTGCCCGCGCTTCACCCTGCCGTCTCGGATGCCCGTATCGAGCGCCAAAGGTACCGACGCCGCCGAGGTGTTGCCTTGCTCGCCGATGGTGACGATGACTCGCGCCATCGGCAGGGTCAATCGTTTGGCGATCGCCTCGATGATGCGTATGTTCGCTTGATGAGGGATCAACCAATCCAGCTGGTCTTTGCTGATTCCGTTGGCGCTGAGTGTCTCGGTGACCAGCTGCCCCAAGGTATTGACGGCAACCTTGTAAACCTCATTCCCTTTCATCTGTACGCTGGCTTTACCCTCGCGCACTAGGTGGAAACCCTTGGATACGCCGTCGGGATACAGGAGCAAATCCTTGTATTTGCCGTCGGAATGCAGCCGCGTGCTGATGATGCCCGGCTCTCGCGACGGCTGCAGGACGACCGCCCCCGCGCCGTCGGCGAATATGACGCAGGTTCCGCGATCGTTCCAATCGACGATGCGCGTCAGCGTCTCAGCTCCTACCACCAGCGCACATTTCGCCTCCCCCAAGCGCACGAATTTGTCCGCGACGCTCAGCGCGTACATGAAGCCGGTGCACGCTGCCTCGAGGCTGAAGGCCGGACACCCGTGAATACCCAAGCGGTCCTGCAGCAAGGTGCCCACATTCGGAAATACCAAATCCGGCGTCGTCGTGCCCACGCAGATCAAATCGATATCCGTCGCGGTCGCTCCCGCCGCCTCGATCGCACGCCGCGCCGCATGCTCGGCAAGGTCCGTGGTGGTCTCGCCTTCCGCCGCTACGTGCCGTTGTCGGATGCCGGTGCGGCTGCGGATCCACTCATCGCTCGTATCGACGAGTTTCTCCAGATCGGCGTTGGTCAATATTTTCTCCGGCAGATAGCTGCCGGTGCCCGCAATGCGTGAGTACATGGAGATCCTTCATGCCCCGCATGGGGCGCCCAGCCGTTCCGCGATTCTTGCAGGTACGCCGCTGCGTGCTTCCTGGACGGCCACTTCGATGGCGCGCTGAAAGCCGAAAACATCGGCGCCGCCATGACTCTTGATGACGATTCCATTCAGACCAACCATGGTCGCGCCATTGTACCGTGTCGGATTTAAACGAGTGCGTAGAGCGTTGAGTGCAGGCTTCGCACCCAACGCGCCCAATTTGCGTGCGATGTTTCGCGTGAGTTCCTCGCGCAACGTGTCGGCGATCAATCGCGCCGCGCCTTCCATGGTTTTGAGGGCAACATTGCCGGTGAATCCATCGGTCACCACCACATCTACCTTGTCGGAAAATATATCGTGTCCCTCGACGAAACCCACATAGTTGAGCCCGCTCGCCGACAACAGAATGTGCGCGGCCTGCACAATTTCGTTGCCCTTGATTTCTTCTTCGCCAATGTTGAGTAGTCCAATTCGCGGTCGCTCGTGTGCACCCTCCAGATCGGCGGCCAAGATCGACCCCATCACACCGAATTGGAGCAACTGCTCCGGCGTGCAGGCCGCGTTCGCGCCCAGATCGAGCATGTAAGTATGGCCACCGCGCGACGGGATCAACGACCCGATGGCCGGGCGTTCCACGCCAGGGAGCATTTTGAGCACGAAATGCGCCATCGCCATCAATGCGCCGGTGTTGCCCGCGCTGACGCAGGCGTTGGCTTCGTGGACTTTGACCAAGTCGAGGGCACGGCGCATGGAGGAATCCTTCTTGCGGCGTAATGCCTCGCGCGGGTGATCGGTCATTTCAACGACCTGCGTGGAGAATAGGCACGACACGTTGTTGGCGCCCCGAGCGGCTGCCATCTCACGTTCCAGATCGACTTGCCGGCCGATCAATGTGAAGCGCACGTCGGGAAATTCACGCGCGGCCGCTAATGCTGCAGGCACACAGGTCGAAGGGCCTCGATCGCCGCTCATGGCGTCGATGGCTATATGAAGCAGCGCAGACACGGGTGTGCGTCTAGACAGCCCGAGCGGCGAGCAGCGGACCCGCCTGAAACCCGGTCAGTAAGGCTTATTCTTCGCTGTCGCCGGCGGCAATATCGGCTTTGGTCTGGAGTACTTTGCGGCCGCGATAAAAACCATCACGCGAAATTCTATGCCGCGAATGAGTCTCGCCGCTCTTGGCGTCGATTGATACCGCAGGGGCCGCCAGCGCGGAATGAGAGCGATGCATGCCGCGCTTCGACGGAGTCTTTCTGCTTTTCTGAACTGCCATGGGTGCTATGTCCTATCAAGTTTTCTTCAATAAATCCTGCAAAGCGCTGAACGGCCGGCGCATCTCGCCAGCCACGTCAGGCGTCTCTTCGCCGGTCACGTAGCTTGGCGCCTTACCGCACGCCAGCGGCGCACTGCACGCCGGCGCTATCGGTAAGGCCAACAATAATTCTTCCTCGGCCAGGTCCCGCAGCGACACTTGACCGTCCTCCATTACAAAAAACTCTCGCTCCGAATCAGCAGAATCCGGGTCCCCGAAGGTCGCGAATTCAATCTCGCTGCCGGCAGTCACGCGCCAGCCGAATCCTTGCAGGCAGCGCTGGCATACCAGCTGCGGTATCGCCTCGATCGTCACCTCGGCCCCGGCACGCCCTGATGGTAGTCTCGCAAAAGCGAAACTCGCACTCAGTGTGCCTTGCGGCTCCGCCAGCAACGCCTTCAAGCGGGGCAGCTCGCCCAGCTCATAGACGCATTGCAGCACCGCCGCGTCCTCGGCAAGGCGCGCGCAATCGACAAGGTCAGGCAAGCCGGCTGCCATGGGCCGCGTATAATAGGGCTCGTGCCCACACCTGTCAAAAATCAATCGGGTGCAAGTCGTTGTTTTTGAAGTCTCCACCTCCGTTGGTCTTAGCCTCTACATCGATCTACCGGCGGGAACTGCTGACGCGGCTGCAAATCCCCTTCGAATGCCAATCTCCCGGTGTCGATGAAACACCCGGCGCCGGCGAAAGCGCGCAGGCGCTGGTGGTCCGCCTGGCGCTGGCAAAGGCATGTGCCGTTGCCATCCAGCGGCCCGATGCGTGTGTTATCGGGTCCGATCAAGTGGCCGTACTGCTCGACGCGATGCAGCAGAATACGATCCTCGGCAAGCCGGGCTCGGTCGCGAACTGCATCGACCAGCTGCTAAGGTGCTCGGAGCGGACGCTTTCCTTCATCACCGCCGTCGCCGTGGTGCGGCATCGGGACCCATTGGCCATCGAATTCATCGACACGACCCGCGTGGTGTTCCGCATGCTTGACCGGACCACTATCGAGCGTTATGTCGAGCGCGAATCCCCGCTCGATTGTGCGGGCGGGTTCAAGAGCGAGGGCCTCGGCATCACGCTGTGCGAATCCATCGACAGCAACGACCCTACCGCGCTCATCGGACTGCCGCTGATACGCCTCGCTGCGGTGCTGCGGACAGTGGGCTTCGAACTACCCTAGCGCGATCTGCGCGATGCTTTAGGGGAAGCGCGCGGCGTCCCCTTCGGTGCCAGGCGCTTCGCCGTGCGCTTCATCGGTGTGATTGCATCGAGCACCGCGGACAATTCAGCCGGCAATGGTGCGCTGACATGAAATGGCATGCCGGATCCGGGCCATTCGAAGGCCACCGACTGAGCATGCAAGAAGGTGCGTTTCAAGCCGTGCTGCTTTAGTTCGGCATTGCGTTCACGGTCACCATACTTGTCATCGCCCAGCAACGGATGGCCGGCGAAGGAAGCATGCACACGGATTTGATGAGTGCGGCCCGTCGGAATGTCCACCTCCATCAACGTCGCAAGGGGGCCGAAGAACTGCACCGGCTTGAACACGCTGACCGAGTCCTTGCCGGCCGGCGCCACGCGCACGTGCCGCTCGCCATGCTGCCGATTGTCGGTCGCCAAGGGCGCATCGATGCGCTTGGTGCCCAACTGCCAACTGCCCGACACGAGAGCGAGGTAGGTCTTGTGCATGCCGCCGTTGCGGATCAAGGCATGCAAGGTGGTCAAGGTCGGCCGATCGCGCGCCACCAGTAAGCAACCACTGGTATCACGGTCGAGGCGATGCACGAGTTCCAGCGTCTCGTGCGGGCGCGATGCGCGGAGCGCCTCGATGACCCCAAAGCTCATTCCGCTGCCGCCATGCACCGCCACTCCGGCAGGCTTGTCGAGCACCAGCAGGTGCTTGTCCTGAAAAATAACCGCTCCCTCGATGAGCTCCAGCAGGCTGGTGGAGAGGCGCCCCGGGCCCGGGCGCCCCTCCTCGTCGCCCGCGTCGATGCGCACCGGCGGCAGCCGAATTTCGTCGCCGGCCGCTATACGGTATTCCGCGTCGACGCGTTTGCGATTGACGCGCACTTCGCCCTTGCGCAAGAGGCGATAAACGCGGCTACGCGGCACGGTTTTGAAGTGCCGCATGAGAAAATTATCGATACGCTGGCCCGCTTCGTCGGCGGTAATGGTACGCATCTCGACGGCACTTTTCGGGACGTACAAGCGGACGGGTTCGGCGTTGGGAGTATTCATAATTGGAGAACTTCGTTGAGCAATCTTCTAAGGTATTGATTACATTGACCCTGACGGGCTATCGTGATAATGTGGCAAAACCGTGTCAGGCGCTGAACCATTTTCGGGTACCGCCTAGTTCTTAGGCTCACGCAAGTGGCCCAGGTGACACCGGTTTCGGCGGCGCCCCCATCCTACGGGAGCGCAGCATATTAGTTGGTTCTGGATTTCCAGACCATCGCTCGGCCGATGAGACAGACGCTAGAGAGCCGTGCAGAGCTTCGGCGTCTGACAAGCGGTTAACCGAGAACAAGGCCCCGGGCTTGCCGTATACGTTTTGTCAGAATTGGGTTGAGTTGATGCCGGTCGCGTGGCTCGCGTTCGGCTTGGTACCAATTCTTGTCGCGCCCTACGTCGCGGCCCCGGCTTCTATTCTCAAGCTCTCCTCCTCGGCCCCTACCACCTTAGTTGGGGCAAATGAAAAGAATGCTCGTCAACGCAGTTCAAGAAGAAGAATTGCGAGTCGCACTCGTCGACGGTCAGAAACTATACGACTTATCGATTGAGATCCCGTCACGGGAACAGAAAAAATCCAATATCTATAAAGGCCGAATAACCCGCGTCGAGCCCAGTCTCGAAGCGGCGTTCGTCGAATACGGCGCTCAGCGCCACGGCTTCCTGCCGTTGAAGGAAGTCTCCAAGGAATACTTCCGATCTCAACCGGCGGCCGGCGGCCGGCTGAATATCAAGGATCTGCTGCAGGAAGGCCAAGAACTGATCGTGCAGGTTGAAAAGGAAGAGCGCGGCAATAAAGGCGCCGCACTCACCACCTTCATCAGCCTGGCCGGTCGATTCCTCGTGCTCATGCCGAACAATCCACGCGCCGGCGGAGTATCGCGGCGGATCGAAGGCGAAGACCGCGATCAGATGCGCGAAGCCATGAACGCCCTGCAGATTCCGGACGGCATGGGGGCCATTGTGCGGACCGCCGGTGTCGGGCGCACCACTGAAGAACTGCAATGGGATTTGAACAACTTGAAAACGGCCTGGGACGCGATCGTCGCCGCCAATGATGGCCGCCCCGCCCCCTTCCTGATATTCCAGGAAAGCGACGCGGTTACGCGCGGCCTGCGCGATTACTTCTCGGACGACGTGGGCGAATGCCTGATCGATCAGCCCGAGGCCTTCCAAAAGGCTCAGGAGTACATGCAGCGCTTCATGCCGCCGGATGCTCAGCGCAAGCTGAAGCTTTATCAGGATCCTGTGCCTCTGTTCACTCGGTATCAGATCGAAAGCCAGATCGAATCGGCGTATTCGCATAAGGTGACCTTGCCGTCCGGCGGCAGCCTGGTCATCGATCACACGGAAGCGCTGGTGTCCATCGACATCAACTCGGCGCGCAGCACACGCGGCGGTGACATCGAAGCGACGGCTCGCAACACCAATCTCGAGGCAGCGGAGGAAATCGCGCGGCAGCTACGTCTGCGCGACATCGGCGGATTGATCGTGATCGATTTCATCGACATGGAATCGACGGCCAACCAGCGTGCCGTCGAAGACATGCTGCGCGATGCGGTCAAGATGGACCGCGCCCGCATTCAACTGGGACGCCTCTCGAGATTCGGACTGCTCGAACTTTCGCGGCAACGCCTGCGACCCGCGCTCAGTGAGACGACGCATATCAATTGTCCGCGCTGCAGCGGCATGGGCACCATTCGTGGCGTGGAATCGATGTCTCTGGCCTTGTTGCGATTGATCGGCGAGGAGGCCCGCAAAGAGCGCACCGGCCGCGTGATCGCGCAGGTCCCGGTCGACGTGGCGACCTACCTCATGAATGAGAAGAGGGATTGGCTGAACCAAATCGAATCACGGGACAAAGTATCGCTCGTGATCGTGCCCAATCCACATCTACAGACACCGGCCTACACATTGCGCCGAATACGCGACGACGAAAAAGAACTGCCCGAAAACACGGCAGCTAGCTATTTGATAGTGGATCAACCCAGCATCGATGACTCGAACATCGGAAATCGCGATAAGAAGCCGCAGAGTGAAGCGCCGCTGGTACCCAGCATTCTTCCCGCATCGGCCGCACCTATCATTCCAATGCCGGTCCCTGAAGCGCCAACGGCACCGCCCGCCGCCCCCATCGAGGTGGCCCAGGAAGGTGCGCTCGTGCGGCTTTGGAAATGGCTGTTCGGTACCCGGGCCGCGAGCACGAACACCACCACGGAATTGCCGTCGGCACAGACTCAACGCGAGAGGCCGCCGCAGCGCGCACCGCAGGATCGATATCGCGGCAGCGGTGGCGACCGCTATCGCGATCGAGACCGCAACAGCCGCCGGGACGGGCCGGGGCGGGAGAGCGCGGGGCGCGACAGCCCGCGCGATGCCGGCCGCGACCCGCGACGCGAACGAACGGGGCGCGACAGCCAGGGGCGGCAAGCCAATGCGCCGGGGCGCGACGCTTCCCGCGACGCGGCACCTCGACAAGACGCACCGCGCAGCGAAGGGCCGCGTCCGGAGATGCCGCGCAGCGAAGGGCCGCGGAGTGATCAAGCGCCTCGTCCCGACAGCCCGGCACGCGGCAATGAACCACCGCGCACCGGCGACCGAGACTCGACCGGCGAGCAGCGGCCCACCAGCGAGCGCACCGGCCGCAGCCGGCGTAGGCGTGGCCGAGGCAGACGCGACGGCGGCGAAAACGTAGCCAACGGGCCGGGAAATGGCAGTGATGCAAGTGCCGAGGTCAATGGCGCGGGCAGCCGGCCAGACCTCGCGCCGCGGACTGACATATCCCGGTCCGACATGCCACGGCCCGATGCGTCGCCACGGCCCGATGTGGCATCAGCTTCCGATTCCGGGCCCCGTCCGGAGGCCGCTCCGCGAGCCGACACGGCAGCATCGGCTGGGGCGGCGCCAGCGCCCGCTCCCAGAAGCGAACCTGCGCTGTTGTCGCGCCCAGCCGAGCCATCGCAGGCCGCTGCCGGCACCGACAACAAGTATGTCGTCTGGTCCTCCGCGCCGAGCGATGTGCCGCGCAGTGGACCCGACGACCGCTAGCGGCCAGCGACAATTCGGGGTATTTCGTTGCGCGCGGACCTTAACGGTTCGCGCGCAATCTGACTATCAAGCTGAGGCTGACCACCAGCAACGCTGCGGCAAAGCCGCGCAGCCCGGCGATAGCGTAGTTGCCGACCACGACTGCCAAAGACCCTCCGGCCAAGAAATGCGGCCGCCTGATGACCAGGAAAAGTCCGGCAAGAACCAGCGTCACGACTCCATAAGCCACTATCCAGACGTGGCGTTCGGCCGGCTGCAGCTTGCGTTCGGGAACCACATCGCCGCTGCGCCCCGAACGCAGTCCATAGGCCACGACCACCAGGACCAACGCTAGACCGATAAGCGAACTGACATCCTGCAGAAACCGCGCGCCGACCAGGTGGTGGCCGGCTATATCGACGATGGGATCATCCAGCATCGGAATCATCCGCACGCCACGCGCGCCCTCATGGGTGAACGCGTCCAAAACCAAGTGCGTAACGGCGCCCGCTTCGACTCCGCACGCCGCCAGCACCCACTGGGCCAAGCTGCGGATGTCGGCCGGCGCGGCGAAACTTCGCCACCGTGCGTAGGCGGCATTGGGCAGTATCTCAGTGACCGGAGTCTTGATCAGCAGTTGGAAAATCCAAAACGTCGCCAAGCCCACCGGCAAGCAAAAAGTCAGCAGGCCGATGACGCTGTGAGTCTCGATCCTCGCGGGACGCCACGGCATCAATAGCCCGAAATCCGGAACCATACTGCCGATGATGGTCGCCGAGAGCAACCGCCACCGCGCCAGCAGGCGGGAAAACGGTAGTACAGCAGCCACGTGGGATATGGTAAACGGCATTAAAAACCTTCGATGTCATCTAATCGTCAGATTGCAGTTTTATAACACTCGGCCTTTTACAACGCTGCGCTACGTGGCCGTAATGCTGAAATCAGCCCGCGCGACGCCAGCATTATGAGGTCGAGCACTCGTTCGAAACCGTCTTGCCCACCGGAGTAAGGATCGGGTACCTCGAGATCATCGAGGCCTCCGGCATACTCCAGGAGCAAGCGTACTTCGGCACGCGACGCTTTGGGCCTCAGCGCCTGCAATGCGCGCAAGTTGCTCCGATCCATGGCCAGGATGAGGCCGAAGCGATCAAAATCGTGCACGCTCACTTGCCGCGCCCGTAACCCGCTCAAATCGATGCCGCGCTGCATCGCGGCGCGTTGGCTGCGAATATCCGGTGGCTCGCCGATGTGGTAATCACCCGTACCGGCAGAATCGACGTCGACGTCGAGCGCCGGCCGTTCCTGCGCCAGAAGGTGCCGGAAGACGCCCTCGGCGGTGGGACTTCGGCAGATGTTGCCGAGACAGACGAATAGAACGGAATTTCTCTCGCCCCGGGGTTCCGGCCCGCGTGCACGTCGAGCGCTCGGGACGCCCTCCAATCAGTAGATCTCCGGTACGAGCATCTCGGCCGGTACGGCCTGCCGGGAGTAATCTTGGCGGTGCTCGCGCTCGGGCAGGACGATGGGCGCCTTTTGCACTTCCGTGTACGGGAACTGCTTCAGCAGGTGATCAATACAATTGAGCCGTGCGCGCTTCTTATCGACGGCCTGAACGATCCACCAGCGGGCCTCGGGAATGTGCGAGCGCTCGAGCATGACCTCCTTGGCCTTCGTATAGTCTTCCCAGCGACGGCGCGATTCGAGATCCATCGGACTCAACTTCCACTGCTTGAGCGGGTCATGGATTCGACCGAGGAATCGTAAGTGCTGTTCATCGTCGGTAATCGAGAACCAGTACTTAATCAACCGGACGCCGGACCGCACCAGCATGCGCTCGAATTCCGGCACCGAGCGGTAGAATTCCTCATATTCCTCGGGCGTGCAAAATCCCATCACCCGCTCGACGCCCGCCCGGTTGTACCAACTGCGATCGAACAGGACCATTTCCCCCACAGCGGGCAAGTGCGCTATATAGCGCTGGAAGTACCATTCTGTCCGCTCCCGGTCATTGGGTGCCGGTAGTGCTACCGTCCTGCAGACGCGCGGATTGAGGCGCTGTGCAATGCGCTTGATGATACCGCCCTTGCCGGCGGCATCGCGCCCTTCGAACAGGATCACCACTTTCTCTCGAGCCTCGACGACCCAGTCCTGCAGTTTCACCAACTCCGCCTGAAGCCGGAAGAGCTCGGTGAAGTAACGGCGTCGATAATTTTTCTCGGCGTCAGCGTTCTCTCCCGAAGGTTCGCCCGGAAGTGGATGGCGGTCCTCGATCTCCATTTCCAGTTCTTCGTCGTAACTGTCCGCAAGATCGCGACTGATGCGGCGAATCAACTCTTCACTATCGAGCGATGGCATGTCCGGCATACGGGGTCCTTTCTGCTGTTGACGCTTATCGTGCCTATGAGGCAAGGAGAGGGCAAGTTATGAGTCGATTTCCGGACGCATCACTACGGGATGTACGGATATCGAGAGTACTCGCGTGAGCGTATGGTTTGTTCGACGTCACCGGTAGGGTCAGCAAATGATGTCAAGTAGCGGCGGCAGCTGTTGGGCGCTCATCCTCGCGGGGGGAGACGGCACCCGGCTGCGAAGTCTCACCACCACATCGGCGGGCGTTTCGATACCGAAACAATTCTGTTCGTTGCGAGGTGGTCCGTCGCTGCTGCTCGAGGCGCTGCAGCGAGCGTCGATCATCGCGCCGAATGAACGCATTTGCGTCGTCGTCGCCGCACAGCATCGGCGCTGGTGGCAGAAGCCACTCGAGATTTTGCCGCCCCGAAACGTAATCATTCAGCCTGGCAACTGCGGAACGGCAAGTGGAATCCTGTTGCCGCTGCTGCAAATTCTGGCAAGGGATCCGGGCGCAACTATCGTCATACTGCCGAGCGATCATCATGTCGACAATGAACCCATACTGGCTCACGCCCTACGCGCGGCGGTGGCCGCCCTTGAGGGTCACGGCAACGATGTGTTGCTGCTGGGTATCGAACCGGAGGAGGCGGATCCGGAACTTGGGTACATCGTCCCCGGTGCACCGTCCGTCGACGGCACCGCGGCCGTGTTGAAATTTGTCGAGAAGCCCACGGTGGATGTGGCCGAAGAGTTGATCGCCCGCGGAGCACTCTGGAATGCGTTCATCATCGCCGGACGCGCCGCCGCATTGTTGCAATTGTTCGAACGGAATGCCCCTGAGCTCGTGCTGCGGATGCGTGCGGCCCTTCAGGGGAACTCAACGGGTTGCGCAGATCCGGATGGACTCGGCGCGCTTTATGAAACGCTGGCGCCCCAGGACTTTTCGCGGCATATTTTTCTCGGCCAGGAGCCGCACTTGCGGGTCATGCGCGTGCCGGCTTGCGGTTGGTCTGATATTGGTACACCGAAGCGCGTCGTCGTTGCACTTGATCGAATGATTATGAACGGTGCGCTTGGATCGGAGAACGGTCAGGAACATAGTGTCTTGAATTTGGCTGCCCAACATTCGCGACGCCATACCGATGCAGGGTTGTCTTTCACTACCGGCACGACCCAATGACCGATTACCCGCAGCTTCGCCGCACCATGGTCGAGCAGCAGATCGCCGCTCGTGGCGTACGATCCGAAGCGGTGCTCAACGCCCTGCGAAAGGTCCCACGCGAATTATTTCTACCGGAGCGGCTCCGAGAATTCGCTTATGACGATGCGCCGTTGCCCATAGAGGCGGCGCAGACCATCTCCCAGCCCTACATCGTGGCGCTGATGACGGAGGCACTGGCGCTCGAGGGCGGAGAAAACGTGCTCGAGATCGGCACGGGTTCGGGCTACGCGGCGGCCGTACTGGCCGAGATCGCAGGCGAAGTCTACACCGTCGAGCGGATTGAGCAGCTTGCCGACACGGCAGCCCTGCGGCTGGCCGATCTGGGCTACAAGAATGTCCATGTACGCCACGGCGATGGGACGCTCGGCTGGGCGGAGCATGCACCGTACGACGCCATCATCGTAGCGGCCGGCGGCCCGCAGATTCCGGACACGTTGAAGCGCCAACTGAAGGTCGGAGGCCGGCTCGTCATCCCCGTCGGCGCCGACCAGCGGGCCCAGGAACTGGTACGCGTCACCCGATCCTCGAACAGCAATTTCAACACCGAAGACATTGCCGATGTTCGCTTCGTCCCGCTGGTCGGCCAGGAAGGATGGTTGCCCGAAGAGAGTCCCTTCCTGCAGCGAGAGAGGCCGACACGGGCACGCCCGGCCGATGGCGAATTAGCCCGAGCCATTGGCGATACTGCTGAGACCTTTGATTCGATCGAGGCGGCCGCTCTCGACTCGCTGCTGGACCGAATCGGCGACGCAAGGGTCGTGTTGCTGGGGGAGGCGACCCATGGCACGTCCGAGTTCTATCGAATGCGGGAGCGCATTTCACAGGAATTGATCACGCGGAAGGGCTTTCGCTTTGTGGCCATCGAGGGGGATTGGCCGGACGTGGCGCGATTGGATCAATACGTCCGGCATTTCGATCATCCTGCCACCGAGTGGACCGCCTTCGCCCGGTTCCCCACGTGGATGTGGCGGAACAATGAGATGCGCTCGTTCGTGGATTGGCTCCATGACTACAATAAGGTCAAGGAGCCGCAGAACCGGGCCGCGATTTATGGCCTTGACCTCTATAGCCTCTACACGTCGATTCGATCCGTGCTCGAGTATCTCGACCATGTCGACCCTGATGCAGCTCGAGTTGCCCGCCAACGGTATGGTTGCTTGACCCCCTGGCAAGCCAATCCCGCGACATATGGTCATGCAGCACTCACCGGCGCCTACCGGACTTGCGAAGGGGAGGTTGTGCGCATGCTTGAGGATCTTCTGCGCAAGCGCAGCGCCTATACCGCCTATGACGGCGAACGCTTCATGGACGCAGTGCAGAACGCCCGCTTGGTTGCCGACGCCGAGCACTATTATCGAATCATGTATTATGGCTCGCGCGCATCCTGGAATCTGCGCGACAACCACATGTTCGAAACGCTGAAGGCATTGCTCGCTTTTCACGGTCCGCGCGCCAAGGCTATCGTATGGGCCCATAATTCCCACGTCGGGGATGCGGCCGCAACCGAGATGTGGGCGCGGGGCGAATATAACATCGGGCATCTGTGCCGCGAGGAGTTTGCTGCCGGGGCCTATTTAATCGGTTTCGGCACTCACGAAGGTACGGTTGCGGCGGCGTCCGATTGGGATGGTCCGATGGAAATCAAAGCGGTGCAGCCTGCGCTGGATCGAAGCTACGAAAAGCTCTGTCACGAAGTGGGCCATCCTCGTTTCATGTTACCGCTTCGTCATCTGGCGGCGGGCACGCTCCGGCAGGGATTGAACAAGCCTCGTCTGGAACGCGCGATCGGGGTGATCTACCGTCCGGAGACGGAGCTCGCCAGTCATTACTTTGAGGCGCATCTGCCCAATCAATTCGACGAATACATCTGGTTCGATAAGTCCAGCGCGGTCACGCCACTTGGGACGAAGGAACTCGAGGGGCTCCCGGACACCTATCCCTTCGGTCTGTGAGGTCTTCGTTAAGAACCCAGAGATAAATATTCGTGGCCTCACCCGCCGCTTCGCGCAGTCTACGGCAGTCGACCACATTGATTTGACCGTCTCCGAAGGAGATATCTTTGGTCTCCTTGGAGCCAATGGGGCGGGTAAAACCACAGTCATTAAAATGCTCACCACCTTATTGGGGCCCAGTGCCGGCACCGCCACGGTTGCGGGTTTTGACATCGTGTCACAAGCTCACGAAGTGCGGCGCCGTATCGGCTACGTCCCGCAAATGCTGTCGGCGGACGGCGCGCTCACCGGCTATGAGAATTTATTGCTCTCGGCAAGGCTGTACGGAGTAGCAGAGAAGCGCAGTCGCATCGAAGAAGCCCTTGCATTCATGGGGCTGGGCGAATACGCGGGCCGGCTGGTGAAGACCTATTCCGGAGGAATGGTTCGTCGGCTCGAGATCGCGCAAAGCATGCTCCACCGGCCTGCTGTCTTGTTTCTCGATGAGCCCACAATCGGATTGGACCCGGTCGCAAGACGCGCGGTTTGGGTGCATCTCAAAGAACTGAACAAGGACTACCATATAACCATTCTGTTGACGACTCACGATATGGAAGAGGCAGACAACCTATGCAACGATGTTGCTGTCATGCACACGGGCCAGATAGCCGCACACGGATCGCCCGAGGCGCTCAAAGCGCGCGTCGGCCATCATGCCACCCTCGAGGACGTGTTCGCGCATTTTAGCGGCGAGCTCGAGGAGACAGGGCGGCTACGGGACACCGCCGAAACCCGAAGCTCTGCGCGGCATCGAGGCTAAGCCTTCAATGCAGCGGATCCTGCGCGAAACCCTCGCCATAGCCGACGTCGAATTGCGTAAATTGGTGCGAGATCCGACCGAGCTCGTGTCGCGCGCCATCCAGCCCATGTTGTGGCTGGTCATATTCGGCCAAGTGCTGAGCCAAATCCGTGGAATCGACACGGGCAAGGCTGGATATTTGGGATTCATGACGCCGGGAATCCTCGCCCAAAGCGTGCTGTTCAGCGCGATTTTTTACGGCATTGCCGTCATCTGGGAACGCGATCTCGGCATCGTCCACAAGCTCTTGGTCACCCCGGCGAGCCGTGTTTCATTAGTGCTCGGCAAGGCGATTTCCGCCAACTTTCGCGGGATTGTGCAGACTGCCGTAATTTACGGCATCGCATCTGCCTTGCATGTGCCGATACGGTGGGAACTCGCTGCGGTACTGGGTGTGCTGTTGATTGTCGCGCTCGGCTCAGCCATATTTTCGATGTTTTCGCTGTCGATAGCGTGCATCGTGAAGACGCGAGAACGCTTCATGGGGATAGGCCAGGTCCTCACCATGCCCTTGTTCTTCGCCAGCAACGCAATTTATCCGCTCGATATCATGCCCCGCTGGTTGCGAATCGTTGCCACGCTCAACCCTCTGACCTACGTCGTTGATGGTCTTCGCGGTCTCATGGTCCACGGCGAACAGAGCCTTTATGGTTTCGGTACCGACTGCACCGTGCTTTGCTTCACCTTCGCGGTTTTTCTTGCGATTGCGGTCAAGCTGTACCCGCAATTGGTCCGCTGAGTACGGCGCGCGCTCAGCCAACGTCCACCGTTGCTTCACCGAAAGCTTTCGATACGTAAATGCGGTCGGCGCGCGCCGCTCCAGACTGGCTACGTCCTCGCGCCGGTCGCGCCGTAGACCGCGACTTCGCCGGACGACCCGCCCAGCTGCTCGGTAAGCTCCTGTTTGAGCTTCGCTAGGTCAGCCTCTCCAAGGCTCTCTTTCTCCAACAGAGACCGTGCGCCCCGATCGAGAACACCGCGGGCGCGCGTGAGTACCGAGGTTGCCGTGTGAAAGGCCGCAAGAACCATTTCTCGGACGACGCAGTCGATTTCCCACGCCGTGCGCTCACTGTATCGGCGTTCGCCGGGGAACTCGGGCACACCGGGCATCAGAGCATGTGGTTCCGCCTCGTATGCAACGAGACCCAGTTTCTCGTCCATGCCGTAGCGCATGACAACGGCACGCGCCATTTCAGTCGCCTTCACCAGGTCGTCGGCTGCGCCGGTCGAGGGAGTGCCGAAAACGAGCAGCTCCGCAGCGCGGCCGCCGAGCAGCGCGGCCATCCGGCTCTGCAATTCTTCCTTGCTCATCAGAAACCGATCTTCGGTCGGGCACTGAATCGTGTAGCCGAGCGCGCTGATGCCGCGCGGAATGACCGAAACCTTCTGGACCGGATCGGTTCCCGGCAGCGCCATCGCAACGAGCGCATGTCCCATCTCGTGATTGGCAACCGTCTTACGCTCGTGCGGGTTGAGAATGCGATTCTTCTTTTCCAGGCCCGCCACGATGCGCTCGATGGCGGCCGTCAGATCGGTGAGCCCGACTGCGTCGGCGTTGCGGCGAGTCGCAAGCAACGCTGCTTCGTTTATGAGATTGGCAAGATCCGCGCCGGCAAATCCCGGTGTCATACCCGCGATCTTCGCCAAATCAGCATCTGCCGCCAACTTCACTTTTCGCGCATGGACGCGCAGAACGTCGAGGCGACCCTTAAGGTCGGGGCGGTCAACGAGCACCTGGCGATCGAACCGCCCGGCTCGCAACAGTGCGGGGTCGAGAATTTCGGGCCGATTGGTCGCTGCGAGAATGATGACGCCCACCGAGGGATCAAACCCGTCCATCTCGGCGAGAAGTTGGTTCAGTGTCTGTTCCTTCTCATCGTGGCCCCCGAACCCGTAGGCGCCGCGTGCCCGGCCCAAGGCATCCAACTCGTCGATGAAGATGATGGCCGGCGCGCTTTGCCGCGCATGCTCGAACAAATCGCGCACGCGCGCAGCGCCGACGCCGACGAACATCTCGACGAACTCCGCACCGTTCGTCGACAGAAACGTGACGCCGGCCTCGCCCGCAAGAGCCCGCGCGAGAAGGGTCTTACCGGTACCGGGCGGGCCTACCAACAGTACCCCCTTGGGAATGCGCGCCCCGAGGCGCGCGTAGTGCCCGGGATCTTTGAGGAAATCGACTACTTCTCTGAGTTCCTCCTTGGCCTCGTCGACACCGGCCACGTCGGCGAACGTGACGCCCGTGCTCTTTTCCATCATGACTTTGGCGTTGGTCTTGCCGATCGACGTCATACCGGGCATCCCTTGCTTCTCGGCGATACCGCGGATGACGAAGTACCAAATTGCGAAGAACATCAGGCCGGGCACCACCCACGCCAGCAGCTGTTGCGCCCAACCACTCGAATATTCGCGAGTGAATGGAACCTTGAAACGGGAGAGCCATGCGGCCACGTCCGGCTCGACGCGATTGGCCGTCAGTACGCGCTTACCATCTGCCGTCGGCGTCTTGAGGTACCCCTGCAGTTCCCGGTCGGATACGACCACGCGCTCGATATGCCCGGCCGCGAGGGCCTGTTCGAGCTCCGTGTAGGGCACGACCTGCACCAGTTGCGCCTCGCGCCACAGGGAGCTGACCGTGACGAGGACGATCATCGCGCCGATCAGGTACAAGACATTCCACAGCAACTGTTTGCTGCTACTTGACTTTGTCGTCGCCAAACCTGCCTACCTCTCGCTGGATGGGGCTGTCGGGGCCGCCGTTCGACAACGAATTACGGGCGCAGCGAGTTTTCGATCAATTGCTCATTGCGAACCGATCCGGCAACGTCGAGCAGCTCCCCGGCAAGCGAATCGAACACATCGTCAAGCGACAAGACACCGATGAGCTGCCCGACGCTGCCGACAACCGGCAGTCGCCGGACACCAATACGCCGCATCTCCGTCAGCGCCGATGCGATCGATCTTGCCTCACCGATGACAACGGGCTGACGTGTCATGATGTCCCCCACCCGTAACTCACGGGGGTTGGCGTCCTTCGCCAAGACCGAGACGACGATGTCGCGGTCGGTCAGAACACCCACCGGCATTGCCATATCGCTTGCGGGATTTTGGTCGACGACGACCAGATAGCCCACGTGTTTTTCCCGCATCAGTTGCGCGGCCGAGTTCAATTCGTCGAACTCGCGCACCGTCACCACATTGCGTTTGCATACTTTTCCCACGTTCATGGTCGACTCCTGTTGCCGGATGAAGCGTGCCACACTTGCTCGCAAGAGAACATCCGCGATGTCCCGGCTCAACTAGGTGCTTGTCACGGCGAACCATCACAATGATGATGCGTATATGTCCCTATGGCGCTCCATTCCACGAGGATCGACCATCAAACCTCGCGAATAGGGGTGGTGTTGACATGAGCTCGAAGCAAGTATTGTTCCGCTCAAAGGCGCGCGAGAAGGTTCTGAGCGGCGCCACGCAACTTGCGGATGCCGTGCGCATCACGCTGGGGCCCAAGTCCAAATCCGTTCTCATCCAGAAGAACTGGGGTGCACCCATCGTATGCAACGACGGCGTTACCATCGCGAAGGAAATGGAGCTGGAGGATCCGGTGGAGAATCTCGGCGCTCAGATGCTGCGTCAGGCAGCGGAGAAAACCGGCGACCTGGTCGGCGACGGAACCAGCACCGCGACGATCCTTGCGCATGCCATCTACGCCGATGGGGTACGCAATGTCGCCGCCGGTGCAAGCGCGATTGACTTGAAGCGCGGGCTGGACCGTGGCCTGCAAGCCGCAATCAAGGCACTCCAAGCCATGGCAAAACCCGTCAGCAGCCGCAAGGAAAAGGCGCAAGTCGCGACCATCTCCGCGCACAACGATCCCGTGATCGGCGAACTCGTTGCCGACGCGATGGATAAGGTCGGAGGCGACGGAGTAATCACGGTCGAGGAGTCCAAGACCACCGAAACTACGCTCGATGTTGTAGAAGGGCTGCAGTTCGACCGCGGCTATCTGTCGCCCTACTTTGTCACGGATACGAATACTATGGAGGCGGTGCTGGAAGATCCGTACGTACTCATTTCCGACCGCAAGCTCAATATCTTGAAAGATATCGTGCCCCTTCTCGAACAGGTGGCAAAGTCCGGTCGTCCAATCCTGTTCATTGCCGAAGACATCGAAGGTGAAGCGCTCGCCACCTTGATCGTCAATCAAATCCGCGGTGTCTTGAAAAGCGCGGCAGTCAAGGCCCCCGGTTTCGGCGATCGACGCAAGGCGATACTCCAGGACATTGCTGTGCTCACGGGCGGTCAACTCATCTCCGAGGAACTGGGAATCAAGCTCGAGGACGTCGAGCTTGCGCAACTTGGCCGGGCCAGGCGCGTCGTGGTCGACAAGGACAATACGACCATCATCGGGGGCGCGGGACGCAAGGAGGATATCGCCGGGCGCATTCAAATGCTTCGCAAGGAGATCGAGAAAGCGACCAGCGACTATGACCGCGAGAAGCTGGAGGAACGCATGGCCAAGCTCTCCGGCGGTGTCGCGGTGATCCGCGTTGGGGCGCCGGCCGAATCGGAAATGAAGGCAAAGAAGGCTGCGATGGACGATGCCATCAGCTCCACCAAGGCTGCCGTTGCGGAGGGCATTGTTCCGGGCGGCGGACTATCGCTATTACGGGCGATCAGCTCGTTGACGGCCCCGGAGGCCGAGTGCGCCGGCGACGAACGAACCGGTGTTCAGATCCTGCGGCGCGCGCTGGAAGCACCGACGCGCCAGATCGCGGAGAACTCCGCCGCAGACGGCGGCGTGGTCGTCGATCGGATGCTCAACGCGACGGGCAACGTGGGTTTCGACGCGGCCCGTAAGGCTTTCGTCGATTTGTTCGAGGCCGGAATCGTCGATCCCGCCAAAGTCGTGCGGGTCGCCCTGGAAAATGCAGTATCCATCGCCGGCGTGCTGCTCCTGACCGAGGCCACCATGACGGAAAAGCGCGAAAAGCACGCCGAGCCCGCCGCCTCCGAAGCACTGTGAAGGAGTACCGATCATGTCGACAAAGCGTCTCATCCGCTCATTCAGCGAAATCGGAATCGACGACTTGCCCCTCGTCGGCGGAAAGAACGCGTCATTGGGTGAAATGTATCGAAACCTCTCCTCGCAAGGGGTGAAGGTCCCGAACGGCTTCGCGATCACCGCGGATGCCTATCGGTATGTTTTGGAAAAGGCGAATGCGTGGGGCCCCCTGCATGAGGCGCTCGATGGGCTGAAACCCAACGACATGGATGACCTGATACGCCGCGGCCGCCGTGCCCGCGAAATCGTCTATGGCGCCCCGCTGCCGGAGGACCTCAAGGCGCAGATCCTCGAGGGGTACCGCGGACTGCGCGCACAGTACGGCGAGGACATGAGCGTCGCCGTGCGCAGTTCGGCCACGGCCGAGGACTTGCCTACGGCGAGCTTCGCGGGCCAGCAGGATACCTATCTAAACGTTCACGGCGAAGAGAAATTGCTGGATGCTTGCAAGCGCTGTTTTGCCAGCCTCTTCACGGATCGCTCCATTCACTACCGCATCGATCATGATTTCGACCACTTCAAGGTCTACCTGTCGATCGGCGTCATGAAAATGGTGCGCGCCGATCTCGCCGCCAGCGGCATCATGTTCTCACTCGACACGGAGACGGGTTTTCGGGATGTCGTGCTCATCAGCGCCTCTTACGGCCTGGGTGAAAATGTCGTCCAGGGCGCGGTCGATCCGGACGAGTTCATGGTCTTCAAACCCACCTTCGCGCGCGGACATCGCACGGTGCTGCGCCGAACTCTCGGCAGCAAGAAAATCAAGATGGTGTACGTAGAGGGGGGCACCCGCGAAGCCACCCGCAATCTGCCCACTCCGCTGGCGGATCGGGACCGCTTTTGCATCAGCGATGCTGATGCGCTGACTCTCGCGGATTATGCCGTCAAGATCGAGCGGCACTACAGCAACAAGGTGGGCCGGCCGGAGCCCATGGATATGGAATGGGCGAAGGACGGGCTCGACCAGCAACTCTACGTGGTGCAGGCGCGACCCGAAACCGTGGCGTCGAACCGGAGCGGCAATTTTCTGGAAGAGTTCACCCTGCAAGGAAGCGGCAAGACTCTGGTCACCGGGCGTTCCGTCGGCACCCGAATCGGCAGCGGCACCGTGAATTGTATTCCGACCGCGAGCCAGATCGCGCAGTTCAAGCCCGGGGAGGTCTTGGTTACTGACAGCACCACCCCTGATTGGGAGCCGATCATGAAGCAGGCGGCTGCAATCGTCACGAACCGCGGCGGACGCACCTGTCACGCCGCGATCGTCGCGCGCGAATTTGGAATCCCGGCGGTCATAGGGTGCGAAAACGCGACGGAGAAGCTGGTCACCGGTGATGCAGTGACCGTGTGCTGCGCCGAAGGCGATCTCGGCAAGGTGTACCAGGGGAAGATTCCATTTACGATGCAGCGCACGGAGCTCGCGAACCTGCCGCGGCCGGCAACCAAGATCATGCTCATAATCGGAAATCCCGAAATCGCATTTCAAAGCAGTTTTCTGCCCAACGATGGGGTGGGCCTCGCCCGTATGGAATTCGTGATCGCCGAGTACATCAAGGCGCATCCCATGGCGCTGCTGCACCCCGACAAGGTCCAAGACGAGAAAGAGCGTCAAGAGCTGTTGGATCTGACGCGGAATTCCCCTACGCCGGCTGATTTCTTCGTGCGGCGCCTCGCCGAAGGAATCGGCACCATCGCCGCGGCTTTCTATCCGAAGCCCGTGATCGTGAGAATGTCGGACTTCAAGACCAACGAATACGCCGGCTTGCTCGGCGGCCGTTGGTTCGAGGTCACGGAATCCAATCCCATGCTCGGCTTCCGCGGTGCCTCGCGCTACACCCACCCCGCGTATGCCGAGGGATTCGCACTGGAATGTGCGGCCATGAAGCGGGCACGCGAGACGATGGGTCTCAGCAATATCAAACTCATGATTCCCTTCTGCCGGCGTGTCGACGAGGGAGCGCGCGTCGTCGAGCGCATGCGTGAACTCGGTTTGGAACGCGGCAAGAATGATCTGGAAATCTACGTGATGTGTGAAATTCCGAATAACGTCCTCTTGATCGACGAATTCAGCAAGATTTTCGATGGTTTCTCGATCGGATCGAACGATTTGACCCAGCTCACCCTGGGCGTGGACCGCGACTCGGCCATCGTGGCGTTCGATTTCGACGAGCGCGACGCCGGAGTCAAGCAAATGATTCGCCTGGCCGTGGAAGGCTGTCGGCGCAACCATCGCCACTCGGGCCTGTGCGGACAGGCCGCGTCCGACTTTCCGGAAATCGCAGAATACCTGGTTCGCCTCGGCATAGACTCGATCAGCCTCAACCCGGACACCGTCGTAAAGACCACTCTGCATGTCCTCGAAATCGAGCGGCAGCTCGGCCGGATTACGCATCCCGATGCCCCTCTCATCGCGTTCCGCGGATCGCCGCCCGGCCGCGCGCCGGACCATGCGCTGGCGAAGCAGCCGTGAAGCGCGTTGCCGTATTGACGAGCGGCGGTGACGCCCCGGGAATGAATGCGGCAATTCGCGCGGTCGTACGCACGGGAGTAGCCCGTGGATTCGAAGTATTCGCAGTCCGAGGTGGTTACACGGGTCTCATTGCCGGAGAGTTTTCTAGCCTAGGGCCGCGCGACGTGGGTGGCATCATCGGCCGGGGTGGAACCGTACTCGGGACCACCCGATGCCAACAACTCAAGACCGATGCGGGACAGGCCGCAGCGGTCGAGCAGATGCGTGCCCACGACATCAATGGTCTCATCGTCATCGGCGGGAACGGCTCCCAGGCAGGGGCTTGCGCACTCTCCCGCCGCGGACTCCGCGTCGTCGGTATTGCATCGACGATCGACAACGATCTCGTTGGTACCGACATCGCGATCGGCGCTACGACGGCACTGGACGTCGCACTGGAAGCGATCGACCGCCTTCGAGTGACGGCCTCGTCCCACAAGCGCGTTTTTTTGGTCGAAGTGATGGGGCGCGATAGCGGCCACCTTGCGCTGGTCGCCGGCATCGCCGGCGGCGCGGAAGCGATCGTCATCCCCGAAATCGAATTCCACCCCGAAAGCATCGCCGATGAGATCCGCTCGGCTTACGAGCGGGGCAAGAGCCACGCCATCGTCGTCGTCGCCGAAGGTGCGAAGTACAACGTGGAAGGCTTGAGGCATTATTTCCTCGAACATTCGCAACGCCTGGGTTTCGAACTGAGGGTGACGACGCTCGGGCACATTCAGCGGGGCGGAGCACCCGGCGTATTTGATCGCATGATTGCAACTCGGCTCGGAGCTGCCGCCGTCGAACATCTCGAGCAGGATCTGCACGGCGTCCTGCTGGGAATCATCGACGGGAAAGTCAACTCCACTGCCCTATCGACTGTAGTCCATACGAAAAAGCCTCTGGACACGCCTTTGCTCGACCTTGCATCCGTCTTGGCAAAGTAGGAACCCCCAACTGGAGAACTCACCATGTTATTGAAAGCGATCTGTACGCCCGATGTCATCTGCTGTGGCCCGGCAACGAGCGTCCAGGCAGCGGCGTCTCTCATGCGGTTGAAGCACACAGGCGATCTGGTCGTCGTTGACGACCCGGAAGAGGATCGGATTCCGCTCGGAGTCATTACGGATCGAGATATCGTCGTCGAGGTAATCGCCAACGGTCTTAATCCGGCAACAACGGCGGTGCGGTCGCTGCTGCGAACGCCGATCGTCATTGCGCAAGAGCACGAGGATGCCTCCGAGGCACTCGAACGCATGCGAACCCATGCTGTTCGCCGACTGCCCATCGTGGGCAGCGAAGGGAAGTTGGTCGGGATCATAACGCTTGATGATTTGCTCCAGTTGGCCGCTGCCGATATTAATGCGCTCGTCGAAATCGTGAGTCGCGAACAGGGCCGAGAGCATCGGCTTCGACGGTGACGGATACCAATCGACGAGGAGCACTACACGGCTACCCCAAGCAGTCGCCACCGCCGATCTCCGCGGTCACGGCGCTCAGCGCTGCCAAGCTATTTGATTGGCTTCCAACGGCACCAATGCACCGTTGAAACTAGGAAGCACTCGGGCCGTATAGTCCGAGGCCGGCCGCGCCGCCGGCACGGCAACGCTGTAAACATGGCTGCCGGCCCGATCGTCGAGTTCGCGCACATGGGCTGCACGATGCCGTTCCGGAACTCCACCGTCGAGACTCCCCGCATAGAGCTCTACACGCACCGCGTCAACGCCCAGCAGACCCAAATTGACCGGAATTTCGAACCGGTGCTGGCCTGCCGCCGTCCTTATTTCCGGCTGGCCAACCGAAAGGTCTGGCCAATGACGCTGCAGAGCGAGTTGCCAAGCAGTGATTTTGACCGCCTCTGCGCAGTGTTGAGCCGCCCTCTCGCGATAGCGTGTCGCAGCCGGCACATACTTCTGGTCGATATATTCTCGCACGGTACGTGCGCTCGAATACTGCGGGGTCAACTGCGCCATACTGTGCCGCATTCGGGCCACCCACGCGGCGGGCACTCCATTCGGATCGCGGCTGTAGAACTGCGGGACGATTTCCTGTTCCATCAGCGCGTACAATGCGTCGGCCTCTTTCGCATCCCATGCGGGATCGTCGCCGTGTTCAAGGCCATCGCCCAACGCCCAGCCGACTTCGGCGCAGTACGCTTCCGCCCACCAGCCGTCCAATTCCGACAAATTGATGCCGCCATTGACCAGGACCTTCATGCCGCTGGTGCCGCTCGCCTCCCAGGGACGTCGCGGCGTATTGATCCACAGGTCGACGCCTTGCACCAGACGCTCGGTCAGCAGCATGTCGTAGTCGGCCAAAAACACGGCGTGCTGGCGGGCTTCCGTGGTGCGGATAAAGTGTGTCCACTGTGCTATCAGCGATTGTCCTGCCGCGTCGGCGGGATGCGCCTTGCCGGCAATGATCAACTGAATAGGCCTTTCAGGGTTCGTCAGAAGCCGCAAAAAACGCTCCGGATCGTGCAGCAATAAATTGGGGCGCTTGTACGTCGCGAAGCGCCGCGCGAAGCCGAGCGTCAAGATTTTGGGATCTAGAATGTGCTGCGCAGTTTTGATAGCTTCGGGTGCGGCGCCCGAAGCCGTCAGTTCTTGCGACAATCGTGAGCGTGAGTAATCGACCAAGGCCGCGCGCGCGGCGTTGCGGAAGCTCCAAAGCTCGCCATCGCCGGCGTGGCGGATGTTTCGCAGTATGTCGTCCGCCGGACGTACCCAGCGCTCCTTGCCGCAATTCTCGGTCCAAAGGGCGTCGGCGAGTGCCGAGTCCCAGCTTGGAACGTGAACGCCGTTCGTGACATGTCCCACCGGAACTTCATCGAGCGGCCAGCGCGGAAATAGCGGCGCGAAAATACGCCGGCTGACTTCTCCATGTAATCGACTGACGCCGTTGATGGCGCCGCTGCCGCGCGTTGCGAGGTTGGCCATGCTGAATGCCTCGCCGGAGTCATCGGGATTCAAGCGGCCAAGCGCCAACAGCGCACTTCGCGAAATGGCCAGCTTCGAGTCCGCGTACTCACCGAGGTAGCGTTGGATCAACTGCGGATCGAAGCGATCGAAGCCGGCCGCCACCGCCGTATGTGTCGTGAACAGGTTCCCGGCACGGGTCACGGTCAACGCGACGTCGAACGGCTGCCCGGTATCACGCATGAAACAGCGAGCACGCTCCAGAACCGCGAAAGCCGCATGACCTTCGTTCAGATGACACACTTCCGGGTGGATGCCAAGCAAGTCCAACAGCCGCCAGCCGCCGATGCCCAATACCAGTTCTTGCTGCAGGCGGGTTTCCGGGCCGCCGCCATACAGTTCGCCGGTAATTCCTCGATCAACCGGATAATTCGCCGTATCGTTGCTATCGAGCAGATACAGGTTCAAGCGACCGACCTGGACCTGCCAGGCGCGCAACCAGACCGAGTGGCCGGGCAAATCCAATTGAAAGCGCAGCCATTCACCGTCGGGACCGCGCAGGGGGGTGATCGGCAACTGACCCGGGTCGTTGAATGGATACACCGCCTGCTGCTCGCCATGCCGATCGATCACCTGACGAAAATAGCCCTGCGCATACAGTAGCCCGACCCCTACCACCGGGACACCCAGATCACCGGCCGCCTTGAGTTGATCTCCCGCAACATTGCCCAAGCCGCCTGAATAGATCGGCAGCGCCTCGCTCAACATGAACTCCATGCTGAAGTAAGCGACATTGGTCAATGCCGACTTCGGATAGGTCTCTTGGAACCATGCCGCGGATTGCACGGCCATTTTTCTGGCCTCGAGCAGTGCATCAACGTTGCCGCGGAATGTTGGATCGGCCAGAAGGCGTTCAATGCGGTTTCGCGAGACGCTTTGCAAAACGGCCCAGGGACTATGCGTCAGATCCCAGAACTCGGGATCCAACTGTTTCCAAATCTCGTCCGCCGCATGATTCCAGGACCACCTGACATCCAAAGCAAGTTCTATGAGCGGCTCGACGCCGCTGGCCTCAGTGGGCAGCAATGCATCGATCGCGCTGACCGTTTTTATCCGCACGGCAGCGCACCTCTAGCCTCGAACCCAATTGCCTTCGATACCCAGACCGAGAGCGCCAGCGGCTTTCTCAACTCGCACTCCCGACAAAATGGCGATGATTACCATATTAAATGAGCCTCGAGCATTCAGCCATGCCAATGAACACGGTCGGCTACGCGGATATCCCGAGATTGGAGGCTCGGTCGTCGCCGACCGGTAAGAGAAAACGCGTATAGGCGCAATGTGCGATGCAAGAGACACTTCGTGCATGGTGAAGGCTCCGCTGCACGTTCCGTTCCTGGTTGCGCTCGCTTCAGTCGTGCTGTTTCTGGGCCATGTGAATGCCCGGGCATCCGACGAGGCCGACCATGCTGCGCGCTTGGCCCTTCCGCTGCCGGCGGATACCGAGGACGGCAAGTCGCTTTACAAAGCCAATTGTTTCCGATGCCACGGTTCGAATGGGTTCGGCGACGGGGATCTCGGCATCCCAACCCTGGCTGGACAGCGCTTCGGGTACCTCGTACTGCAACTCGCCGACTTTTCAGATGACCGGCGCGACAGTCTGGCGATGCACCGGGTGATGGGGCATGCGTCATTGCAGCGGCCGCAGGCCTGGGTGGACGTCGCGGCATACTTGACGGGATTGCCTTTGCCCCGCGAAACGCAAATCGGCACGGGCGCGCGAACCGCACAGGGCCGTCGAATATTCCGTGAACAGTGTGTTGCATGCCACGGTCAAGACGCGCGAGGCGATGACCAAGACTTCATCCCTTCATTGAGGAATCAGCACTACTCTTATCTGGTCAATCAGATCGTTCGCATTGCCGAAGGTCACCGTCACAACATCGATAAGGAACTTGTGCGGTTTCTGCAAGGATTCGGCGGTTCCGATATCGATGGAGTCGCCGACTACTTGTCCCGGCTTCGGGGTTCGGGGAATCCCGGACCGCATTCGAAACAATAACATGGACCGGATTGCAAACATCTTGGCCATCGTGGATCCGACCGTTGCGGAGCAACCGGCGGTCGACAAGGCCGCCATCCTGGCTTCTCGCCTGAAGGCCAGCATCGAGTTATTGGCTTGCGATGGCCAAGTCTCGCATGCCCTGCGATCGTCACGTGGCCTAGCTTTGCAACCCATGCTTGATCGCGCCGCAGCGCCGCTGCGCGCCCAGGGGCTCGATGTTGCGACACACATCGTCTCCGGCGATCCGCTGCATCTGAGCGTGCTCAATTTTTTGCGCAATTCAACGGTGGACCTCGTGCTCAAGGACACCCATCACCATTCGGTCGCCAAGCGCACATTTCTTACGAACACCGACTGGCACTTGATACGGGAATGCCCGTTGCCGCTGTTACTGTGCAAACCGAGGCCATGGGGCAAACATCTGGTCGTCGCAGCCGCGATTGACCCGATCGACTACCCTCAGAGCTCGGCGCTGCTCGACGAACGCATCCTGGATTGCGCGATTGCGCTGGCCAAAACCATGGATGCGGAGGTCCATGCGGTTCATGCCTACTTCCCGGCAGGGGCCGCCGAAAAGGCAGCTAGCGCCTCCCGGATTGCATCACTGGCCGCCCAGTTTGCCGTCCCGAGCCAATGTGTACACGTTGATATGGGAACACCCGCCGAATATCTGCCGCGCATCGCCCAGGAGTGCAACGTCGATGTCATGGTGATGGGTGCGATCTCCCGTAGCCACCTGAAGCAAGCGCTGATCGGTAGTACCGCCGAACGCGTCCTCGAGCACCTCCCCTGTGACGCTCTAGTCGTCAAATCGCCGAACTTCGGCGACTTGCCGTTCTAATTCAGCGTCGCTGCGAACGGGAATCCCCTAGAAACCTTGAGGCATTTACGCATTGTTGTTCCGTGCGTATTTGTGCGACATTGCATCAGGATTTTTTTTTGCGTATCGAATCAGGGGGCTAATATGAACGCAGTCATGCTTTCGCCCGATGTTGGACCCTCGACAGGATCCTTCAGCCCGGACCCTTACACTGTTGCCGAGTACATGCCGATATCCAAGGCGATGGTCGAACAGGTATGCACGCCCAGCGAACGTCATGAAATGATCGCTCGTGCCGCCTATTACCGATCTCAGCGGCGCGGTTTCGCGCCCGGCCTCGAATTGGACGACTGGTTGTCGGCGGAGCACGACATCAATGCCATATGCGGACTCATCGAACCGCATCCGAGTTGGGATTTGCCCAATCGGGCTTGAGGCGGTCTCTGTTGAACGCATCGGTCGTAAGTCGCCCGCAATGAGTCGGGCGATGGTGTTCGCTCATTGCGGGTGAACGTAGCTATGGTCACAAGGAGATATATATGAAATCCGATACAGAAATTCAACGCGACGTACAAAACGAGATGCAGTGGGATCCGAGCCTCGATGAGAGCGCAATAGGCGTGAAAGTGCAGGACGGCGTAGTAACGCTGGTGGGGGGTGTTTCGCATTATGCGGACCGTTGGACCGCGGAAGACATCGCGAAACGTGTGAGCGGAGTTCGCGCGGTTGCCAATGACATCGAGGTGAAAATCCCCGCCGTGGGCGAGCGAAGCGATACCGACATTGCCAGTGCCGCCGTCAACGCGCTGAAATGGAATGTCTCCCTTCTTTCGGCCGATGTCAAGGCGGTTGTAAGGCATGGATGGATCACGTTGAGCGGCCAGGTAAAATTCGGATATCAAAAGAGCGCCGCGGAAACCACCGTTCGATATTTGTTGGGCGTCAAAGGGATCATCAACGACATTACCGTCAAGCCCAGCATCAAGATGATTGACGTTAAACAGAAGATCGAGGAGGCATTCCAGCGCCAAGCGAGGCTGGATTCGAAGGAAATCGATGTCGACGTGGACGACAACCAGGTAACGCTGAAAGGCTGCGTGCATTCATGGCGCGAGAAAGACGATGCAGCTCGAGCGGCGTGGGCTGCTCCCGGCGTAGCTAAGGTCGAGAACAAGCTTCAGGTTCAGTATTAGCGCAACGAGACTTGGTGGTGGCGCGTCGGTGGCTCCTGAACCGCGGGTTTCTCGAGTCGCCGGCCTGCACGAGGAGACTTGCATGTATGCCAAGATTCTGGTTCCGGTCGACGGGAGCGATACATCCGTTCTCGGCCTCAACGAAGCGATCAAAATCGCCAAAGTTCACGGCAGTCAGTTGTGTCTTTTCCACATCGTGAACGAGTTTGTGTTCGATTACACCCTGAGTCCCGATTTGTACACGGATCGAGTGCTCGATTCCTTGCGTCTTCGGGGCAAGGAGACTTTGGACCAGACGGCGGCTCTCGCACGGCAACAGGGTTTACGGCCGGAATGCGTACTCGTGGAGTCGATCGGCGGCTCGGCGGGCAATCTCATCGTCGAACAAGCCAATAAATGGGGGGCCGATTTGATCGTGATGGGCACGCACGGACGGCGCGGGATTCGCCGCTTGGCGCTCGGCAGCGATGCGGAGGAAGTGTTGCGCTCGACCACCGTACCGGTGTTGTTTGTGCGCAGCTCGGCTGCTCCTGCGAACAAGGTGCAAAGCCAGAGTGCTGCCTAAACGACGCCATGAGGGCGGCCGACGCCCCCGCGCGCAATAAATCGACATGATCAAGACCATATTGGTGCCGACGAGCGGAAGTCCGACCGACGACAGGGTGTTCGCCAGCGCACTCGCGTTAGCTCGGCCATTAGCGGCGCACCTCGAGTTCTATCATTTGCGTGTAACTCCGGGCGAATCCGCAGCGCGGGCGCCGCATGTGGATTTTTGCATGGGCGCCGCGCTGGGCGATGCGCTCCAGCATTTGACTGACGAGGAAAGAAGTCTCTCCTCCAGTGCACGACTGCATGTTAAGCAGTTCTGCGAGTCGAACGGCGTAGCGATCCGCAACGAGCCCGGCAATTACGGCGCCGTTACCGCGAGCTGGTGCGAGGAAATCGACCACGCCGCAAGCCGTTTGGTCTTCCATGCCCGGCACAGCGATCTCGTCGTACTCGGACGTCCGCATCATGTCGACTTCATGCCGAAGATGCTGATCGAGGATTTATTGACCGGCTGCGGCCGCCCCATCGTGATCGCCCCAGAATCGGCCCCGCGGAAAATGACCGGCACCATTGTCGTCGGATGGAAGGAAACGCCGGAGGCGGCGCGCGCGCTGGCTGCCGCACTGCCGCTCCTCAAGCTGGCGCACAGGGTCGTGCTGGTCGCAGTTGCGGAAGATGGCTGCGCGATGCCGCAGACACTCGATCATCTTGCGGGCCAACTCGCATGGCATAGCATCGCCGCGGAATCACGCGTGATCGCGGAAAAGGCGGCGGGCGCAGCGGCCCAACTGCCGATCGCGGCGGCGGATCTGCAAGCCGACTTGCTGGTGATCGGTGGCTTCGGGCGTGGTCCGCTTCGCGAACTCTTGTTCGGCGGCGTGACTCGATCCCTCCTCGAGAGCGCCGAATTGCCGGTTTTCATGCTGCATTGACAGCATCATGACAGCGGCAGTCTCATGACGACGGTAGGCGGCTCGGCAACCCCGGCATTGACCGCCATCACGGCTCTGTTTGCGCCGTCGGCCACGGCTGCATTCGGTGCCCGCGTTGCTGCCGTGCTGGGAAAACCCCTGAGTGCGCATGAAGAGCGTGAATTCGCCGGCGGCGAGCATAAGATACGCTCCCTGGAAAGCGTCCGGCGGCGTTCTGTTTATGTCATTCAGTCCTTGTGCGGAGATGCGGCCGGATCGGCGAATGATCGTCTCTGCCGTTTGCTATTCTTCATCGGCGCACTGAAGGATGCCGGCGCATTGCGCGTCACCGCCTGTTTACCCTATCTCGCCTACGCACGTAAGGACCGGCGAACCAAGGCCCGCGATCCGATCACTTCGCGCTACGTCGCGCAAATCTTCGAAGCCGTCGGGACGGACAGGGTGATTACCGCAGATGTCCACAATCTTGCGGCGTTCGACAATGCCTTCCGCTGCGAATCCGTGCATTTGGAAGCGACGGATATTTTTGTCAGGCGCTTTGCGGCCGATCGCGGCGATACCGATCGCGTAGTCGTTTCCCCCGATATCGGAGGGATCAAGCGCGCGCGGCATTTCCAGGAATTCCTCGAACGTGCCATGAGCCGCCCCATCGGGGTCGGCTTCATGGACAAGAAGCGCAGCGGGGGCGTCGTCAGCGGCGACACGCTGGTCGGCTCCATCCGGGACAAGCACGTCATTCTCATCGACGATTTGATAAGTTCGGGCACGACCATCCTGCGAGCGGTGGATGCCTGCCGTCGAGCGGGGGCGACTCGGGTCGAGGTGGCGGCGACCCACGCGACATTCGCGCCTGAAGCGCACCGATTGTTCGGCCCAGCAGGGCCCGATTCGGTCATCGTGACCGACTCTGTGACGCTGCACGACAGCTATCTACCCTATTTGAATCGAACATTGGAAGTGCTGGAAATTGCGCCGCTCTTCGCCGAAGCGATTCGCCGGTTGGAGCTAGGCAGCGGATCACTGTCACAGCTTGGCGGTCTCGAAGCCGATTCCTAGCCCGTGGAGCGTTTTCAACGCATCGTTGAGGTATGCCATGGCGCGCGCGCGCCAGTCGGTTGAGGACTTAAGGGTATGATCCCGCAAGTGCCACGCGGCGGTGACGGCGCGCTGCGTTGCACGACGGCTTAGGTAGAAATCGAAAAGCGATTGTTCGAACCGATCGCCGCTCACCGCCGTGTATATTTGCATCACTTCGCGCCCAATCCACGCCTCCCCAAGACGCTGGCATTCCATCGAGAAGAATGCGAGCTCCTCGACCGGATCCAAGAGCCGCAAATCACGGTCGAATTCCAGGCAATCGATCACGCACGGCGGCTTTCCGAGATAAACATGCTCGGGCTTCAAATCTCCATGCGCCTCGATGATCTTGCCGAGCTGCGCGCGCTCGATGAACAACGACGATCGACGTTGAAGGAATTCCTGCTGCCGTGAAATGATCGCACTGACGATCTGAACCGATAGGCCAAGGTCGGCGGCGAGCAGCGCAGCGTGATTGGTCTCGATTTGGCGCGCCATTCTTTCAAGATAGGCATTCGCGGACATATTGATCGATGCTTGCCCGACATAGAATTCGGCGAGCAATTCGGCGGCGCCATGAAGCGCGCTTGCCGTGACCGTAGCGGCGGCGATCGCGTGATCGAGCAGGAGTTCGCTGGGCAAGCGGCGCATCTTGACCAACCATTCGACGGGCACGCCACCGCCGCCGAGGCAGAGCACCCCCGATTCGTTCACGTTCAATGAAACCACATCAAGATATACATCCGCAGCGAGCCGCCGGTTCAGTCGCAACTCTTCCAAACAACCGTAGTGCCTCGACGACAACAGCAAATTATCCATTCGGTCGAGTCGAATCGGCTTCTTCATTTTGTATGCGTGCGCCTCCGTCAAGAACACCCAGGCACAGTGGGTCTCGATTGTCTCGATGTGAACCACCGGTTCGGGATAGGTTGCCGGATCATGCAACGCTCGCAATTTTTCTTGCAGTGCGGGATCCAACCCTTCGGCCGGCGGAAGGAGACTCGTCATGCGATCTATGCTAATATAAAAAGGTTGACCGAGCCGAGAGCGCCGCCCAAGCCATTTGAAAATTCTCGGATAGACCCCATGACCACCCTTGATAACCGACTAGGATTTTGCGTTTCATGAAACATCGAGGTCCTATGCGTTTCATTGCATTTATCGCCATGATTTTGGCGGCCGGCCACGGGGCCTCGGCGGGCATTCTCGCGGCGGGTCACTTTTGCAATAAATCCCTTCCGAACGCGTTTCCGGCGCGTTCGGCGGCCGCATCGTCCGGCAGCCAACTTGCCCGTGCTTTGGACAACATCGGGGATGATGAGCGCGAACTGAAAATTCGCAGCGAATTATTGGCAGGGAATATACCGGAGTTCTTGAGACACCTACAGCCTGTCGTGCTTACGGCTCAGCCGGGCGATGAGCGGCATACCCAAATAACCGTTTGCGTGATGCCCGACTATCTCGCACTCGGCTCGGACGACGACTTTCTGCTCATCCCCATGCGACTGGAAACGGCGCTGGCCGTCGCCTATCACTATGGATTTATGCTTCCGACCACAAAACTGGTCGATGCCATTTATGCCCAATCGGAGGTCCACTTGGCTCCGCAGCCGCTGCCGGCGAATAGCTCGATGCGCAGTACCGGCTATTACCTTCATCACAATGAACTCATTGGTGAACAGCGCATCGCATCGGGCACTGCGCAAGGGCTGCTGATTTCAGGACACAAAAAGGATTTGGTGCTGACCAATCGCCTATGGGGCAATCTGGAGCGGGTGGCGATTTACGGTTGGCACCGGAGCAACGGAACGCCGATCCAGCCGTTGAGCACCGTTCACGGGTGGCACTACGCGGATTACAGCCACGGTGCGCGGTTGGTGAGCAGCGAAATTCTGGTCAATGACCGCCCTCAATCGCTATACATCGCCCTGCAGGATCCCCAGCTTGCGAACCTGCTGAGCAGCGAGGGCGTGATACGCAAAATCTTCCAACTCGTGGATATTCTTCGGCAACCGAAGTCCGACATCCTTGCAAAACTGGTTCCCGCAGACTCTCACTTCGACTGACCGAGCGTCTTGCAGCAGCGGAATCCCAGGTGATAGTTCGCATGACTCTGCGGGTCCATCACCCGCGTCCCGTGCCAAAATGGCGCTCGCCAACGGCACCAATCCTCGTGCGCACGATAAGTATCGAAGATGAACCAGCTGCCCTTCATCTCGGTGTAACCGAGTTCCTTGCTGCCCGCGCTCGCCATCTGATCCAAGCTCAGCGGCAAGTTCATATGTTCCGCGGCGTTGCCGTTCAGGTCGTATACGCCCAATGAACTGTGACACGCCGGGAAATCGCCATCCGGGTAGGTATTGGAGCCACAGAGCTTCCACCCGCCGCCGGGACAGCCGGGCGTCTTGAAACTCCCGGTCGCGCAGATACCGCGTTCGTACTGTGGGCCGTAACTCCATGACTTGTCTGCCTGATGCGTGGCATTATGTGCAGCGCGCATTCGGCTGATTGCTACACCGGGACTCACACCTTTCGCCATGTCAAAGCGATAATCGGGCGGCTCCAGACTGCCTGCGCAGGCGCCCTCCCACTCATGTGCGTCGCAAAGCCGCTTACCTTCCGCCTCGCAAATCTCCGCAGCCTCGCGAGCCTTGACCCACACCACGGGATAGGCACACGGAATATCGGGAAACTCGAATTGATCGATGCAGGCTTTGGCCTGCTGCGCCGTGGCTGTCTTGGAATTGTATAGGGGAGCCATGTACTTGGCGCCGCAGACCTGCTCAAAATCTGGGTTGGCATACTTTAGCGATTGTTTTGCCAATTTTTCCAGACACTGCTGCGGCGTTTCGGGATGTTGTGTAATTGCAGGATTGCCCTGACCGATGAATCCCGAGCGCGCAAAGATTGCCCGAATGTTGCGCATCTGATCATCATTGAGTCCGTGCCCCTCCTGAAGTTGCCTGAACAACAATTCGTTCTGCGCGGACAGCGTCGTCTGGCCGGAAGCCCCCTGCACGACGCCGATCAAGCCCCAAAGCATCCATTTCTTGATCATTGCGGCGGCCCCTTTTGCGTCACATAGAAGAAATCTCGGTCATCCGGAAAACTCAAGAATCGCGGAGCGAACTGATCACCGCCCTTGCGATCGACGGCCGTCATGCCTTCAATCAGATGCTCGACGACGACCTTCGCATTTTGTCGGGTGTAGACGGCAAAATACGTGTGCTCGAGTGCGTTCATATCAAGGTGCATGGCGTAGCGGCAACCATAGGCTTGGAATACCCGAGCCATCGCGGACGGCGTGGCCGTCGAGAAATAGCCATAGATCAAATACCGCGACTTGCTCGTCTCTTGCAAGCAAGCGCCGGCACGCAAGGTGCGTAGCCGTTCGTCGCTGGATCCCGACCAATTACCGGCTCCCCATTGATTGACCAGGGGCCCAGGCGTGGACAAGTGGGTTGCCGCATCGAATTCGATCAACGGCACGCCGTTCTGCCGTGCATGTTTGATGTGCTCGAGCAGCGTATTGTCGCTGCGTGCCCACGTTTTCATTTGCACCGAGCCGTCGTCGGTCACGAAGAGCGTGGCGAGCCCAGGCTGCAGCTTGCTGAATATGACGCCCTGCTCGATGAAGCCATAGTGGCTGCCGGCGTTTTCGGCGGCCAGCAATCCATAGCGAAACGCCCCGTGCTCCCGCTTGAATCCACCGGCAAACGTCGCGGCGGTGCGAGACACCAAGGACGGCACGACGATACCGTTCACGACCACAGGCGCCGTGCTGTTGATGCCATCGGGACCGGGCAAGCGTGGATTTCGTACCGTCTCCGAGGCACGCTCCGACCAACCCACGCGCGGATGATCCGTACCCAGCTCGAATCCCAAATCGTATTGGGACAGATCCATGGCGACCAAGTAGTCCAACGCCCCGCTCTCCACCGGATCCAAGGCATTGACGACGGTTCGGTAAGTGTTCAAGAGGGCGGGATCGACGGCCTGCGGTTGTATCACGCTCACGAACATTCCGGGTAGGTCACGAATGGCGTACCACCGCCCTAGCCGCAGGTAGTCCGCGTCAGTCACGACGTCTATGGCCAAATGCTCAGGCTTGACGACGCTCAGCGCAAATTTTTCCCCCACCGCCGCCGAATTCGGGCCTTCCAGATTCGAGCGCCCGCTCTCGGACACATGGGGCGCGGTGCTGATCGCGCCGCTCTCGATGAACGCATCCTTGAAGAGCGTCTCACGCACGAACCCCACGATCTTATCGCCGCCCCACACGTGATCGCGGAGAACATTGGTGATTCGCTCCAGATTCGTATAGCTGCCCGACTCCGCATTGCGTAAGTACAGTCGCCCGTCACACAGCGGTGCATCCGGCAGACCTGATCTTCTCGCCTGCTCCAGCAGCGTGGGCTGGCCTTCCGTCCACAGTTGACAGTCCATGCTGCTGCTCGCACCCAATAGGCGAATGCCGTCGCGATAGGCGTTGTCCAGTATCAACCGTTGGGTTTGAGGTTGCGGATTCTCGATATGGTAGGTGCGCGTCTCACCATCAGCGGAAGGGCGCACGGTCAGCAGAAACCAAGCGTTGATCCGCGGGTTCAATTCAATCAGCGTCGCCGCCATGTCACCCCCGACATGCCCGACATTCGTGCTGGTCGTCCGTCTGAACGGCTGCAATTCGACGATGGTTTTAGGTACGTCGGCTTCGTATTGCGCCCATTGCGCTGCCGAAACATCGGTAGCAGCCGGCCCGGCCGCCAGCGGGCGCACCGAATGCGCCAAAAGCAATGCGAAGGCTGCCGCGCAAACCGCCAGTCGGGCGGCCATATGGCGCGTCATAGCGTCAGCGCTGCCGTAACGGCCATGGCAACGAGCAACCAGCGGCTAACCGGATCAGCGAATACGAAGATCACTGGATCGTGGTACATGCGGTTCCGCACCACCATCAGCCATAGGTAGTTGAGCCAATACAGCAGCAACCCGCAGACACCCCAGAAGATTTCGTGGCGTGGATACGGTATGTGCATCACTTCGGTATTGGTGTACATGGCAAAGATGAATACGGCCAAATACCCGCTTACGATGCCTTGCGCGATCAAGATCCCGGTATCGGCCGCGAGATAGCCGCACACTTTCTGTGGTTCCGCTTCGCCCAGCGAATCGACGCGCACCAATTCGGCACAACGTTTGACCAGCGTAAAGCTCGAAAATAGCAGGACGATGAAGGCGAGCACCCAAGGCGAAAGCGCTATATTCGTCGCCACCTCGCCCGCCACCACGCGCATCGCATAGCCGCAAGCCAGTATCGACACGTCCAAGAGCGGAATGTCTTTGAGACGAACCGAATACGCCATCATCATGAGAAAATAGGCCGTCATTGCGCCAAAGAATGCAACCGACAAATAAACACTCAGGGCGACGGCACTCGCCAGAAGCAGCATCAACAGCGCCAGCGCAAGGGCGGGGCGAATCTGGCCCGAAGCCAACCTACGGTTCTTCTTCTGTGGATGCTGCCGATCGATGGGCAGATCCAGTAAATCGTTGAGAAGATAAGCGCTCGACGCCCAGAGGCTGAACGCAACGAAGGCCAGTAGCGCCCGGCCAAGCCAATTGGGCGCTAAGAGTCCGTGGGCTGCCACGACGGGCAAAAAAACGAGTACATTCTTGACCCAGTGAAGAGCCCGAAGCTCATGGAAAACGTCACCCAAGGTGGTCGGATCGCTATTAAAGACCGCTTCAACGGGCGTTACGTTCGCGACCTTACGCACGAGTCGCGGCGATGCACACACCATCCACGCTTTCCGCGCCGCACACCATACCGGATAATCCCGGCGGCGGCCGCCAACATAATCGAACCCGCGCTGGCCGAATTCCGCCGCCAGCCGCTCGCGTTTTTTGTCACCAACGAGATTTATGGCGCCGTCACTGGCGATGACCCGATCGAAAAGCCCGGTCTCCCTGGCGATGGCTTGCGCCAACTTCACGTCGGCTCCCGTGGCGAGAACAATATAGCGACCTTCGCGCCGTTGTTCACGCAAAAACTCCAACAGGTCGGCGTGATACGGCAAAGTGTGCACATCCGGCATGACCGTCTGGTTCAAGCGCTGTTTGAAGTGCGCCAGGCCACCCCCTAACCAAAAAGGCATACCCAAAAGCCGGATCGGATCGTGCCGAATCAAAACGAATAGCGACTCGATCGTCGAATCCGTGCGAACCAGTGTGTCGTCGAGGCCCACGACGAGCGGGACGTCGCGCGTAGCGGCGCTCGGCGACGCGTCATGCGGGGTCAAAACAGCCATTTCGCCAACTGTAGTGCGCCCTTTTTCCACGGCAATCGATGGGTCAGGCCTGTCTGTCCTTGAAATTCCGCGCGGTGTTCGACATACCAATCATAGTTGCGGATCAGCGCCGATCGATTGGAGTGCTGCGGCGTGAACTTCAGCCGATCTTCCAGTTTGGTGATGGACACGAAGCTATCTTGCGCAGCCGTCTCGTAGATCCATGCGTACAACGGCGATAGATGCAGCGCCTCGAGGACCCTGAGCACTGCGATCGCCGGCCGCACCGGTATGCTGACGATGCGTTTGCCGTGTCCGGCGCGATCGAGCACGGCTTGAAAACTGTCGCGCATCGAGCCGAATATTTTGGCCCCCACGTTGAAGGTGTCGTTGACTACATCGACATCGCTTGTAGCACATAAATAAATGACGTCGCACAAGTCCTCGACGTCGAGCAACTGGTACAAATTCGTGCCGGGGCCCAAGACCGGAAAGTTCTTGCCGCTATAGGCCCAGTCGTAAAGCAGTTCGAACACGCCCAAGCGCTCCGGACCGACAAAGCTCTTGGGCCGCAAGATGGGTATGCATGCGCCCTGCCGACGCTTCTCGAGGCAAAATGATTCTGCCTCGATTTTCGCTTTACCGTATGGTCCCACGCCTTGCAGTCGATCCGTTTCGTAGATGGGGTGATGATCAGGGATCCCGTACACGGAGGTGGACGAGATGAAGATGAAGCGCGAAACGCGGTGACGGCCCGCGCTATCGAGCAACAAGCGCGTACCCTGCACGTCGGTCGAATAAATGTCCGACTCGGTACTTCGCGGCAACGCCGCCGCACAGTGGATGACGATATCGACCCCTGACATGGCGCGCTCCACCGCATCCGGATCGCGAATATCCGCCTTCATCACATCGACGCTCGCATACTCGGGGTAGTTGAATGCGGCGATATCCATCGAACGCACCGCATGGCCATGCCGCAAGAGGTGCCGGCAGAGATTGATGCCGAGAAACCCCGCGCCACCGGTGATGAGAAACAACGGCCCCTCCACGCTTCACCCGCGATTTGTTGAGTTGATGTGCCGCAGCGATGAATTAGCCGCACGAGTCTTGATGTTGCCAGCGAATGCTTCAGATTCGCCATGCGAGGTTGCGCGCATCGCTTCAGGAGTTCCACGTAGATCGCCTCGCTGCGCATGACGACGCAATCGCAGGCCGATTCCCCGACGCGTTACGGAGGCCCGCTCGCCGATTGCGCGCGGGCATAAAGCGCGGCCACCGCACAACTCGCCATATGAACACGAACGCTGTCCGCCCGGCTCGTCAGGATGATCGGCACGCGGGCTCCCAGCACGATTCCCGCTGCATCCGCGTTGGCTAAAAAGGTCAGCTCCTTGGCCAATAGGTTGCCGGCTTCCAGATCGGGCACCACCAGGATATCGGCATCACCCGCGACCGCCGACGTGATGTGCTTCAGCACCGCCGCATCGCGATTGATGGCGTTGTCCAATGCAAGGGGACCATCGAGGATCGCACCGGTGATCTGGCCACGCTCAGCCATCTTGCACAACGCCGCAGCGTCAATCGTTGAAGGTAGCTTCGACGTAATGGTCTCCAGCGCCGAAAGAATCGCCACCTTTGGCAACGCGATACCCAGTGCATGCGCCAGGTGAATAGCGTTCTGGACGATATCCGCCTTGTCTTCGAGGCTGGGGAAAATGTTCACCGCGCCATCGGTGATGAACAATGGTTTAGCGTAGGTCGGGACATCCATGATGAAGACATGACTGATGCGTCTGCTCGTGCGCAGTCCCGTATCCTTACGGACGACCTCGGCCATCAACTCGTCGGTATGCAGGCTGCCCTTCATCAAGGCATCGGCCTCCGCGGCATGCACCAGCGCAACCGCCTTCTCGGCGGCCGCATGGCTGTGCGGCACGTCGATCAACCGCAAGCCGGTCAGGTCGAGCCGCAGCGACGCCGCCAATGCGCGGATACGCATCTGCGGCCCCACCAGCAGCGGTTCAATCAGCTTGGCATCCGCCGCGGCAATCGCCGCCGACAACGAAGTTTCATCGCATGGATGAACCACGGCGGTTCTGACGGGCGCGAGCCCCTGGCACGCCCGAATCAAAGCATCGTACTTCTCGTGTTTACGCGGCGTGTCCATATTTTCCTCGCGCATGTTGGCTCACGACCGCCGGGTTGGCCATACGTGGAATCCGCATCCAGCGCATCGCTATTTGCACGGCGCACGCATTCAATGCCCAACGTCTACAAGCCTGAAACTGCGGGTGGCGTCGTCATAGGCGAACAATTCCGCGTATCGGCCCCAACCGATGGCTGTGCGTAACGTTTTCTCCGCATCGCTGGCATTGAGGTGATCCTCCAGTTCGAACTCGAAGCGTGCGCGCGGTGCGCTATGATCTTCGCGCTCGTTGAGCACTTGACGGATATGGGTGACGAGCGGCACGAATCGCAGCAGGTGCTCTCTGAAGAGTTTTTTGCGCTCATCGGTGCCGGCCTGCGCCATCAAGTGGCCGGCAGCGGTGAGAGTGATGGCGCCATTATCGAGTTGCGCAAACTCGAGCAAGTGCAGCGACTCTGCGACCGGGAACAACTTGTTGATCGCGAGCCCGAGCGGTGCAGCGATCTTGGCGAGTTCAGCGTGGCCGCCGTAGGGCGCCGCCGCCAGAGTCTCCAGAAATCCCAGAATCTGATTGGTCGACGCCTGGGGGAGGTGCCTCACCACGCTGCCCTGATTTCGATTTTGCAGCGCAATCGATTCGATCGTCCTGGATGTCAAGATCGAGTAGATGTCATCGACGACCGAGTGGAACGCCGCGTCCAGGCGGTTGCGAGGTTGCGGCAACGCCACTTGGATGTCGGCTGCAATGCGTCCGGGATTCGAGGCCAAAACCAGGATGCGATCGCACATCAGTACCGCTTCCTCGATGTTGTGGGTCACCATCAATACGGCCTTGATGGGCAGGTGATGCTCGGCCCAGAGATCCAGGAAATCCGTTCGCAAGGTCTCGGCCGTGAGCACATCCAGCGCTGAAAACGGCTCGTCCATCAGCAGCAGCGTCGGGTCGCTCACCAGGGCGCGCGCAAACCCGACCCGCTGTCGCATGCCGCCGGACAGCTCACGCGGATAGGCGGATTGAAAGCCGTCGAGGCCGATCAGGTCGATCGCCGACATGACCCGCCGCTCGGCCTCCACGCGCGGTACCTTCAGCGCATCGAGGCCGAGATCCACGTTCTGCATCACCGTAAGCCACGGGTAGAGCGCGAAGGTCTGGAACACCACGGCGATACCGGCGGCCGGAGCGGTCAGCGGCTCACCGCAATAGCGCACGTCGCCGGAAGTCGGTTTGATGAGTCCGTCGATGATTCGAAGCAGCGTCGACTTGCCGGAACCGGAGCGGCCCAGCAATCCCACTATCTCGCCTTCATGAAGCGATAGGCTGATGTCGCTGAGGACCGGCAGCGGCTCACCGGACGGCTTGGCGAACGCCTTCGAAATCTGGTGAAGCTCGAGAATGTTGGAGCTGGTTTTATCGTTGTCCATGGAAATCTCAGTCGAGACGCGTTCGCCGCTCTGCGAATGCGTACATGGGCCGCCACAAGAGTCGGTTCATCAGGATGACCATCACCGACATGACGGCAATCCCGAGCGCAATGCGCGGGTAATCGCCGGCAGCGGTTTCCTCGGCGATATACGCGCCGAGCCCGGATGCGCTCAAATGTGTCGGACCCCAACTGACGGCCTCGGAGACGATGCTGGCGTTCCACGCTCCGCCCGAAGCAGTGATGGCACCGGTCACGAAGTAGGGGAATATGCCCGGGAGCATGACCCGGCTCCACCAGTGCCACGGGCGCACGCGAAAACTCGCCGCCGCCTCTCGAAAGTCGCTGGGAATTGCGCTCGCTCCGGCAATGACATTGAACAGGATGTACCACTGCGTGCCGAGAATCATCAATGGGCTCAACCAGATCTTCGGCGCCAGACTGAAGTGCACGATCAAGTACACCGCGAGCGGGAACAGCAGGTTGGCAGGAAAGGCTGCCAGGAACTGTGCGATCGGTTGGATGCGCTGCGTGAGCCTCGGGCGCAGCCCGATCGCAACGCCGGCGGGAACCCAGATTATCGAAGCCACGGCGATCAACACGACGACCCGCAGGAACGTCAGACCGCCATTGCTGAGCACGATGCGAACGTCCGCCCATGTCAAGACCGGGCGGATATAGCGACCGATCTGCGCTGCAACCGCCGCGATGCCGGCGGCGATCACTCCATACCATACCAAATCCATGATCCAGGTCGGCAGCCTCCATCGCCGGGTCACGCGCACGCCGTGCGGGAACACGAAGCGCGCGCGCGCCACTCGCGAAAACCCGCGGCGAACCGGTGCCGCGCTCCATTGCAGGACCGGCGAGCGGCACATGAGCTCAAACACCCAGCTACGCGGCGCGGCCTGGCTGACGGTCTGTTCGCAGCGAAATTTGTCGGCCCAGGCCACCAGCGGGCGAAACAACAGCTGGTCGCATAGCACAATGGCAATGCTCATGGCGACAATGGCCCACATGACGGCAGCGAGATCGTGCTGCTCGATGGCGGTCGCAACGTACGAGCCGACGCCCGGCAGGGCCACCTGCGTGCTTCCGACTGCGATGGCCTCGGAGGCGACCACGAAAAACCATCCTCCCGACATCGACATCATCGTATTCCAGATCAAGCCCGGCATGGCAAACGGCACTTCAAGTTTCCAGAACCGCTGCCAAGCCGTTTCGGGAAAGCTCCGACTGGCCTCATCCAGATCCGTGGGTACCGTGCGAAGCGACTGGTAGAAGCTGAACGCCATGTTCCAGGCCTGCGATGTGAAGATGGCGAATATTGCGGCCAGCTCGGGACCCAGCTGGCTGCCCGGAAACAGTGCCAGAAAGAACACGACGGTGAACGACAGATAACCCAGAACGGGTACGGATTGCAGCGCGTCGAGCAGCGGGATCAGGATCATCTCGGCGCGGCGACTCTTGGCAGCCCAGGTTGCATAGGTGAACGTGAAGATCAGCGATGCAGCCAACGCCGCCATCATCCGCGCCACGGTGCGCAGGGTGTACATCGGCAGCATCGCCGGCGATAGAGAGATTTGCGCCGGGCGCTCCGGCGTGAAGGGACCGAGCATCTGATGTCCGGCCGTCCCCAACAGCATGATGAAGGAAAGCACGAGGAGGATCGCCATGACATCCGGGAAAGTCAGGACCGTCGGGTGACGAGAGAAAGCGCTCGGCGTGGCGGAAATATTCGGCACTACTATCCTCACGCATTTACAGCGCTACTGAGTCATCGTCGCACAGGCTATTGGCAAGGGAATACGAATGAACCCGTATGCGGTTGCGGTCTATGCGCAAAGCGCCTGACCGGCTTACGGTTTTGACGCTCCCGTTCGCGAGTGTGCGAATGCGGGCGTTGGTTCATCAAATTCTTGCCGAAGGTTGGCCTTCAGCTGCATGAATGCGGCGTTTGGATCATCGGCGTACTCGAACAAGGCGAGGTCCCCGCGGTCGATCATGCCATACTTGATGAGTGCATCGAAATTGATGATTTCTTTCCAATAGGCCGAGCCGTACAGGATGACGGGAATCGGGCGCTCGAGTTTACGAGTTTGAGCGAGAGTCAGAATTTCAGTCAATTCATCCAAGGTACCGAAACCACCCGGAAAAACGATGAGCGCGCGCGCCAGATGCGCAAACCACAACTTACGCATAAAAAAATAATGAAACTCGAACGATAGCGCGCAAGGGACATATGAATTCGGACGCTGTTCCCGCGGCAAGCTGATGTTTAGGCCGATCGATTGACCGCCGGCGTCCGCAGCGCCCCGATTCGCAGCTTCCATGATGCCGCCCCCGCCGCCGGAACAAATGACATAGCGGCGGGCGTGATCGGACAGTGCCGTGGACCACTCGGTGATCAGGCGCGCGAGTTCCCTCGCATCGTCGTAGTAGCGCGCCATCGGCCCATCGGAAGACAGCCGCGCCGAACCGAAGAAGACGATGGTGTCGTGAATATTGGCGCGAGTAAAGCGTTGCAGCGGCTCTAGGTACTCCGCCAGTATGCGGACGCTACGTCCCTCTTCTCCGGTCAGGAATTCCTGGTTCTCATAGGCGAGCTTGCTGTCCGACCGATGCTTGCCCGTCACGTCAATTGACCCTGGCGAAATCGATGAATCCACGCTCGACATCGGTATGCGCCAGTTCCACGCGTACTCGTTCGCCCACTTCCATGCCCGTATAGCCCCGTACCACCTTCCCTTCGGTTGTGGGCGTCGCAATTCTCACCCATGTGCCCTTTTCTGCCGCACCGGTGACGATGGCGTCGAAGCGCTGCCCCTCGCGTCCAGACAACAACAATGCGGCCGCCGATTTGCGCACCGTCCGCTCGACCTTCGCCGCATTGTGTTCCTGAATGGTGCAGTGCGCTGCCAGGGCAGCCAGTTCTTGCTCGCTGTATGGATGCGGCGCGTTTTGCAGAGCGGCCTTGACGAGCCGCTGCGTAGCCAAGTCGGCGTAGCGCCTGTTGGGCGCGGTTGCATGCGTGTAGTCATCGATGGCCAATCCAAAATGACCCTCGGTGTGCTCGCCGGAACGGTCCAGCACGTATTCGCCGCGACCCAATAATTTGATGATGGTCAGCGACAGGTCCGGAAACTGTCCGGGATCCGCTTGCCGGCGCTTCAGCAGGAACTGATTGAGCGCCGGGGCGCTGGGTGCGGCGGGCAACCGCTCGCCGAATTCTGCGGCCAGTGCGACGATCCGATTCCAGCGCTCCGGCGTACGCAGTACGCGTCGCAACGCAGGCAGATTCTTGCCCGCCAAATAGCGGGCGGTCACACTGTTACCGGCAATCATGAAGTCCTCGATCAATTCCTTGGCGCGGTTGCTTTCGTCGGGCTGCAGATCGCTCAGCATGTCGCTGTCGAATATGGCGTGCGGCTCCAGGGTCTGAAGACTCAAGGCGCCGCGCGCTCGACGCACCGCTTTGAGCGTCGCGGCCACCCGATCTTGCGTCCGTAGTTGCTCGTCCAGTCCCGGGACGGCAGCCACCGGCGCCGGAATGGGACCCCGTCCGTCCAACCAAGCAGCGACGCTGTCGTAGGCAAGCTTTGCGCGATTGCGGACGACGGCGCGGTACAGATTGGATTGCGTGACCGATCCGTCCGCCGCGATCGTCATATCGATGACGATCGCCAGTCGATCCTGGTCCTGGGCCAAGGACGTGAGATTCGTCGAGAGCTTCTCGGGCAACATCGGGAACACCTGCGCAACCGTATAAACCGACGTCGTATTGATGGCCGCATCCTTGTCGATCGGCGAGTCGCGCGCTATCAGTGCGTCAACATCGGCGATCGCCAGCAGAATTTTGACGGCGCCGTCGCCCCGCAGCTCCGCAACCGAGAGTTGATCGAGGTCGCGAGAATCGTCATTATCGATCGATACCCAGAGTCTATCCCGTAAATCCGCAAACTCCCCTCGGCCGGATGCAGGACCCGCTATGGTCTCCAACTGGAGCCGCGCCGCGCTCGAGAAGTCCGGCAACAAGCCGCGCTCGCACATCACGCGGCTCGCAATTTTGCGGAGCAGGTCGGTATTCTTATGAATCTGCGCGGCAGCATCGATCATACGAAGGCTCACGAGGCAAGATAATGAAGAAAGCGCTCACCGCGTGATTAAATCACGGTTATCCGGAGTGCGCATGAACTGCGCGTCAGTCAGCCGGAGAGCCGCCGGCAGTCAGGCAGGGTCCCGGCCCTGCCTGACCGCGCACCTTCAATCGCCGATCTGAATCCGACGAGGCATGGCCTTGGCTTGTTTTGGAATGGTGACCGTCAAGACGCCATTCTTGCCGGTGGCGTTGACCTTCTCTCCATCCACCGTGTCCGGCAAAACGAAGCGGCGATGAAAGGACCCTACCCCGCGTTCGGTGCGGCGAGCCTGAGGATCTTCCCCCGGTTTGGATAACTGCTCCATGCGTTCCCCGGAGAGCGTCAAAATGCCCCCGTCCAGAGTCAACTCCACTTTCGAGGGATCGACACCGGGCAAGTCGACATAAAGCTCGAAGCGATCGGTATATTCGTGGATATCGACCGGTGGAATCCAAGTGGCGGTGGCCGAACTGCTGTCGTTCTCGCGCACGTTGCCGAACAGACGATTGATTTCATCCTGCAACCGCGGCATCACGCTCCAATAGTCTTGTCGCGTCACATTGTTCATAGCTACATTCCTTTTTCCAGTGGTTGGGGCACAATCCCTTCGCGCAGCGCTCGAAGGTAATGCCGCCAAACTAGGGCCTACTCGGAACAATTCAAGAGGCATTCGAAGACGCCGGGCGCGATTTAATGGAGGCGCGCACCCGCTCCAAATCCTCCGGCGTATCCACTCCCGCCGGCGCGGGTTGCGTCAGCGCAACCAAATGGATGCTCATGCCGTGCTCCAAGGCGCGCAGCTGTTCCAGCTTTTCCGTCATTTCGAGCGACGTCGGCGGCCACGCCGCAAACTCGAGCAGGCTGCGCACGCGATACGCATAGATGCCGACGTGCCGCCATGCGCCCGCGAATGTCGTCGGTGCACCTTCGATCACGTTCTCGCGCGGCCAAGGCACCGGCGCCCGGCTGAAATACAAGGCCCGCCCATCGAGTGCCCGCAGCGCCTTGACGCAACTGGTATCCAAAAACTCTGCGAGGCTCGCGATCGGCGCAACGGCCGTTGCAATGTCGCTCCGCGGCCTCGCGATGAGCGCAGCCGCGATCTCGGTGATGACGGCGGGCGGCATCATCGGTTCGTCGCCCTGCACATTCACGACGACATCCTCTGCCGCGAACCCGCGCAACCGCACCACCTCGGCGATACGATCGGTTCCGGATGCATGCCGGCTGGAGGTCATGACGCAGTCGGCCCCGAAATTCGCCGCGGCCGCACGAATGCGCTCATCATCGGTCGCCACGATGACGGAAGCCGCGCCGCTGTCGCGCGCGCATTCCCAGACCCATTGGATCAACGGCCGTCCGGCGATGGTCAGCAACGGCTTGCCCGGCAGGCGGGAGGCCGCATACCGAGCAGGGATAACCACATGAAACATACGGCAAGCGCCCGTTGATCAGCGGACGACCAACGGATCGTCGGCGTCGAGTACACGGGCTTCCTCGGGAAGCATCACCGGGATGCCATCGCGGACCGCATACGCCAATCGGTCCGAACGACAAATCAGTTCCAGGGTATTGCCGCCGCCCGCAGTCCGCAGCGGGCCCTTGCAAATCGGGCAGACCAATAGCTCGAGCAGGCGCTTATCCATGAATCGGTCCTTGCGATGCTTGATCGCGCTTTTCAATTCTCTTGATGATGACGTTCAACAAAGTACCCGACTCGCCACCATCGAAGCAGGCACTTACCGGCACATACCAATGTTGCGCACCGGCAAATGCCGCGCATTTTACGGCATCCTTCTCGGTCATAAGCACCGACTTGTCGTCGCCGAAGTCGATATCGTCTTGCGTCAGACGGGCATGATCGGGAAGCGCACGGCCATTGACTTCGATACCGCGGGATCGCAGCATGTTGAAAAATCGTTCCGGGTTGCCGATGCCGGCGACCGCATGGATGGACGTGCCGGCCAAGGCGCTCAAGGGCTGCACCGCGCCGCCGCGCAACGCTATCGCATTCTTTGCTTCGAGTCGCATGCTGAGCGCTCCGGGAAGCAATGCCCGGCCGCCGTTGACGACGATGGCGTCCGCGGCTTTCAAGCGGCCCGGCGCCTCGCGCAGCGGCCCTGCCGGCAACAACCAGCCGTTGCCGAAACGGCGGTCGCCGTCGATCACCACCACTTCGCAATCTCGTGCCAACGCATAGTGCTGCAGGCCATCGTCGCTCACGATGACATTGCACCCGCCGCTCACCAAGAGTTGCGCCGCCGCCGGGCGATCGCGCCCGATGGCCACCGGTACACCCGTGCGTCGGGCCAGCAGAATGGATTCGTCGCCCACCACACGGGGATCGTCGGCCGCCGAGATTCGCCGAACGTCGCGCGATGAGCCCCCATACCCACGGGTTACGACGCCCGCCTTGTAGCCGCATTCGGTCAGATGCGCCACCAGCCAGCACACCAGCGGAGTCTTGCCGGTGCCGCCGACGCTCAAATTGCCGACCACGACGACCGGACAGGGCATGCGCACGGATCGAAACAATCGATGGCCGTACGAAAAGCGCCGAGCGCCCGCAATGGCGCCGTAGGCCACGGATGGCGGGACCAGCCACCACGGCGGTGCAGCGCGCTCGTACCAGATATTATTGAACCAGGATTGAACCGACACTGTTACACGTTGAACTGCATTCCATGCAATGCGGCATACAGACCGCCGAGCGCCAGCAGCTCCTGATGGTTGCCCATCTCGACGATCCTTCCCTCATCGAGCACGATGATTCGATCGGCACCTTCTACCGTGGATAACCGGTGGGCGATCACCAGAGTCGTCCGCCCCTCCATGAGCAGGCTTAGCTCCTGCTGCACGCGGCGTTCCGATTCGTTGTCGAGTGCGGCGGTGGCCTCGTCCAGGATCAACACCGGGGAGTCCTTGAGGAGCGCACGCGCGATGGAAATCCGTTGTCGTTGGCCGCCGGACAAGTTCTGGCCGCGGTCGCTCAACGGCGTCTCGAAGCCTTGCGGCTGGAGCGCCACGAACTCAATTACGTTGGCGGCGCGCGCCGCGGCTTCGACTTGCGCCTCCGATTTGTCGATGGCGTTGAACGCAATGTTGTTGCGAATGGTGTCGTTGAAGAGCACGACATCCTGGCTCACCAAACTCACCTGGGACCGCAGATCCGTCAGTTTGTACTCTCTGACATCCACCCCATCCAACAGTACCGCACCCTCCTGCACGTCGTAGAAACGCGGCACCAGACCTACGAGCGTGCTTTTGCCGCTGCCCGACCGTCCGACGATGGCGACGGTCTCGCCCGGCTGCACGTGGAAGCTCACATTGTGCAGCACCGACCCCTTGTCGCCGCCGTACATGAAAGACACGTTGCGAAATTCGATCTCGCCCCGCGCGCGCGTTATCGATCGATTGCCGCCGCTGCCTTCGGTGGGCTGATCGAGCAATTCGAAGACGCTCTGGCCGGCGGCGACGCCCTGCTGCAAGGGACCGCTGACATTAACCAAGCTTCGCAACGGCCCGGGAACCAGCATCAGCGCCGTGAGAAATCCGAACAGCTCGTCGACGCGCATGTTGTGCAGAAAAATCTGCCGGATGGCGACGTACAACACCCCCGCGAGCGCCATCGAGGCGATGGTTTGTACCACGGGATTGCTGATGGACTTGGCGCGGGCCAATTTCATTTGCGAAGCGCGATTGTGTTCGTTGACCGCCTCGAAGCGCCGCGTTTGATGATCTTCGGCATTGAATATCTTGATTAAGCGATGCGCGTCGATCGCTTCCTTGGCGACCCGCGTGATGTCGCCCATGGAATTCTGAATACGTTCGCTGTAGCGGCGGAATCTGCGGTTGGCGATCTTCATCAGCCATCCGATCACCGGTGCAGCGATGATGCAGAACAGCGCGAGCCGCCAATTCAAGTAGAACAGATACCCGATCAAGCCGACGATGGTGATGGTATCGCCGATGAGAGAAATCGATGCGCCGGTCGCCGCATCGGCCACCATTTCGATGTTGTAGGTCAGTTTGGACAGCAAGTGACCCGATTGCTGGCGGTCGAGGTATGCCGTGGGAAGCCGCAAATAATGGGCGAATACATCGCGGCGCAAGCCCTTGATGACCTGCCTACCCACCCAGCTAGGATAGTAGTTGGCGACATAGTCACCGATGCCGCGCAAAGTGAAAAGCACCACCACGCCGATTGGTATCTGCCACAGGATCGCGGGGTCCTTATTGACGAATGCACCGCTCATGAACGTCTTGACCAAGTACGCCAATGCCCACTGCGAGGCGGCGAACAGAATCATGCCGAGTACGCCGATCAGGAATACGCCGACGTACGGCCTCGCGTAGCGCAATAGGCGCCGATATATCGACCAGGAGCTATTATCGGGTTTCGGAAGACTCACTCTCGCGGCGGGGATTGCGCTCAAGGCGAGCCGCCCTCGTGAACCGTGGCGATGTTCAGCTGCGCAAACCCCATTCGCCCGGCGACATCCATCGCGGTGACCACCGCTTGATGAGTCGTGCGTGCATCCGCTTTGATCGTGATGGGACCGCGCTCCGTGCCCGCTTCCTTGAGGAGCGCGGCCCGCAGGGTATCCGCGGACGAGTTGATCAGCGTGTGGTCATTGACCCGGTACGTGCCTTCCGCGGTGACCGTGATCACCAAGGGTTCCCGCGAACCGCGCGGCAGAGGAATCTGGCTGGCCTGAGGTAGTTGGACCTTGACCCGTCCCTCTTGTTGAAACGTGGTCGACACCATGAAAAAGATCAACAACACCAGCAGCACGTCGATGAGCGAGATGAGATTAATCTCTGGATCCTCACGATGTCGCGGCCGCAGATTCACGATCAGACGCCGGCGTTGCCCATGTGCGCCGCATTGCCGCGCTCGTCCAATGCATCGACGAGCTTCATGGCTTCCTTTTCCATTCGTATGACGAGGCGTTCGACTTTGCCGCGCAGAAACCGATAGGCGATCAGCGAGGGAATGGCCACCGTGAGGCCCGCGGCAGTGGTGATGAGCGCCTCGCCGATTCCGCCGGATAGGGTCCGAGGATCGCCGAGACCGTTGGCGGTGATCGCATTGAATGCGTGAATGATGCCGGCAACCGTACCCAGCAAACCCAGCAGCGGAGCCACCGAGGCGATCGTCCCGAGAGTGTTGAGAAATCGCTCCAACTCATGGATCACGTGGCGACCGCCGTCCTCGAGACGCTCGACCATCAGCGCGCGGGGTTTGTAGCGGTTGGCGAGACCGATGGCCAGCAGCTTGCCAAGCGGCGAATTCTGCTCGAGGGCGACGATGAGCTTATCGCTGAGCTGGTCGGCTTCGATCCAATTCCATACCTTTTGCGACAGGTCGCGAGGGATGACTCTGCTGCTCTGCAATGTCCACGACCGCTCCAATATGATGGCGACCGCCGCAATCGAGCATAAAATAATGGGCCACATGAAGCCGCCGCCGGCGCGGATGATCTCCCACATTGCGTCCTCTTTCGTAAGTCTTCGATCTGCGGGCATAATACTTGAGCGCCGACCCGTGAGATACCGCTCGGCAGCCCGAAATTCCAGTTTTGAGCAGTGGGTACTAGGGCGCCCCCTCATCCTACAGAAACGGCATAATAGCCGCTGGGGAGAGTTGAACCGCAATCCATGCAACGCTGGCTCAAGAGCATTACACCCGAGCGCCATACACTGGAGAAACTCTGGTGTTTGAGGCCGTTCGCTTCGCTCGTCGTCGACCGGGGTTGTTGGACCTTCAGGCGAACGAGCGTCATCCGGGCATTCTCCTTGGGACTGTTGATTGCGTTCGTTCCGCCCACGCCGTTCTTACCGCTGCATCTCACGTTGTGCGCCGTCCTCGGGATTCTCTTTAGATTGAATATTCCCGTGTTGGTCGCGACGGTGTTCGTGAGCAACCCATTCACTTGGTTTCCGCAGGTAGCCGGCTCCATCTGGGTCGGCGCAAAACTCATGGGACTGAACCTCTTACCCATGATTCACGGATTGAGTCATCGAAATTTCCGTGTGCAGCTCCATCAACTATGGGAGCCGCTGCTGCTCGGCGCATTGGTGCTGGGAACCTGCGCCGCAGCGCTCGGTTATGTGCTCGCGCAATGCCTTTGGCGCGCGCGCGTGGCGTTTCTGTTGCGCCGTCGCCGATTGAGATCAAGCCTGCGCCCCACCGCGTTCGACTAGCACGCCGTCGACCAACGTGAGTATCCGATCCAGGCGCGCGGCCAGCCGTTCGTCGTGGGTCACGATGACAAGGCTCGTCCGCAATTCACGGTTGAGTTCCAGCATCAGCTCGAATACCTGCGCCGCGTTCACGCCATCGAGATTGCCGGTCGGTTCGTCGGCCAGCACCAGCCGCGGCTGGGTAACCAGCGCGCGGGCCACCGCCGCGCGTTGGCGCTCGCCGCCGGACAGCTGCGACGGCCGGTGATCGAGCCGAGCCGCCAGCCCCACCCGCGTCAATATGGCCGCCGCCGACGCCCTGGCAACCGCGGGATTCGAGCGCCGCACCAACAACGGCATCGCCACGTTTTCAAGGGCGGTGAACTCGGGCAACAAGTGATGAAATTGATAGACGAAGCCCACCGCCTGATTGCGCAGCAGCCCACGTTCCGTGTCGTTCAACTGATTCATGGCTGAGCCTGCGATCTCGACCGTGCCGCGGGTCGGCAGATCCAAACCCCCGAGCAATTGCAGCAGCGTGGTCTTGCCCGAGCCGGAGGCACCTACGATGGCGATGCGCTCGCCGGCCCGAACCTTGATCGAGGCGCCGCGTAATACCTGCAACGTCACCGCGCCTTGGATGAACTCCTTGACCAGTCCCGTGCCTTCGAGCACGACGGTGTTCTCATCGGCCATTGGGGGTTCGGGCTCAGTCATTTCGCAAGGATTCGGCGGGCAGCAACCGCGCGGCGCGCCAGGCAGGATACAGCGTCGACATGCACGCCAGAACGAACGCGAATACGCAGATCTCGACGACGTCCGACAGCCGAACGTGCGCCGGCAAGTCGCTCATGAAATAAACGCGCGCATCGAGGAATTTGAAGCCGACTACGTCTTCCAGACCATGCACCAGCGTCTGCAGGTTGACCGCGATCAAAACCCCCAAGATGACTCCGAGGGCGATGCCGAGCGTTCCAATGAGGCTGCCCTGCACCACGAAGATCGACAAAATACTGCCCGGCGAAGAGCCGAGGGTTCGCAAAATGGCGATATCGCGACGTTTGCTCTTCACCACCATCACCATCGTCGATACGATATTGAACGCGGCGACGGCCACCACCGCCGACAGCATGATGAATAGAATCCGCTTCGTGATTTCGATGGAACGGAAGAAATTGGCGTGCTGGGTAGTCCAATCCTCGACGAGGTAACTGCCTCCGAGCGCCACGGCAGCATTGCGCACCACCCGCGGCGCGGCGTACATGTCCGCGAGATTCAGCCGAAAGCCGCTGATGTCGTCGCCCATCCGCAACAGTTTGGCGACGTCCTGCATGGCGAACAGCGCGATGCGGCGATCATATTCGTACATGCCGACGGCAATGATACCAACCACCTCGAACGCGCGCATGCGCGGCATAACGCCTACCGGTGTGACGTCGCCTTGCGGCACGATCACGACGACACGATCGCCCACCTTGGCGCCGATCTCCTCCGCCAGATCCTTCCCCAATACCACTCGATACTTACCCGCGACGAGGTCGCTCACGTGGCCGCTCAATAAATGCGGCGCCAGATCCGCGACCTTGCGCTCGGCATCGGGCAGCACGCCGCGCAGCAGGATTCCCGCGGACTTGTTGCCGTGGGTCACCATGCCCTGCTCTTCGATATAAGGCGCAGCGGCGACCACCCCGGGAAAATGCGCGAGCTTGGCAATTTGCGGACGCCAGTTCGAGATGCGGCCTTCCAGGCCGGAAATCGTCGCATGACCGGTAAGGCTCAATATCCTGGCGCGTAACTCCTCTTCGAAGCCGTTCATCACCGAAAGCACGACGATCAGCACGGCGACGCCGAGCGCCAGACCGATCATTGCGATTCCTGCGATCAACGAGACGACCCCGCGCCGCGGTGAAGCGCGCAGGTATCGCAATCCCAGGAAACCCTCGTACCAATAGGGCATCATTCGTATGATATGACCATGAAGTGTGTTAGATCAGTCACTTGCGCGGAACCATCTGAAATATCTAGCGTTTCCTTGGGTTGTTCGATCATTCTGTATCACTCATAATCACTTAATCACTTCAAATAACATTTGTTCTCGATTCGACTGATACGGATTTGCAACCAGGAGTGATACGACAATGGCGAGTATCATCGAGATTGGTTCCAAGTGGCGTGCCCTCGTGCGCAAACGAGGCGAGGCGCATTGTGCAACGTTCCCCACCCGTCACTTGGCAAAAGTATGGGCCGACCGCATCGAGCGCGAGATCGAGGAGAAGAAGTCCGCCGGTCTGATGGCTCCAAAGGGTCTGCTCGTTTCGAAACTGATCTCGCGGTACGAGACAGAATTGTACAGCGTCGCACCATGGGGAAAGAGCAAATCCGCCGAGCTGCGGGTTCTGCGCGAAGCCTTCGATGGGGTGCTGGTCAAGGACTTGACCAAGGCCAAGATGACGGAGGTGTTCGTCGACATGAGCGTCAATGGAACTGGCGGCGTGGGCTTGAACGCCCGCGTCAGCTATCTCTGTACGGTCCTGCAAACGGCGCGAGACATCTTTCATATCGATGCCCCGCACGCCGACGCAGAGGCCACCCGCAAGGCGCTCACCCGCGCCAAGATGATGACGGCCAGCAAGGAGCGAGACCGACGCGTGACGGATGCCGAGATCGAGAAGGTCATCGCCCACCTCGAGCGGATGGACACCAAGTTGCCCATGCGCGATCTCATCAACTTCAGCGTGGTCACCGCGATGCGTGTGTCCGAAGTTTGCGCGTTGCGCTGGACGGACTTCACACCGGGCGACAAGCCGATGGTCTGGGTTCGAAATAGGAAGCACCCGAAGCACAAGGCTGGCAACGACTGGAATATCCCCTTGTTGAAGATTGGCGAGCGCGACGCCGCCGAGATCGTCCAACGGCAACCCCGAAAAGGCCCGCTAATTTTTCCGCACAATTGCCGCACGGTTTCCAAATACTTCGTCGATGCGGCGGCGTTCCTCGAAATCCCGAACCTTCATCATCACGATTTGCGACATGAAGGAATCAGCCGCTTGTTCGAAGCCGGGTACAGCATCCCCGAGGTGTCATTGATCTCCGGCCATCGAGATTGGGGGCAACTGCGGAGGTACACAAATCTCCGTCCCGCGGATCTGCATCGCAAACGCGCGTAGCCTGTTGCCAGCCGCGTAGAACGCTGAGACGAAGCCAACACCAAGATTGGCACAGCGCGTCCTCTAGTTTTGATTTCCGCCAACGTCGATTCGCCAAACCAAACTTTACCTTTATATAATGTTGGCGGATACTCTGGTCATCGCCGGCGCGCGTTCACGACTTCGCTTCCTTGACGGCCCCGCGTTTTTGATTCGATTCGACACCAACCGTAGGGCATTGGACTAAGCCTCCATCAGCGACGAAGAACCACCGCCACGACATTATCGCCGTGGCGCCGATCTTCATTGCTTGTGGAGCCCCACGTGCCTAAAAACACACCTCGATTACCGGCTGCTCTCGATCAGCCGTCCGTCTCTAATGTCGATCTTCTACGCGCCAATAACCAGTCGGCTGCTGATATCAAACGCCTGCTCGATCTCATCGACGACCACGAATTCGCCCTCCTTCGCGGCATCGGGATCGGCGCGTTGGCCAACGAGCGCAGCCACGGGAAGGGGCCGCCGTATCAAAAAACGGGTCGCAAGATTTTTTACCCACTCGCCGAGGTGCGCAAGTTTCTGACCGCGAGCACGGTCCACCCGGTCAACGCGCCGACGTTGATCGACGGCGGCCCACGACGCCGCCGCGCTGGTGGTGCGCCATGAGGCGCGTAAAAGCCTTGGCCGCCATTGCGGCCCGCGCTGCAGAAATTCGCGACCCCAAAACACGAAAACAATTTCGCGAGGTGTTGCAGCTCGCCGACGCTCTCACGCGGGCCGCGGGCTCGCTGCGCAAAACAGCATCCACCCTGCAGCGCCAGGCGACCGGTGTCCGCTACAAAACATATCGAGGAAAGAAATGAAGGCCGCCCAACGCGACGCGTGCGCAGCCGAAATCCTAGACCCGCGTCAACGCGCTGAATTCCTGCGACTGGTGGAGCTCGAGACGGCGGCGTTTGAAACGGCATGGGAGCTGCGGCGGGAAATGTGGCTCGCCTACCGGTGCTTTAAGAGGGAAAAGCCGTCGAAGAAACGCGTTGCGCCGGTTTACGATGGGAGCGAGTTTGTATGAACACGCACCCACCTGACCCGGGGATGAAAAAGGCCCGGACGCGGCAAACGTCCAGGCCCTTTCGAAAACATCATCACGCCGTCGAAGTTTAGCGCCTGTTCAAAAACTGAGCAAGCCGATTACGACGGGCGAATGGGCCCGCCTCTACGTCAAGCAGGGCTTGGCTCTCTGCTCGATCCCGTTCGGCAAGAAAGGCCCCATTGATAAGGGATGGAATCTTCGCGAGAACGCGATCACGGACCCTCGGCGCGCCAGCCGCCTCATGTACAACGTCGGGCTGTTGCATCGGTATTCAGGGACCTGTTGCATAGACGTCGACGACCTGGACAAGGCCATTGAATTCTTCGCCGGTCGCGGCATCGACATCATGCGCCACTGGGATGCGCCGGATGCGGTGCGCATCTCCAGTGGTCGCCCGAACCGCGGCAAGTTGCTGTTCAAGCTGCCGCCGCCAGGGGTCCCGGTCCTCTTCACCCGGATGTGTCTTAAACGGTCCCGCCATGATGAACATGGTCATGCGGCAGATGTCGATAGAGATGGCCTGCTGCGTGCAGATTGTCGATCACGTCTCACAGAACGTCGCCCGAAGCGGGATCATGGATCAGCACGTCGGCCGCGGTGGTACCGCCAAGGCAGACAATTCGCGCGGGCAACGCCAACTCGTGCGAGTCACGGCTCGTGAATTTACCTATCGTGAGATCCGATATAAGGCGCCACCGCAGGTCACGGATGAGGATCTCCAAAAGGGTCGATATCTGATCCTCGCCGTCCACAAGCTCTCCTACGTCGAACTCGACCCGACTCCGACCTTCATCTACCGCGACGGGTTTCGATTCGAACATGCACTGCCGGAAGCTCTCGGGCGGCCCCGACAAACTACAGCCAACGAGGACATGGAGACGATCGCCGGTTTCATCGAACGAAAACTCGCCAATAACGAACGATTACCAGCTTCTGTCGTTGCGGACGTCCATTCCAAGGAGATTGGTCTCCCCAGGGTGCGGGTGCGGGAACTCGTAAAGGAGGGTCTTCGCACGGGACGCTTCGCCATGGCTGAATTACCGGCCGCCGAAAGACAGGGCAGCAAAACCGAGTATTTGATCACTCAGGAAGTCGAATATGACGACATCTCGGCCGAAACCTAACCACGTTGACGTACTCCGCCGTACTCCGCCGGCGGGGTTGTTCGTAGTGGAGGTGGATGGCGGAGGAGTTGTACTCCGCCACTCCGCCGAACCCTATAGGCGGCGGAGTACAAAGCGGCGGAGTAGAGACTTGACCAAATTCATACCCAGAAGATCCACTTGAAGCCAGAAATACTAATTTCGTTGACCGCCCCGTCAGGAATCGCACTCGATGGCAGCCGTGGCGCGACAGTGTTGGAGCAAGCGGAGCGCGCGGCGTGGTTCCGGGCGGGCAGCGGCGAGCGCAACGGCAGCGTGAGGTGGTCGTCGCACAAGTCCACGCCGTCGACGAAGAAGCCCGAATGGACGTTGCTGAAAGCGCTCTCGCTTGCGCGGGACTGGAGGATCGTTATCACTGGGCATTGCGATACTCCTTCGCGCTCGATGACAGCGTCCGCGAGAACCTGAGAGCAGCATTGCTGGCGGTCGCAGAACGGCATAGCCGGGCCGAACGCTGGGCGCCGATGATGGCGACGACGGACGGCCCGCGGCCGTATTTGTCGACCCTGGCGAACATGGCGCTGCTGGAGGAACGAGCGCCGGCGCGCTTCCTGAAGCCCTCCAAGGTGGCTATAGGGCGACCCCGCTGCATGCACGCGGTGCTTCTCAATATCTCGACGGATCTGTGGCGTCGCTGCATTGAGCCGAAGTACGAGGTAGTTGTGAACGAATACCGCATCTGGCTCGGCATCGGCACAGCGCACATGCGCCGCGCCCTGCGCGAAGAAGGGTGAGCAAGTATGAGGTGGTAGAAAAGCCAAGAGCGAAATGGCTTCACCAGATGGCACAGTCACAATGGCTACAGCAAAAGGCTGGGGGGTCCCCCCCGAGGTGTTTCCCAAGGGTCACTGTGGGCCCCCGCTATCCTTAAATGGGGCTCGGCAGTTTCAAATTTTAGTTTCGCCTTGGCAGGAAACGAGCGGAAAAATTACAAAAAATTTCGAGCTCCGTCAGCAAAAAACATCGCTTCTGCCTGGTCGTTCGCTTTTATAAAAATTTAGGAATTAGCCGCTCGGTATTTGACTTTGGTATAAAAGTCGGTCCATTTTACTAAAGTGCTTTCACGCACCCCAAGGCCTGCCACCGCAGGCCTTTTTCATTTCTGCGCTCGCAAACCATTCACCTATTCGGAGCTTCACCCAATGTTCGTTACGCGTCCGATGCTCGCCAAGCATTTCTCATGTCATCAATCGACCATCACAAATTGGGTGAGGAAAGGCCTTCTGCCCCCGCCGGCAACTCGATCCCCAAGTGGTAGACCGCTCTGGGCGGCGGACGTGATTCAACCCAAGACCGCAGGCTCATTCCCTTCTTTGGAACTGGCAGACGTTCTCGGCGAAAAGTCTGCCGCAAATCCTACAAACTCAAAACACGGATCGAACGATTGCGCACTCAGGGGCTGCTGACGCCGAAGCAGATTGCCAAGCGGCTGGATGTCTCCTATCACACTGTAAAAATCTGGCGACGAGCGGGGTTGCTGGTCGGACATTGCATCAACGATAAGGGACAATGTCTTTTCGAAGACCCCGGCGCAGACGCGCCAATCAAATATCGCCACCAGGGCAAATTACGCGGCAAAACGGCCGCCGCACGATCAAACGACACTCGAACTCACTCCTGAGGTGCACTATGCAGCGTATTCCTTGTCGATCCAACGCCCCTTGCTGTCCATGCTGATGCGAACGCCCGCGGCGTTGAGCACGTCGGTCCACGCTTGGCTGGTGAACTGCGAGCCCTGATCGGTGTTGACGATCTCGGGCGCACCGTATCGGTCAATCGCTTCGGCCAGCGCATCGACGCAGAAATCCGGCGTCATCGTGTTCGAGACTCGAAATGACAGGACCTTGCGACTCGCCACGTCCAGGATCGCGACCAGGTATAAAAACCCGTGCGCCATAGGCAAATAGGTCAAATCACTCGCCCAGACTTGGTTCGCTCGATCGATCTTCAGGCCCCCCAGCAGATACGGGTAGATCAGCGAGTCGCGCGCCGGAATACTGGTGCGCGGTCGGCGGTAGATGGCCTCGATGCCCATGCGGCGCATCAGCGTCGCCACGTGCACTCGGCCGACTTCAAACCCATCCCGTACGAGCTGCTTGGCGAGCCGGCGCGCTCCATAAAACGGATGCTTCAGATGCAACTCATCAATCCGGCGCATCAGAATCAAATCCTCTTCGCTCACCGGACGCGGCGTGTAGTACACGCCGGTCCGATTCAGCTCGAGAATCTCGCACTGCCGGCTCACGCTCAATTCTGACCCCTGATCAATCATCGCCGTGCGCTCGGTCCGGGGAAGCGCCCGAGCGCGGAGTCTAAGACACTATGGTCTTTCCTGATAAGGTCGAGAGATCTATCGAGGAGGTACCGTCATGCGAACTGATTACAAGACGTTTGTCGGGCTGGATGTACACAAAGACTCCATCGCC
>JBKQSA010000132.1:0-3079 GCA_052143815.1 Steroidobacteraceae bacterium | reverse complement strand
AGAGCCGGCAAACTTCCGAGAGGCACGCGTTCATGTCACCTTCCACGTACTGCGTGCGCAGTTCGCCGGTTTCGAGCACGCTGAAGGTCAGGAAGTCCTGAATGAATTGCTGCAAGCGCTGTCCGCTCAAAAACATGTCGCCCATCACTTCGCGCTGGCGCTCATTGAGCGGTCCGAGTTTCTGGCTCTGCAGCAGTTCAATGTAGCCGTTGAGGATCGCCAAGGGCGTCTTGAGGTCGTGGGCGGCAGAGGCCAGAGCGTCCGCCGTCTTGCGGAAACGATCGCGCAATTGTTCCAGCTCGCGTGCCGCGTCGTCCGCAGAGCTGGGCGCGGAAGCCCGAGCCGGGGCGGTTGACGGCAGGCTACCTTTTGGACCACTGCCGGTCGGGGAAACGGCTGGGCTTTTGTCGGACATCGAAGCCATGGATAACCAAATAGCGCTCAATATTGGAGGAGGGAAATGTACTATCGCCAGAACACGAGGGGATATTTTGATCCTATGTCAGGTGCACCAGACTGTCAATTGGAAACGGCCCCAAGCAGGCACCGAAGCGAAAAAGGTTGCAGCTTTTTGACGTGACCAATAGTCATTAGTAGATTTGGGGCTGTGCAGTTGCTTCGGCAATGTCCGTGCCGGTGGCGCGGTTTCGAGTGATTCCAGGCAGGCTCGGCTTCTCTCCGAAGTTTGGCCCCTAAGATAGCCTCTCTCCGTGCACCAGTTCGAGATCATGCCGAAGCCTCCCGACGAGCGCTCGCCGCTGACGCCCTGGCCCCTCTGGCCGATGCAACTGCGCACCGAAGGCGCACATGAAGAAGGCGGAGTGCGCGACTGGAGTCTCGCGACTACAAAATTCACTGGCTCCAATTCCGTTCAGCAACTGCACGCCGTGCGCGTAGGCGCGCCGCCGAAGTTCGAGCCCATTCCAGGTACAGAATTCACGATGGAAGCGGATCTCGTGCTGATCGCCATGGGCTTTATGGGACCGGTGCGAAATGGAATGATCGATCAGTTGGGAGTGAAACTCGATCCGCGCGGCAATGTGGCCACGGACCAGAACGACATGTCGTCGGTGCCGGGAGTCTTCGCGGCGGGAGATATGCGGCGCGGACAGTCGTTAGTCGTGTGGGCAATTGCCGAGGGCCGCAAGACAGCCGCGAGCGTCGATGCGTACTTGCGAACCAAGGCGGAGCCCGCGATCACTCCCGAGGTTTCCGCGGAACAATCGGTCGCTTCATAAATCACACCGGCACCCGGGCGCGATCGCCTATTTCCCCGCCGCCTCCAACTCCCGCGCCGCCGACTCGATCAGCGCCGACTCGTTCTCCAACGCCTTAGCGACGCGCACGATCTCCTGCTCCGCTTCCGCATACCGCTTCTGTTCAATCCCCTCGCGCACGCCCGGAACCGTCTTCACTCCATAGCCCGAGTAAACGCCCGGAGCATACAGCAGATGCTTGTACCACGGACGCCGCGGCAATCCGTCGGCATTGGTGAGCCGGCGCTCGCTCTCGATCAGCTCTCGGTTCAGAGCGCCGAGCTTTTCCGCAAACGCATCGTCTCCTAAACTCGCCTGCTTCTGTGACAGCGCCTGCCGGTAGTGCTTGGCGCTGCGAGTGAGCGAGTCCACTGCGTTCTGCAGCGGCGCGAAGTTCAGGTGTGGCGGAACCTCTTCCCGCGGCGGCGCGACCGTAGGACGCCGTGGGTCCAACGTCGCCTTGAACATTCCCTCATCCAGTTCCTGATTGCGCTCGCGAATCTCCTCCTGCTTGTCGGCGAGCAACTTCTCCAGGTTCTTCGTGTACATCTCCACCGTATCGGCGAAATTCACGAAGTCGAAAGGTAGCACTTCAGCGTCCGCCAATCGCATCACCGACGTTCCCACGGTTTGCGCCAGGGCTCGCCCATAAACGAAATCAGTATCGGAAAAATGCGTGTACCAATAGAAGTCGTCGTAAATGGAGTGATAGATCCCCTCTTCGTCTTCGCCGCCGTATCCCATGTCCAGCGTGGCAACGCCCACATGATCGATGAATGCCGTGAAATCGGTCCCCGATCCCAACGCTCCGATTCGCAGATCGGCCCGCTGCCGCAATTCCTTCCGATCGTCCGCGGATTTTGCTGCGGCGATCTGATTCAGCTGCGCTCGCTGCCACACCGTCATCTTGGTTTCCGGATCTTCGATGTCGCGCGCAACTCCATTGATGAATTGCTCCAGGCTGTGCGAGCCGTTCATAGTCAGAACGCCGCGGTCGTTGCCGTCAGTGTTGATGTAGACGGCGGCATGCTCGCGCAACTCATCGGCATGGGTTTCCACCCATTCGGTCGACCCCAGCAGCATGGGCTCTTCGCCATCCCACGCCGCGTAGATGATCGTGCGCCGCGGCTTCCAGCCCTGCTTCAGCAACAGACCCAGTGCCCGCGCTTCTTCCAGCAGGGATACCTGCCCTGAGATTGGATCCTCGGCTCCGTTCACCCACGCGTCATGATGGTTGCCGCGCAAGATCCACTCGTCCGGAGCCACACTGCCCGGAATTTTCGCGATCACGTCGTAGACCGGCTTGATGTCCCAATTAAATGCGACTTTCAAATGAACCTGCGCCGGCCCCGGTCCCAGGTGATACGGAATCGGAAGCGAGCCCCGCCACTCCTCCGGCGCCATCGGACCCGCCAGCGCGGCCAGCAAAGGCTGCGCATCGCCGTAAGAAATCGGGAGCACAGGAATTGTCGTGATGCTCTTTGCCTCGTTCAGCGGCAGGCGCTTGGCATCGGGAGTCGCGCCGATTCCGGGCGTCAGCGGATCCCCCGGGCTCGCCGAAGCAAAATCCATGACGCTGCCGCGCTGCACTCCATCCGCTGGGCGCATCGGCCCCAACGGAAACACATTGTCCCGCGTGTAGCCGTCGTCCTGCGGTTCCGAGTAGATGAGGCAGCCAATGGCTCCATGCTCGGCTGCAACTTTCGGTTTCACCCCTCGCCAACTGTGATAGTACTTGGCGATTACAATTGCGCCTTTCACGGAAATGCCAAGCTGGTCGAGCTTCTCGTAGTCCTCGGGCAAGCCGTAGTTCACAAACACCA
>JBKQSA010000131.1:0-167793 GCA_052143815.1 Steroidobacteraceae bacterium | reverse complement strand
CACCATCGGCGGAGAAAATCGAGACGAACAAGACGATTTAGATAATGCCCGCCCGAAGAATACGGACGAAGAAGATCACGACGTTCAGACCGCTGGAATTAAACGGAAATCAGATTGCCCCTGACATGTATCGAGGGTTCGGATTGATGATGATTTTGTCGGCCGCGCCATTCGGTATTGCGCACGCCATCACTTCCCTCAACATTCCCGTTGTGACGAAGAGCATCGTTTTCTTCTTTGCGTCGGACCCGGCAGGCAACGTGATTAAGGACAGATTGGTTGCGACCGGTTTTCTTGTCCTCGTTCCGAACAAAGCCGGAGAGAATACCTATCCGTTGCTTGTTACGGCACGGCATGTAGTAGATCCGGTGTGGGCTGGATGCGACCGAAGTAATCCCGCAAAACTGTATATCAGGGTCAATAACATGCACTTTGATCTCAACGCGGACCAGACAGGAGTCAGCTATCTTCCAATAGGGCTGACTATAAATGGAGCGGTGAGTTGGCTGAAGAGTAAAGATGAAAGCGTTGATGTGGCTGTTTTGAAGGCGCCGCGCGAGCTTTTGTCGGGCAGCTACGACGTAAGATTTCTCAATTTTCGAAACTTTGGAACGCCAGATGAGATCGCCAAAATAGGTGTTGGCTCTCAAACAGCATCGGCGGGTCTAGTCCCAGGCTTGGAGGGAAAGAAACGAAATAATCCAGTATTCCATTTTGGGAAAATTGCCAGCATCCCGGACGAAACAGTGACCTATACGTGCAAGCAGGATTCTCAACCGCGCCAATTCCGGGTCTGGTGGCTTGCTACGACCCTCGTGCCGGGTACCAGCGGATCGCCAATTTTCTTTGACCCGTTATTTCCTCCCGGTGCTGACATTACCGCTGGAGAACCCAGGGGGATGATTATTGGACTTCAATCGTTAGCCATGGGGGCCGCAGATTTGGCTGGAATGACTCCAGCCAAATACATAGTTGACGCAATCTCTCGATCTGTTGGCCCCGACGCCGATCTTACCTTTGGTGTGCCCTAACGGTTCAGTCCCCATTGTGCGATTTTAGGCGCTTGCTCGCGTCGGCCGGAAACCCTGTTGCTCTGAGAAGCGAGCACACTCTTCCCGCGCCAGCTGTTCCTGCTTGTAGGTCATTGGGGCGCCGTATTGCCTCGCGGCGTCGATCCACACATCGGCAAGAAAGACGGCGATTGGATTCGGTTCGACTTGATTCATGCGTTATATCTCCATTGTAGGAGTTTGCAGAATCGCGTCACGACGGCGCGACCGTCAATAGCCTACGGCGTAGAAACCTCGCGGGGCGGTACCGGCGGGTGAGTATCCCCCAAAGGTTCCCGGAAACTCCCTGCCGACTTCACTGCATTGATCCATATAAAGTAGAAATCACTTGAGTTTTATGCGCACTAGGATTGGAGGAACAGTCCGAATCGCCCACGGCCCACCATTTAGTTAATAGCCCACGATTCCCATCGAAGACCTCGACGCGCAGCTGCGACCAGTAAGTGTGATGCAGGGTGGTTGACCCAATAGTACCGTATAAGGTACAGTGTACATTGGGAGGTACAGCAGGAATGCCGGCAGAGCCGAAGCGCAAGATATTGCCGGCGATGTTCTATCGCAGCGCGACCGGTTCCGAGCCGGTTAGACACTGGCTCAAAACCCTATCGAAGGACGATAAACGTATCGTAGGACAAGATATTGCTACGGTGGAATTTGGGTGGCCGGTTGGCATGCCTACATGCCGGTCACTTACCTCGAGGCGGGGACTCTGGGAAGTAAGAAGTTCGTTAACCGGGAATAGAATCTCTCGGGTTTTGTTCTTTATCTCCGCTGGTCAAATGATTCTGCTTCACGGTTTTATCAAGAAATCGCAGCGGACCCCGGATGATGACCTGGACTTGGCGGTAAAGCGGAAGAAGGAGTTTGATCGTGAAAAGAAGGCGAAATAAACATCTAGGTTCTTCCTTTGATGACTTTCTCGTAGAGGAAGGTATTTACGAAGAAGTGAGTGCCGTTGCCTGGAAGCGCGTGCTGTCTTGGGAGGTGTCAGAAGCGATGAGGAAAGAGGGTATTAGCAAAAGCGAGATGGCCAAGCGTATGAACACGAGCCGCAGCCAACTCGAGCGCTTTCTCGATCCCGAGAACCCCAGCGTTCTGCTGGAGACTGTGCAGAAGGCCGCCGCGGCGGTTGGTAAGCGAGTGACCATCGGTCTAATTGACGCACCGCGCGCTGCTGCGTAACAAGCGAGCACATGCGCAAGGGGTGGCGAGTCGCGGGGTTAGAGGTGGGTTGTCCGCGTCGCAATGGCGGTCGCAATCGGGATGTGCAAATTCCTTCTGTGCCCAAATTGTGTCTAGGTCAGATTGGGTGTGCCCAAATTGTGCCTGGAATAGGCGGGGTAAGGGGGTGGCAAGCGCTGTAAGTGACTGATTAATATGACCCCCAATACCCCGACGTGTGCCTCATAACCCGAAGGTCGCAGGTTCAAATCCTGCCCCCGCTACCAATTCGAACTCATGGATTTATAACAACTTTTTTCCGTTTTGATAATCCAGCGAGTTTGCGTGGGAAGTCACGCGTTATCCAAAAAATCTAGAAGGGGCTGACAGTCGCCAGCATCTGCCGCCTGGAGTGCAGCGATGTAGCGCGCGCGCAGCTCGTTTGCAGCTACCAGCGAGCCGCGGCCCCATTCGAACCGCTGTCCTGCGAGTTCAGTGAGGAGCAAATCCGCCATAAGGCGGGCGTGTCGACCGTTGCCGTTCGGGAACACATGAATGGCGACGAGGCGATGATGGTAGCGGGCAGCAATCTCTAAAGGCGAGTAGGCTTGATGCTCAATCTGAGCGCGAACGTCGCCGAGCATTTGACGCAGCCGCACCGGAATTTCGAACCAGGACACGCCTATATTCTTATCCGTGCGGCGCGACTTTCCCGCCCATTTCCAAGTCTGATTGAACATGCGGCCGTGAACGACATGAATGAAGCGCTCATCCAGTGGGTCGCCGCGGCGTCGCGCGAACAACCATGCGGTCGCCTCGAGAATGTTTGATTCCTCGTACTCGCTGAGCTCACGCTGCAATGTGAGATGAGCGGGGATAAGCCCTTTGGCCTCGTCCAGGTCAATGGGCGTGGCGCCAGGCGCATACTCAAATCTCATTGCCACAGCCGTGAGCGTTTGCCTTCCATGAGCTTCCTACGCAGCTCCGCAATCTCGCGCTCCAAGTGCTCCCGACCGGTTGACTGATCTTCCAGTGCCATGGAATGCTTCACGCGCGAGACCTCGTCGCGCGCGATTCGCTCAGCCCGCTCCTCCACTACTTCCTGAAGCGGACGTTTGGGTACCAGCGCATAGGTCAATTCGCAACCGAGCGCCGCGGCGTATCGTTGCAATGTCGTGAGGGTGATATCGCCTTTGGCTTCGCTCCGCTCGGCGTCCACGACCGCGGCTTGGGTGACCCCCACGGCCTTGGCGAGCTGGCGCGTGGTCATGCCCAATGCCTGTCGTACCGCGCGAAGCCAGCCGCCGCTCGGCCGGGAGCGTGGCAGAGAGCGCCAAGGGCTGAGCGTCTTATCTAGCTGCTGTAAGGGCAAGGAACGTAGCATGGCATTTTCCGAGTAGCTATGGCTATTCAACAACACTCTAAATGAGTAGTTATACCTTGTCAATAGACTAAAGATTAAAGGCTATAGCCTGTCACCCGCGCCCTAGGCGGGAACGGCTTGCAGCGGTGGTGAAAGAAAATCTCATGGAAATTCCGGTGGTTATAATTCTGAATCATGCCCCCTAGCAATTGACAGGGGGGTCCTTACCGACGTCGGTCCCGCCTAAATCAACCTCACATCAGCCGAAAATTGTGGCGGGAGCGAGCCCCCGCTACCAATTCCCAGGCAGTTGATTCCAAAGCCCTTTTCGACAGTTTCCGAGTTTCGGAAAGTGCTCGCCGCGAAGGGCCATTCCGACCGCATTTAGGGGCGATGTAGGGATGCGGAGTCAATTCGACGCCCCATGCACAGATGCTCAACTTTGTTTCTGATCGGGCTTCACTCGCGGGGCGCGGCTCGCCACCGAACGGACCGCGATCGGTTACGCTCCCAATTGCAGCTGTTCACCATTCTCGAGGAATCTTGCTCTAGGAGGACGCCCTTGGACCTGCTCAAGCTCCTGCCGCGGGTCTTACCCCCAGCGACCGTCTGGGTTCAGGCGCAAGAAGCCAAGATCCTCGCATCCGGCCGACCACTCTCGGAGACCGAAACGAAACCGGCAGTTCTGGTGGGCGTCCAGCATCCCAAGGCCGTTCGAATCTCCATTGTCCGGAACATACCGACACCCGAGGATCCCGAGCTGCGATCCATCGCCGCCGCAACCAATCTCATTGGCCCGAACACGGGCGGCATAACCTTCGGCCACGGCATCTACATTCTGGAAGGGCAGGTGACTAATCGGCTGGTCTCGCATGAGCTGCGCCACGTCCACCAATACGAAACCTTCGGGTCTATCGGCGCCTTCCTCACGACATACCTGGAGCAGATTGCCACCGTCGGCTACGGCCGGGCGCCTCTGGAGCTTGACGCTAAACGACACGAGCGCGGCGCACCTAAGCGCTAGATTGCCGTTTTGCGGCCGGTACCACCACACTGTAGGTTCAAATCGCGGGACCGCTCTGTTATTTCCGACGGCGTGATCAGCACCGCTGAAACCCTAGTTTAGTCCCAAACGGTAGTAGAGTTCGCTCAGCACCAGCTCCCCATACATGTCCTCCGTCAGGGGGGAGAGAAAACTCGTATCTGACTCAGGCCTGCAGGGAGCTTGCCAGCTGCTTGAACTGCTCCCACTCGACTGCGGGCCAAATCTCCGTATCCGCGTGGCCGAAGGTACGTAGAAGCGCGGATACCTTCATCGCCGTTTCCACGTCCGGCGCCATAAAGACATCGACGTAGTCGGGCCGGCCGAGCACGGCATAGCTATGCAGCCAGCGCACATTCGGGCATTGGCGTTTAACTTGGTCCATCGCGGCACGTTCCAGTTGCTCCAGGGATGTCGCAGACCGCGGCGTGCCGACCGTGAGCCGTGTCAGCATGATGAAGGTACCCATGAGGCTCGCTCCTCTTGCAGGCACTGACCTGCTATTCGATGAGAGACCCTATACCCGTCATGGTTGGTTGCTATACGTAGATGCGCGTAGCGCGATGGTCATTCCCGCGAAGTTCAACTGCGGTATGCGCCGGTGCAGGCAAAAACCGGGGCTTGCATGTAGTATCCGGCGGCGGCGCGCGGCGATGCAGCACGATGCTGTGAGTTCGGTCGTCGGGCCCATTCTGGGTCCGCGAGGGATGTCGACAACCGAAGGAGCGTAGAGTCGAGTCACGGCGATGCCCACAGCCGAATTTCGCTTTTACGAGGAACTCAATGACTATTTGCCGCTCTCGTGCCGCAAGCGTTCCTTTACGCATGCATTCGCTGGCACTCCGGCGGTTAGAGAAGTAATCGAGCATCTCGGTGTGCCTCACACGGAAGTCGATCTCATCCTCATCGACGGGCGGTCGGCTCGTTTCGCTCACCGTCTCCGCGGTGGCGAACGGGTGGCCGTTTACCCAATGTTCGAGCGATTGGACATCCGGCCGCTGTATCGGCTGCGACCGAAGCCGTTGCGCCGGACGCGATTTCTCGCCGACGCGCACCTCGGAAAACTCGCACGGCTCCTCCGGCTGCTGGGCTTCGATACCACCTACTCGACCGAACTCTCCGACCGTGACCTCGTCGCCACCTCGGTGCGTGAGCGCCGCATCCTGCTCTCGCGTGATCTGCGCCTCTTCAGGCACAAGGCGCTCACCCGCGGCTATCGATTGCGATCGACGGACCCGCAGCGACAGGTGGAGGAAGTCATCCAGGCGCTTGCACTGCACAGAGCTTCCCAACCGTTCACCCGCTGCATGAGCTGCAATGCCAAGCTCCACTCCGTGCCGCGCTCCGCCGTCAAAGACAGCGTACCGCCGCGCGTATTCCAGCGTTTTCGCCGTTTTATGCGCTGTTCGGGCTGCGGACGTATCTACTGGCGCGGCACGCACTTCCTGCAGCTCGAACAACTCGTTCGACGCTTCCGTGCCCGCCCACGACGGCCTCGTGAAGGCGTGAACAAAGGTCCCGCCTAATGAGCGGCCGCTTCGGGGGCGCCTCAGGTGGATCCCCGCGTGTATGCGGCGATGTCCCAGTTTCTGGTCTGCTCGTCGTGTCGAAGCACGTAAGTGTGGCCATCGTCAGCGTCGACCTTGAACCAGCGCTGCCTCGGCGCAAACCAGCGGTCGATGATTGCACGCACGGCAACCCGGCGTTCGCCGAGCCAAAAAGCGAGCGGCTCCTCTTCGCCCCGATGCCCAGCGTGACATTCCACACGAAGCTTCATAACACTGACGATACCGCCGGTAGCATGTTGAGTCGCCTGCCGGACCCGCTGCCTCTCCGCAGGCAGTTCACCACTCGTGCGGACGGGCGGGCGTCGCGCGCTGCCAGATCACTTCGCCGTTGCGCAAGACTTGACGGATCCGGTGCAGCGGCAGGCTCACTACCAGGCCGTGCTCATCGACGATATCCAGCATCGAGGGGTTCTCGGGGTCCGGCCGGGCATCCCGGAGAGCGGCGTGCCGTAGTTCGCTGGTGTCGTGGTCAAGGTAGCCTATTACGAACTCGCCGCGTCCGAACGCGGGGTCCCAGCGGATGCGTGCCAGCAACTCGTGTATCGGTATCATCGCGCACCCCGTGCTTGCCAAGATCGTCGGGCTCGTGGTCGCGACTTCGGACGCACGCGCTGCAGGAAGATCTGGCCGTCGCGCGCGAGCTCGCCGAATGATGGTCGTGCGCCTCCCTCGATTGCGCGGATCGTCGGGCGCCCGATGTGCGCGAATACGAGGCGCTTCACACCCGCCTGCCGCGCTGCGCGCTCCACCGCGCGTGCATCGAGATGTCCGCCGACTGCACCCCGGAAGCAGATCGGTTTGTTCCACGAAGATGCCTCCGCGAACATCAAGTCGGCGTGCTTCGCCCAACTCGGAAACTCGAAGAATTCCGGCGCCCAAACCACCTTCAGGCAGCCGTCTCGGAGCTCGTAGGCGAATGTCGGATGATTCGTGTGCACGACTGGCTTGGGCTCGATCCGCAGACCCCCCGCACGAAACGAGGCGACCCTTGCGGTCAATCCCAGCGCGCGCGCGCTTCTGCGTATTGCAGCGGCGAGTTCTGCGTGATCATCCGTCAGGAGCCAGGCATCGACGCGCCCGCTCGGCACGGCTTGCGGCCCGCCATCGATGATCACGCGGGTACCTCTGCAAGAAACGAGCAGACCCGCAGGCCGGTAACGTGGCGAGTCTGCAGCACCGACGCCGAGGGTCACTAGACGCATGTCGAGTCATCGCTTTCGTGCAGCCAACACCCTGCAAGTCGGTGCACACTAGTTCTGGTGTGGACAGGGCTGCGATTATGCTGCTCGGCATTGTGCAGAGCCAGTGAGCTGCGGGCCACCCGGCCGCCAACGCAAGGGCTCGTCTCGGCTGATCTTTGCCCATAGGTGGCATGGTGACGATTGCCTGTGTGGATGTCGGCTACGAAGGTACCGGAGCGCGTGCGGCCTGCGTTCTGGCCGCCTCGTGGGAATCCGAATCGCCCAGTTCAACCTATGTACGGGACATCGACGCAGTCGAACCGTACGAACCGGGGCAGTTCTTTCGTCGCGAGCTGCCCTGCCTCCTCTCCGTACTTCGTCTGCTGACTTCGTTGCCGGAGATCGTTGTCATAGACGGCTATGTTTGGTTGCCGTCACCCCGGCGTCTTGGTCTCGGCGCTTACTTATACGAAGCGCTCGGGCGACGCGTGTCCGTCGTGGGCATCGCCAAGAAGGCATTCGGCGGACAATCTTCCGACACCGTGACGAGAATCCTTCGTGGTAATTCCCGGAGGCCGCTCTTTGTCACAGCCGCTGGCATGGAGTTATCCGCCGCGGCCCAGGGCGTACGCCGAATGGCCGGCGAGCACCGAATTCCCGAGATGATGAGGATTGCCGACCATCTATCTAGAGGTAGAGCTGGCAACCGCGCGCCCGTCAAACGTTGACCGTCCCGTTCCACGTCGGGTTCCGTGCGCTCCAGACGAATCAGCGGTAGTGCTGCGAGTGATTTGATTATGGACGCGCAATAAAATTTAGCACAGCCTGAGAGACCAAGCGTCCGGCACTATCGAACCGCGAAAAGGCGTCCTAGCGCTCGGAACCCGGCTCAGTTGTGGGGTTGTTTACGGGTACGCTTGGCTTCCTATCGAAGAATATCTCGTGGTAAATCAGATTCCTAGAATTCCGAATCACGCCCCCGCTACCAATAAAATCAAAGACTTGAAAAAGCGAGTCCGCCAGGCGAAAGCCGGCGTGTAGGGGTAGTGTAGGGACGCGGCGTCAATATTCGCCTCCATTGGCCTGTACGTCAGCATTGACTCCGGCAGTTGGCCGGTCAGCGACGGTCATGTTTCCAAAGAGCTGCCATTCACCATGCAGAATTCTGAGGCGGAGGTGAATGAGCCTGGCAACACGATTGGTCGGACAGCGACGGCCGATCTACTGGGCCATCGGAACATCGATACTACATCGTTCTACGTCAAGGTCGCCGTATCGCAGCTCGCCGATGTCGCGCTGCCGTTTCCCGGAGGTGCCTCATGCGCACGTTCGCGAGCATGGTGGCCGCTAGCATTGAGAACTATCCAGAGCCACCCGCGCCTTGAACACCGCGGAATGATTACGTCTGGGCTTCCTCATGGACTTCGTTCCTCCGGTTACGTTGTCGCCCGGTCCGAAATCCACTTATACCCGTGTCCGAAATCGCGAAGCCACCTCTCACGATGGCGGTCCGGAAAGTATCGGAAGCTCTGCCGAGTTTTTGCGAGCACCAATATGTATTCGAAGATACGTTTTGTGGTTCCCTTGTGCGTCCAAGGAAGAGTGCGATCCTTCTTCCATATGATAACGTCCCGGAGAACCCAGCCGACCTCCTTGAGCTTTGCGGCGAGGTCGAACGGCAGCGCAAACACTTCTTGGTCTCGGCGAAACGTGTCGATAATTATCCAAAGAGACCCATCTTTCTTCGTGGCCCGAAATATGTCTCCGAAGACTGTCGCAAGGTCTGAAAGATAAGTCGAATAGTCTTGTCCAAATCCAATTTGGTTTGGTGCTCCGTAGTCCTTCAAATCGAAATACGGTGGAGACGTAATCGTGACATCTATCGATTCAGATGCTAGAGCTTTGGCAAGCGTGCGGGCATCACCAAGGTGAACTCCCGATAGTATCTCTTCGGTCGTGGTGGCCGGACGTTTGGTCGGGAGGTCGACCTTCCCGGCAGGCAGTTCAGCATCGAGTAGACCGGCTTCGGAGGAAGCGGAGGCGGCTGGGTTGTTTACTTTCGATTGCTTCATTCTGCAGCTATATTTTCAGCTGGATAAGTCGCGACGGTCGCTTAGAGTTAGCTCCCGCCAATTTTTGTTAGAATGGATTTTCGTCGTCCCTAACGATTTGCAGCGGTAGCGCACCTTGATGATGCAATATGGCTCATTTGGGTATCGCCCGCGAGGACGATGGCTTTTAGCTTTAGTCGACTTGGAATCCCCCCTGTCGGGTCGGGCGGTTGGCAGGGGAAAGCTAAGCGAGATACCGTAGCCGCGTTGCACACGCTTGCAGGGCGGCCGCCGTACCGGCTGCCGGTTCGTAGTTTAATCATGGAATCTTCGCGGTGCGATGGCATCACCGACGGACTGGTTCTCGAAAATCAGCTTTGAGCTGCCATCATTTTGCACAACTTCCGCAAGTAGACGTGGACGGTCGTCTCGTAGAGCGTCGCAAAGTCGAGTATGTAGATCGGAAAACGGGACCGACGCATACTCCGCACCTGAGAGCACCAACAAGGTCGCCGAGTACTCCTGGGCGGAGCGAATAGTGCCTTTGACGGTACCCTCAACTGCGAAGACCACGGCCCGCAGGTCGTCAGCGACGGAGTTCGGCAGCGTCGGCAAAAATGACGTGTAAGGGTCGGGAGCTTCTGCGCCTACATGTGCGGGGACGCCCTGGGCAATCACAGTCAGCCACTCGCAATCGATGTGGAACTCGCCGAAACGAGGGAATTGCAGAGCCCATAGAGTCGCGTAAATGCTCATTACTATGAGTCCTAGGCTACGGCCCGCAAGTCGAAATCGGCGTGAATAACATCGTAAGGCACGCAAATCTTGCGGTCCGCCGTACGTACCACCAGGCCGTGCTTGATCAGTATGCTCACATCTTCATGCACTCGCTTCACATCGCGGTCCAACTCGCGTGCCAGACCGCGTAGGGTGGTCGGCCCTGTCGTCTGCAAACGCTCAATCAGTTCCCAACGCTTCGCGGTAAGAACGCGAAACAGCGCGGCAGGGGACTCGAATTGCAGCAAATCGCCGTCCGACTTGCCGGTCTTCCATGCCTTGACGAATCGTTCACCCATTTCTTTCAGTGCCGTTTGGGTATCACGGCGGATTCGGATCGTTGCCTTTTTCATCTGCTGACCTCTGTCGCGATACGTCGGCGAGAAAATCCCGGACCAATGTCTCCACGTCTGTGAAAACGTATAGGTCCTCCGATTCGCCAACGTGCCTATGATCGCTCTTTGGGCGCTCGTTGTCGTATCCTACAAGTCGCTTTCCAGGGTGGCCGTAGAAGAGCCGGTACTTGTAGTGATGAGTGCTTCCTTGACCGGGGTAGGAACGCGCCAGATCACCATCTCCAGAATCGCGCCGTCGTCGAAATCCATACGGTCCAATTCGGCCTTCATGTTGGCAATTATGCCAACAGGCTAGGAGTTGTCAATCGTGAAAGCGGTGCGGGACCGTGCCGCGTTTACTACTGCGGCGGCCGAATCTACGCACCTTCAGCGGCGGATCAGAGAAATGCCGGCCTACCCGAGAAGGCATCCAGGTTCGGTAGTACCGTTGCCAGCGCGCTCGCGCTCGCGCCGAACCACGTAGACAAGGTGGCCGCATATTGGTCCACCGCCGTCGTCGGGATCCACCGGCCCTCGCCGCCCTCGTCATCCGGGCCGCCGAGGACGAGCTCCGGCATCGTTCCATAGAGCGCCCCGCCCTTGACGGCATCCCCGATGACGAGGTGATGGCTGCCCCACCCATGATCGGAGCCGCCGCCGGTATTCGGCTGGAAAGTGCGCGAAAAGTCGGACAGTGTGAAGGACGTCACGGCGTTGCCGGCGCCAATGGCCGCCATCGCGGCGTGAAATGCCGCGAGTGCCGGATCCAGCTGTGCGAACAGCGCCTGCTGTTGGTTGATTTGATCTGTATGCGTATCAAACGAACCCAAGAGTGCCAGGAACACCTGGCGCGAGGCGCCGAGCGTACCTCGCGCTTCGATCACCTTGGCAATCGCCAAAAGCTGTTGGGCAATGTCGGTCGTCAGTCCATCGAAGTGGCCGGCAGCCGTCGTCGAGTTGGCGGTCAAGATAGGGTTGAGTATGGCGCTGTTCGACAGCGCGCCGCTCATGACGGACTCGGCGGCGCCGACCAATGACAGACCCTGATCTACGCCCAGGAGGTTCACGAGCCCGGCGCGCCGCGTCGAATCGAGGCTGTTGGCGACTATACCGCTGAGGCCGAAGGTGCCGTTGGTCGGGATCACCAGCGCTTGGGTGGCCGCTCCCGTGACGAACAGATTATTGCCGGCGGTCGAGATCATGGGCGGTATTCTTGCGCCGGCGTTCAGCGCATTGAATTGATCCGACAGGCGCCCGCCCCATCCGGTGCTGGAAGCGGTGCTTGCATTCGACGCCTGCATTTCATGCTGCTGGTCGATGTGCGAGAACAGGGAAGCCGGCTTTTGAGCGTTGGTCGACAGATATTGCGCCTTGGTCAGCGGCTGTACCAAGGCGCCCACGTTCGCCACGACGGCCAGTTTGCCCGTACTCCACAAGCGCTGCATGCCCGGCAAACTGGAATGAAGACCATAGCGCAGCACCCCGCCCGTTTCTTGCAAGGGCAACAAGCCGGCTTGCGGCAGGGCAAGGTCGCCGCGAACCTTGGCGTAGTTGGCGTAGCCGCTCGTATCGACCGGCACGATCATGTTGTTGCTGTCGTTTCCGCCGAACAGGAAGATGCACACCAGCGCTTTGTAATCGTCCGCCGGCGCGGCCCGCGAGGCGAGCATGCCGAGCTGGCTCAGCGCCGCGGTTCCTGCGAGAGCGCCCGCATGACACAAGAAATTGCGACGCTTCATGATCAACGCTCCACTTGGTATTGCGCGGATGACAGAATCAAGTACGCCGCGGTCTCGGCCTCGGCGAGCGCATTGGCCGTCCCTTGCGCGCTTACCGCCGCCTGAATGGTCGCGCTGGCTTGTGCGGATAAGCTGCCGTGCATCAGGCGTTGGTTGAGCTGGGAAACCAGGGTGCTCGGATCCGTGGTTCTGGCGACGGCGCTCAGATTGATGGTCGAACCGGTGCTGCCGGCGACGGTCGCGACGGCCTTGGTGCCGCCCTGCATGATGATGGTGTTGATGAAGTTCGCACGCGCCAGCGCGGTGGTGGCGTTCTCGATATAAAATTCCGGAGCGAGTGTATTGGTCCCCGGAAGCGTGTAGTTCGGTGGATAGTAATTGAACACGGAGGGCGCTCCGAAAATCGGCTCTCCCATGCCTGCCGCCGCGCTGAGCAAATAAACCCCATCCGATTGCCCCCCCAAACTTCGAAACGGCGCGGTTATGAAGAGCGCAGGTTCCCGCAGGTGACCAAAGGTGCTGCCGATCGGAGCATCTCCCCGAGCCTCCGTGTCGGTCAGGATTGCCGTAACTACTGAGCCCATGTCGCCGCGGACGCCGTGGCCGTTGTCGGCAAATACCGCCGAGATGCGTGCCACATACGCCGGGCTTGGGTTGCTCGTGACCAGGTGCTGAATCAGCTGCTTGCCGATGAACGGGCCCACATTCGGGTGGTTGAAAATATCATCGAGCGCCGTCTTCAAATCCTGCTCAGGGGTTTGATTGGGCGGCGTCGTCAGTCCATCCAGCAACGACTTGGATGCCGGCTCATGCTGAGCCGCGAATGAGACCATGACGCCATCGTAATTGACGGGACCCGCCCACCGGGGCGCGGCGCCGGCGAGCGGCGGATAGGTCCAGCCGGTCAGCGCCGCGGAGAATCCATCGACGACGGCCTGGCTGTAAGTCGGTATCGGCTCCCCCGCGCCGTCCAATTGCAGCGATCCGTCGGCATTGAGTGCATAGAGTCCGACCGACATGAGTTGCAATATTTCGCGCCCATAATTCTCATTGGGCTTGGTGCCGGCGGCAGCATTGGTCTTCGCGTTGTTCGCCATATCGAGGTAATTACCCATCACCGGGCTCAGCGTGACATCCTGAAGAAGGGTGCGAAAGTTGGCGAACGCATCGGCGAGCAACATGTTTTGATAGGCGGCCATTCCATACGCTTCATAGATTTGAATATTCGAAACGACGAAAATCTGCGAGAGTGCGAATGCCACGCGCTGGCGCAGTTGATCCGGACCGGTCAGCGCGTGAATGAAGAATTGGCGCTGCACTTGAAAATTTGAGTACTGGTCTCGCGCACACAGACTCGCGGCGTCCGACTTGCCGTCGGGCAGACAGGTCGGCGGGGCAATGTGCTGCGTGTAGCTGAAGCCGGTGTACCGGGACACTGGCGCCGCCAATTGCGCAGCGAGGTAACCGCTGATCCCGGCGGATTGCACGCGAGCGATGTCGCTTTCGGTTACACCAAAGGTGGCTTGGTCGAGGAGCCGCGCTGAATCGGCGGCCGTCGGCGTCGGTGTCGTCGGCGGAGTGGTCGGCGGAGTGGTCGGTGTCGTCGGAGTCGTCGTCGGAGTCGTCGTCGGAGTCGTCGGTGTGGTGGTCGCCGTTGGTCCGGTGACTGCCGGTGTCGGCGTAAACGCGGGTGCGGCGGAGGTCGTCGCGGCCGTGCTTGCCGTTGTCGAGGCGCCGGAAGATCCGCCGTCCCCACACGCGGCAAGAAACAAAGTGCACAGCGCGACGGCCGTTGCATTCCGAGCAGATTGCCTAAGCATGATTCCCATCCTTCTTACCGATACGGGCCGATCGCCCGCGCGTCTCCCGATTTCACCGTCAATGGCACGCCGCGCGGCATGTCGGTGACTCTTGTACATGACATCGTGCATGGGACGCAGCGTGTCTCTACTTGGGGACGTCGCAGGATGCAGACCGTTGCGGGACGCAGGCAGGGTGGTTGCGCCGTGCTGGCTTCTTCGCGGCGCGCAGTCTAATCTGCGCTCACCGCACACATTATGTTCATCCGATAGTTCGAATATCTCGTCACTCGCGCGCGCAAAAAGCATTTTGCGAAAGAGAGAATGGCCAGCACCTTGGTCTCGCGTGCCTTTACGCAACGATCGTCCAATCGACTCGCGAATGCCTGTTGCTCATGTCGGAGCCGACGGTCACGCTGCCCGTGGTCCTCCGCAGCATCTTGGGGGCGTATGCCGACCAGCGCGCGCTGATAAGGGATCCGGATCACGGGCGGCCGGATAGACGCAAAGCCGGCCCGTCGGAGGCGCCAGTTCGGACGGAGTCAGTTTCCCGGATTTCCTGCGAAGCCGCGTCGGGGCCGCCATTGCTAAGGCGGTACGCAAGAGGCGCAGGCCGTCTACGCGCATTGGCGGTCCGCAATTGTGCGCGCGGCAACTATCTCAGCTTCGTATCCGAGAGCGCAGAAGTACTCTTGGCACACAATGACATGGCCACCCCGATGTGTTCATTCCCTCGCGTGCCGCATTTCCCTTTTACTGCTATCTTTGGGCTGGCCAAGATAGTGTTGTTGAAACTGCCCAAATGTCGATGTGGGATCATGGGTTTGGATGTGCCCTTGAAAACATTCACCATCGGCCGAAACCGCTCAAGCTCGGATATCGGATCTGGTGACGACGCTGTCAGCGAAACCGGGGTAAATCCAGGCGACGCTGACCGACGGGAAAAAAATGGCCCCCAGGCAATGGCATGGCCAGTATTTTTTTGCGGAAAGGACGAGCATGACTACAATCTCGAAGGCAAATGAGCTACTGACGCCGTTAGTCGGAGGCGGCCTCACGAGCCTAAGCGTTTCCGGTCTTACAAAGGCCGTGTCCGATCATCTGCGCTATTCCGTTGGATACCCGCCCGCGGTCGCGGACGCACATGACTATTACCGCGCGCTGGCACTCGCGGTGCGTGATCGCATGCAGGACCATTGGATAAATTCCACGCAGACCTATTTTGATCAAAAAAGTAAGGTCGCATGTTATCTCTCGGCGGAATTCCTCATCGGGCCGCAGCTGGGCAACAACCTTCTAAACCTCGATATCGAGGAGCCCGCGCGTGCGGCGATGATGGAACTTCGCCAGGATCTAAGCGTGATTCTGGATCAGGAGGAGGAGCCAGGATTGGGCAACGGCGGCCTCGGACGGTTGGCCGCTTGTTACCTCGATTCGCTCGCGGCGCTGGAGCGCCCTGCGATCGGCTACGGCATACGCTATGAATTCGGCATCTTTGACCAAGAAATCCGCGACGGGTGGCAGGCGGAAGTGACTGACAAGTGGCTGCGCCGTGGTAACCCCTGGGAGATCGCCAAGCCTGCGGTAGCCTATTACGTCAACTGGGGCGGTCACACCGAGTCCTATCACGACAACCAAGGTCGCTTTTGCGTACGCTGGGTGCCATACCGGGTGGTGAAGGGTACCGCCTATGACACCCCGATCCAAGGTTACCGCGTCCAGACCTGCAATACGCTGCGGCTGTGGAGTGCCGAGGCAATCGAGTCGTTCGACTTCCAGGCATTCAACACAGGCGATTACTACCAGGCGGTAGCGGAGAAAATGCTGTCGGAGACCGTCACCAAGGTGCTTTACCCCAACGACGAGCCGGACATCGGCAAGCGGCTGCGTCTCGCGCAACAGTATTTTTTTGTGTCCTGCTCGCTGCAGGACATGCTGCACCTTCTCGATATCGTAGGAAGTCCACTGCAAGAGTTCGCCCAGCGCTACGCTGTGCAACTCAACGATACGCACCCGTCGATCGGCGTAGCCGAATTGATGCGGCTGCTGGTTGACGAGCGCGGGCTAGCTTGGGACGAGGCTTGGGGAATCACCGTGCAAACCTTCGGCTACACCAACCACACACTGCTGCCCGAGGCGCTCGAGACCTGGCCTCTGCCCATGTTCCAGGAATCGCTGCCGCGGCACCTGGAAATCATCTACGAAATCAATGCTCGCTTCCTCGGCGAGGTGCGTGCACGTTTCCCGGGGGACGAGGCACGTGTCGCGCGCATGTCTTTAATCGACGAAGGAGGGGACAAGCGCGTGCGCATGGCGCATCTCGCCACCGTCGGCAGCCACGCAGTTAACGGCGTTGCGGCGCTGCACTCTGATTTGCTGAAGACCAGCGTGCTGCAGGATTTTTGCGAACTCTGGCCGGAGCGCTTCAGCAACAAGACCAACGGCGTGACGCCACGGCGCTTTCTGGCGCTTGCCAATCCACGGTTGCGCGAGCTGATCACCGGTTCAATCGGCGATCGCTGGGTGGCGCATCTGTACGAACTTAAGAAGCTGGAAGGGTTTATCGATGACGCATCATTCCGGCAGAGCTGGCGCGCGGTGAAGCAGGCAAACAAGCAAAGGCTGGCTGCTTACCTGCGCAAGCATACCGGGGTCGAACTCGACCCGACGTGGCTATTCGACATCCAAGTCAAGCGTATCCACGAGTACAAGCGCCAGCATCTGAATGTGCTGCACATCGTCACCCTCTACCATCGCCTGAAGCAAAACCCCGCGCTCGACATCCCACCGCGCGCCTTCATCTTCGGCGGTAAAGCGGCGCCCGGTTATTTTATCGCCAAGCGCATCATTAAACTCATCAATGCGGTGGCCGAGACGGTGAACAACGATCCGACGGTAAACACGCGCTTGAAGGTTGCCTTCATGCCCAACTTCAACGTCAAGAACGCGCACCTCGTCTATCCCGCAGCCGACTTGTCAGAGCAGATCTCCACCGCCGGCAAAGAGGCCTCGGGCACTGGCAATATGAAATTTATGCTCAATGGTGCGCTCACCATTGGGACGCTCGATGGTGCCAATGTGGAGATGCGGGAGGAGGTCGGCGCGGATAATTTCTTCCTCTTCGGGCTCACTGCGACCGATGTGGAGCGCGTTCAGCGCGAAGGCTATCGGCCTGCAGCTTACATCGAAGTCAATGCGGAACTTCGCGCGGTACTCGACCTTATCGCGAGCGGCCATTTTTCGCGCGGCGACGCGGAAGTGTTCCGGCTGCTCGTCGGTAATCTGTGCTATTCCGATCCGTTCCTCGTATTGGCCGATTACGCGGCCTATGTGGCCTGCCAGGAGCAGGTGAGCGCGGCGTGGAAGGAGACGGAGCGTTGGGAGCGCATGTCCATACTCAACGTTGCGCGCGGCGGCAAGTTCTCCTCCGATCGCGCTATCCGCGAGTATTGTGATGAAATCTGGACCGTGGGTCCAGTGTCGGTCAATTCAATTAAGACGTAGCGTTAATATAATCCACGAGGAGGGCCGCGTTTTCCGTTGCGATAGCAACGCCACGCAGGGCTAGATTCAAGGGCGCCGGTACAGCACAAAGCGCTCCCCTGCTACCGAGATCGCGGGTCCTGGATTGTCAACAGGCAAGTATCGTAGCGTGCCCCGTTACCAATTAAAACAATAAGTTAGACCGTTCTGAATTCAAGCGCATTCAATGACTGTGCCGTTAACGTGCCGTAACTGTGCCGTGAATTTCGGCATGATGATCATCGTGTCGCTCCGAGCGACGCTCTCTCAAATCGAATCCTTGCGTGATCGAATAATTCCCGCCGGCAGCCTATGCGGGGCATTGACGGTATAGTCGCGCCGTCACGCCAGCAATTCCGACATCTATTCATAGAGTTACGCGATGAGGAATGGGACCCGCAGTCTTGACACGATCTTGCCGGGATCAATGCGCTTGGGCTCATACGGAAGTGCGGTACCGCTTTTGCGACTGTACGACCTTCGGGTTTTTCGCCCGAGGGTCGTCCTCGTATTTCTGCGTGTCAACGGACGGGTCAAAGCGCTCCGGGCCTTTGCGTCGAGGCGTGATACAACTCCGCAATACAGCTGCCACTAAACCGCAACAAGGACATGTTCCAGTTCAGGTGAGGAATGCTCAGTGACTGAGCAGCCTGCCACAAAACGAAGAACGGACCGCGAAAAAGGGATTTGGGCTGCTCGCGACAGCTGCCAGCTGATGGAGTGGACCCAGCGCGGTGCGCTGTAGGCAGCGATTTGTCGCGCGACTGGGTTGCAACGCCCCGCAGTATCTTCGATCTGCACAACGACGGTGTCGCGGAGACGAACGATGATTCGAAGTGACGAGGACTGGTTGGCGACGATCGATGCCTTTCACTCGGCGGCGGTAGGCGCGCAGAGCTGGGAGACGGCCTTGGAGCGGTTCGCAGATGCCACCGGATCGCGGACCGGCCAATTGACGGGTGTCAATCGAAACGCCTCCGTGCGGTTCAATGTTTTTACCAATTTCGATCCCATCGCATTGACGATGTTCCCCGCCACTGCGGCCATTAATCCTCGTGTCAAAGCCGCTAATGAGACCCCGGTACTCGAGGTTATCGCCGAAGACGATTTCATCACGCCGGAGCGCTGTCGGCGTGATCCCTTCTACCAAGAGGTCGCGTTCCCTTTTGACGCTCCGTTTATCTGCATGACCTCCTTGGTGCGAGAGGAAGGGACCTCCATCGTGTTGGCCGCCGTTCGCTCACAGCGGGAAGGGCACATCACCCGCGAGCAGCGAGAGATCTTCGCTTCTTTGGCACCGCACGTGCGCAGCGCCGTGCGTACGCACCTGGCGCTGGAGGGCCATGGCACGGCGGTGCTCCACGGGGCGATGGAGACGCTGGCGATCCCTGTCTTCGTCTGTGACCGCGCCGGCCGCGTGCAGTCGCTGACCCAAAGCGCCGAGGCACTGGTCACCAACGGTGGCGGGCTGCAGCTCAAGGCTGGACACCTGCAGGCGTGTGACCCGAACGACTCCAAGGCGCTGAATGATGCCATCGATGAGGCAGCCATCGGTTACGCGACACCCGGTCCCCGAGCGCTGCGTACGGTGATCGTTCGGGGACGCGATCGCGAAAGGCCGCCGGTGGTACTCGACGTATTCCCGCTGCCAGCCCACCCCTTTCAATTGTCCTTTGTACCACGAGTGTTAATCGTGGCCCGCGGGGTAGGGGGCTCGAGCGGTCGCAGAGCTGTGGTACTACGAACCGTCTATGCACTGACCGCGGCCGAAGTAGAAATCGCCCAGCTTGTGGCCGAAGGCCAGTCGGCGGAGGTAATTGCGGCAGGCCGCGGGGTCGTTGTCGGTACCGTACGCGCCCAGATCAAGACCATCATGGCCAAGGTCGGGGTGAGCCGCCAAGTCGAACTGGCTGTGCGACTCGGTCAGCTGTGATAATAATCCCGGCTCAATACATGAGTATGATTACTGCGCCTTCCGGCGCTTTCGAACCATGTCGGGTCTTTCAGTGACAGCTGGTGTGGAGAAGACACTGGAAGATCTGTACGCCGGCACGCTGGATACTGCGGCATGGAATCGTGCAATCGTCGGAATCGCGGACATGGTCCGCGCCTCCGGGGCGCTGTTGCTCGCAGTCAACCCCGCTAACGGTACGGTTCTGCGTGAGGAGAATCATCGTTTCGACCCCAGCACAGTAGAGGACTACGCGCGGTATTGGACATACGAAGACTGCCGCCGGGACAACATGCTCTCTGTTCCTGCCGGGTGTCCCATGACAGAACTGACGCTGTCCATCCCGGATTTCAGCGGCAGTCGGATCCTGAATGAGTTCCTGCTCACCGCCGATGCGCCGCACTTCATGCCCGCCTGGCTCCACAAGTCCACTACCAAGATGGTGGCGCTGAGCCTCTTGGGTACGCGCAAGCGAGGTGCATTCGGCGCAGAAGACATGGAAGTTTTTCGACAGATATTGCCGCATGTCAGCCGTGCGCTCGAAATCCGCGATCGATTGGAGGCCACACAAATCCGGTCGGAAACGCTGGCCACAAGCTTGAGCGGCCTAAGCGTCGGAGTCATGGTTCTCGATGCCGTCGGCAAGATTCTGGAAGTGAACGCGGTGGCGCAAGAGCTCCTGCGGAAGGATTCAGGCGTCCAGCGCAAGGCCGACGGTACGTTGTGTTTACGTGAACCGGCTGGGAGTCAACTCACGCGCTGCTTGGCCTCAGGGAAACCGCCCGCACGGGGTATCGGCGGCCTCCTGCATGTGCGCCGCGCAGGTGCCCGACCGCTGTCAGTCACGGTGACGCCGCTGCCAGAGCGGAGCAGCGCCTGGATGTCCGGGGAACCTCGATGGTTGCTTCTGATCTTCGACCCAGAACGGCGCGTCGACGCGTCACGCGAGTTGATCGCACGCGACTTGGGTATCTCTCCTCGGGAGGCGGAGGTGGCGGCGCTCCTCGTGGCCGGGTCTAGCCTGCGAGAGATTGCGCGACGGCTGATCGTGAGCGATCACACTGTCCGCTCGCAGCTAAAATCGATATTCAGGAAGACGGGCGCTCGCACGCAGTCGGATCTCATCCGCAGAATCGTCTTGGGACCGGCGATGTTCCATCGCAATCCTCAGCTCTGAAGTGGTCGGCGAAAGAGCACACCGCTTTCTCTGAAATCGAATTGTCATTGCGGTGACATGCGCATGATACGTGCCTGTGCAGGCCGTACGTTGATTAATAAATCCAGGCACTTCTCTCAAATTCATACCCCATATGGGCCATGTGCATTTCGGTGCATGGCATTACTTTGGTCGTGATAGCGAACTCGGCGTCGGGCAATGCACATCGGCGACGTCACGCAGCAAGAACGGAACGGGGAGACAGAAAGTATCATGAGAACGACAAGACGATGGCTTGAGGAAGAGCCTGTGGGAAGTAACTGGGAATCGCGTGCTGCTTCGCGTCGACCTCTTGCGCATGTGGCAGCCCGGTATCTATCGCCATCCGCCCTAGCATTGCTCGTGCAGCTAGCACTGCCGGTGGTCGTACTCGCACAGCAAATCGCACCCAACCCGAATCCAGCGTCCGGCGAAATTATCATCAACGCTGGCGAATACGAAAATAATCAGGTTGCGTTCATCAATAACGGATTCCTCGCCACTGAGGGCGGCGCCCTGGGGAATGTCGCGAGCATTCAGAACTTTGGCGGTACGATCAAAAACTATAGCGGCTCCGTATACAACGGCGCGACCGTTAATAGCACGGACGGCTCCACCATGAACCCCACGACTGGTGCGGAGCTAGAGAACTCCGGCAACCCGGCGTCAAACACCGCTAGCATCTTCGTCAACGAGGCTCAGCTGGTGAATTTCCTCGGAAATTCCATCGTGAATGACGGTGTTGGCGCAAGCTTTTCGAATCAGCAGTACAGCGGTACGAATCTGCAGTACAGCGGTACGCTGACCAATCTGGGAACCTTGACCAACAGCAATGGGGCGAGCTTTACCAACCAGGGGGGTGCTTCTCTGGTAACGAATGGCGGAAATCCGAGCGCCGGCCAGATCATTGGAGGCGGAACCAACACCGGCGCAGTGCTCAATAATCTGAGCGGCGCGACCTTCACCAACGGCACGGGCGCCACGCTGGAGATCTTTTCCGGGACTCTCAACAACGCGGCCACGATGGTCAATGATGGCGTCGGAAGCACGGTGCTGTTGGATGACCTTAGCCCCATCGGCGGCACTGGCCCGTATTACAATTATTATGGCCCGACGACGCTGAATAATCAGGCCGGCGGCGTTTTGACCAATCAGAATGGTGGAACGCTGACACTCCATGGAATTTATTCCACGATCAACAACAGTGGCAGCATCGTCAACACGGGTTCTGGCACGGTATTCAACAACGGACTGTCCACCGATGCGGGGACCGGGGCTGCTAACACCCTGATCAACGGCGTCAATACGTTAGTCGTCAACAATCAGAACGGCGCCACATTCACCAACCAGAACGGAGCCACCGTTTTCAATCAAAGCGATGCCGAGATCAGCAATCACGGGACCTTTACCAACACGTCTGGCGCTGTCGTCAATAATTCCGGATTCTTCTACAATCATGCCGATGGCGTGCTCAACAATCAGAGCGGGGCAACGTTCACCAACGGCGCCGTAGCCAACGGGTTGAACAACTTTGGCACCAGTCTCTATAACAACGGGCAGATCAATAACGCCGGAACCTTCGTGCTTGCAGCGGGCAGCTCTTTGTCCACCAATCCGAACGGTGCTGAGGGTATTTACACGCAAACGGCGGGCAAGACATCCATCGCCGCTTCGGCGACGTTCAATGAATTAAGCATCAATATCAGCGGCGGCGTGTTTGGTGGGGTGACGCCGACGCCCGGAACGCCGCATCAGAACGTCAACGTCTCGGGGGCGGTGAATCTGAGCGGCACCGGCGTTCTGGCACCTGGGGATCCCCAGACGCTCACGATCGACGGGTCGTTGACCATGAACGGTGGTGCGATTGAACTGCAAATCGGCGGTACCGGTGCAGGACAGTACGATGTGCTGAACGTAACGGGGTCTGCCAAGATCACTGGCGGCACTTTGATTTTGGATTTTATCAATGGCTACGCGCCGAAGAGCGGAGATTCCGTACTGCAGTTGTTCAGCGCCACCGGTGGCTTCACCGGCTTGAACAACCTGAACGTAGATGTGTTAGGGCTTGCCCCGGGCTTCTCCTACGACATTCAAGGGGGGGCTGGAGGCGACCTTTCGCTGTACGCGCTGAACGATGCCACTGCCGCTCCGGTGCCACTTCCGGCCGCTGCCTGGCTTCTCGTCAGCGGTCTCGGCGGCCTCCGAGCGTTTACACGGAAACAAAGGCGTGGCGGCGGTAAGAGCTCGGATTTAGTCGAAACATCCGCGCTGAAGAGACGCTGTTTTGCAGACAACTCGCCATGAGTAGCGTTCCGATTCGAAGCAACTACTGCTATAGGGAAACCAAGATGAAGAAATTGCCGACGCTCCTTTTGTCACTCGCTGTGACCGCAACTCCTACGTTCGCCGACACCGTGTCGGTCACCGGAGCGGCCGGTGCGAACGGAACCTCTGGCACATCATCTATTCCTAATGGCACCAAGGGTGTCGCCGGAAATAATGCGAACGCCACAACCGCTGTACCAACGGACCCGACCACTTCCGCTACTGCCGTGGGCGGTACCGGCGGCAATGGGGGTAATGGATACAGCCCCGGTGGAAACGCTGGTGCGGGTGGCAATGGCGGCAACGCATCGGCTACCGCTAGCCCTACGTCGCCCGCATCAGGTAATGCGAATGCGACGGCAACAGCAACTGGTGGAAATGGAGGGGCCTCTGGTACCCCGGGAACCCCCGGCAATGGTGCGTCAGGCGGAACTGGTGGAACCGGCACCGCCGCATCAGACGCCACAGCGACCGGCGCGAATAATGCCACCGCGACGAGTACCGCAACTGGCGGGAGTGGCGGCGCAGCGATTGGGAGCGGTTTCGTTGCGGGTAACGGTGGGGCCGTTTTAGGCACGACGGCGTTTGCCAATTCGGTCAGCGGTGCTGCCAATGCGTCTGTGACGCAAACCGGGGGTGCCGGCGGGAACGGAACCGGCGGCGCGAGTGGTGGCGCGGGCGCTGGTTCTTCGCTCACGAATGCGGTTTCAGGTGGTACGACGGGCGCTTTGACGTTCAGCCAGGCTGCTGTAGGTGGTGCAGGCGGTTCTTCGGATACTGGTGCGGCCGGCGCTGGTGGCAACGCAAGCTCGGCGCTTATATTGAGCGATACACAAGCGAGTTCGCTGACGATCTCCGTTTCAGCTACCGGAGGCAACAACGGTCTTTCCGGTGGCGCTCCCGCAGGTACAGCGGGGAACGCCGTAGTTCTGGCGAACGTCTCCGGCATCGGGACGGTTAATGTTTCGGGTACAGCTACGGGTGGACAAAGCGGCGGCGGCGTTGCTGGTCCCGCCGGCGGCAGTGCTTCTTCTACGGTAACGGTGACTGCAACGGGTGCAAATGCAGCCACCGCTTCCAGCACCGCGACGGGCGGTTCAGGTGGACCCTTTGGATATGACAGCGGTGGTGGAAATGGCGGGGTCGCGACGGCCAGCGCGCGAGCTATCTCGGTCAGTGGAACAGCCACGGCGTCCGCAACGCAGATTGGAGGCAATGGCGCAAATCTTGCGACCGGTGGCATCGGCGCTGACTCGACGTTATCGAACGCCGTGTCTGGCAGCACTACCGGCGCTTTAGTGCTCGGCGAGAGCACTACCGGTGGTAATGGCGGTTCGTCGGATGGTGGAGGAGCAGCAGGCCGGGGTGGCAACGCGGTTTCCACGCTCACATTAAGCGATACCACGGCCAGTTCATTAAGCGTTAACCTCAGCGCGCGTGGCGGTGGCGGTGGCAATGCGAGCACGATTGGAGGGACTGCAGGTCAGGCCGGTACTGGCACAGTTACCGCCAACGTTTCAGGACTGAACGGGGCTAGCGTTACGGGAAACGCTTACGGTGGCTACGGCGGCGGAGCGGTGGTTGGGAACTCGCCGGCAACCGGTGGGGCGGCGTATTCAAATATAACTAGCAACGGTAGTGCCTATAGTAACGTTAACAGTAACGCTACCGGTGGAGTGGGTGGTACTAATTTGGGTGGTGGAGCAAACGGCGCAACTGGTGGTGCCGCCACGGCGATCGTCTCGGGGGGCGGCCAGGTAACGAGTTCAACTATCGGCGGTCAGGGTGGCAATGCGTACGGTAACGGGTACGTTGCTGGCGCCGGCGGCTCTGTCTTAAGCACGACAGCGACCGGAACGTCAGCCTCCTCCGGGGTGACGGCACAGCAAACGGGCGGCATCGGAGGTGCAGGCTATTCCGGCGCGCTCGGTGGTGCCGGCGGCGATTCGACATTGACCAACGCGGTTTCAGGCGGCAACACCCTCACGCAGACCGCTACTGGTGGTCAGGGCGGCAGTTCAGACACCGCGGCGGGAGGCCGCGGCGGCAATGCTCAGTCTTCACTGACGTACGCAGATAATACATCGATAGGTTTGGCGGCGGCCGTGGCTGCTCAGGGTGGTAAAGGAGGGAGTGGCGGCGTATTTGGTAGCGGTGGAACCGCAAGCAGCTATTTGTCACTAACATCGACCAATTCAAGCGTCAATGCAGTGAGTGGTACAAGTTCGGCGAATGGGGGCGTGTCAGGCACCGGAAACAATTTCACTTATGGCGCGGCGTCGGCGACATCCATTGTGTCCTCAAACGCGGTCGCCCCGGCGGCTCCTGCTAATCCGCACGGGCACCTCGGGACTGTAGATATCAGTTCGACGGCTAGCGCGGTGGGAAGCACTGTCGTGACAGCCAACTCTACAGCCACTAACACTCAGTTAAACAGCGTCGGTAGCACCGTCACAAGTAATGCTCAAGCCCTGGGTGGGTCTTTTGACACCGTAAATGCGAACGCGAGTTCATATTCGTTCGGTAGCACTCAGGGAACGGCCCAAGCTACCGCTTGGGGAGGTGTGGGCTCGGCCACTCCGGGTTCGGCCACAGCGCAAAGCACTGCCGTGAATGCGACCGGCCAGAAAGTGATAACGACCGCAAGTGCACCATCGAGTTGGATGTCAACCGTCGCGACCGGCGCGAATTTTACCGACAATTCCACTAACTTGGTTCCGACGTTGGCGAATGCCACTACGAATCCGGCACTGGCCGCCTATTCTTATGGCCAGGGCACGCCAAACTCAGCGTCGGCGGCGTCCTTCGTGAATAGCACAACACCAAACTCCACCGCAGCGCTTACTGGCCAGAACTTAATAGGTTTGGGCGTGATGGGTGCTAACCTAGGCGGCGATTCTAATTCGTCGGGGACGTTCAATTCTCAAGCAGAATATATAACGAATCGGACAGGCACCAACAATCTCACCATCGCACTGCTTAATCTTGCGGCCTCTGGCAATGGCTTCCAGAGCCTTTCATTCACCGTTAAGGACAACGGGAGCACTTTGCTCTCTGACACTTTCACGAGCCTTGCAAGCGCACAGACTTTCTTCACTGACGATCCATTGACGTTTTACAATCTCGCCAGCGGCGTGGACTTATCTCTCAACTTCTCACTGACCGCGAGCAGCGAATCGGCAGGGATCTCATATGCAATTGGCGATACGGCGGGCACTGCGCCTGTTCCACTGCCGCCGACGCTGCCGATGTTGCTAGGCGGGCTGGTGAGTTTGATGTTCGTGAGGCGTCACCGCCTACCCAATCTGTTGCCACGGGGCAGAGTGCGTCCGGCCCACTTGCGCCGGGCCGGCTTGGTTGGCGGTCAAGCGTGTTGGACCTTAAGCCGCCACTATAGCAATGGCGCGGCCTGTCAAATTTTGCTGATACCGAATTCTTTTATCGGTGGTCAGCAAGAGCGCGAAGCCTTCGCCCTCGGCGGCTTTCAGCAATTCGCTGTTTGAAACTCTGTCCCATCCGCGTTCTCTCGCCTCTGTGACCTCATGCCCCGCAAGCGCCTTGGCAATGCCGCTCCGGATGCCGTGGTCAAAGAGAATGCGCATCAGCCAGCAATGCCCCACTCACGGGAACAGGCGGCGCGGTGCGGCCAACTTTGATACACGCGCCAAATTGCGGTCAGAAACTTCGTACTGACCGCTGGAAACAGCCCTCTCGGTACCGGGCTGGGCGCGCGACACGCCGCAGGCCGCCGAGGCTACTTCTGTCCCCCCGCCTTAGGGCTCGTGGCGGTCGTGTGAATCCCGCCCTTCTGATGAGGATGAGCCGCCGCTTTTTCGGCTTCGGTGGTTTTTAGTCGAGCAACGGTGTCCTTGTCGGTCGCTGCACGCTCTTTCATGGCAGGGTGTTCGCTTTTCGGACGATTGACGCTCATGAGGGACTCCTCGCTGTAAAGGAAAGGCTAGGCTAGTCCGATTCGGACCGTAATGCTGTAGTGGATACCCGATACGCATCGTATTGCGGATTGGGTGCGTGGTAACGCGGTACAGGTGAGGCGCGCCAGCGCCCCGAGGGGATGTCGAGCAGGCCCAAAAGCCTCCTCGCATCGGCTGCGAGTGCGATCTCGGCGGGATTCGGCTGGAGCAGGCGGACGGAAACTCAGGCGGCGGGCTCGAGATAGGCGGCGAGCACCCGCCGCTCGCAGCCGCGGATGAAGTCCACGACGACCTGATCGCCCTCGACCCGCAGCACGTCGCCGCTGCCGAAGCGTGCGTGATGGACCCTCTGCCCGCGCGCGAACCGGGGGGCCGCAGATGGCTCAGCGGCCGGCCGGCTCATCGGGCGCCTTGCAAGCCTCAGTGCCGGGATCGGTCTCATGCAATTGTCACAGCGGCCGCAGCGCTCGGCCTGTGGCTCGCCGAAATACTCGCGCAGGAACTGCATGCGGCACATCGTGGATTCGGCATAGTGCATCATGGCATGCAGCCGCTCGCGATCCTCGGCATAGCGGTGCGCAAAGTCGGCGGCAAACTGCTCGCGCCCCCCGTTCTGCATTCGCCGTCGTGCCCGAAACCGGATTCCGGTGCGCTGCACGGTACCCATCGCCTCGAGGGATGCGCCAATGACCGCTGCTCGGTGCGGGGTAAGGCGGCTCGCCTCCGCAAGCTCGGACAGAGTGAAGCCCTGCTCCGCGCCCGGTGCCCCCTCGAGCGCTCGCAGCACGCGTCTCACTTCCTCCGCGCGCGGGTACTTGCCTGCGAGCAGGAAGCTCCATACGCGCCGATCCTCCAGGCGGTACAGCAGCACGCAACGCGCGGGCAGGCCATCGCGCCCGGCGCGGCCCGCCTCCTGGTAGTAACTCTCCACGGAGTCCGGGAAATTCCAGTGCACGACGCTGCGCACGTCGGGTTTGTCCACGCCGAGACCAAACGCGCTCGTGGCCACGATCACGCGGCATCCGCCGGACATGAAGCGCTCCTGCGCCGCTCCACGCACGCGCCGCCGCAGCCGTCCGTGGTAGCACTCGGCCGGAATGCCGCGCTCGCACAGCCATTCGTGCAGTTCGTTCGCGCGGCGCACCGTTGCGACATAGACGATCGCGGCGCCCGGCGTCGATTCGAGGACCGAGAGAAGCTGCCTCTCCTTCTCGCCGCGGTTGACCGTGCGCAGGACCTCGAAGGTGAGGTTAGCCCTCTCGATACCGGTATCAATGACCCGGGCATCGGGAATGCCCAAGCTGTCCAAGATATCGCGCACACGCTCCGGCGGTGCCGTCGCCGTCAGAGCGAGGACCGGCGGGTGGCCGAGATCCTCGATCACCTGCCTGAGATGCAGGTAGGAGGGGCGGAAGTCGTGGCCCCATTGGCTGACGCAGTGCGCCTCGTCCACTACGAACAATGCGACACCGCGCCGTTTCAGGGGCTCGACATGCGCCGGGTTCTCGAGCCTCTCGGGCGTGAGCAGCACCACGTTGCGCGATCCACGAGCGATCTCGTGCTCCTGCCTGCGCTGCTCAGCCTCAGAAACGGTCGAATCCAGACGTGCGGTGTCGATCGCCGCCTGCGTGAGATGATCGAGCTGGTCCTGCATGAGCGCGATGAGCGGAGAGACGACGACCACCAACCCTTCGAGAAACAGCGCCGGCAGCTGGTAGCACAGCGACTTGCCCGCCCCGGTGGGCAGGATGCCGAGTGCGTTGCGCCCGGCGAGCACGCTCTCGATGAGCTCGCGCTGCCCGGGTCGGAAACTCGTGACACCGAAGCGACGGGCCGCTTCGGCGCGGATGTCCGTCCACGGGACGCGCTCGGCTCGTCCCTTCGACGTCCGCATACTCTCCGGTATCGTGCCATCTCGCGTCACGCTCGCTACAAGCGTGGGCGCTTGTGCTGCCGAGGGATGAGACGCGCGACCGCGTCCAACTCCTCCGCGATCATCTCGAGCCAATCGTCCAGCGATACGATGCCGATCAGGCGCCTTGCGCATCGACCACCGGAGCTCGCCGCACTGCGTGCATGCGCAGGCGCTCGATTGCACCTTTCACCTCTTCCGACTGCCGGTACTGCTCGCAGACGGCGATGGTGCCAACGCCCCAGGCGTGCATGAGCTCGACCGCCGTATGCAGCGACTCGGTCATTTGCGCGATCACCACTTCACGATTGCACATCGCTCCGATGCTCATACGCATTACCCCAGGGGCATTTGTGACAGCAGGGCAGACGGATCTTGCAGGCTTTCATAACCGACGCCTATGAGATGAGACCGAAACCTGCCTCGGAAAATCCCTATGAGCCCCTGGTGTTTTCGCAGCATGCGACGTCACGCCGATTTCGATCTGCGGGATGTGGCGTGATTTGTAGACTGCAGATAGCCCTGAGCGGGCCAACAGGTCAACGGCTTTTTCAGTCGAAGAAGATTTCATGGCCGGCGTGTTTATAATTCCGAATTACGCCGCCGCTACCAACAAACCCTACTTCTGCCAACGTGCCACCCAACAGTGCCGCCTTCGGCGCCTCCACCTTCTCGATAATGGCCATCAGGTCGTCGGGCGTCGAGCTCGGCGGCGGCTGATCGACCAGAGGCTTCACGGAAAGGCGGCTCATTCACTTCCCAGCGGTGGGAAATCAAGCATCAAGCCCTAAAGGCCGCGAGCATCTCGACATCCGCCCCGCCGTATCTGTTACCAGCGTTCGGGTCGAACGCTCGGCTTCTCACTTTCGGTCTGAGCCAAAAGATGATTCGGCACCAGTTCCGCTTTAACGAAAGCGAGGGATGTGATATTGACTATTGTGTCGCGACTCTCGCCCACCCCATTGGACGGAACACTCCTGAATTTGACCAACGGCGGCGAGACCTCAACGACCAGCAACGGCAAGGACACTTCGGTCCTGCCGCCATCTGCGCTGTGTTGCCATGTCACGAGTTTGTAGTACTTGCCGATCTCGAACATATAACCCTCTCTGGTGTTTGTCCAACGCGTCCTATGTGTTCGTTGATCGCCATTGCGAGGCTGACGAGCTAGACGTTTCGTCCGGTGTTTGTCCGGGGGTATTGCGCGCCTCGGTGCAATTTCAGGCAATACGAGGAAACCGCGCTACCGGGGAAGCCCTTCGGCTGGCGAGGCCGATCCAAAGTGACGCGTGAACCACGTCGCTGCCAGTGATGCAACCTGTTCAAGAGCACCGGGCTCCTCAAACAGATGCGTCGCCTCGGGCACGATTACTAACCGTGCCTCACAGCGCAAATGTGCGAGTGCTTGTCGATTCAGGGCCAGTACATCGCGGTCGTTGCCACCGACTATGAGTAGCGTCGGAGCGAGCACATCGACGAGCGCAGCTCCCGCGAGATCCGGACGGCCGCCGCGCGAAACCATGGCGGCAATGCCGGGCACGCGTGCAGCGGCAATCAACGCGGCCGCGGCGCCGGTGCTAGCTCCAAAGTAGCCGATCTTGAGCTCGTGCAACCGTGGCTGCGCCTGCGTCCAGTGAGTGACCGCAACTAGGCGCTTGGTTAGCAGCGGAATATCGAATCGCAATGTCGCTGTCAACGTATCGCGCTCTTCTTCCTCTGCCGTAAGCAGATCAAACAGCAGTGTCGCGCATCCCGCACGATATAGTCGTTCCGCCACGTAGGTATTGCGAGGGCTCAATCGACTGCTGCCGCTCCCGTGGGAAAATAATACGATCCCGGCAGCACCGGTCGGTAAGGCCAACGCGCCTCGGAGCGTCGCCCCTTCGGTAGCAATCGCGACTTCTGCGCGTCTGATCGAATTGTCTGCGCCAACTGCGTGTTTCACGCCGATAAGGGTAGCCATGCTGTTGCGCAATGACATCAGTAGTTTTACCTAAGCCCACGTGCGACGGTGCTGATGTGGCAGCTCGACAACGACCTGTTCCTGAATACGGTTACGCACTTTCACCTATATCGTCGCCGAGCGGAAGGGCGCACGTTTCTAGTCTCGGCAACGGAGCAGGAAATGAACAGAGCGGCTCTGGGTCTTGGGTTTCAGTCGCCTCGGCAATACACGTCAGAGATAATGGAATACTGACCATGGCTGGTCACTGGGAGCATTTTCCCCATGAGGCTGACGTCGGCATTCGCGGCTTCGGCGCGACGCTCGCTGAGGCGTTCGAACAGGCCGCGCTCGCGATGAGTGCGACGGTGTGCGAATTGGGCGTGATAAAAGCTCAGGAGTCCATCACGATTGAATGTGAGGCGCCTGATCGTGAACTGCTGTTCGTTGAATGGCTGAATGCACTGATCTACCAAATGTCGACCCGCAAAATGCTATTTAGCCGCTTCTCTGTGCAACTCGACGGCGGGCAACTGCACGCGGAGGCGTGGGGTGAGCCCGTCGATCGGACGCGTCATGAGCCGGCGGTCGAAATCAAAGGTGCGACCTATACGTCGTTGCGCGTCGCACAGCAGGCCGGCGAGTGGGTGGCGCAGACTGTGGTGGATGTTTAGGACATGGACCTGACGCTTCTCAAACGACGCTCGGAGCATGAATGGGAGATTCCCCTTCAGGGCACGATGCGCGTGCCGGGAGTGATCTATGCCAGCGAGACGCTGATGCGCGACATGGACCGCATGGTCTACGAGCAGGTAGTCAATGTCGCAAAGCTTCCGGGCATTGTGAACGCGTCGTACGCAATGCCGGACGCTCACTGGGGCTATGGCTTTCCGATCGGTGGCGTGGCCGCATTCGATCCCGACGAGGGTGGCATAGTGTCGGCCGGCGGAGTGGGATTCGACATCTCCTGCGGCGTACGGTGTTTGCATACCGGGCTGGTGCGCGCCGATCTGATGGCGGTTCAGGCGCAGCTGGCTGATGCATTGTCTTTGCGGATTCCGGCGGGTCTGGGCGGCACGGGCACCATCCATCTGAATACTGATGAGATGGACGCGATGCTCGTCGGCGGTGCGAAGTGGGCCGTCGATAGACGTTGGGGGCTGCCGGAGGATCTCGAGCGCATCGAGGAGCACGGGCAGATGCTGCACGCGAAGCCAGGCAACGTATCCGAGCAGGCCAAGAAACGCCAGCGCGACGAGATGGGCACTCTCGGCAGCGGCAACCATTACCTCGAGGTGCAGGAGGTCACGGCGGTTTTCGACGAGGCCATCGCTCGTGTCTTTGAGCTCAAACAAGGCGACATTGTAGTAATGATCCACTGCGGCTCGCGCGGCTTGGGGCACCAGATCGGTACGGATTTTCTCAAGCGCATGACGATTGCCGCGGGACGCTACGCCATCAGCCTTCCAGACCGCGAACTCGCCTGCGTGCCGATCAATTCCGAGGTTGGTCAGGAATACCTGGGAGCGATGCATGCCGCCATCAACTGTGCGCTGGCCAATCGCCAGATTCTCACGCACCTCGTGCGTCAAGTGTTTGCCGACATTCTGCCGCGCGCGCGCTTGTCGCTCCTCTATGACGTTTCACACAACACCTGCAAGATCGAGCAACATAGTGTTAACGGGATAGCGCGCAAACTGTACGTTCACCGTAAGGGGGCGACGAGGGCCTTTGGGCCTGAGCATCCGAGTCTGCCCAGCGCTCTGTACCTGGCGGGCCAACCCGTGCTGATCGGCGGGTCGATGGGCACCGGATCCTACGTACTCGCGGGTACCAAGCAGTCCGAATCCAGGGCATTCAGTTCGGCCTGCCACGGCGCCGGTCGGGCCATGAGCCGCCACCAGGCGCTGCGCACATGGAAGGGACGAGAGGTGGTCGATGAACTCGCACAGCGTGGCATCCTGATTCGAAGTCCGTCGATGCGTGGCGTCGCTGAGGAGGCGCCGAACGCTTACAAGGACGTGTCCGCTGTCGTGGATGCCGCGCAAGCCGCCGGCCTCGCGCAAAAAGTGGCGCGACTTGAGCCAGTGGTGTGCATCAAGGGATAGCCATAAACATTACCATTCCCTGCGGGTTCTGCTGATAAGAGAAATGTCGATAGTTTTTTATGTCGTCGTACGTGAGCGACGGGCGCCTCGCAATGTCTGTTGCTTCAGGCGACAGCAACAGCAGTGTAGTTGACGATGGCCGCCTAGCACGGACCATTATCGATCTTAGTGAGGCGCAGATGGCATCAGCCGGACAAAAACGGTGGTCGCAATGGGTAACCAAATCCAGCAAGGCTCTGGATCTGGAGCCCGGCGTGTTCACGTGGCGGGACCCGCGCCAGATCGCTCGATCGCTGAAGGTCTCTGCTGAGCGCAGCCGGCGCCGCAAGGCGGATCCGTTCCGCTCGGCCATGTCGATGCTCAGCTTCTACATCAACCGTGCTGGTCGGAAGCTCCCGGCGAGACAACGCGCCTGTCTGGAGACCGCGAAGGACGAGCTACGGGGACTCTTCGACAGGCCGCCTCGGCGGCCGACTACGAAGCGCGCTGTGCGGAACGCGGGTCGTGGCCGAAAATCCGCGTCCCGGTCTCGCTGAGCGAGCGGGCCTGCGGGATCAACGCGCTGAGCTGCGCGTCTGCCGGTCCACGAGGTGTGCGAGCGAACCGAGCTGCTCGGCGATAATGCCGAGCAGATCATCGGTCGATACGATGCCGACGAGATCGCCGCTGGCGGCGACCACCGGTGCGCGCCGCACGCCCCGCTGGCGCAGACGCACCATGGCGTCGACGATGGATTCGTTCTCGCACAGCGCGAGCGGATCGCGGGTCATAATATCGGCCACCGGCAGAGTCCCGAGGTTGCTCGGGTGCTCGGGCAACGCGCGTGCGATATCGCGGTCGGTCACGATGCCGATCGGCACCAGGGGCTTGCCGCGCTGCTCGACGACGATAACGCACCCAACGTTTCTCTTGCGCATCTCAAGGGCCGCCTGCAGCAGCGGCTCGCCGGGATTCACCATATAGACTTCGCGCGTACAGACTTCGCCAATGTTCATGCAACCTCCGCGACAGCGACCGCTGCCCTCAGTCGCCTCCACTTATGCCAGCTCGGCGCGGTCGCGCAATTCGTCCCTTCACCGTAGCAGTTCAGCCCAAATGTGCGGAGACAGCCCTGGACTCGAACCCAGCGTCTCCCGGCATTGCCCCCTTACCCAATCCCTACGGGCCATATTCTGACCGCACCACACCGCCAGGCAAGCCTGCGAATGCCGCGGGGTGCTACGTGGAACTCCTCGTTCTGAGCTCGCGGGCTTCTACGAACGGCGCGGGTCGGGTCTGTGCACGCCGTGGCATTCCCCAGAATCTTTTTTTCGAACCAACGCTGTTCCGTTTCGGAATTAGAGCCTTGTACCCATTCTCGCTCCTTTAGCTGATAGGCGACGAGACAGTCATCCAACCAAACTAGGTTGTCTGCGAGTTCGACCTCCTTCTTCGGTATGGGGCGGGTCCCGCTGCGCCGGCGTATTGGTGGCGTCCAGTGCCCGATGGGATTGGAGCAGGCGCTCCTGTTCCGCTGCAAGGAGCGTTGTGGTCGTGCTACGGCTGCCATCATGGCTCCAGCCGGGGGGGCCGAAAAAGTAACCAATCCGTTGCGGCAGGGTCAAATTCCGCTTTGCGAGGTCCCGCGCGATGCCCACGTATTCATGCAGCGCGATGCGTATTGGATTGAATGACCCGAGGTTCGTGACTAGACCGTAGCGTGCCGGCTCGCCGACCTGCTCCGGCACAAACGTGCCGAAGAGCCGATCCCAAATCATGAACACACCCGCGTAGTTCGAATCAAGATAGCGCGGATTGCTCGCGTGATGCACTCGGTGGTGAGAGGGAGTATTTAGTAGCCACTCGAACCAGCGAGGCATGTGATCGACTGCCTCCGTGTGGATCCAGAACTGATACAGAAGATTTAGCGCAAAGGCGAGGGCGATCATGTTGGGATGGAATCCGACGTAGGCGAACGGCACATTGAGCAGGATGAGCCCACTGAACTGAGAGGTCCAACTCTGGCGCAGGTTCGTCGACAGATTGAAATGCTGGCTGGAGTGGTGGACGACGTGCGAGGCCCAAAACCACCGAACACGGTGGCTGATGCGATGCCACCAGTAATAGCGGCAATCCTCCAGCACAAATGCTAGCAAAAATGACCACCCCGTGAAGGGGACGTCGGTCAGCCGGTGACTGTATGCGACGTTGACCGCACGCATCAGGATCCAGCTAAACGTGCCCCAGAAGAAAATGCTGCCGACGCTCAAGACCACATTTGCCAGCGTGTCGCGAATGTCGTACTCGGCACGGATTCGTGCGCCTGAGGCCATGAGAATCTCGAGGGGGATGAGCAGCAGCAGCAGCGTCTGGGCGACATTGACGACCTGAAAATAGTTTGGATCAGGCATGACGCCAGTCCGATGGATGTTGCGCGCGATGATTCGCACTCAGCGAATCAAGCCGGGCGAGCCAGGTTGCGCGCAAATCCGCATCGTCGATTCGAATGCGCGCCCGCGGCCAAGCGAAATCGACAAAGTTAACTTTGATGCCCCCGTCCGGTTCCTGTTGGATCGATGCGATTTCGCCTCGCACGAGCACCCGCGCATTCCAGCGATGGCCGTGGCGCTGCAGGAGGCCGACCGCGTCTTGGGATTTCAGGTCGATCAGCGCGCTGCGTCGGTCCGCCGCGAGCGTCACCGTGCCCATCGTATCGGGATAGTGCTTACTGAAAATGTCCGTCGCCTCATCGGTATCGGTGAGGCGCGCATCGTCCGGGCGCTGCTTCCAGATCAGTAGCGCGAGCAGAACGATCCCGAGCACCACGTTCACAGCAATGGGTTCTATCAGTTCCATCCTCCGGTAGCTTAGGCGGAGGACTCATCTTCTGCAAACTTGACCTGCAGCATTGGTTTGCCATCAACGCTACTGCAGCACGAGGGCTCAAGTCGATGCACCGCCGAGAGATGTTCTCATCTGCGTTGACGACGAACTCAAGATCATCAATAGTCAGGGCGTGGGTGCGAACCGGCGTCCCAGCAAGGACTCCATCTCCGCGACGATACGCAGGACCTGGGGCTCGACTAGGATCTCGGCGTGATTGCAGGGAAGGTCGAGCACTTCGAGGTCCGAACAATACCGGTCCCAGCCAAGTGCACCCGCAGGATTGGGGTAGCCCCGGAGGTTCCGGTCCGCACGGAATAAGCGCACCTTGCCCGCGTACTGCGGTGATTGCCAACGAAGCGCCTGCTCGAAGAGCAGCTTCATTTCTTCCGAGTCGATGAGCCCCTCGGCCTCGCCGTAGTCCTGTGCGTCGTCCCCCATCGGGAAGAAGCGGCGCGAGAACTGTTCCGTTAACCAGATGCGCCGGTCGCGCCAAGAGAAGCGCTGCAGTTCGGAGGTGCGGTGACGCAGCTTCGCCCAGCCCCGCTTGAACGGTCGGGGAACAGCGGCGTCCAGCAGCAGCACGAGGGACACCACGCGCCCGGCACGCCGCAGCTGTTCAGCCATCTCCACGGCAAGCGCGCCGCCCAGTGAATACCCGACCAGGATCAGTGATCCGCTCGACGCCGCCATCACCTCCTCGACATACGCGGCGCAGCGCTGCTCGATGGATGGGTAAGGCAATTTGCCGGCCGCTTGCAGACCGAACAGGGTTACCGAGGCATCCAGATGGTGTGCGAGGCGCGCGTAGGGCGCGAGGTGCCCTCCCACAGGGTGCACGAGGAATATCGAATCACGACCGCGACTGCTACGCAGCGGCAACAAGTGTCGCGGACGGGCGGCGCCGGCGAGAAGTTGCTCGAGCCTGGCCGCCATACGACGGGGAGTCGAATGCAGAAACAACTCTCCGGTGGTCAGATCGAGGCCCCGCTCCTGTGAGAGGCGCGAGATAAGTCGCAGTGCCCCGAGCGAGTCGCCGCCGGCCTCGAAAAAATCTGAATCCAGAGTGACCGTCCGGCCAAGTGCGCTGCCGAAGCGGGCGACGAGATCCGCCTCCACGACCGATGCCGCCGCAGAAAGCGCAACCCCTGCCGACGCTGCCGGTCCAGGCTGGGGGCGCAGCTGGGCGAGGCTGCGCCGATCCACCTTCCCGTTCGGCGTCAGCGGTAGCGCCGCAATTTGCACGAAGTGATAGGGCAGCATGTACTCGGCCAGCCGGTGCCGCAGTTCCGCGCGCAGATTAGCGCTTGGCGGCATTGTGACGTCGGGCTGTGGCACGAGATAGGCGACCAGCCGCGGATCACCGTTTTCCGGCCGGTGCAGCGCGACCGCCGCTTGCGCCACGCCAGGCAGACGAAGCAGCGCCGCTTCGACGTCGCCCGCCTCGATGCGATGACCGCGCACCTTGAGTTGGTCGTCGTTGCGGCCGAGCAGGTCCAGGTTGCCGTCGGGCAGCCAGCGGGCGAGATCGCCGGTTCGGTACATCCGAGCGGCGCCGCCGCGGAACGGGTCGCCGACGAAGCTGTGTGCAGTGAGCTCGGGGCGATTCAGGTAGCCGCGGGCCACTCCCTCGCCGCCGATGAATAGTTCGCCCGGCACGCCGATGGGAAGCGGCCGCAGCCCCTCATCGAGTACATGCAGCTCGGTGTTGGCAATGGGCTTACCGACGCGCGGGCGGCCTGCCGGTCTTGGCAGCCGCCACACTGATGACCAGATAGTGGTCTCGGTCGGCCCGTACATGTTCCATGCCTCGCCGCAGCTCGCCGCCAGGAGCTCCGCAAGATCGCTCGGCAGCGCCTCGCCGCCGACTAGTGCCTTGAAGTGCGCGCCGCCGGACCAGCCCGAGGCAAGGAGCGCGCGCCACACGGAGGGCGTGGCCTGCAGAACGGTGGCGCGGCTCCGCGCGAGCGCTTGCTTCAACAACTCCGCGTCGCGGGCCTCCTCACGGTTGGCCAGACAGATGCGCGCGCCGCAAAATAGCGGCAGCCAGATCTCGAGGCCCGCGATGTCGAATGAGATCGACGTGACTGCCAAGAGTGCATCGCTCGGGACGATGCCGGGCCGGTGCGACATGCTGCTGAGGAAATTCACCAGCTGCCGGTGTTCGACCGCCACCCCTTTCGGCTTGCCGGTCGAGCCAGAGGTGTAGAGGACGTAGGCGAGCGAGCTTGCGTCGGCCGGCAGCCAGCCGGCGGCGGGCGGCCCTACCGGGGAATCGTCGTCAACGCAGATCACCTGCGCTGAGTGGGGCGGCAGCTCGGGGAGGAGCGCGCGCCGGGTGACGATTGCGCAAACTCCCGCATCCTCGACCATGAAGGCCAGTCGCTCGCGTGGGAAGGTCGGGTCGAGCGGCACATAGGCCCCGCCTGCGTCGAGGATCGCGAGCATCGCCTGCGGCAGGGTCGCGTGCCGGTCGAGGTAGAGGCCGACGCGCGCCTCGCGACTCACCCCGGCTTGCTTCAGCCGCGCCGCTAACGCCCCGGCGCGCTCGAACAGCTCGGCGTACGTCAGCCGAAAATCCCCTACCTCGAGGGCGGTGGCCGCAGGGGTGCGCGCCGCTTGTGCTTGGAGCAGCCGCGTCAGCGGCTGGTCTCGCGGGTAGTCTTCTGCGGTCGAGTTCCAGCTTGCGAGCTGCGTCCTGTCAGAGGCTGAGATCCACTCAATCTGGGAGAGCTTGGCATCCGGCCGCTCGGTAGCAGCGTGCAAAAACTCCTCAAGGTGGACGAGCAGCCGGGCGCCGGTCTCGGGATCGAGGACGCCGCGCTGGAACTCCAGCGCGAGCGTCGCCGTTGGCCCGCGATGCTCGACTTGGAGAGAGAGCTTGAACTTGGCTGAAACGGGCAGTGTGTCGAGCGGCGTCAGAACCTGATCGCCGAGATGCAGCGCCAGGGGGTGGTCTTCGAGTAGCGAAAAGAAGAGTTGGAACGGCGAGCCGATTGCAAGGCGCGGCGTCGCCTTCGACGTGGCCCGCACTAGCAAGTCCATCGGCAGCCGCGCGTGCGAGCGGACATCTTTCCAGCGCTGCACCAGCTTGTCCACGGCCTCGCGAAAACTGACGTCCGGGTGCATCTGCATTCGCAGAACCACGGGGGCGAGGAAGTAGCCGACCACGTTCTCGGCGGCTGACGTGTCGCGCAGCGATACCAGAGAGCCGACGACCAAGTCTTCGCGCGAGGTGTAGGTTCGCAAGAGCGCCAGATAGGCCGCGAAGTAGAGGTGGAACGGAGTAGTCCCAAGCTCGGCGGCGAACTCGCGGACGCGGACGGCTAGTGCTTGCGGGAGGGTGCGACGAGCGCGCACGCTGGATAGCTCGCCGCCGGGCGGGCAGGGCGAGAGTGGCGCAGGCAACTCGGGCGCCTCGGCGCCGGCGAGCGCGTCAACCCAAAAGCGCTCCAGGCTCGCGCGGTCGGCACGCAGTCTCTCATTTTCATAGGCCGCCAGATCGGCAAAATCGTGCGGTCGCTTGATCAGCGCTCGATCAGGCCGTGCGTGCGCTTCTGCCAAGTCGCGAAGCAGGAGCTCGCCGCCGGCCGCGTCGATGACCAGGTGGTGCACGACCAAGGCGAAGAGCGTGCGCCCGTCCGGCAGCGGCCGCACCACGCAGCGCCAGAGCGGGCCGTGCAAGAGATCGAAGGGCCGGCGCAACGCCCGCGTGAAGTCGCCCTCCGGCTCCTTGGCGTCGGCCCAGTCCAGTTCGAGCGCGGCCGGATCGCGATCGAAGATCAGGCACGGGGCTCCGCTCGCCTCCACAATCCGCCCGTGCAGCACTTCGTGCGTGCGCGCGAGATGCACCAGCGCCGTTCTCAGGCGGGTGGCGTCGAGCGCGCCCGCGGCTGAAAAAGCCATGGGTACGTTGTAGGCTCCATCATCGACGCGCAGCTGCACCTCGAGCCAAAGCGCGCGCTGCTGCGGCGAGAGCGGCATAGGCGATCCGCGCGCGACCTGCGCGACCTGTTGCTGCTGGCGGCCCAGCTCTTTCATCTCGCGCAATGCGGCCGCCAAACCCGCGACGGTCGGGTGCTCGAAGAGGGCACGGATCGGTAGCTCGATTTGGAGCCGCTCGCGGCAGCGTAGCGTCGCGCGCACCGCGAGCAGCGAGTGCCCGCCCAGACGGAAGAAGTCGCTTTCGCGCAGAGCGACCGGGCGCGCAAGCACTGCGCAGAAGATGTCGGCGACGGTCTGCTCGAGCTCATCGCGCGGCGCCTCTCCGCTCAATGCGGAAGGAAAGTCGCGTTCGCTTGGCGCCGGAAGGCATTTGCGATCCACCTTATCGTTCACGGTTCGCGGCACCCGCTCGATGCGGACGAAAGCCCCCGGCACCATGTACTCGGGCAGACGGCGCATCAGCTGGCGGCGCATCGAGTCGGGCTCGAGCGCTTCAGCGCTATCACTCACGACGTACGCAACCAAGCTTGGGCCGACGTCGGAGTCTTCCCGCAGCGCGACGACCGCGTCGCGCACCGACGGCGATTCACGCAGCGCCGCCTCGATTTCGCCAAGCTCGATGCGAAATCCCCGTAGTTTTACCTGCTGATCGGCGCGACCCAGATACTCGAGGCCACCGTCAGGAAGGCGGCGCGCCAGATCGCCGGAGCGATAGCGCAGGGCGCCCGCGCCGCGACGGGGATCGGGCTGGAACCGGCGCGCCGTCAACTCCGGCCGCTCGACGTAGCCGGAGGTTACTCCAGCGCCGCTCACGCAAATCTCACCGACTTGGCCATCGGCGACCTCCACGCCTTCCGGGTCGAGCAATTCGATGTGGAGGTCCGGCAGCGGCACGCCGATCGGGCTCTGGCCGTGACCTCGAGCGTCCTGCGCACCGATCGGCCTGTAGGTGGTATGCACCGTGGTCTCAGTGATCCCGTACATGTTCACCAGCCGAGGCTGCTGGTCGCCGTGCGCATTGAACCAGTCCCTTAAGGTCCGCGGGTCGAGCTTCTCACCCCCGAAGATCACCTGGCGTAGTCTGTTCGCCGGCCGCGCGGCAGCCGAATCCGCGGCGTCGAAGGCCCGGAAGGCGCTCGGAGTTTGGCTCAATATGGTCACGCCTTCGCGCAGCACCAACGCGTGGAAGGCGTCCGAGGCCTTCGCCGTGTCGGCCGGCACCACCACCAGTCTCCCGCCGGTCAGAAGCGCGCCCCACAGCTCGAACACGGAAAAATCGAACGCCAGCGAGTGAAACAGGCTCCACACATCCGACGGTGTAAAGTCGTAGAGCGGCTGCATCACGGTGAAGAGCCGTGCGACGTTGCGCTGGGTGACTCGCACGCCGTTCGGGCGCCCGGTCGAGCCCGATGTGTAGATGATGTAGGCGCCATCATTCTCGGACGGAATGACGGCGGGTCTTGGATCGCCTTCGCCGGCGTCGGGCAGCTGTAAATGTTCCAAGTCGGCTGGGACACCGGGCGCACTGCCGTCGCCCACGATCAGTCGCGGACGCGCATCGGCGAGGATCAGGGCGCGCCGCTCGAGTGGGTCCAAAAGGTCGATAGGCACGTAAGCGGCGCCTGAGCGGACGATGCCCACGACCGCCACCACCATCTCGGCTGACCGCGGCATTGCGACGCCGACCCGATCGCCGGGACCGATACCGCGCGCCTGCAGTGCGGCCGTGAGTGCACCCGCACGCCTGAGCAGTTCGCGATAGGTGAAGCAACGGGACCCATCCACCAGAGCTACCGAGTCACCGCGTTCCACGGCGATGGCATCGAACCGCGGACCGAGTAAGCTGACTTCAGCGGGTTCGTCGAGCCTCGGCTCGAACCGTGGCGGATTCACGGCGGTCGCCTCGGCTTTCGCGAAGAGCGCGCCGATGGGTCGCGTGGTCGGCTCGTGGGCAAGCGCCGCGAGCAACGCAACCAGCCGGTCGAGGTGCTTGGCCAACTCGGCGTCTTCGTAGAGTTCGCGATTGCCGTTAAGGTCGATGCGCACCTTGTCCTGCCCGGGGCTATCGAACACGCCGACGGTCAGATCGGCGACCGGCCCATTGGAGAGGTTGTGCGTGTTCGCGACGTACCCTCCGAACGAGGCGCCCTGGTCGAACGGCATGAAGTTGACGGTCAGACCCCACGCATCGGGGGCAAGCGGCGAGAGTTTCAGATCTTTGCGCAACGCCTGCGATGCGTAGCGCTGGTGGGGCATCACCTCGCGGATGGCGCGGCCGGCGCGGCTCATAAGCTCATCGATGCTGATGTCCCCCGAGAGGCGTAGTCGCAGCGGCACGACATTCGAGAGCATCGACGGCGTCCGGCGAGCCAGGGCACCCCGCCGCGCACTGACTGCAAATCCCATCACTAGATCGTCGCCGCCCGCCTCGCTGCGCTGTAGGAGCGCGGCGGCGGCGGTGACCGCTTGCGCAAGGCTTGCGCCGGCGACGAGCGCCCGCAGGCCTTCCGTCAGGTCGCGCGGAAGGTGGACGGTCGCGCGGCGGAACTCGCGGCTGGCCGCAGCGGGCCTGCCTGAAAGAGTCACGCGTCCAGGCCGATCCTGGAGCAGCGCCGCGAAGTAGCGTCGATCCTCATCGAAGCTCTCTGAGCGCCCATAGTCGTGCACTTCCGCAAAGAGATCGCGGAGCGATCCAACCTCTCCTTGCGGTACCGCCACGCCGGCGGCGAGCGCCGAGTAGACCTGATCGAGCCTGCGCCAGACCGCGTTGCGCGAGAAGCCGTCCATCAAGAGGTGGTGAACCTGGAAGCTCCAGACGTAGCGCGCCGCGCCCAAGCGGAGCAGTGTCCAGCGAAAGGCGCGGCCGCTTCCGACGTCGAGCGGCCGGGCGTGCTGCGTCTTCATCCAGGCGAACGCAGCTGTGTGCGGGTCGGGCTCGCCCGACAGATCGATGACAGATAGCGACCGTTGGTCGAGAGGCGCTACCCACTGCAGCGGCTGATCGGCAGGGCCGCCAAAGCAGAGCCGCAACGCCTCGGTCTCCTCGATGACCTGCTGCGAGGCGCGCTCGAAGGTGGCGACGTCCAGCGCGCCGAGAATGTCCGAGTACTGACCGGTAACGTTGGCGCTGCTTTCAGGATTCAAAAGCTCGGCGGCCCATAGACCTTCCTGCGCCGTAGAGAGGGCGAAGGCGCCATCCGGTATCACCGTATGATGAGGTGGTTTAATGATAAGAGGCAAGCCGTATTGTCGGTATGTTCGCTGAGTTTACCTCCCCCGTCCCCAAGAAGGTCGCTGCGATCGCGCTATTGCGCACTGGTTGGCACGCGCATCTCGGCGAGCGAACCCCCGCTGCTTGATCGACGTCCCCATCACTCGCCTTCGGTCGAGGCGGCCCATTAGATTGAGCACACTTTCCCTGTCTTAACGAACGCGCATTATGTCCAAGGACTTGCCGATCGGCGCTGCGCTATGCTCCGGCGACAGCATCCGGGGTGGCTATGGCAGACCAACACAAAGCGGCGATGACAAAGGCGGGCCTTGGGGCAGCCGTCGTTATTGCATTCGTCTCGATCATTTTTTTCGGCAGGGCCATCGAGGATGTTGCCGAGTCAGCCGCGCAGTGCATGGAGGAGGCACACAGCCTCCGTGATTGCGACCATCCGGAGCCCGCAATATTTTGGGAGCCCGTGGTTGCTCTTGCCGGGGTGGGATTTTTTGTTGGGGTGATGTGCTTTCTGTACGGGCAGCAGCGCCGCGCTGGCATGTAGCGCGATGGCGTGAATTAGGACGTGGGTGTTCTGTTGAATCGGTATACCTTGTGGTTCAGCAAGGCACGATGCCGCAGCTACTTAAACCTTCGCTAGTGGACCGATAACCAAGAAGCCCTCTCGTTGAGCCGCGCTTGCGAGACGAACGTCCAGACAAACAAATTCCAACGACATAGGATCATGATCAGACGCGATCAGTGCCGCCGCCAGTTGTAGGCTGTCGGCAGCGCGCAGGGGATGAGCGCGGAGCAGGCGTTGTGCCGTCCGCCGTATGGATTCGGAAGGAACGATTTCGTGCCAACTCTCGGCGAGTGTATGCGCTGCTGTGAGTGCTACTGTAACTTCATCGGCAGTGAGTAATCCTTCTCGCTCGCGTCTTGCCAGCGCGGATGCAATCTCAACCGGCGTTCCCCACCACGCGAGGATGTCTGCATCCTCCTCGAGCAGATTCAGTAGGTGATTCCGGGTCGGTTCTTCCGCCAACAGCGGAGTTATCGCGGACGCGTCCCAAAATTTCACTACGGCATCCACAGCGCGACAAGCGAGTTGAGTCTCATCGATCCTCGGCGCGATCTTGCTGCACCGCTTCGAGCAACCGCGCGGAACGGGGTAGGGGGCTTTCTAACGCAGCACGGATGCTAACCGCTGATTGTTGACGCAGCGGAAGGCGCGTCACTCCTTTCGCGTGGAGCAGTGCAAGTCGGTCAGATCCATGGCCGGTGGATTCAATTCGCTCGAGGCGGGCAATCGGAACTTCTCGGTCATAGATGACGACCGAGTGGCCCGCCCGAACCCGTCGCAGATAAGCGCTTAAGTTGTTCTTGAGATTAGATACACTAGCCTTTTCCATAAGGCTATTATAGCTATAATAGCCCCAACCTTCAACAGACCTACCGGAGCGTCAGCTTGCCATTTTTGCTGATCCCACGGATTCACCATAGCGAGGGCCTGATTCACCTCCAAGCAGTTAACTTAATGCCTCTGCACTTAAGTCAGCAAAGTGCTTGACGTTTCTAGTTGCCAGCTTCGCCCAAGATCCAATACGCGTCCCCCGGATTGGTACGGTGACGTACCGACAAAGCCGCGGTGTCGATGATCTTATGAAGCTTCGGAGATGTTGGCCGCAATTCCGCGGTGCTTCGGGCCCCAAAAACCGGGAAAAAAAACTTGATGGTAGACACGGTCGCTATTCTTAACGCCAGCATCCTCATCGTTGACGATCAGAGGTCCAATGTCAGTCTGCTTGAACAATTGCTGAACGAAGCCGGCTACACCTGCGTTACCTCGACGACGAATCCACAGGAGGTCGGCGCGCTGCATCGGAAGAACCGCTACGACTTGATTCTGCTCGATCTGCAGATGCCCGGCATGGATGGCTTCCGCGTTATGGAAGGACTCAAGACAAGCGAATCCGATAGCTACCTTCCAGTCATCGTGCTCACCGCCCAACCGGGTCACAAGCTACGCGCGTTGCAGGCCGGCGCAAAGGATTTCATCAGCAAGCCGTTTGATCTCGTCGAAGTCAAGACGCGCATCCACAACATGCTGGAAGTGCGGCTGTTGTACACGAAGGTCGAGAATTACAACAAGGTGCTGGAACAGATGGCGCTGCATGACTGTATGACGGGTCTGCCAAATCGCGACCTATTCGATGACCGGCTCGTGCATGCAATTGCCATGGCCAAGCGCCACGCTTGGACGCTGGCGGTGATGTTTCTCGACCTAGATGGCTTCAAGTGCATTAATGACACGCGTGGTCACGCCGTGGGCGACGGGGTATTGAAGGAGGTGGCAAAACGCCTGTTACAACACTCTCGTGACGAAGACACGGTGTGCCGTAACGGTGGCGATGAATTCCTGTACTTATTGATGAACCCACAAGGCGGCGAGAATATTGAGCGAATTGCCGGCACCCTATTGAAAAGCATTGGGCAGCCTATTGACATGGGTGACCTGCAAGCTGTCGTCACGGCGAGCATCGGCATCGCCGTTTATCCTGACAACGGCACTACCGGAGAACAATTGATAAGAAATGCTGACGCTGCCATGTACCGCGCCAAAAAACACTTGAATCGCTGTGTATTTTTTGACGCGTTCGACACAGAAGGGACCTCAGTCAGCGCCACCGGGGGGTGATCGACAGCCGCAACCAGATTCTCTAAGCTCGCTGTGCCGGATGCCGACGTGAGCAGATCAAGGGAGTCCGATGGCGGAGCATAAATACATCATTGGCGGCGCCTCCGCTTACCGGCAACTGCCCCCCATGACGCGGGCGCCAGGCAATGCAAGTGCCCCAACTGCGGAGGTGAGCTCGTGCGCCGGCCCACGCACGGGGGTAAGCTTGCTCAACGGCAATGCGTGTATTTGTTCTTCTTAGCTGCTGAGATCGATGGACTTCCGCGGGTCGGTGTTCGTGGGATGCATTTTTGGGTTTCCTCAAACGGAGATCAGCCATGGAATATGCTTGTGGATTGATCAAGTTGAAGGCGGGATCGGAAAATAAAGTCGAGGAGTGGCGTAGCACAATGGCATCGAGGCTAGATGAAGCGGCGGCAACCTTGCAGGACGAGGAGGTGCAAATTGAATCGTGGTTCACTCTTGAAATCAGCGGGGACCCATATTTGCTGTGGTATTTGCGCGCGAAGTCAATAAAACGCGTCTTCGAAGTATCTCAGAAGCTAAAACATCCAATTGACGAATTTCACTATGCGCTAATGGCGGAAATCACAGCGGCCGACGGAGTTATCATCGCGAAACCGCTAATCGACATTCCACGTAGCCCAAGTCCTTCGCAATTGTCACCGGATCGATGGTATCGGTCGTAGCTCCCGAGTCCCGCCCAAGAGAACCCGTCCGGCCAAGGGCGGCCAAGACCGGCTAAAGGTTGATCACATTCAGGCCGGACTGAACGGCCGCTTCTCGCATGTGGCGGTCGCGCATCACGGATCTGATTGGCCACTTCTGAGCGCAGCTCCCACGTACACTTGGCTGATACGGCCCAACCGAATGTCCGGCGATTCATCGTTGGTTTTAGTACATTGACGGGCTGGCGCTGTCGCCAAAGAGGCTGTCCAAGATCTTGAAGTTTTCGCTATGCCTGCGCCGGCTGGCCGGGGCCATGCTCGCTGGGGCCATACCGCTCGGGGCCGCATTGCTCGCGGCGTGCGGCGGCGAGCGCCAAGGCCCCGACGTGCCCGCGGCGTCGAACATCCGCGTCGGCACCGGACTCGCCGCGGATCAAACCCTGCGCCGGGCGCTCGATGCAATGCCGCGCACCCTCGATCCGTCCCTCCTCACGGACGTGGATGCGCAGAAAGTCACGGATGACGTGTTCGAAGGGCTGACCGCGCTCGGCCTCGACGGCAGCATGGTGCCGGGGGTGGCGACCTCGTGGGAGGTGAGTGCGGACGGCAAGAACTGGGTGTTTCACCTGCGTCCGGAGGCGCGTTGGTCGAACGGGGATCCGGTGACCTCCGCCGATTTCATCTACGCCTGGCGGCGTCAGGTCGATCCGAAGACCGGTGCCGAGTATGCGCAGGCGCTCGCGCCCATCGTCGGCGCCATGGCGATCGCGACGGGCCATGCACCGGTGTCGAGCCTCGGGGTCGACGCGCCGGATCCGCTGACGGTGCGCATCGCGCTGAACTCGCCGACCCCGTACCTGCTCTTCCTGCTCGCCGACAGTTTCATGCAGCCTCTGCACCGCGCGACGATCGAGCGCTGGGGCGACGATTGGACCCGGCCCGAACACTGGGTGTCGAACGGGCCCTTCGTCATCACGGAGGTAGTGATCGGCAACCGCATCACGCTCGAGAAGAACCCGCTGTACTGGGGCGCGGCGAGCGTGCGCCCGACCCGGGTCATCTACTATCCGCTCGAGACCCTCACGCAGGTGGGCCGGTTCATGGCCGGGGACATCCAGTTCGCGAGCATTTTTCCCAACTCGCAATTCAAGTGGCTGAAGTCCCAGCTCGGCGACCAGGTAGTGACGGGTCCGTATCTCGGCATCTCGCAGATGGAGGTGAACATGCTGGGGCCGCCCTTCGCCATGAGCCACGACCTGCGCCTCGCACTGAACCTGGCGCTGGATCGCACGATTCTCGCGAACAAAGTCCGCGAAGGGCTTCAGGAGCCCGCTTTCTCGGTGGTGCCGCCGCTTCCCGGCTACCGGCCGCAGGTTCCCGAATGGGCCTCCTGGAGCGACGAGCGCCGGCATGCCGAGGCGCGGCGCCTGTACGCGGCGGCGGGCTATTCGGCCGCGCATCCGCTGCGCGTCCAGCTCGACTATCCGACGGGCGAGGACAATCGCGACGTTTTCGATGCCATCACCGCCATGTGGCTGACCAATCTCGGCGCGCAGGTGGAGCCCTACAACGAGGAATTCCGGGTGCTGCTGCAGAATCTGCGGCTGCACAAATCGGCGTTGTTCCAGAACAGCTGGATCGGCGACTACCCCGATCCATTCACGTTCCTGCAGTTGTTTCAGACGGGCTTCGATCAGAATTTCAGCGCGTACTCGGATCCGACCTATGATGCGCTGCTGTCGGCGGCGGCGCAGGAGGCGGATCCGGCGCGCCGCTTCCGGTTCTTCGAACAGGCCGAGAGGCGTCTCAACGAGGAGGGGGTGAGCATACCGATCATGTACTACACCTCGCGCCATCTCGTGAAGCCCTACGTCAAGGGCTGGCAGCTCAACGTCCAGGATCGCATCGTGTCACGCTACATGTATCTGCTCGAACACGAGGGTAGTTGAGACGATGCTGAAATTTCTGGGCCGCCGCTTGGTTGTAGCCATCCCGACGATGCTCGTGATCGCCACCCTGGCGTTCGGCTTGCTGCACGCGACGCCGGGCGGTCCGTTCGACACGGCGAAGCGCATGCCGCCCGAGATCCAGCGCAGCATCGAGGCGAAATACCATCTCGACGAGCCGCTCTGGCGGCAGTACCTGCGCTACCTGAACGATCTGGCGCACGGCGACCTGGGGCCTTCGTTCCAGTACCGCAATACCTCCGTGAACGAGTTGATCCGCGCCGGCCTGCCGGTCGATGCGGTGGTGGGAAGCCTCGCCCTGCTCACCGCGATGCTGGTCGGCGGCCTTACCGGCATCGTCGCGGCGCTGCGGCGCAACGGCTTTTGGGATCACGTGCCGATGTTCTTCGCGGCGCTCGGCATTTCGATCCCGGTGTTCGTGACCGGGCCGCTCTTGATCCTGGTGTTCGCCGTGCAGTTGCACTGGCTGCCGAGCGGCGACTGGCGGGGGGGCGAGGTCCGCTATCTCCTCTTGCCGGTCATCGCGCTCGCCCTGCCGTACACCGCCTACATCGCTCGCATGGTGCGCGGTGCGGCCATCGAGGTGTTCACGAGTCCCTTCATTCGCACGGCGCGCGCCAAGGGGCTGCCGACGCGCACGGTGGTGCTGCGCCATGCGCTGCGCCCCGTGCTGATGCCGCTCGTGTCGTTTCTCGGTCCGGCTTTCGCGAGCGTGCTCACCGGTTCGATCATCATCGAATCGGTGTTCGGGCTGCCCGGCATCGGCCGATACTTCCTCACCGGAGCGATCAACCGCGACTACACGTTGGTGGTCGGCATCACCGTGCTCTACGGTGCGTTGATCATCGCCTTCAACCTGCTCGCCGATCTTTGCTACGCGTGGCTCGATCCGCGCGTGCGGCTGCAATCGTGAACGCCGCCGTCCTGCCCCGGCCGGCGCGGATCGCCGGACAGTGGCGCCAGTCCTGGGAACGGCTGTGCCGCCACCGTCCGGCGCTCGTCGCATTGGCGCTGCTCGGCCTCGTCGTGCTCCTCGCGCTGCTGGTGCCGCTCGTCTCGCCGTACGATTATGCGACGCCGAACTGGGACGAGCTCTATCAGCCGCCGGGCGGGGGACATCTGCTCGGCACCGACGGACTCGGCCGCGACCTGCTCGTGAGGGTGATGTGGGGCTGCCGGATCTCGTTGCTCGTCGGCATCGCGGCGAGCCTGGTGAGCGTGCTGATCGGCGTGCTCTGGGGAGCCACCGCGGGCTATGCGGGGGGCACCACCGACTCGCTCATGATGCGCATCGTGGACATACTCTACTCGGTGCCGTTCATCCCGCTCGTGATCGTGCTCACCGTGCTCTTCGGACGGAGCTTTCTCCTGGTCTTCGTCGCGATCGGCGCCGTCTCCTGGCTCGACATCGCCCGCATCGTGCGCGGCCAGACGCTGTCGCTCAAAAATCGCGAATTCATCGAGGCGGCGCGCGCGCTCGGTCTGTCCAACACGACCATGATCGTGCGGCATATCGTGCCGAATTTGCTCGGCGTGGTGATCATCTACGCGACGCTCACCGTGCCCACCGTGATCCTCTTTGAGGCCTTCTTGAGCTTCCTCGGGCTCGGCGTGCATGCGCCCCTCGCCTCCCTCGGCACGCTGATTTCGGACGGCGCGAACCACATGAAATCCCACCCGTATCTCCTGACGATTCCGGCGGTGTTCCTGACGCTGATCGTCTGCAGTTTCAGCTATCTCGGCGATGGGCTGCGCGATGCGCTCGACCCTCGGGAGCAGCGCTAGATGAGCGCGGCGCTCCCGGCGCGGCGGTCCGAGGACCGCACCGAGCGGGCCGCTGACGGAGCCGCGGCGCTGCTCGCGATCCGCGACCTGCGCGTCACCTATCGCACCGAAGCCGGAGCGCTGCACGCCGTGGACGGCATGGACGTGGATCTCGCGCCCGGCGAGTTCCTCGGCGTGGTGGGCGAATCGGGTTCCGGAAAGACCCAGCTGCTGCTCGCGATGCTTGGCCTCAACGCGCCGGGTGCGCGCATCGACGGCAGCATCCGCTACCGCGGGCAGGAGCTGGTCGGGGCCGGCGAGCGCGTGCTTAGGTGCCTGCGCGGCGCGCGCATCGCCATGATCTTCCAGGATCCGATGACGGCCCTGAATCCGTACCTCACCATCGGCACACAGCTCACCGAGGGCGTGCGCCACCATCAGGGCGCGAGCCGCGCCGCCGCGCGCCGCCGCGCGCTCGAACTGCTCGATGCCGTGCATATTCCCGAGCCCGAGCGCCGTTTCGCGCAGCATCCGCATGAGCTCTCCGGCGGCATGCGCCAGCGCATCGTCATCGCCATGGCGCTGATCTGCGAGCCGGACATTCTGCTCGCCGACGAGCCGACCACCGCGCTCGATGTGACCGTGCAGGCGCAGATCCTCGCGCTCCTGCGCGAGCTGCGCACACGCACGCGCGCCGCCATCGTGCTGGTCACGCACGACCTCGGCGTCATCGCCGAGGTCGCCGATCGGGTGCTGGTGATGTATGCCGGCCGGGTGGTCGAGCAGGCCGGCGTGCAGCGCCTCTTCGAGCACGCGCGCCACCCCTACACCGAGGGGCTGCGCCGCTCGATCGTGCCGTTGGCAGGGCCTCTGCCGGCGCGCCTGCCCTCGATCGGTGGCAATCCGCCGAACCCCGCCGAGCTGCCGCCCGGATGTCCCTTCGCGCCGCGCTGCGCCTACGCCTTCGAACGCTGTCCGACGGCGCCGCCGCCGCTCGCGCCGGTGGCGCCCGGGCATCTATGCGCCTGCTATTACGACGGGCCGCGCGGGAGGATACGGTGAGCGCGCCGCCGGCCGACACCGCCGGGCCCGCGCCGCTGCCCGCCGCGCCGGCGCTCGAAGTGTCCGGCCTGTCCGTGCGGTTCGCCGTCGCCGGTGCGAAGCGCTGGCTGCAGGCGGTCGATGGCGTGAGCTTCAGCGTCGAGCGCGGCGAAACGCTCGGTGTGGTGGGGGAGTCGGGCTCCGGCAAATCGACGATCGCGCGGGCGCTGCTGCGCCTGGTATCGGCGACGGCCGGCACCGCGCGTTTTCGCGGCGCCGATCTCCTCGCGCTCGAGGGACCTACCTTACGCGCCATGCGCGAACACCTGCAGATCATCTTCCAGGATCCGCTCGCCTCGCTCGACCCGCGCATGAGCGTCGCCGAGATCATCGAAGAACCGCTGCGCGAGTTTCGGCCGGCGCTGGACCGCGCGGCGCGGCGCGGCCAGGTGCTCGCCATGCTCGACCGGGTCGGCTTGCTGCCGGCGCATCTGAACCGCTTTCCGCACGAGTTTTCGGGCGGCCAGGCGCAGCGCATCGGCATCGCCCGCGCCCTCATGCTGCAGCCCGAGCTGCTGGTCTGCGACGAGCCGATCTCGGCGCTCGATGTTTCGATCAAGTCGCAGATCGCGAACCTGCTGAAGGACCTGCAGCTCGCCTTCGGCCTCTCGGTGCTGTTCATCGCGCATGATCTGGCGGCGGTGCGCTTCTCGTGCGACCGGATTCTCGTGCTCTACCTCGGCCGCGTCATGGAAATCGCCTCGCGCACGGCGCTGTTCGAGACACCGCGCCATCCCTACACGCGGGCGCTCCTGCAATCGGTGCCGGTCGCGGACCCAGTGCTGGCGCGGGCGCGCCGCGCCGCGCCCTTGGGCGGGGAGATTCCCTCGCCGCTTGCGCCGCCGTCGGGCTGTGTGTTCCGCACGCGCTGTCCCTTCGCGGGATCGCTGTGTGCGGAGGAAGTGCCGCGCCTGCGTCCGGTGGGCGCCTCCCTCGTCGCCTGCCACCGCGCCGAGGAGCTCGCCGGCCTGCCGCGAAACGGCGGATGACCGAAGGTCGAAGGTCGGCTTCATTCTCTTGTCATGAGGATATGCGAACGTTACGCCGTGTCACCCATGACGATATTCGCGCGCCCGAACGCCGCTTCCTATCCCGGCTGCGAATCGATATGCCTATATGGTGCAACACTGCGTCGGCGCTCGGTTCAATTCGCGCTGATGGTCTGTCTTTTGGCTGGCTGCGCCAGCCAATCCCCGGTCAAATCGGTCGAGATGCTGGACGAAAGGACCGGCATGACGATGGGGGCGCTGTTGCAGCCCATGGCGTTCGTCGAGACCGGAATATACGACCTGCTGGTCCCCGATAAGCAACCGAGCATCGTGTATATCGGACCGGTGGAGTGGGATCGTAGCGGCGATTTCACTTACCTCCTCTGGGTTCAGGTGGCTCCGGGCGTCGGCGGTCATCGGCTCGATGACATCCGCACACGCGGCGCTGTCAATCTGCAGCTCGACGACGGGCTGGTGGCGCTGTCTGCGCTGGAACTGCCGGCCGTGGCGAGCAGCCCGTATCGTCCCATGGCTCCGGTGGGTCAGACAGCATACTTCTCAATCGATGTCGCGCTGCTGAAGCGCATGGCGGCCAGCCAAAGGCTCGCGCTGAATGTCCGGGCGGGCGATCTGACCATGGTCGATTTCATTCCCATGCAGGAAACGCGCGCTGCGCTGAAGCAATTCATGATCGACCGAGGCATCGCTCACGATTGAGGCTAACGAGCGGCTTCTTTTTTGGCCGGCACAGGCAGCGCCTGAACGACCAAAAAGCGGGTATGAAGCAGCGCTCATCTCCTGAGTCTATACATCCCGGATAGCGTCTTCGAGCCGCGGAGCGCGGTGGGATGATCGTCCTGATCCTGATGCGGCCGCCGACAAACGATGTGATATAAAGTGTCCAACGCCGGCTGGACCAAGAAAGGGTGGGATGCTAATTCACGAGATGACTGAGGACGAATGCCGCGCCGCACTCGAGCAGGTAGATTTTGGCAGATTGGCGTGCGCACGCAGTGATCAACCCTACATTGTTCCAATCTATTTCTCGTACGATGGAAAGCATCTCTACGGGGTCACCACGCTAGGGCAAAAGATCGAATGGATGCGGTCCAATCCGCTCGTCTGTCTGGAGATTGATGAACGGACGAGTCACTATCAATGGATGAGCGTTGTTGTGTTTGGCCGCTACGAAGAGTTGCCGGACACGCCAGAATATGACGATGCGCGCGCGCATTCTCTCGAGGTTCTGCAGAAGCGCGCGATGTGGTGGCAGCCGGCTTGCGTCGCCACCGAGCAGCGGGAACAGCGTCCGCCGATCTTCTACCGCATTCACATCGAGCAGGTGACAGGACACCGAGCGACGCCCGATGCGATTGAAGCCGCAGCCTCAGTGCGCGGTGACGCCTGAATTCTTTAAAGCTCTGAGACCGCTGGCATTGATATTGGCAGCGGCGCGCTTTAGATCGCCGATGTCGGACGCATGTCCTGAAACCTTGACGGAGAACCGATCAGCGATGAACGCCACATATTCGCCGCTCTGGGTCAGCTTGTTCCACTGCTCGTGGACCAATTGCCCGCCGTTCTCGTAGGTCTTGTCGAACCCTGAATCCGTCTCGCTTTCCTGCTCGACTCCCGCCCAGCTAGAAGCAAACCCCACCAGTCCTTTCAGGGACCCGGTATCAGTGATTTCCAGATTCAGCGTACGATTGGCGCCATCCGAATAGGTCGCCGTCGCCTTGGAGATTTGCATGCCCATCGCGCCACTGCGTTCCACCGCTTCTTCGATCCGCTTCAAACCGTCCAGTTCATTTGGCAGAAACGTCTTGATTTGATCCGGCGCGAGCGACTCCACTTTCCCGCCGTTACCCATCGCCGTGCCCACGAACTGCCCCAGGGCGTTGGCTTTCGCTGCGGCATCCCCGGACTTCTGCGCGCTCTCGAGCTGTTTGGAGGCATCGTCGATGCGCTTGGCGTATTCGTTCAGACCGTTGCCTATGGCGCTGTGATCGGAAAACACGGATGGTCCTGTCGCCCGCGACGGCGACAGTCCCGTGAGCCCGCCGCCGAAGGTACCGAAGCCGCCAACCGCACGCACGACCAGGCCCAAGACCACCGCGACGATGATGGCTGCGATCACGGTCACCACCGTGTATCCGAGCGCCTTCTCCTGCGGACATTTCATCGTGAACGGGAGCCCGAGATAGAGCAAATATAACCCGTAGATCAGGCCGGCCAAGGCGGATAGCAGACCCAATCCAGGCACGATTCCGATGATCGCGGCGACCCAGGCGGCCGTGTAGGAATAAGCTACGGCTTTGAGCGCTTGGACGCGATCCTTTTGGCCGCCGAAAGTCGGTGCGAGCCCCTCGACGATCAGCGCGACGATGAAGGTGCCGAGCAGCGTCAGGACATACGTGGTGAGGGCGGACGTAAATCCGGCGAGCAGACCCGTCCGGTAGGTACCGGCGAACGGGATGGACGTGCCGATGACGCTAAATGACAGGAATAGTTTGACCGCTGGTATCGCCGCCAGGATCAAAATGTATCCGGTATAAATCCCGCCAATCGTGTCGCGTTCCGCCGCGATTACCTGCCATTCGGCGCGCGGCGTGAGCAGTATCGATTTTACCCGTGTGAAAAGGTTGCTGGTGCGCACATGCCACATTCTAGCGCGTTGCAGATGTCTTTTTCGCCTGCAGGCTTGTACGCAAAAGCCGCAATTGCATTACGAAGTACTGGGCGTAAATTGTATGAAGTGCACCGGCAGGGGTCGCAGCGGAGAGTAAGGCAATGCGCAATCTATGGGTAATTTCGGCTGTCGCTCTTTTGGCAATAGTCACATCGCCGGTTTCGGCAGATGAGTTGATGCAGAGGGCACAAGAGTTCTTCAAGCCAATCCCCTCCGTCGCGCCCGCTGTCAAGGGCAACGTCATCACCCGCGAGAAGATTGAGCTGGGCAAGATGCTCTTCTTTGATGGCCGGCTTTCGGCCAGTCAGATCATCAGTTGCAACAGCTGTCACGATCTCTCCAGTGGCGGCGTTGACGCGGGGCCGACTTCAATCGGTCACGGTTGGCAGAAAGGGCCGCGCCGGGCGCCGACCGTCTTCAATGCGGTCTTCAACGTCGCTCAATTCTGGGACGGGCGGGCCGAGGACCTGAAGGCGCAGGCCAAGGGGCCGGTCCAGGCCGGTGTTGAAATGAACGCGACGCCGGCGCTTGTGGAGAAGACGCTGGCTTCCATGCCGGCCTACGTCGAGCGCTTCAAGAAGGCGTTCCCGGAAAGCGCCTCGCCGGTAACCTTCGACAACATCACCAAGGCCATTGAAGCCTTCGAGGTTACGTTAATTACTCCAGGCTCGCGTTTCGATAAATTCCTCGAGGGTAATGCGAATGCGCTGACGCCCCAGGAGAAAAAGGGCCTTGCCATGTTCATGGATAAGGGCTGTTCTGCCTGCCACAACGGCATCAACGTCGGTGGAGAGGCGTACTTCCCTTTTGGAGTGATCGAGAAGCCTGGTGCCGACATTCTGCCGCCCAACGACAAGGGCCGCTTCGCAGTTACCAAGACGGCCAGCGATGAGTATGTGTTTCGCGCCGGCCCGCTCCGCAACGTCGCGTTGCGGGCTCCGTATTTTCATTCGGGCCGGGTCTGGAGCCTCAAGCAGGCTGTGGGCGTCATGGGTGCAGTGCAACTCGGGCAAAAGCTCACCGATGAGGAAGAGGACACCATCGTCGCCTTTCTTCAAACATTAACCGGCGAGAAACCTACGATCGAACTGCCGAACCTGCCGCCCAGGACTGACGCCACGCCGTTACCCATGCAGTGAGCTGACACATTCGATCCATCGCCGCTGGATTCGCCGTGGACACGTCGAAGCCGCGGTAAATGGGCTCGCGATCGGCGAGCTCTTCTGTTCTCATATTATGTCGCATGATCGTTGACTTCCGAGATGAATTAGGCCTACGGTCATATCAAGACGAATAGGACCGCTCGATGCCGTTCGGCTCGAGAAAACCAACAGCCACCAACCCGTCGGCGCCGTTCTCGCCGGTGATCACTTCACGGTAAGACCGTTTGATATTGCGCGACGACGGCGCCGCAATTGTTGGAATCATGGCGGACCGCAAGAATCGGATGATCATCGATCGCCTTTTGGTCGACCGGTTTGCCCGGGCTCGGGGTTGGCGGCCCGCTTGAGCTGGCATCGCTCAGAGCCATCAGGCCGGCGCTGCCCCATACATGGCGGAACCCGCGATTCAGGTCGCGAATGATCTCTGGGTTTCCGAGCTGCAGGCAGATCTGCGCCATCAGGACGAGCTTAGTACCCTGAAGTGGCTGATCGGAGTGTTCATTTCGCCATTGGTAGCTCTGTTCGACAAAAAATGGCCAGCGTCCGTTATAGGTGTTGAGTAGGGTCGGGGCGATTCCATCCATCTTGATGAAACGCCAAGCGAAGAATCTGCGGACCGGGCAGATCATATCGCCGCCCGGCGTTCGCCCGCCGAGCGAAGATCGCGTCTTCGTTTGCAGACGCGTGAATACTTCTGGGACGCAAGCTGCTTATGAAATTTTCTTCCTGCATCAGCGCTGCACGCCGGGAGTGCGTCCGTTTGTCGAATCGGGCGACAACGTGTTCACCGGGTCCGTTAGTAGCGACGTACAAAGCTGCTTGACGCAGCTAGATCAAAGGAACGTGTGGGCGGTCGGAATCCTGACCACAGAAAACGTCGAATCCGTGCAAGACGACCGCGCGGCAAAAAAACAATCTTACGTCGCGGCTCCTAGTACGATAGACGTCAAGCGAATTGGGTTCGCAAAGCAGGAGAAACAGTCGTTGCAAAGTATTGTCTTGAGCCGAAGACCCGGATACATACAGGTCAACGGTGTCGCCTTTCTGCGCACGGTATTCGCTCAATGGGAGGCACCAACCGAGTGCGGGCAGGCACACAACCAAGGCAGCAGTCAGCCGTATTAAGTGGACGTCCATGCACCCCCCCAATGTCATTTTTTTGTTTTATATCAAGCTGAAAATCAATCCAGTTCGCGACATTGACGATACGATCATCGGTGTTCAACGTAAAGACTTGCTTTAATGGGGACTTATGTTGTCTGGCTGGCTGCTGTTCGCATTGGCGGTTGCATACTTGGGGTTCTTGTTTGCGATTGCATTTTACGGCGATCGCCGCTCGATCTATCCCAATCGACAACGGCTGCGACCCTATATCTATGGCCTGGCACTTGGCGTGTATTGCACTTCATGGACGTTCTACGGTGCCGTCGGAACCGCCGTCCGCGAGGGCTGGGGCTACCTGCCGATTTACATCGGACCAACGCTGGTTTATTTGCTTGCACTCCCGTTTCTGGAGCGTCTGGTCGAAGTCGGACGCACCCATAAAGTGGGGTCGATCGCAGACTTTATCGCCTCGCGTTTTGGCAAGAGCCGTTCGCTTGCCGTGCTGGTGACTCTGATCGCCGTTACTGCCGCCATTCCTTATTTGGCGCTTCAATATAAGGCGGTTGCGGCCAGCATCGCGGCATTGACGATCGCCACCGCAGGGCCTGCGCCGTGGTATCGCGATTCCGCCCTCGCCGTGGCGCTGCTGATGGCACTGTTCGCGGTGTTATTTGGCGCACGGCGAGTCGACGCCACGGAGCATCATGAAGGCTTGATGCTTGCCATCGCCTTCGAATCGTTGCTCAAGCTGATGGCCTTTGTGGCCGTCGGGCTCTACGCGTGGCTGGAACTGAGGGGACGTCCTTTCGAGCTGCCCGCAAGGCTCAATAGCGCCTCCACGTTGTTCAACGGCAACGCATTCGTTGCGACGCTGCTTGCAGCGGCGGCGATCTTCTGTTTGCCGCGCCAGTTTCAGGTGAGCGTGATCGAGTGCGCCGATAGCGGCGATCTGAAACGCGCTCGCTGGATTTTGCCGCTTTATCTGGGAATGTTTTCCGTGTTTGCGGTGCCGATCGTCGCGCTTGCGGTCAGCGGCGCCCATGCAGTGCCGGCCGGCTCGGACACGCTCATTTTGCGGTTGCCGCTTGACTATGGAGCCCCGTGGCTTGCCGTGCTCGTCTTCCTCGGCGGGCTATCGGCGGCCACGGCCATGGTGGTGGTGTCCAGCATCGCTCTCGCGACGATGATCTCGAACGACATTGCGGTGCCGGTGTTATGGCATCGTCGGCTGGAGGCCGGCGCTAGTCTCGGGCGCCGCATCCTGTGGCTGCGCCGTTTCGTCATCGTCGTGCTGTCGCTGCTGGCGTTCGCTTATTACCGGTCCACTTCCGGGTCGACCAGCCTTGCCTCGATCGGCATGCTCGCGTTCGCGGCCGTGGCGCAGTTCGCTCCCGGAATCCTGGCGGCGCTGTACTGGGGGAGTGCGAGTCGCGCCGGGGTTTTCTGGGGCATGTTCGCTGGGTTCATTGCCTGGGGTTATCTGCTGTTCCTGCCGAACCTGGTCGCTGGCGGCGTATTGCCGTCGCCGGATTTTGCGCCCCCCGAGTCGTTGACCTGGCTCTGGCCTCGTGCGGTGGCGGATTACTCGAGCCTCGGCGTCGCCGGCCCGGGCGCACTCGCCTCCTTGACGTTGAATGTCGTGATTCTGGTGATGGTCTCTTTGCTTCGGGGTGTCACGCTACAGGAACGGCGGGCGGCACGCGTGTTTGCCGCGCCCAAGCGGCCCACGATGGGGCTGGCCACGCGCCCGCCATCCAAGCCATCCGACGCCGCTGATCGGGGAATGCTGCAACACGTCGAACGCGTGCTGGCCGGCTCCATCGGCCCGTCCTCGGCTCGCATCGTCTTGACTCATGCCCTCAAGCGCAAGGGGCTCGACGTCGACGAGGTCGCGGAACTATTGGACGAAACCTCGCAGGAACTTCGCTTCAGTCGCCAATTGCTGGCCGCGACGATGGAGAACGTCACGCAAGGCATCAGCGTCGTGGACGCCGACATGAACCTGGTTGCCTGGAATCACCGGTATCTCGAGCTGTTCGATTATCCAAGCGACCTAGTGTTCGTCGGGCGTCCGGTTGCTGATCTGATCCGCTGGAATGCACTCCGCGGCGAATTTGGTCTCGGCGATCCCGAGCAACAGGTGGCGAAGCGATTGGCCCACATGCGCGCCGGAACCGCGTACACCTTCCAGCGCGAACGCAAAAACGGTCAGGTTTTCAGCATCAATGGCCAGCCGATGGCCGGCGGGGGTTTCGTCTCTACGTATACGGACATCACCGAGTTCAAGCGCACGGAGCAGGCGCTGCTGGAAGCGAAGCAGGAACTCGAGGCGCGCGTCGAGCAGCGGACCCGGGAACTCAGCGACGCGCTCGATGCGCAGCGCACGGCCAAACTGCTGGCCGAGGCGGCCAATATCGGCAAAACGCGCTTCGTGGCTGCAGCGAGCCATGATCTGCTGCAGCCCCTCAATGCCGCGCGGCTGTTTGCCTCGGCCCTGGAATCGCGGGCCGCGGCGCATCCGGAACTCGTGGAACTCGTCAGCCGTATCGATGGGTCGATGCGGGCCGCCGAGGAACTGCTCAAGGATCTGCTCGACGTAGCGCAGCTGGATATTGGCGTGATGCGCGCGGATATCACCACCTTCTCGATTGCGGAACTGTTGGACGACTTGCGGCGCCAATACGCGCCGCTGGCGCTGTCGCGGCGTCTGCGCCTCCAGGTCGTCAGCTGCAGGGAGGCGGTGCGCAGCGACCGCGTGCTGCTGCGCCGGATCTTGCAGAATTATTTGTCCAACGCGCTGCGCTACTGTGAACGGGGCGGGGTCCTGATCGGCTGTCGGCGGCGCGCAGCGGAGCTGGAAATTTGTGTCTACGATACGGGACCGGGCATTGCCTCGCATCAGCGCGAGCACCTCTACGTCGAGTTCAGCCGCCTCGAGCAGGGTTCACCGTGGGGTGAAAAGGGACTGGGGCTGGGGCTCTCCATTTGCGATCGGCTTGCCCGGCTGCTCAACCATGAGTTGACCCTCAGCAGCCAACCAGGCCGCGGCTCGGTGTTTGGCGTGCGTGTTCCGCGTGTTGCACAGGCCAGACGCCCCGAAGGGCTAAGGTCCCCGACCGCTCCGCCGGATCCGGCCCGACTGCGCGAATTCAGAGTCCTGGTCGTAGACAATGACCCGTCCATTCTCGATGCGATGCAAGCGCTCCTCGAGCAGTGGGGCATTCGCGTATTCAAGGCGCACGGATCGAGCGAAGCGCTGCGGCTGATCGGCTGCGAGGTCATCGATGCGGTGCTGGCCGATTACCATCTCGGCGATGGCAGCAATGGGCTCGAACTGATACAGCGGATCACAGAGGTCCGAGGCTCGGGTGGCGCGGCGGCTCTCATCACCGCGGATCACGGAGCGGAATTGACGCGCGCGGCACGTCGGGCCGGCGTACCACTATTGCACAAGCCGCTGCGGCCGGCGGCGCTGCGGGCGCTGCTGAGCGCTTTCAAACTGCGCTTGACGCGCGGTTCGGCGGCCTGATGTTCAATCGATTTCTTCGGGCGGCGGTCTGATCTCGTGCGGATCAAGCAACAGGCGGCCGGCAAGCAGCACGGCCTGCGTGCGGTTGGCGGCACCGAGCTTGCGCAGGATCGCGGTCATGTGTGCCTTCACGGTCGCTTCCGTAATCTGCAGTTCGTAGGCGATCTGCTTGTTGAGCCGCCCCGAGCACAGCATGCCGAACACCCGAAACTGTTGCGCGGTGAGTTGTGCCATGCGCTGGGCGAGATCGAGCGTGGCGACGTCGGTCTCCGGCTCTGCATCCGCCCTTAAGCCCGCCGGAGTCACGTACTCGCCGCGCAGCACCGACTGAACGTTGTGGCCGATAGTGCCGGCATCAGCGGACTTGGATATGAAGCCCTGCGCCCCAATCGCTAGTGCCTGACGCACGGTGCGAAGGTCATCCATTGCAGAGACCACGATCACCGGCAACTCCGGATGGGAACCGCGTAAATGCGCCAGGGCGCAGAAGCCGTAGGCGCCCGGCAGGTTCAGGTCCAGCAGCAGCAGATCGATGTGTGGCTGTTGCTCGAGGGTATCAAACAAGCCGGCAACGCTACCGGCCTCGAAGAAGTTACAGTTTGTGCAGTCTGCCGCGACGGCGCCCTTGAGCGCCGCGCGGAACAGCGGATGGTCATCGACGATGAGGACGTCGTAGGTCATCTGCAGGCACCGGTTCGCTGTTCATAGGATCCGCGTTTCGTCACTGTGTCCGTCCTCTGCTTCGATCATCCCTTGTAGCATCGCGCGCAATCATCGGGGTCTACGACCTTAGTCGAATGTCGCTGCGAGGGCGAAGGGACCAATCTTCGCTGGTGAGGCTGACGCATCGACAACGCAAGTGGGGAGGGGATCGATCATGGCAAATCCTGACGTGGTGGACTGGGACGCAATCATTCGTGATCCGCGCTTCCAAAGCTTGCACCGGCGCAAGAGCATATTCCTGTGGGGGCTGATGGCGCTCTCCGTCGTGTACTACTTTCTGCTGCCGATCGGCGCGGCCTACTACCAGGATCTGTTCAAAGTCCGCGTGTGGGGCGTCGTCAACGTCGGATTGTTGTTCGCGCTCAGCGAGTTCGTGGTGGCTTGGGCCATTGCGCTGGTCTATTCACGCAAGGCGAGCCAGGACTTCGACCGGATGGCTAAAGAAATTGCGGCCGAGTTCGGCAGCCGCAAGCCGGTTCGAGAAGGAGTCGTCGTATGACATCGAAATCCCGGAATTGGTCCATGGTCGCGCTGCTGGCGGCCGTGCCCCTCGTCGCGACGCCGGCTTTTGCGCAAGCCGGAGTTGGGGCGAACTACCGCTGGCTGACCTTTGCGGTGTTCGCCGCAGTCATTGCCGTCACCCTGTACGTCACCTATCTGGCGGCGAAGCGGGTGCGATCGGCAGCGGATTTTTACACCGCGGGCGGCGGTGTGTCGGGGCTGCAAAACGGTTGGGCGATCGCCGGGGACTATTTATCGGCGGCCTCCTTTCTGGGCATTGCGGGGCTCATTTCGCTGTACGGCTATGATGGGTTCATGTATTCGGTCGGCTGGCTGGTCGCCTACATCACGGTGCTGCTGCTGATCGCCGAGCCCTGCCGCAATATCGGCCGCTACACGCTCTCGGATATTTTGGCGTATCGGAACGATCCGCAGAAAACGCGCATTGTCGGAGCGCTCTCGACGATCACCGTGTCGACGTTTTATTTGACGGCGCAAATGGTCGGCGGCGGGGTGTTGGTGAAGACCCTGATCGGCATCAATTACGAGACCTCGGTCGTTGGGGTGGGTATCTTGATGCTCGGCTATGTGCTGTTTGGCGGCATGGTGGCGACGACGTGGGTGCAGATCATCAAGGCGGTGTTGTTGGTGGCCGCCTCGATCGTGATCGTCGTGCTGGTGTGGGCGCCCTATGGTTTCTCCCTGCCGGGGTTTCTGGCCGATGTGGTGGCGGACCCGAAGGTGCAGGCACGCGTGGCGAGTTTGCTGGGAGATCCGGCCAAGGCGATGAGCGCGGCGGAGCTGGGGCAGCGCTTTCTGGAGCCGGGGTTGTATTTCAAGGCGCCGATCGATCAGATCAGCCTCGGCATGGCCTTGGTGTTCGGCACCGCGGGGCTGCCGCACATCTTGATGCGCTTCTTCACGGTGCGTACCGCGGTGCAAGCGCGTCGGTCGGTGGTGTGGGCCATGGCCATCATCGGCGGCTTTTACGTGCTGACGCTGTTTCTCGGTTTTGGCGCGACGCGCCTGGTGGGTTCGGCCAATATTGCGGCGGTAGATGCCGGCGGCAATATGGCGGGTCCTTTGCTCGCCCAATACATCGGCGGCGGACCGGATTCCTTTCTCGGCAATTTCATGCTGGCGTTCGTCTCGGCTGTGGCCTTCGCCACCATCGTGGCGGTGGTGGCTGGTCTGGTGCTGGCCTCCGCCTCTGCCATGGCGCACGACTTGTTCGTGGGCGTGATTCGCGCCGGCAAGGAGACCACCCCCCGGGGCCAGGTGCTAGCGGCGCGGGTCGCCACCCTGATCGTCGGGGCCATGTCGATCGGTATCGGCATTGCGGCGAAAGGCCAGAATGTCGCGGTGCTGGTGGGTCTGGCGTTCGCCGTCGCGGCCAGCGCCAATTTCCCGTGTGTGCTCTTGACCCTGTACTGGAAACGCTGCAACACCGGCGGCATCGTGGCGGGCATGTTGATCGGCACCATCGTGGCGGTAGGCCTGACGCTGGTATCGCCCAACCTGACCTACCCGAAAGCGGTCAAGGCGGCCGCCCACAAGGTGCTCGAGGCGGACACTGCCAAGCGTGCGGCCGACTCCGAGGCGCTGGCCTCGGGGGATGCGGCCGCTGCCGCCAAGGCGACCAAGGATCTGGCCGCCCTCGACAAGGCGGACGCCAAGGCGAATGCCGATTTGGCCAAGTGGGCCAATGAGGAGACCTCGTTCATGGGTCTCGAGAAGCCGCTGTTCGAACTGAAGAATCCCGGCCTGATCTCCATTCCGCTCGGCTTCCTCGGCGTGATCTTCGGTTCGTTGCTGTTCCGCGACCGCCGCGCCGAGCAAATGTGGAATGAGGTATACGCGCGGCAGAACACCGGCCTGCTGGTATCCAAGTCCGTCGCACATTGAGCCGGCGGGCTATTGGATGGCGCTCTGAACTACTCGCCGGTCACCGGGCTCGATCAGAAATGGCATTTTCCAAAATCACGCGTCGCGGCATGGTCGGCTTAGTTGGAAGTCTATCGACGCAAGCCGCTTGGTCGCTCGATGCAGAGAAACAGACGAGCCGAGGCAAGGACCGAACTGCGGCGGAGCTTGCAGCCGGCGTTGCGCCGGTAAATTTTGACTATCCTGAGTTAGATCCGCGTCGCTACGGAATCGATACATCGGGCGCGACCGATTCGCAGGCGGGAATAGCCGCATTACTCTCGGTCGCGGAGAAGTACGACAGCGCATTTATTCGCTTTCCGCAAAACAGTGCGCTCCGCTGCGACAGCGGTCTGACAATCGATACAAACAAAGTGGGGATCGATTGGCAAGGTGACTCGCAAGGTCCTAGCTGCTGTAAACCCGGCGCCTGCCGGTACGGTAAGCGCCATTTTAGTGTTGGCGATGTCCGGCGTCTCTAGAGGTGCGCCGACTGCGTTTGTCGACGACGTGGTGCTGAACGTCTTCTAGCACGGCGAGCGGCGGTTCGGGTGGCGGAAGCTCTGGCAGTTGGTGAGCACCAGATGGGTTTTACGAGATCATCGCCCCTGCGACACCCTGCGGACGGCGTGACGGTGCGGGACATACGCATTGCACCCGGGTGCCCCCGCCGCGGCGCGGCGCGACATCAACGACGCCGTTTATCATGCGGGCTCGATACGCCATGATCTTGAGTCCCATGCCGGGGCCGTGGATGGCACCGTCCGGCAGACCGATTCCGTCGTCCGACACCGACAATTGGACCTTGTCATCATGTGCTTGAAGAGTGACGGTGATGGCGCGCGCGTGCCCGTGCTTTGCCGCGTTGTTGATTGCCTCTTGCGCAATGCGGTACAGGTGACTCGCGGTGGCTTCATCGATGGTAAGCCCGGGCGACACTTTCGAGCGTAACCGGACATCGACTCCATAGCTTTCGCGCGCGCGATGGGCGAGGGCACTCAACGCGGACACCAAACCGCCGCGATCGAGGGTGACCGGCGACAGCCCGTGCGCCATTGCGCGGGCGCTGTCGATGGCGCCGGTGACGAGCGCGATAAGATCCTCGATTTGGCGATGAGTCGGTAGTAGGTTGCGCCGCAGATGGGTCGCAATACTGCGCAGCATGAGTGCAACCCCGGTCAGTTCCTGGCACAGCCCGTCGTGCAGTTCGTGACCAAATCGCCGTCGCTCGCGATTGGCGATGTCGAGAACTTCTTGTTCCAGGCGCTTACGCTCTGAGACGTCTTGCACGACTGCCAACCACCGCTTTCCTGAAGCCAGCGCAATAGCCGCGGTGACGACCTCTCCCGTAAACTCTGTGCCGTCTCGGCGACGAAACAGGATATCGCACGCTCCGGTCTGGTTCCGCAATGCCTCGACGAGCCGCTCGATGATGCGTTGCGGCTGGCCCGGCTGTCCACCGCTCAACAAAGTTCCTATTGAACAGCCCGCAAGCCCTCCTGCCGGGTACCCGACCATGCGGTCAAAGGCCGGGTTGCTTAGTTCGATGCATCCGGTTACATCGATCAACACAATGCCTTCGCGCATGGTCTCCAGGATCGTGGCCTGGGTCCGGAGCATCTCCTCGGCGCGGCGGCGCGCATCGACATCAATGCACGCCCCGACGATTCGCTGCGCCCGCCCGCGGCGGTCGCGCTCCACCACTTTGGCGCGAAATTGTACCCAAAGCCACTCACCTTGCAGCGACTGAAATCGATAGTCCATCTCAATGACGTCTCGCCCACCGGAGATCACGGCGCGGGCATCAGCGTCGAGACGTTTCCGATCCTCCGGATGCGTACTCGCCAGCAACTCCGGGTAGGTGCTGGGCTGGAGAGTTGCCTTGAGACCCTTGCGCAGCGGCCAGTCGGAGAGCCACCGCAGCGCGCCGCTTCCGACGGCCCAATCCCACAGTCCTATATCCGAGCCTCCGATCGCGGTCTCAAGGCGCGCCTCACCCTCGCGCAACGCCGCTTGCAGGCGCTTCTGGGCATCGATGTCGACTGAGATGCCGACCACTTTCAGCGGCTGGCCATCCGCCGCGCGCTCGACGACCCGGGCGCGATCAAGGAGCCATCGATAATCGCCGTTCGGCAGCTTGATCCGGAACTCAGATTGGCAGAGTCCGTTATCGTCGACCGCGTGATCTCGGTAGACGCATTGATGCCGTGCGATGTCTTCGGGATGAATGTCGCTCAACCAGGTCTCTTTGCGCTGGCGTGCCTCGGCTTCGGTCAAGTCGTGTCCGACCGCGCGGTGCCAATAAATGTTGCCGGTGACGGTGTCAGTGGCTTGGTCGTATTCCCACACCGGCAATTGGGCTGCGTTGATCGCAAGGTCGTAACGGTCCTCGGCCTTGCGCAGGGCAGCCTCCATATTCTTTTTGTTGATCCAGGTAAGGCTGTTGGTCGGAATGTCCCAATCCCGCAGTCCGATCTCGGTGCCGGGCGGGGCCAAGTCGAGCCGCGGGTCGAGGTTGCGCAGGCCCGAGTTCGCGACGGGCGGCCGTTTCTTCGGAGTGGTGCTACCCGCGTCGGAGATGCACCAGACGATGTAATGTCCGTCCGGCTGGTCGCAACGACGCATGACCACTCGTGCGGAGAAAGTCGTGTCCGTACCTGACAGCGCGCGCGCGTCGGCTCGCTGTGCAACGGATGTTGTCAGTGCGGCGGCGTGGAGCCGCTCCAGCTCGTCGCGTCGTTCGTGGTCGAAAAGCGTGAAGACCGGTGAGCCGACCATGGTGGCGAGGGGCATCCCTGTCAAATCAGACAGCGGAGCGTTTGCAAAGATCATCTCCCCATCGGGCCGGGTCACCGCAATCGCGGTATCCAACGCCTTTAGCACGGACCACGGAGAGCCGTAGATTTCCTGACAGTTACCGGGTGCAGGGCGTGCCGGCGTTACGATGAATCTGGCCAGAGGACACTCCTTTGTTTAACCCCCCCTCCTTGGTGAAAGTACCACTTTCACCGTCGACAGGTTCGAAAATGCGTGATGCTGTAGTGAATCGCAGCTTCGACATCGCCGTCGCGGGTGTCAGAAGTACTTGCGGATCTGAAGATAGATCTGCGTCGCCGGCGCCAGCCGCGTCTGGTTGCCCGGCGCGAGCGGGATCCCGCCGAACTCCGTGCCCGCAGCGCCGACGGGAAACTGCGCGCCGCCGATCAGATTGAGATTGTCGCTGAGGGAATAGGTTGCGGCGACGAGCGTGAACAGGCTTCTGTCATCCAGATCGACAATAAGCGTGGGGCTCACGTTCAGAAGCGGATTTACCTCGAGAGTGAGTCCGGCGGCCAGATAGTTGCGTCGCGTGTCGAATAGCTGGCCGCGAGCGAGGCGGTCGACCAAGTCGGGTGGTAGCGAGGCCAACGTGAAGATGCCGCTGCCGACACCAAAACCATTGTGAAAGTATTCGAGGAAGACGGTCGCGTTGCGACCCACGACCGTGATCGCGTCGCTGACATTGCCGAGTGCAGAGATGCGTGTCGTACCACCGTTGATGATTGTCGGCACGAGTTCCACATTCCACGTCGCGCCAGCCAGCGCACCGTTCACCCCGATCGCACCGACCCAGTCGCCGTGATCGCGGGCGAGGAGCCAGGTGGTCTGGTGGCCGAACAACACGGTGTGAAGGTGCATGGCCGCTGAGCTTCCGTCAGAAGACGGCAGTTCGCCCGCTCGGTCCGGCCGAGGCACCACGATGAATTGCAGGTCCGAACCGTCGCCGTACAGCCATTGCGTGTACACCATGTCGGTGCCCGGCTTGTACTCGGTATCGGTCGCGGTGGGCGAGAACGGATCGAACAGATCCATCGGACGGAACACCAGTCCGCTGCCCCAGGTCAGCGCCTGGCGCCCGGCGCGCAACACGAAGTCTGGCGTGGTGTAGGTGACGGCCAGGCGGTCGATGCGCTGAGTCCCGAGGATCTGCCCATGGTCGGTGAACGTCTGCGTCAAATTGAACCAGGTCGCGGGCGGCGCCGCGAGCAGATCCGCCTCGGCGCGCTCGACGCGAACGTTGGTGCCGTCCTCCACGGTTATCAAATCGTGGAGCTGGAAGCGCCAGCGGTCGAGGGTGGGCTCCCACGTGAGTCGCAAATTGCTCAGCAGATCGTTGCCGTCACGTGCGCCGACCGCGGCATAGAGGCTGTCGCCGGGCGCAAACAGACCGGCATCCTGCACCTCGAAGCGGCCGTGGATATCTCCCGGGTCCGCCCGCCCGGGCAGCGGCGCAAACCCGCAAGCCAGCGCGAGCGCGGCCAGTCGCGCGGCGCGCTCAGGCCGCAACAGGGGCGTTTCGCCTCGCATCGGCGGTGATCCTTCCGTCGGTCATCTCGATCCGACGCCGCGAGTGCGCGATCACGCGCGAGTCGTGTGTCGCGATCAGGAACGTGGTTCCCGACGCTACGTTGAGACGGCCCATGAGGGCGATCAGCTCCTCGGCATTCTTCGAATCCAAATTGGCGGTCGGTTCGTCCGCCAGTACGATTGCAGGCTTCGGCGCCAGCGCGCGCGCCACCGCGACGCGCTGCTGTTGACCGCCGGAGAGCTGCGCCGGCCGGCGAGTCTCGAGTCCCTCGAGACCGACTTCCCGTAAGGCATCCCGAGCGCGCGCTTCGCGTTCCTGCCGGGGCACGTTGAGCAGTCGCAGGATGAATTCGACATTCTCCACGGCCGAGAGTACCGGGATCAAGCTGTAGCTCTGGAATACAAAACCAATCTTGTGCAAACGCAGATCTGCGAGGCGATTTTTTTCCATGTTCGCAACGGACTCGCTGGCGACCGTAATTTCACCTGCTGTCGGCCGGTCCAGGCCCCCGATCATGCTCAGCAGCGTCGTCTTGCCGGAGCCCGACGGCCCGCCGAGGGTGGCGAAATCGCCGGACTCGACGGCGAGGTCGATGCCCTGCAGGGCCCGAACCTCCATCACCCCTTGGGCGTAGATCTTCTCGACGCCCCGACATTGAATGATCGCGCTCAACGAGGGTCTCGCTTCATGCGTGGCCCATGGCGGTTACGGGATTGGCGTTGGCTGCGGTGCGTGCGGGCCACAGCGTGGCGCCGATGCCCAGCAACCACACCATCAGGCTGTAGCGGATGGCATCTTGCGCAGTGAGGTAGGGGTGGAGGACGCGGCCGGCGCCGTACAACTCCGCCCCGGGCGCGAGGAACCCTAGATCAAATCCGCCGCGGAATGGCGCGAGTGTGGCCAGCATGAGCAGGTTGCCCACGATGACGCCAATGCCGATCAGGATCGCGGACTCCAGCGTTACCTGGAACAGGATCAGGCTGGGCCGCATCCCCAGTGCCTGCAGCAGACCGAACTCGCGCGTGCGTTCGAATACGGCCATCAACTGCGTATTGACGATGCCGATGGCCATGAGCACGAACATGACGATCAGCCAACCGTAGACATAAGATTGTACGAAACTCTCCATGGTGTAGGCCAGCGGCGCCAGGGTAGTCCAGGGTTGGATGTCGCGTGAAGGCGCCGCCTGCCGCAATCGGGCGATGACATTGCTCAGCACTACTGTCTTCGCTGCGTCGAAAGTGATCTCGGAAAGGTCGCCGCCCATGCCGAGGAATGATTGCGCGGTGTGCAGGCCGGTGAAGACGAATTCATCCTGTGCGGGCACACTGTCACCGAACAGGCCGACGATCCGGAAGCTGGCCTCGGCAAGGTGGCCGTCGGCCGCCTGCGCCATCACGATCACGCGCTTGCCGATGCGGGTCCTCAGCCGCTCGGCGAGATCGCGCCCGATGATGATGCCGGCGTCTGCGTCGCCGTTGAGGTAGGCGCCGGCCACAATCTCCGACGGCACGTCGGATACCCCGCGTTCGCGTTGCGGTGCGACGCCGAGCAAGGTGATTGCGCGGGTTTTATACTCGCTGCGGATCACCGCCGGAACGCGCACGCGCGCCGCCCACGCGCCTACCAGCGGCGAATTCAAGGCTGCCAAGAGTTCGCCGTCGGGGGGCGCCATGCGCAGCGCCACGTTGGGATCGTCGAGATAGCCGGTCGCGTGAATCTGACCTTCGCCCGTCAACAGCCGCAGCTGGGCGTCGCGGCTGCTGGCGGCCCACGCTTGCAGCATCACATCGAACATCAATATCGACCAGATGCCCACCGCCACGACGAGCAGTGTAATGATCGTGCGCCGCGGGTTGCGCCAGAGATTGCGCCAAGCTATCGGCAGAAGCAGCCTAAGGCGCCACATCATGTCGCTTGCATCGCGGACGCTGCGGTCAGATGGGTCACACGCAGATACGGCACGATGCCGCTGAGCGTGATCGACAGTAGGATGGCGCCCGGCCCGATGAGAGCGCTGAGAGGCGTCAGCGTGGGATAGAGCTTCTCCGGCAGGCCGAACTGCGCCAGGAGATCGCCGAGGCCCGTATACGTGATGCCGCGGTGCTCGAACCACCGCGTAACACCCGCGCCGATGGCGAGCCCAGCGGTGCACCCCATAAGCGCCAACATGAGCTGCTCAAGCCAGACCATCCGCCCGATGAGGCGCGGCTGCATGCCGATGGCCAGTAGCATCCCGAACTCACGCGTGCGCTCGAGCACCGACATCAGCAACGTGTTGACCATGATGAATGCGACGACCACCACGAGCGTCAGGTACAGGAGTGCGGTGGTGGCATATTTGAGTGTCAGCGCGTCGCGCAGCGCCGGTTCCAGCGCGCCCCAGTCCAGGAGCGACACGCCATGGCGTCGCGCCAGCGAGCCGAGGGCCGGCAGTGCGCCATTGACGGCGGAAAGGGAAGGGCCGCCGAGTGCGATGGTACTGGCCCGACCGGTCATGGCGAACGTATCCTGTGCACGGGACAGCGGCATTTCGAGAATGGAGCGATCGAGCTCGGGAATGCCGCTGTGATAGATGCCGACCACTCGCAGCACATCGGCGGCCACCGAACCATCGCGGGCGGCGCCGAGCAGCGTCACCTGGCCCCCGACCGCGAGTTGCAGATTGCGGGCGAGACTCGCCCCCAGGATGGCCGTGTCGCGGTCGGCGGGATCGAGATAGCGGCCGTCGCGGATCATCGCTGCGATGGATGAGATCTTGATCTCGGCCGCCGGATCGACGCCGACCACCGCCGCCCCGTAGCTGCGCTCTCCATTGGCGAGAATGGCAAAGCCGTTGACGCGCGGCGCCGCGGTCGTCACGCCACGGATGGCGACGGCTTCCTGTATGAGCCCCTCGGCATGCGCGATCGTTCGGTCAAGTCCGGGATCGGCCGCATAGCCGTCGGGCTGGAACTGCGCATAACCGTCAAAGATCCGCAAAGTGCTTTCTTTCATCGTTTCGTAGACGCCGAGCTGGAACGACAGCATGAAGACGAGGAGCGCCGCGGCGATCGCCATGCTGAGCAGGCTCAGGATCGTGCGCTGCGGGCGTCGCCAGAGGTTTCGCCAGGCAAGCGCCAGGAGCATGTCATTGCCTCGGGTTCTGGAGATTCGAGAGCGTAAAGAAGTAATCGGGAACGCTGATATTGAAGCGCCCCTCCGTCGTGTCGACGCGCGTCCATTGAGCGGGGGTGTCCAGGGGATGCATCGTCATCGTAACCGGATAGGGACGATCGCCGAGCGTCGCGACCTTTTCCGTCTGCATGTGGCGCGCCGGCTTCATGTCCTGATCGAAATACGTCTCTTCGGTCACGACGTCGTCGTCGCGGATTTTGAGCGCGACCTTGCCCCACACGACCGGCGCGCCCGGCTTCGGCACCGCTTCGATCGTCCAGACGGTATGGTCACCCAGCTGCTCGGTGGCGAGCAGGCGATGCGTGTATTCGGTGATGATGTCCTCGGACTTCGCGAGATCGTTATAGGAGAAGTCCGATCCCATCCAGGATTGGCTCATCATGCTGGCGGGTAGCTTGATCACCTCATTGAGCTTCGGATTGAATACCCACGTGTCGCGGCCGAGCTTCAAGGTCGCATTACCGGCGTCCTTGGCAGGAGCCACGAAGCGTACCAACGCGTCATCCTCCCCGCGCGTCCACGCCTTCAGTTCGAGATGACGCTCCCAATCAGGGCGGTGCACCGTCATCGCCACCGAAGTCGTAGAACTCCCGGCACGGTAGTTGTCGAAGGCCCGCTTGAGGATCGCGTCCGCGTCCGGCGCAGAGGCGCCGAGGGCCTGCGTGATCGCGGCTACTGCTAGCACCGCCATGGCCGGTCGCGGTCGAATGCAAGGGCCTCGGCGCACCGCGCCATTCACGTGGCGTGATCGCCCCAGGCGTTGCGCCACCACCGCGGGTATTTCTCGCATAGGCCGATCTCGTTCTGTTCTGGGCCCTTGCGTCATCACGTTCTCTGCAGTGCCGCGCCAACCTATCGTCAGGACCCGTGAGTTCAGCACACACTGAAATTACTAGCAATCGAAAAAAAATTCACTGCGGCAATCAATGCCTACTCGAATCTGCCCATTCCGCGTAAACTATGAGTTGGCCACCAAGAGCGAACCGCCTCACAACAAGAAACAGGCATGATGAAGAACGTCGCGATAGTGTTGGTGATCGTATTGCTCGGGCTTCTCGCCTGGGTACTTTTTCAGTCGAGCGATAGCACCGTCATCGTAAACGGGCACAAGCTCGTCGGCCCGGCAAAGGTCGCCGCCGAGGGCTGGGGTGTGCTGGTGGCGATCGTGTCGTTCTTCTGCACGGCGATTCTGCTTATTTTCGTGGTCTCCGGGATGGGACTGATGGCCCTTGGTGTCTTCGTGCTGGCCGGATTGGTGGCGGCTTGGGTCGCCTTTCCATTTCTGCTGCCGCTATTGATCCCGCTGTTCCTCGTCTGGCTGTTCGTCGCGGTTGTGCGCGGCAAGGGCAAATCCGGCACATAGGGCGCGTTCAATCCAGGCGCGCGCGGAACGCTTCGCCGAGCGATATCGCGCCCGTACGTGCCAATGCAAGTGCCTGGAGATTGAGCGGCACCGTGCCCTCTTTGACGGCTTGTGCTTCAATTTGATCATCGCTTGCGCCGCTGCGCACCAGCTTGCGAATCTCGGCGCTCATTTCGAGCAGTTCGTAGACGGCGACTCGTCCGCGAAAGCCTGTTCCGGAGCATTCCTCGCACCCGCGGCCGTGCCAGAATGTCTCAGCCTCGCCAACGCCGAGAGCTTCGCGAACTTCCGAACTCGGTTGCTCCTTGACCTTGCAATGCTCGCAATTACGACGGACGAGCCGCTGCGCCAGTACGCCGGCCAGCGTGGCATTGACGAGATAAGGCTGGATGCCGATCTCGATAAGCCGCGCAACCGTCTGCGCCGCGCTATTCGTATGCAACGTGGACAATACCAAGTGGCCGGTGAGCGCGCTTTCGACTGCGATCTTCGCCGTGTCAGCGTCACGGATTTCACCGATTAGAATCACGTCGGGGTCATGACGCAGGATGTGGCGCAACGCCTGCGCGAAGCCAAAGTCGATGGCGGGGTGAACCTGAATCTGCACGATACCGTCGAGCCGGTATTCGACCGGATCTTCGACCGTCAAGATGTGATACTCGCCGGTGTTCAGCTCCTGCAAAGCCGCATACAGCGTCGTCGTCTTGCCCGACCCCGTCGGTCCGGTGACGAGCACCAACCCCTGGTTGCGATCGATCAGCGCCCGGAACCGCTGCGCGTCGGCTGGGGAGAAGCCAACGTCGGCAAGCCTGCGCAGCCCTACCTTGGGATCGAGAATGCGGATGACAACATTCTCCCCGTGCACCGCGGGCATCATCGAGACGCGCATATCGACCGGTCCCTGCGGCGTATCCATGTGGATCGCGCCATCCTGCGGCAGGCGACGCTCCGCAATGTCCATGTTCGCGAGAACCTTGATCCGGGCCACGACGGCCGGCTGAAGCGCCCGATTGAACTCGGCGACCGCCACCAGCGAGCCGTCAATTCGATATCGCACATCGGCGCTGTGTTCGCGCGGATGCAGATGGATATCCGACGCGCGCCGCTGTACGGCATTGAGCAGAAGGTTATCCACCAATCGCACCACCGGCTTCTGCTGCGCAAGCCTCTCGACCGCCGTCGCCGGTTCAATGCGCTCTTCCAGCAGCAGCCGCTCAGCCTCTTGATCGAGCGCGGCATCCTCGATAAGCGGGTAATGGGTCGCGATGGCCGTGTCGAGCTCCCCCGGACTCGCAAGCACCAGCTCGATCGGCTTTTGTGTCCGAAATCGCAACGCCGAGAGCTTATCGCTATCCGCCGGATCGTCCGTAGCGATCACCAGCTGCCCGTCGTGGAACATCAGCGGCAGTACGCGACGCGAGCGTGCAATGTCCGGGGGAAGACTGCTGAGCGCGGCTGGGTCGACATCGAATTCGCCCAGGCGCACGTAGACGACGCCGAGCTGTTCGCTGAGACCGCGATAGAGCTCATCCTCATTGATCTCGCCTGTTTCGACCAGCACACTGCCGAGCCGTGCGGCGGGGCGATCTTCCTGCGCGACGAGCGCACGATGTACACCCGTTTCGCCCACGAAGCCCGCAGCCGTTAACAGCGCGCCAATTGGCTGGCGATGCGCCGGTGTGGTGGCCGCAAGCAAGACGCGCAAGCGCGCCCTCGTGGTCACGGGATCGGCCGGAGTGACCGATTGCTCAGATTTCGGGATTTTTTCGGCTGATTGGGCTTTGATCATCGCATGTTCCATCGCACACGACCGAATCGCTGTGGCGTACGTATCATTGTCAGCGCGCGGCCATCGGCTGGATGTGCGTGAACTCACGGTTGGGCGTAATGCATGCACCATTGATCGGCGGAAGTGTGCAACAGCGCCCACCCAGCTCATCGCATGGTTGCCCCGGCCTTCGCCGTCGATGACACGGCATCGACGGTAATCCCGCGCTTCGCTACCCAGAAGCGATCACGTAGCCAGGCTGCCCGTCTAACGCACCACCACATGATCGCCATATGCAACCCACCGACTGGCTCGGCGCACGGTATGAAAATACTGTAGCCGGGCAGACCGTTGGGTCCATGTAGGCCCCATGCACCGATCCGCGGTGCAAAATCGACCTGCTCGAGCTCCAAGGCATTGAGCCGGCGACACATCTCGGCGGAATCGGACCATCACGCACCTCATTAACCGGCAACAGCCGGAGGGTGCTGATACCGGACCCGGTGTTGTGCACGAGTCGATAGCCATCTTCGATCCGCTCGAGCGGATGAGGTTTCAGCGCCTTATGAATCCGTTCTTCTATTTCGCTGGTCACGTTGATCCTTGCCTCCGGAATTCACGCATTCTTGTTGGGAGGCGATTGACTCGAGGTATTCCGAATGCCCTTGCGTTTTCCTCAATCCCCAATCCCCAATCCCCAATCCCGGGGGATAACCCTGTGCATAACCTGATACCTGTCGCCTAATCGTCACCGAAATTCAGCCGCTTAGATTCCACTGATTAAATCTTGACCAGTCGCGGCATCCGCGGCACATTCTCGTGGGAAAATCGCCAACCGCGTTTCTATCTCATTCCACAGCGCCGAATAGATCTGCGCGGCCGCACTGCGGGGCGCGTACGCCGGCAACGGCGCACGATGCAGACTCATTCGCTCGATCTCGCTCCAATAGGGTACTTCTGTAGTCAGAAGTTCTGGAAAAATCTCGCGCGTGCTCGCTATTACATCGTGGTGCAGCGACTTACGTCTGTCCACCATCGAGAAGAACGGCAACAACGTCAAGTCGACCCAATTGCTCGCGACAATGAAATCCCGCAGTTGCGTCAGCATCCGAACCGATAAGGGCGTTGGAATCAATGGAACGACGACTGCGTCAGCCGCGCGAAGTACATTCTCCGAGAGCAGAGAGATTCCGGGAGGACAGTCTAGGAACAGCACTGCATACAAATCATGCAGTATTCGGCTCATTTTCAACAGGCGTTCGGTCGGATGCTTGCGCTCGCTCAGATGCACGTCGAAATTGCGATATGAGAAGTCCGACGGTAGGACGTCCAACTTGTCATGGCCGGTCGGTACAATAAGCTCAGATAGTTCACGTTTTCCGGCGACCAGCTTCTTGGCTGACGCGTGTTCGTTCGCTTCGCAACGCAATGTGTAGGTCGCCGCTCCTTGCGGGTCCAGGTCCCATAAAAGCGTGTTTTGCCCACGCGCTGCACACAGAAACGCCAGGTTGACGGCGGTCGTCGTCTTGCCAACTCCGCCTTTGATATTCGTGACGGCAATGATCTTCATTTTTGCGAGGGCCATGCTCGATATTCAATAATGCCGCGCAGCCGGCGGCAGTTGCACCTCAGATTACAGTCCGGTCGCGCTTTGCTGCCAAGTGCTCGGGCATTTCACCCAGTTCGCGCGCGGCCTTGTGACCGGCGTAGACCGCGTGAACGATGAGGGCCGGTTGCCGGCAATCGCCGATGCGCTGGATCTTCAAATCGATCGATTCGCTCTCCGGGCTGACGAGTTCCCGATACAGTGCGTCAGAAGGTTCACGCGATGTCACTAGCACCAGCGTGGATGCCGCGCGCAGGTGCTTTCGGTCGGAATATACGCAGGCGAGCGACACGAACTCACCGTCGAAGCCGTCGACCGTAGTATTGACGATGATCTCTATGCCCAGTTCGAGCATCTGCTGCTGGGTGCGCTCCTGTTCTCCGGTGTGTTGACTCCAGTCGCCCGCCTTTCCCTCCGTCGTGACGTAGGTGACGAGCGCGCCGGTGCCGGCGAGCATGCCTGCAAGCACTGGCCCCATGTAGTAATGATCGTCATCGAACACCGTCACCTGGCCCTGCGGCCGTGCGCCCCGCATGAGATCGTCGGGTGTCAGCACGGAACCGGCATTCAGGCCAGGAATCGGATTCGCGTGACAGCGGCCGACACCATTGCGTCGCCAGCGGGCGCCCGTCGCAATCAGAACATGATCCGCGCCGAATTCGCGTACCTCTGCCGCCGACAGGGCGCTGCCGAGAAACACCGAAACATTCGGCATGCCCTTTATCTGGCCGAGCCGGTAATCGCGCACGCGGGCCCATTCGGCGAGGCCGGGGAGGCGGCTTTCGAGCGTAACGCGTCCGCCGGGCTCAGCAGCAGCATCGGCAAGCGCGACCGTGTAGCCCCGCTTGCCGAGTACGTGCGCGGCTTCGAGGCCGGCCGGGCCCGCACCCACGATGAGGACTGAGCCGCCGTCGCCCGCAGGTACGTGCTCTGGATGCCAGCCGCGGCGCCACTCCTCGCCCATCGTCGGGTTCTGTGTGCAGCGGATCGCGGCGCCACGGTAGTTGTAGGCGTAGCAAATGTTGCAACCGATGCACTCGCGGATATCATCGATGCGATCCTCCCGGATCTTCGTCGGCAGGAACGGATCTGCAATCGATGGGCGCGCAGCACCGATGAAGTCGAGAATGCCGCGGCGTATCTGCCGCACCATCGTATCGGGTGACGTGAATCTGCCGACGCTGACAACGGGTTTGCTGGTCATGCGCTTGACGTACGCGACCCTGTCCTCGAGTGATGCCTCCCTGGCGAATCGTGAGGTGGCCATCTCTTCGCCGTAATAGTCGCAGACCACGAGATCCCATAAATCCGGCAACTCGCCAATCATGCCGAGGACATCGCGCGCTTCATCGGCACTCAGGTGCGCGTCGCCGTGACCATCGGCCGAGAAACGCACCGCCACGGCGCATCGATCGCCGACGGCGTCGCGCGTCTCCTCGATCAGCTCCCGTACCAGGCGTACCCGGTTCGCAAGCGTGCCGCCATATTCGTCGCTGCGGTCGTTGAGGCTGCGCGAGAGGAACTCCGATAGCAAATAGCCGTGCGTCGGGTAGACGTAGATGATGTCGAAGCCTGCCAGCCTTGCTCGTGTCGCCGCGGCGCGATGCCACTGCCGGAGTGCCCGAATGTCGCTTCGGTCCATCCGTTGTGACTGGATCGGCTCCGTCCGGCTCGGCATCGAGCGAACGCCGATGCTCGGCAGCCGAGTCGCGAGATTCGACACATAGCTGCCGCCGTGCCAAAGCTCGATCCCGGCGAGCGCGCCGTGAGCATGCACCTGATCGGCCATCGCCGCGAGGTTGGCAAGGTCGCCGTCATCCCATACGGCCGCAAACGGATGCGGGTGATCGTCCGATGTGGGGTTGATGGAGCAGTATTCCGTGCAGACGACACCCCAGCCGCCTTCCGCCTTCATGGCGCGCATCGCCGCGAGCGTGCGCGGCAGCGCATGGCCCATACCGGTGCAATGCGGCACTTGGTAGAAGCGGTTTTTCGCTGTGACCGGGCCGATCTGCAAGGGTTCGAAAAGCTCTTGATAACGCGGTTCGATTCTCATTTGCAATTCCAAGGAATCTCATTTCCGGGTGCGCGGTGGACCGGTTATGCTGTGAGCATAGAGAATGATCTCGCAATAGGCGAATTCTCGAAGTGAGCATCTTGAAAAACAACGCGAAGCGCGGAACATGAGACGACCCCGTCGGGTGATTGCCGAGCGGGAGCCGGGCGACCGCGGCCTGCATTGCGGCGCGACGGCACCCTATGAGCCGCTGCCGGGCGACGTGGCGCAGCAGCTCATCGATGGCGCATTGGCGTTGATGCGCGACTCGGGTGTCGCGTTTGAGCCGGGCTCGGAGGCAGTCGAGATTCTGCGTGCCGCCGGCTGTACGGTTGCCGGTGACGGCGTCGTGCGATTCGAGCCGGGCATCGTCCGCGAAGCACTTGAGTCCACGATGAAGAGCGTAAAGCTCTGGGATCGGACAGGCGAGCGGTTCATCGACCTCGACTGCCGTCACACCTGGTTTATTCCGGGGATGACCTGCATCAAGGTCTACGATCTCGAGAATGGTGAGCCGCGCGACAGCAACGCGGATGATCTGGCCATGGTCACGCGAGTCGCGGACGCGCTGCCAAATATCGACGCGGTCTGCATCGCCTGCAAGAATGTCTCACGCTCGGATATCCATGGGGAGATCGAAGAGTTTGCCATCATGGCTTCCAATACGACCAAGCCGCTCGAATACCTGTGCGAACATGCGGAATCGCTCGGTCCCGTGATCGACATGGCTGCAGCGATTCGCGGCGGTATCGAGGCGCTGGTCGATAAGCCTTACTTCCTATTACTCGTCACGCCGCTCCCGCTCAACTACCACGCGGCACATTCGGACCAGATCATCGCCGCCGTCCGGGCGGGGGTTCCGGTGAGCGTCGGGACTCTCCCCATCGGCGGCGCATCCACGCCGATCACCACCGCAGGGAGCATGGTCAACAGCCTTGCCACGGACTTCGCCGCGATGGTCCTGGCGCAACTCGTGCGTCGCGGCTGCTTTTGTATCGGCAGCTCCGATGTCTGTTTCATGGAGCCGGCGACCGGCGGCATCGGTAATTTCGCGCAGACCTCGATGGCCGATATGATCATGTGTCAGGTCCGCCGACGGCTCGATCTACCGTCCTTCACCGGGGCTGCCGGCTATTCGTCTGCGCGCCGCTTCAATCAGGATGCGGTGATGGAACTCGCGGCGAGCATGATGCAAGTGTTCTACAGCCGCCCTGCAACCATCGATTATCTTGGATCGCTCGATCAGGGACTCACGTATTCCTTGCACGCGCTGTTGCTCTGCAACGACCTGGCGGGTCTGCTGCGCACGCTGTGGCAGGGCGTGCGCATCGATACCGAAATGCTGGCTCTCGATCTCGCGCGTGAGGTGGGACCGCGCGGCAATTACCTCGCGCAGCGGCACACGGTTAACCATTGCCGCGACCAGCTATGGGAGAGCCGCTACTTCGGGCCCAACCTGCCGCTCAGCACGGACGGGCGACCCGATGAGGATCTTGCTGCACGTATCGATACGGATCTGCGGAAGTTGTTGAATAGTCATCGTCCCGTGCCGCTCGATGAGAATATCCAAGAGGGCCTGCGCGCCATTTGCATGCGCTTTGCGGCATCCTATTCGGCGTGACGTGGTTACTTCAGGTGCCGGGCGAAAAACTCCAGCGTACGGCGCCACGCCAGCTCCGCCGCGGCCGGGTCATACTTGAGCATCGGTATATGTTTCGAGTCGGCGGTCTCGTTCGCGAACGCGTGTTTCGCCTCGTAACGGTGGAAGTCATACGGTACGTGCGCATCGCGCAGCTTCTGTTCGAGCTTGTCGACCCCGCCGATCGGGAAAGCCGCGTCCTCCGTCGCCCAGTGAGCCATGAGCGGCGCGCGAATCCGGGTGGCATCGATGTACTCGAGCGCCGGATAGCCGTACCAAACGACGGCGGCATCGACCTCGGGCACATGCACCGCCGCAAGCAAGGTAAGCGCGCCGCCCATGCAGAATCCCGTGACGCCCACCTTGGCGCTGCCCGTGGCCTTCAAATATTGCACGGCGCCGCGCACGTCCTGCCCGGCGGCCGCGGCGAAGTCGAGGCCGTGCATCAGGTGTTCAGCTTCGTTGGCTTCGAGTGCGACCTTGCCGCGATATAGGTCCGGCACCAGCGCCCGGTAGCCGGCGGCCGCGAGTTTCGAGGCGACGCCCCGAATCTGGTCGTTGAGGCCCCACCACTCCTGGATGACGACGATGCCCGGCGCGCTGCTGCCGGGCGCGGCTTCTTCGAGGAACCCATCGGCGCTCTTCCCGTCGGGGCGCTGGTAGCTGATCGTACTGCCCATCGTATCCTCCTTCATTGATCACGAGTAAAGCCTATAAGTCGCTGCGGGTGTATTCTACCTGCGGTATCGGGGGCAAAATGAGGCTTTACATATGAACAACAAGGCTTCGATTTCTCGTGCTTCATGGCTGGTGTATTCCGCATTCGGTTGTGCCTTTGCCGCAGGTGGTGTGATGGCTCAGCAAGCGGCCGATGTCGTTGTGCAGGCCGATCGTCCGGAGATTACGGTAAGAATGCCGGTGCGCGGTTCGGTGGTCAAGGAAGTCTCGCTGGCACAGCACGTGTCGTATGGTGATCTCGATTTGACGACGCCGGCGGGAGTCGCCGAGCTCGAAAAGCGCGTCACGGCGGCGGCTGAGGCGGTCTGCGATAAGCTTGGCAAGGTATATCCTGACAGCAGACCCAAGGGCCACAGCTGCACTGAAATCACGGTCAAGGACGCCATGCACAAGGTGCGCGGGACCTCGATCGCGGCCGTGCGCTAGCGCGCCGATCGCGGGAAGCACGGCGGCGGTGCTTCGTCGCTTGCGATCGACGGAAGGCGCCGGCTGATGCGCTGACGGAATGTCGGGCGGGAAGTTATGCGCCTGCGAAGTGGAAGGCCTCGTGGCAAATCGCGCCGCAAGCCTCAGGCGGGCGCTACAAATACGTCGCAGCGACCTCGGCAGCGAAAGCGGACGGTTCGCCTTCCCAGACGATGCGCGCGTGCTCCATGACATAGATCCGATCCGCGTGCGGCAGAGCAAATGTGACATTTTGTTCGCCGAGCAGCACGGTGATGGACGTGGTGTTGCGCAGCTGCTCCAGCGCGTTCGAGATCTGTTCCAGGATGACGGGGGCAAGCCCGAGCGTGGGTTCGTCCAAGATGAGCAGTTTCGGGCGCATCATCAGCGATCGTGCAATGGCGAGCATCTGCTGTTCACCGCCGCTCATGGTGCGGGCAGTCTGGCGCTCGCGGTCGCGCAACCGCGGGAACAGATCGTAGAGCCACTCGAGCTGCTCAGCGGCCTGCGCCTCCGTCAGGTGTTGTCCGGCGAGATCGAGATTCTCGCGGACGCTCATCTCCCCGAACAGTTCGCGGGTCTCCGGACACTGCACGACGCCTCCGCGGGCGATGGCGGCGGGGCTGCGGCCGCGCAGATCACTATTGTCCCAGCCGATGCGACCGCTATATGGCACCAAGCCCGATATGGCATTGAACAGCGTGGTCTTGCCCGCGCCATTCAGGCCGACTACGGCCACACATTCGCCTTGATCCACATGGATCGAAACACGCTCCAGCGCCTGGGCTTTGCCGTACAGGACGCTGACATCCTCCACTTGAAGCAGCGGCGCGTTGCGCGCCGGACGAGTGGGGCGGCTGACGATATCGATGCCTCCGCCGAGATAGACGCGGCGGACGGTCCGATCGCGCGTGACTTCTTCGGCAGTACCTTCGGCAATACGTTCGCCCAGATACATCGCGAAGACGCGGTCCGCCAGTGAGGCGATGCTCTTCACGTTGTGATCCACCAACAGTACGGCACGTCCATCCGCGCGAAAATCGGCGATCAACTGAGCGAACGCATGCACTTCCCCCGAGGTGAGCCCGGCGAAAGGCTCATCGACCAGCACCACCTGCGGGTCGCGGGCGATCGCCTTGGCGAGTTCCATGCGGCGCAGATCGGCGAATGCCAGGGTACTGGGTTTGCGGTTCAACACGGCGCCCAATCCGACGCGCTCGGCGATCTGCCGCGCTTTCTCGCGTACATGTCGGTTGGCGACCAGCTTCAGCAGCTTATCCGGCAGCAGCCCCAGCATGATGTTCTCGAGCACGGTCTGCCGGTGCAGCGGGCGCGAATGCTGAAAGACGATGCCCACGCCCTGCCGGGCGATACGGTGCGGCGGCCATCCTGCCACATCGACTCCGACGACCCGCACCGCGCCGGCGTTCGGGCGATGCAGGCCCATGATGACCTGCATCACCGTGGATTTACCGGACCCGTTGGGTCCGATTAAGCCAAGAATTTCGCCCGCGCGAATCTGAAACGTGATGTCCTTTGCCGCGACCAACCCACCAAAGCGTTTCGTCAGGCCCTGCACGTCGAGCAGCGGCACGCGGGCGCCCGCCGCGGGCGCCGGCGCGTGCAGCGGGTCCGCCATCTGGACTATGGTTCCTCCCGCCGGCGCAGCAGTAAGCCCATGAGCCCGTCAACGAAGAACAGGATCACCAGGAGGGCGACACCCGAGACCACGAAGGTGCTGAGCTGTCCCAAAGGCCGCAAGGCCTCGCCGGCGAGGATGAGAAAGATCGAGCCGATGGCGGCCCCCACGATGGTGCGCCGGCCGCCCAACACGGCCGCAATGATCACCTGCGCGCCCACGGACACGTCGACGACCGTGCCCACCGAGGCCGTACCCAGGTAGAACACCATCATCGCGCCGGCAAGTCCCGAGAACACGGCGCTGATGCAGAAGGCGGCCAGTTTGTGTTTGACGACATTGAAGCCGAGCGCCGATGCGCCGATCCGGTCCTGTCCGCTGGCCTGCAGGATCAAGCCGACCGGCGAGCGCGACAGGGTGAACAGGACGGCGCCGCAGACCGTCATGAACCCCAGCGCGTACCAATAGTTGGTGATCGCCTCCGTCGATAAGATGTCGTTCATCGTCAGGCCGATTTCCCCTCCGGTGCTGCTGGCGAAGATGATGATGAACTGTTGCAGCAAGAGAACCGCCACCAGCGTCGTGAGCCCGAAATACGGACCCGTGAGCCGGAGCGCGGGAACAGCGAGCACCACGCCGCCCAGCAAGGCTGCCGCGCCGCCGGCGATCAGGCATACCCACATCGGTACGCCGTGTGCGTTCAGCAATCCGGCAGCGTACGCGCCACTGCCGATCAGGAAGGTGGGACCAAAATTGACCTCGTTGGCAAAGCCGAACAGAAGGTCCCATGACATGGCAAACACGCCGAAATAATAGGCGATGGTCAGCACACCCAAAATATAGGCCGATGCGACCCAGGGCAGCGTGCTCAGCACGGTGAGCACCACCAGTGCGATCCACACTGACCGTGATGTCAGCAATGCGCGGATAGTATCAGTCACCGTCGACCAAGCAGCCCGTGCGGTCGAACATAAACGACGAGTACCAGCAACACCAGTGCCGGCACGGTGCGGTACGTGGGCGAAATCAAGTAGGCCGTCAGCGTCTCGAGATAGCCGACCGCATAGGCGGCCAGGAGAGAGCCATAGACGCTGCCGAGACCGCCCAGCACCACGATGGAAAAGGCGCTTGCGGTAAGCTGGCTGGACTGCGCCGAGCTGGCGCCGAGAAACGTCGCGAGCAGCACGCCCGCGATGCCGGCGAGCACGCCGTAGATCGTCCAAACCAGCAAGTACACGCGCGATAATTCGAAGCCTAGAATGGACAAGGCACGCGGATTGATCGATGCCGCCAGCAACACCTTGCCCGCCTTGGAGCGATTGACCAGCAGCCACAGTAAGCCGATCACCGCCCAGCAAATCACCGCGATCACCAGTTCATTGATCGGTGTGCGTACGCCGCCGATTTGCATGACGCCGGCGATCAACGGCCGCACGGTCTTCGGATTGTCGGTGTAAAAATAGGCGACCGCTTCCTGGATCATGACGCCCCAGAGCAATGTGCCGGTGAGGACGAATATTTCCCTTTCCGCCGCGGGCACCGATGATGAGCGCTGGATGGGGCGCACCACCAAGAAATAAGTCGCGAATGCCGTGAGCACGCCGGCCGCCGTTCCGGCGACTGCAGCGACCCAGGGATTGGCCGCATACTGTCCGGCCACCACCCAGGCAGTCACCGCGGCGACAACCATGGTTGCGCCATGCGCCAGATTGAGCACACCGCAGACGCCGAACATGAGCGTGAAGCCTACGGCACCGAGGCCGTAGAGCGCACTGATGGCGAAACCGTCGATCAGGATTTGAACCGTGAGCACGAACTCTCCTGTCGGCACGCGCGCTGTGCCAGTATGCCGATCCTCGATTCTAAGGCCGCTGCAGATGGGTGAACGCCGGGAAGCCGATTTTGGTTTGCGAAGCGGCCCTGGGCCACAGTATCACCTGCTTCCCGTTCTGCCATTGCAGCATCGTGCCCGTCACGAATTCGGGCCCGTATTTCATGGCATGGGTGAAATCGTTGTTGCGGCCATAGAACTGCACGCGGCCGACGGTGCCGACGTAGTCGGTCTTCTCGAGCGCGGCGACCAATTGATCGGCGTCGGTCGAGCCGGCGCGCTTGATGGCCTCGGCCAAGACGAAGACCGCATCATAGGTGGTGAACCCCGTCAGGACGGGCGCGTCGCCGAAGTGTTTGATGTAGTCGTTGACGAAAGGCTGCGTCTTGGCCGTCAGTTCAGCGCCCGCGGCCGCGACCGAAAATGTCACGATGCCCGCCGCCGCGCCGTTCGTGTCGTTCCAGAATGTGCCTGAGGTCGCCTGCCCGGAATACCCCATCATCGGAACCGGCACTTGTTGCTGTGCCCACTGCACCGTGGGTTGAACGCCCACATGGCTGATGCCGGTCACGATGACGTCGGGCTTTTGACCTTCGATCTTATTGAACAGAGGGGTGAAATCGCCGGTATCGGCCGAGAAGCGAACGTGGTCCAGCACTTTCACGCCGATCTTCGGCAGGCATTCCAAGTATTCCGCGTCGAGCGGCGCCGTCCAGGCGGCGTCCTCGCTGAACACGACAGCCGTCTTGATCGAATAGTGCGGCTGCAACGCCTGCTTGATCGAATCACAGACCGAATCAGCGATGAACCGCGAGGCCATGAATTCATGGAAGGTGTACTTGTTCTTGTCGTAGTCATCGTGGATGTGTTTGCTGATCTCGTTGCTGGCGGCGCCCGTGGTGATGAACGGTACGTGCGAACGCGCCGCCCACGGCTGCAAGGCAAGTGCGATCTCACTGATGTAAGTGCCGATGACCGCGACGACCTTGTCCTGGCTCACGGCGCGCTGGAAAGCGCGTACCGCATCCGCAGCCTGCGAGTGATCGTCGTACTGGACGATTTCGAGTTTGCGGCCATCGATCCCGCCTGCGGCATTGATCGCGTCGACGGCCAATCGCGCGCCCTTGCTGATTCCTGCACCGGGAATGGCGGATTCTTCGGAGATGATGCCGATTTTGATCGGTTCTTTCGGATCCGCTTGGGCGGCCCCCGCCAGGAAGCATGCCATGGCAGCGGCACTCAGCAAGCCGTTGCGAGCATGGACGGCCATTCTTGAGCGATCAAGCATCAGTCGACTCCCTGTACACGCCCGACTATTGACGGATTGCCAGGTTTTTTTACCGCCGATCGCAGCATAACGTCAAATGATGCCGAATGGTTGAAAAATGGCCCGAGGGTACGGCGGCGCACTCGCCGGAAAATTCAAGCCACACGGGAGGGCTGTCTAGCAGCGGGAGCCGCGGCCGGTGACCGCGCTCACGAGTATCGCTCCGCCGCACACGACGACGAACTGTCCGCCGGCCTCCAAGAAACGCGACCAACGATCCCAACCCGTGACGGGATCATTGTCGCCGGCCAATATCGCCGAGGCTTGCGCCATCGGAAGCATCAACTGGGTTGCCGTGGTGATCGCCTCGAGGCCAAAAAAAACGGGAACGCCGATCATGAGCCGCGTCACTCGCTGCCGGATCGAAATGGCGGGCCAGACCAACAGCAGCGGCCAAAATACCATGGGCGTCTCGACCGCCTCTCCGACCTGTACGCGGCCGACGACTCTCGCCGCGGGACTGAGATCGTCACGCTTGCGGCGGACGTAAGCCCACAACTGCAGTTCGGTACTTGATTTGGTTTCCCCCGGTCTCACGTCGACCGACGTGATCTGCCAGGGATGGCCGGTTGCCATGAGGCGATCGACGGCGGCGTAGTAAGGCGCAACGAGCCGAGCGTACGGCTCGGCGAACGTCACGCCGAGCGCAAGCGCCGCGGCGGCGGCCAGTGCCCAACGACCTTCAGCCCGCACGGGGTGCAGAATCGACGCAAGCCGTTCGCAACGTGCCGGTCGACCATCGCATGAAATATAGTGCGATGAGAACGACGGGGCCGAGCGGCAGAATCAGACCGTGCAATGCCTCCCAAGCGCCTGGGCTATATCGCAGGATGTAATGCAGCGCCATCAATCGAGCGACGGAGAGTACATAAGCCAGCAGCGATCCCAACGCCAAGCCTTGCGCACGGCGCTTCCAGGTTGCGGGGTATGCCAGAATCCCCGCGGCCAGCATCAGAAACATCTCCACACCTTCGCAGCCGCGTGTCACCCGAAGATTCGAGCCCGGCGATGACAGCGTGCGGCCGACCAACTCCACGTGCTCGTTGGGAGTCACCGCATCGATGAGGTGCATCGTCGGCGCCAAGATCGCATCGACGACCAGAACCCGTTCGAAGGCGCTGCCGCGCGATGCTTCGAAGGCTCCCATCAAAACGGCGAAACCGATGACGAACTTGATTCCGAACCGCAGCGTTGTCGTTACCATAATGTCTCTCGAGCCTGGCAGATGTCGGTGACATTCGCCACCGCGCCCGGCAAGCCAGGGCGGCGTCGGCGCCGAGACATCCTGACAAAATGTCACATTGGTTTCGTACCGTGCACCTCACGCGCCGGGATTCAATCCGGCCGAGGGAGACGAACCGATGGAGGCGACCGCACGCCAGCGCATTTCCCGTGCACTGCTCATGGGGCTCGCCGCGCTTGGGTTGACGCTCGGCGGATGGCGGACGGAGCCGGCGCACGCACAGATCGGTGCTGCTCGGCTGCTCATCGTGGCGCCGGTCGATGAGAGCCAGCGGGTCACCTTGGCGGGCAACACGCGACCCGAGGCGCAGGCAGCCAACGATCGCGGCCGGGTGGCGGATTCGTTGCCCCTGCAGCATTTGCAACTGTTGCTGAAGCGGCCCGCGGAACGCGAATCGGCGCTACAGCGCTATATCGCGCAGCTGCACGATCGCGCTTCGCCGAATTTTCACCGCTGGCTTCGCGCTGCCGAGTTCGCTCAGAGCTTCGGCCCGTCGCAGCAAGATATCGCCGTCGTGACCGCATGGCTCAAGCAGCATGGGTTCGTCGTCAATACGGCATATCCCAACAACACCATGATCGATTTCTCGGGCACGGCCGGCGACGTGCGTACGGCCTTTCGAACCGAAATTCATGCGCTGTCGATCGGCGGCGCTCGGCATATCGCCAACATGAGCGATCCGCAGATCCCAGCGGCGCTGGCGCCCATCGTGGCGGGCATCGTCTCGCTGCATGATTTCCGGCCGCACCCCATGAACCGGCTGCGCACCCAGTACACGCCGGGGAATGGTTCCTTCCTCGTGGCGCCGGCTGACCTCGCGACGATCTACAACCTCAACCCCCTGTTCAGCGCAGGCTATACGGGGAAGAACCAGACCATCGTGGTCATCGAGGACACGGACGTGTCGAGCACTGCCGATTGGACCACGTTTCGCAGCACCTTCGGGCTGTCGAGCTACGGCTCGGGTTCGTTTTCGCAGGTGCATCCGGCGCCGCCGAGCGGCACCAACAACTGCAGCGATCCGGGCGTGCTGAGCGGTCTCTATAGTTTCGAAGCCATCCTGGATGCGGAATGGTCCAGCGCGGCAGCGCCCAACGCTGCCATCGAGTTGGCGTCGTGCGCGGACACGACGACCACGTTCGGCGGCCTCATCGCGCTTCAGAACCTGATCAATCAGAGCGCCTCTCCGCCGGCGATCGTGAGCATCAGCTATGGCGAGTGCGAAGCGGAAAACGGCGCCACGGCCAATGCCGCGTTCAGTTCCATCTACCAGCAGGCGGTGACCGAGGGAGTATCGGTGTTCGTCGCGGCCGGCGATGAGGGGGCGGCGAGCTGTGACCCTAATGCCAAGGATGCCACCCACGGCATCGGCGTCAGCGGTTTTGCCTCGACGCCCTACAACGTGGCGGTGGGCGGCACCGACTTCGGCGACGCGTACGCCGGTACCACCGGTACTTATTGGAGTCCGACCAACACCGCGGCGTACGGCTCGGCGCTATCTTACGTCCCCGAGATTCCCTGGAACGATTCCTGCGCAAGCGCCTTGCTATTTGGCTACGAACACTACGCTGTCGGCTACGGCAGCAGCGGCTACTGCAATAGCACGGCGGGCCAGGCGTACCTCGTCACGGCCGCCGGCAGCGGTGGTCCCAGCGGCTGCGCCACCGGTGCGCCCACCACCGCGGGGGTGGTCAGCGGTACCTGCAAGGGAACCCCCAAGCCATCCTGGCAGTCGGGTGTTCCCGGCGTACCGAGCGATGGCGTGCGCGACTTGCCCGACGTGTCGTTGTTCGCATCCAACGGCATCTGGTCTCACTACTACGTCGTGTGCTGGTCCGACACCGCCCAGGGAGGCTTAGCCTGCACGGGTGCACCGAGCGGCTGGTCGGGCGGGGGTGGTACGTCCTTCGCGTCTCCCATCCTCGCGGGAATCCAGGCACTGGTCAACCAGAGCACCGGCACACGCGCGGGCAACCCGAACACTGTTTACTACACGCTGGCCTCGAGCCAGGCCGCCAGCGGCTTGTCATGCAACTCCAGCAGCGGCAGCGCCGTGTCCAGCGGCTGCGTCTTCTACGACGTCACGCAGGGCGATATGGACCTCCCGTGCACCGGAACCGACAATTGCTACTTGCCGTCCGGCAGCTACGGCGCGCTGTCGAGCAGCAGTAGTTCATTCGCGAAGGCCTTTGGCGCCGCCACGGGCTGGGACTTCGCCACCGGCATTGGCAGCGTCAACGCGTACAACCTGGTTCACTACTGGAACTCTTCGGATCTTTCCTTGAGCGGCAGCGGCACGGTAACGACGGGCGACCAGCTGTCCTATGCATTGACGGTGGGTGATCGCGGACCGCAGGGCGCCACGGCGGTAGTGGTCAGCACGGTGCTTCCTGCCGGCCTCACCTTGGTAGCCGGCGCCAGCAGCGCAAGCTGCAAGCAGACCGGGCAGACAGTGAGCTGTTCGGTCGGCACGTTGGCGGCGGGCGCGACGACGGGGCTCACCATCGTAGTGCAGCCCGGCACGTCATCGCAGACCTACAACCTCACGTTTGCGGCGAGTTCCAGCAATGGCGATCTCAACCCCGGCGACGGCTCGGATACCATTGCGCTCTATTGGCCCGGCGCGCAGACCGGGACCGATGCGCCGTTGCCGCTCTGGGGATTGACCGCGCTCGGAATAGGTCTGGTCGTCGTGGCGCGGCGGCAATTGACGCACCGCCAACGGCTTCTCCACGATTCGACGCGCCAAGGCGCATAGCGCCGCGTCCTCGCCCTTGCGGCCCACCAATTGTAGTCCCGCAGGCAGCCCGCTCGGCAGGGTCATCGGAATCGTCAACGCGGGATGGCCGGAAACATTGAATGGCCGCACGCAAGCGGTGGTGCGCAATGCCCGGCGTGCGTCGTCGGCCTCGCGCAGCGTGAGCGGAACCTCAGGCATGGTGGGCAGCGCCAATGCATCGACTCGGTCGAGCGCTTCATCCACCTCGTTTCCAAACAGCTGACGGACGGCCTCGGCAGCGGCAACCTGGTCGTGTGTGATGTCGCGGGCGGGGATGAGCCGCGCGCGCACATCGGCCCCCAGCAAGGGGTTGGACGTGAGATGGCCGAAGGCCGCCCAGTTCTCGGCGCCGATGATGCACAGTCCCGCATTGAAAGCGCGCTCGAACGTAGGCAGCGATACGGGCTTCATCGTCAGGTCCGCATCGGCAAGCAGGCGGCATGCAGCCGCGTTTATGTCCGGATCCGCCGCGACCGTGAGCCAGCCCAGCGTGCCGCCGGCCGGTGCGGCCTCTGAGTGGAACGAGTCGTCGAGTAACTCCATCGCCCGCTCAATCAGTTCCAGGTTGCGTGCAAAGGGTCCCACGCAGTCGAGCGTCGAGGCGGCGGGATGCACGCCCGCACGGCTGATGCGGCCATAGGTCGGCTTCAGTCCAAAGACACCGCAACAGGTGGCCGGTATGCGTATGGATCCTCCGGTGTCGGTTCCAACCGAAAAGTCGACCAATCCCGCGGCTACGGCCACCGCCGAGCCGCTCGACGATCCGCCCGGGATCCGGTCCGGAGCACGTGGGTTAACAGGCGTGCCACTCCAACGATTGATTCCGGTGACGCCATAGGCAAGCTCGTGCATCGTGGTTTTACCGATCAGTCGGCATCCCTTATCGAGAAGCGCCGCGACGACACGGGCATGGCGTGCGGCCGGCTGCGCGTCCGCAAAGCACGCGCAACCCAGGCGCGTCGCGTATCCCGCGATATCGATGGAGTCCTTGATGGCGACGCGCAAGCCGTCACCGCCCAGTTGCATCGTGATGACGAAAATCTGGTCGGGTGCAGCCAATGATCTACTCCGGGGACTAAGTGATAGATTATAAATCACATGCAGCGACCGAACTTCTCATTGGACGGCAAGGTGGCGGTGATCACCGGCGCATCGCGCGGCATCGGCAGTGCGGTGGCGGCGGCACTGGCGCAGTCCGGAGCTGCAGTCGCGCTACTCGGGCGCGATGCACGAGCGCTCGCCGCAACCGCCGATACGCTCGCCGCCGCCGGCTGCAGGGCGCAGTATTTTTGTGCTGACGTAGCCGACGTGGTGAGCATCGAGGCGGCTTTCGAGCGGGTCGAGCGCTCGCTCGACCACATCGACATTCTCATCAACAATGCCGGCATCGAGCAGGTCTGTGCCTCTCTCGACGTCACCGAAGCGCTCTGGGATCGGATCGTGGGCACGAACCTCAAGGGCGCCTTCTTTGCCGCGCAAGCGGCCGGACGGCGCATGCCGTCCGGCGGCAGCATCGTGAATATCTGCTCTCTGACCTCCGAAGTGGGCATCGCGGGCGCAGCCCCGTACGGCGCATCGAAATCCGGCCTCGCCGGTCTGACTCGGGCGCTCGCCACCGAGTGGGCCGCTCGCGGCATCCGTGTGAACGGCATTGGCCCAGGCTATTTTCGAACGGCGCTCACTGAATCCTTTTACCGGAATGAACAGTGGCAACGCACCATGCTGCCGAAGATTCCGCTGCAGCGTTTCGGCAGGCTCGAGGATCTCGGCGGCGCGGCAGTGTTTCTCTGTTCCGACGCGGCTGCGTACATTACGGGCCAAGTCTTGTATGTCGATGGTGGCCTGCTGGCCGCGTTGTGACAGGGGAGCCCGATGAATTTGACAAACCTGCGCTGCGGGATTCCTAATACGTCACAATTATTCGTTTGGGGTGCCCGGGATGTTCCGATGAGTGGTGCTGCAGAGCCTGCGGGAACGCTCGATGTCGCACTCAACCATGCGACGCAGCTGTTGCGGAAGAACCCCTCCCTTGCCGCGGAACAGGCGATCGAGATTTTGAAGGTACTGCCGGGTCACGCCCATGCGCGCTTGGTGCTGGGCGCCGCGCAGCGGCTGGCGGGGCGGAGCCAGGCCGCCGTGCAGGTGTTGGAGAGCCTGGCCCGCGAGCAGCCTCGATCGAGTCCCGTCCACTTGGAGCTGGGTGTGGCGCTCGGCGAGGCCGGCCGGGCTCGCGAGGCAGTGGCGGCGCTGCGGGTTGCGCTGCGCTTGACGCCCGATTCCCCGGATGGCTGGCGACTGCTCGCCGACCAGTTCGACGTCATCGGCGACACCGACTCTGCCGATCACGCCCGCGCGAACTATCTGAAGGCTGCGAACAAGGATCCGCGCTTGTTGGATGCCGCTGCGGCGTTGGTCGAGAACGACTTGCCGCTCGCCGATGCGCGCTTGCGTGCCCACCTGGCCGGGCATCCGACCGACGTGGCCGCTCTTCGCATGCTGGCAGAGATTGCGGCGCGCCTGCGCCGCTATGCGGATGCGCAGCAGTTGCTGGAGCGCTGCCTGGAACTCGCGCCCAGTTTCGATGCGGCTCGCCACAATTATGCGGTGGTGCTCAATCGGCAGGGAAAGGCTGCCGCAGCGCTGCCGCAGGTCGAGATGCTGCTGGCGAAGGAACCACGCAATCCGGGGTACCGCAATCTGCAGGCCGCGATTTTGGCGCATCTTGGTGACTACTCGGAGTCGATCGGAGTGTACGAGACCGTGCTTGCCGAATTTCCGCGGCAACCGAAGGTCTGGATGAGCTATGGCCATGCTCTGAAGACTGCTCGTCGGTCGGAGGAAGGCGTCATCGCTTACCGCCGCGCCCTCGCCATGCAGCCGACGCTCGGTGAGGCCTATTGGAGTCTCGCCAACCTAAAAACGTTTCGCTTTTCGCAGGACGACGTGCTCGCGATGCGCCACGCATTGCAGCGGGCGGACCTTGACGATGATGATCGGCTGCATTTCGAGTTCGCGCTCGGCAAAGCACTCGAGGACGAGGGATCCTATGAGGACTCGTTCGCGCATTATGCCAGCGGCAATGCGATCCGCCGGACGCTGCATCCTTACAGCGCGGACGAGAACACCCGTTTCACGCAGCGCTCGAAGCGACAATTGACGGCGGATTTCATGTCGGAGCGAGCGGCAATGGGGGCCACGGCCGCGGATCCCATTTTCATCGTCGGACTGCCGCGCTCGGGATCCACGCTGATCGAGCAGATTCTGGCCAGCCATTCGCTGGTCGAAGGAACCATGGAGCTGCCGGACATCCCGCAGATCGCACATGCACTGGCGCGGCGCGGCGGGTGCGACACCGACGCGCATGAGGCGCCATTTTTTGAGACCGTGGCGGCTCTTACCCGCGACGAGTTGCGCGGCCTCGGCGAGCGGTATCTCGCATCCACGCGCATCCATCGCAAGTCGTCGGCACCCTACTTCATCGACAAGATGCCGAATAATTGCCTGTACGTCGGACTCATTCACTTGATCTTGCCGAACGCCAAGATCATCGATGCCCGCCGGCATCCGCTCGGCTGCTGCCTCTCGGCATTCAAGCAGCATTTTGCACGGGGCCAGAATTTCGCCTATGGACTCGACGACATCGGCCGGTTTTACCGCGACTACGTGGATCTCATGGCCCACATGGATTCGGTGTTGCCCGGACGCGTGCATCGCGTGTTCTACGAATCGGTGGTGGAGAATACCGAAGCCGAGGTACGTAGACTGCTCGACTACTGCGGCCTGCCGTTCGAGGAGCGCTGTTTGCGATTCTACGAGAGCGAGCGCGCAGTTCGCACGGCGAGTTCGGAGCAGGTCCGGCGGCCCATTTTCCGCGACGGTTTGGGTCAGTGGCGGCACTATGAGCCATGGCTCGGTCCATTGAAACAGGCGCTGGGTGAGGTGCTCGACCGCTACCCGACCGTGCCTGGGTGATTTGGCGAAAAATTATTATACAGGGAGCTTAGAAAGTATGACTCGCATCCGAATTGACACCGGCGCTCACCGCTTGAACGCGGCCCGCTGCGTCCATCCTCGCAATCTGCTGCGCCGCCTGCCACTGGCATCGGCCATTTCGGCGATACTCGCGGGCGGCGTTCCGGCGGTCCATGCCGCATCCGAAGCGGAAACCAACACCCTGGAAGAGGTCGTCGTCACCGCGCAGAAGAGGACAGAGAACCTGCAGGACGTGCCGATCAGCATTCAAGCGCTCGGAACCCAGAAACTCGAGGAGCTGAACATCGTGAACATCGACGACTACGTGAAGTACTTGTCGGGCGTCACGACGGTCAAGGGCCTCGGCCAGGGCGGCAACGGCATCGGCACGACGCACATGTACATGCGCGGCGTCGTCAGCGGCCAGGACGGCAACCACTCCGCCTCGCAGCCCAGCGTCGGCACCTATTTCGACGAGCAGCCGGTCACGACCATCGACGGCACGATCGACATCCATGTGTACGACATCGAACGTGTCGAGGTGCTCGAGGGACCCCAGGGCACGCTGTACGGTGCGAGCTCCGAAGCGGGCACCATCCGCATCATCACCAACAAGCCGGACCCGACCAAGTTCTCGGCCGCGTACGACATTGGCGGAAATTCGATAGACCACGGCGGCCTCGGCTCAGTCGTCGAGGGCTATGTCAATATGCCGCTGACGCCGATTGCGGCGATCCGTATCGTCGGGTGGGACGAGCACGACGGCGGATTCATCAACAACGTTGCCGGGACGAACGCCGCGGCCGGAATCGTCGACGGGGTTCGGACCTTTCCCACCTCCGGGACTACGTTGAACAACGCGGCCTGGGTCAGCAAGGACTACAACACCAGCGAGACCAAGGGCGGTCGCGCCGCGTTGAAGCTCGACGTCGGCGACAACTGGACGGTGACGCCCACGTTTATGGGCCAGTCGATCGCCGCCAAAGGGTTTTTCGGCTATGACCCGGCGGTCGGTAATCTCGATCTCGTGCACTCCGGTCCCGAGAACACCCAAGACTCGTTCACGCAGACCGCGCTTACCATAGAAGGCAAGGTCAGCGACTTCGATATCGTCTACGCCGGGGGCTGGCTGGTCCGCAACACGCATTCGATCGCGGACTACAGCGACTACTCCTATTTTTACGACAAGTACTTCGGATCCGGCGCGAATTGGATCAGCGGGGCCGGGATCAAGGGGGTCTCTCCCCAGATCGAGCCGCAAGAGTTCGTGATCACCACGGGCCACTACACGAAGTGGAGTAACGAGCTGCGCGTCAGCACCCCGCAGCAGTACGCGGTCAAAGCAACCGCCGGCCTCTTTGCCCAGCGCCAGGTGCACGAGATCTGGGAGGACTATGTGATGCCGGGTCTCAACGGCAACCCGTACACGTTCAATCCTCAGGGTTTTGCCCAGAGTCTGTCGATGCCGGGGCTCAGCAACAACACCATCTGGCTCACCGACGAGGAGCGCGTCGACCGAGATCAGGCCGCGTTTGGACAGGTGACCTGGGACATCGACCCGGCATGGTCGGTTACGGGTGGATTGCGGTTCTACAAGTATGATAATTCGCTGCAGGGATTTTACGGTTATTCCGCCAACTACGGGACCATGACCGGCTTTTATCCGGGCCAGAACATCTGCGGGCCGCCGGGCGGCACGCCGAGTCCCACCTACGCGCCGTTCCACTTCGCGCCATGCACGGATCTTAATCAGACGGTTTCTGATACCGGTCACACCGAGCGCCTCACGCTCAACTACAAGTTCGATCCGGATCGCATGCTGTACGCGACGTTCTCCACCGGCTTCCGGCCGGGCGGCGTCAATCGCGTTTACGACCCGGCGATCAAGGCGATCTTTCCGCCGTATCAGGCGGACCAACTCAAGAATTACGAAATCGGCTGGAAGACGCAGTGGTTCGGCCACACGCTGCGCTGGAACGGAGCCATATTCCTCGAGGACTGGAATAATTTTCAGTTCCTGTATCTCGGTCCGAACAGCGTGACGGTCGTACAGAACGCGGCGTCGGCGCAGATCAAGGGTCTCGAGACCGAGCTCGAATGGGCCGCGGGCAGCGGTTTCGTGCTGTCCGGGGGCGCGACGTTCCTGCACGCCGTGACGACTGCGAACTATTGCGGACCGCAGGCAACCATACCGGGTACGACGCAGCTATCGACGAATTGCCCCAACCAGGTCAACTCCTACGCGGTTGGCAATGCACCGAACGGTCCGGAGGCGCCGTCGGGCACACGGCTGCCGGTTGCCCCGAAGGTGAAGCTGAACCTCGTGGCACGGGAAACATTCCCGGTCGGCGACTGGCAGGGGTTCGTCCAGGCTTCGGGGATGTACCAGACCAGCACGACGCCGCTGCTGAGGCTCATCGATCAGCAGACCATCGGCGATATGCCGGCATACGCGCTGTTTGACGCATCGGGTGGAATGCAGAAGAACGGCCTGTCGCTGCAGGTTTACCTGTCGAACGTGTTCGACAAGAATGCCCAGCTCACGCGCTTCGTGGAGTGCGCCACGACCACCTGCAATCAGCCGTATATCATTCCGACGCAGCCGCGGACCGTCGGCATCAAGTTCGGGCAGAAGTTCTAGAGATCGAGGTGATGCGCTGGCGGGCCAACCGGCCCGCCAGCCGCCCGAGGTACCCATGTCGCTCAGAATCTTGAGGTGCGCCGCAGTGCTGGCGGGCTGCATCGCGAGCTCGGTATCGCTGGCCGACCGTCTGCCCGTGCTGGGCCAAATCGATCTGCCGCACCCGTATTATTTTCGCGAGATGTACCTCCCGCAACTGACCGCGGGACCGTCCAGCCTGACGTGGTCGCCGGACTCGCAGGAACTCATCTACTCGATGGGCGGCTCCTTGTGGCGCCAGCGACTCGGCGCCACCCTCGCGGAACAACTCCCGGGGGGCATCGGTTATGACTATCAACCGGACTGGTCGCCCGACGGACGCTGGGTCATCTACACGTCCTATGCCGGCGAAGCACTGGAACTGTGGGTGCTGGACTTGCAAAGCGGCACGGCGCGCGCGCTCACCGGTAACGGCGCCGTGAATGTCGAACCGCGCTTTTCCCCGGATGGCAAACGCATCGTATTCGTCTCCACGCTGTTCAATCGCCGTTTTCATCTGTTCACGGCCGACTTCGCGAACGGCGCACTGCGCAACATCCAGCGCTTGACCGGCGAGCACAAGAGCGCATTGCCGCGCTATTACTACAGCGCCTACGACCACGAGATCAATCCAGTGTGGACGCGCGATGGGCGCGAAATTCTCTACGTGTCGAATCGCGGCCATATCTACGGCACCGGCGGCTTTTGGCGCACTTCCGCCGGCGTCAGTGCGGGCGCCGGTGCCGGCGGCGACGCGCATGAGATTCATTACGAGGAGACCAATTGGAAAGCGCGTCCCGATGTATCGCCGGATGGATCCCGACTCGTGTTCAGCTCCTACGCGGGACGCGGCTGGCACAATCTATGGGTGATGCCCGCGGTCGGCGGCGATGCATTTCCGATCGCCTACGGGGACTGGGATCAAACCAATCCTCGCTGGTCGCCCGACGGCACGCGCGTGGCGTTCATCTCCAACCGGAGCGGGACGACGGAAATTGACGTCGTGCCGTTGCCGGGGGGCGATGCGCGGCCGCTGGTCGCGAGCGATCGCCGGTATGTGATGCCGCGAGCGAGTCTGGGGCTGCAGCTGCGCGATGCGGCCGGAAATGCGGCGTCGGCCCGGGTCAGCGTCACCGATGCTGCGGGTCGATTCTATGCGCCCGACGACGCTTGGATCCAGGCGGACGACGGCTTCGATCGAACGGAGCGTCGTGTCGAAGCGCACTATTTTCACGCTCGCGGTGCGGTCAGCATCGATGTGCCGGCCGGCCCGATTCAAGTGGAGATTCTGCGCGGGTTCGAGCGCCGGTTCGAGCGGCGTCAGGTGACGACGGCAGCAGGGAAGGTGAGCGAGCTTGCGGTGAATCTGGACGAAGGGCGGTGGTCGGTTCCGGACACGGGTCATTGGGTCAGTGGCGACGCGCATGTCCACATGAATTACGGAGGGGTGTACCGCAATACGCCGGCGCACCTCGTCACGCAGGCGCAAGCGGAAAACTTGGGGCTGGTGAACGCTCTCATTGTCAACAAGGAACAGCGTTTCCCCGACATTGCCTACAATGGACGGCATACCGACGCCGCATCGCAGGCCGACGCGCTGGTCGTCCACGGCCAGGAATTCCATACCAGTTATTGGGGCCATCTCGGCATACTCGATACCGACGCGGTGATCTTGCCGGGCTATGCCGGCTATCCCAACACGGCGGCAGCGAGCCTGTATCCCATGAATGCCGACGTCGCCGACATGGCGCATGCGCGCGGCGCGGTCGTGGGTTACGTGCATCCGTTCGACGACTATCCGGACCCGCAGGCCGTACCGCGACAGGCGCTGACCAACGAGTTGCCGGTTGACGTCGCGTTGGGCAAAGTGGACTACATGGAGATCTTGGGCTTCAGCGACCATCGGTCCACCGCAGCCGTTTGGTATCGCCTGCTCAACCTGGGATTTCGAATTCCTGCGGCCGCCGGCACCGACGCCATGGCGAACTTTGCCTCGCTGCGAGGTCCGGTGGGAATGAACCGGGTGTATGCGCGCGTCCCGGACGGGGCGTTGAACGCCCGGCAATGGTTGGATGCGCTCAAAGCGGGTCACACGTTCGCGACCAACGGCCCCTTACTGGGACTGCAGATCGGTGGGGCGCACATCGGCGACGAGTTGACATATGCCCAGCCACAGAAGCGGGTCGATTATTCCGTGCGGCTCGAATCGATCGTGCCGGTGGATCACCTGGAACTTGTTTGCAACGGGCGAGTCGTGCAGTCCTTCGTGATTGCCAAGCCCGCGGAGCATGCGCATTTCAACGGCAATATACCGATCGCGGGCAGCGGCTGGTGCCTGCTGCGCGCATCCTCCGACTCGGCGCGCTATCCGGTGCTCGATAATTATGTGTATGCAACCACCAGTCCGATCTACATCGCCGTGGCCGGGCGTGCGCCGCGGTCGGTGCCGGACGCACGTTATTTCCGCGCGTGGATCGACCGTGTCACTGCGGCGACGGCTGCCTATCCGGATTGGAATAGCGAGGCCGAGAAGCTCGGTGTGCTTGACCGGCTTAAGCGGGCAGACTCGGTGTTCGCGGCGCTGGAACAATCGGCGGCAGCGCCGCAGCGGTGAGCGGAAAGCGGGTGAAGTGTTTCCCTATGGACCGGTGGAGTGCGACACGTCCGTGTCGTATCGGTCCGTCAGAAGATCAGCGGCTCTTCTCGGGATTCAAGACGGCAAGAAACGCGGAGTTCGCGCGATCGATGACTTGCGCGAATTGCTCATGCAGCAGGGGTGACATCCGGAGCAGGCGAGAGCGGCCGTCCGCCGGATTGTCGAGCTCTTCAAGATATCCGTCTGCGATGGCCTTGTTCACGTACTTCATGGCGGTTTGCATGCTGACTCCCTTGACCAAGTCGTAGGCGTCGGTTTTCGAGACGGCAACCGAATCCCGCAGCCACAGTTCCGTGAAGAGCCGGGAGAAATAAATATCGCCAAAGCCTGACTTGTGAAATGCGGCCACCCAGGCGTCATCGAGTTCGCGCAGCGCCAGCAAAAAACGCGTCCTGGCCGCGCGCCTCGGATCCCGGCCAGCTTTGTTTTTTTCTTTCAAGACGCCTTCCTTCGCTCGGAGTTCGCTCTAAGATACCTACAAAAATGTATGTATAAATGTATATTTTTGGATCACTTCATGATATCTAGGCACCTGGGCCGCATTTTTCGAGGTTTGCCGCGTGAACACCGCCGTACAATCCGCGCCGCGCAGCTTGTTCCGTGATCGCACAGCCGCATTGGCCAATACGGCCATGCTGCTCTGGGTCGGGTCAGGCTGGCTTGCGTCGTTTGCATGCATGGGTGCGCCGTCGATTCCCCTCAACATTCTAGGGGTGTTGCTGTGCACTCACACCATGGTTCTTGCGGCGTATCTCATTCACGAGGCCGGGCATCAGACCTTGTTTGCGGTGCAATGGGCGAATTCGGCGGTCGGGGAGGCGATGAACTTCATTGCCGGCTCGGCGTACGGTTCTTTCGAGCGCATACGGCACATGCACATCCGTCATCACATGGATCGCGCCGACGTGACGTGTTTCGATTTCAAAGGCTTGATGCAGCGGCATCCCGCGGTTCGCCGAACGCTGGAAATCTTGGAATGGTGGTACGTTCCGGCCACCGAAGTCCTCATGCACTTGCAAGTGGTATGGCGGCCGTTGTTTTCGCGGTCGCAACGCCGCCACCTGCCCCGGGCGATGGCGATGCTGGCGCTGCGCGGCTGCCTGCTGGTGCTTCTCGGCATGTGGTCGATAAAGGCGCTGCTGCTGTATTTCGTGGCCGCAGGCCTGTTGCTGCACGTGCTGAATTTTTTCGACGCATTCCATCATACGTTCGAACAATTCTTCGTGGCGGCCGATCAACCTGTTCCGATGCATGATCGCGACCGAGCCTATGAGCAGGACAACACCTATTCGAACTTGGTTTCCGCCAGATTTCCCTGGCTCAATCTCTTGATTTTGAATTTTGGCTACCACAACGCCCACCATCAGCGTGCCTCGGTTCCCTGGTATCGATTGCCCGGCTACCATCGCTCGCTCTACGGGGACCGAACTGCGGCCGTCATGCCGCTCTCGGAGCTGCTGCGAAGCTGGCATCGAAACCGGGTCCGCCGCGTCAGTTCGGATGATTACGGTGTGCCTAGGCAAGGCGCCGGACGTGCCGACGGTTTCGTCGGTGCTCACGGGGTCTCGTTTCTCACGGTGATATGACCGAAATCGAACCTCTTGCCGGGCGTCACGCGGTCGTCACCGGCGCTGCGGGCGGCATCGGCAGCGCCATCGTCCGCAGTCTACTGGCGCAAGGAGCAATCGTTCATGGTCTGGACCGCGATCTGGCCGGTCAGCGGCGATTGGCGGCAGAAGTCAACGCTGCTGGACGATTCGTTCCGCATGAGATCGACTTATCCGACAGGCCTGGAACCGATCGCACCGTTGCGGAATTGACGAGCGCTTTGGCAGGACGCTGCGACATATTGGTGAACAGCGCGGGCGTCAGTCGCTTGCGATCATTTGCCGAGACCGACGATGCACTACTCGATTTTCTGCTCGCGGTTAACTTTGTGGGCGCTTTTCGCGTGACGCGCGCGTTGTTGCCGGCGCTCAAGGCCAGTAGTTGCGCTACCATAGTGAATGTGGCTTCGGAACTCGCACTCGTCGGGCAGGCGGCCTATACGGCCTATTGCGGCACCAAGGGCGCGGTCCTTGCGTGGAGCCGGGCGCTGGCGGTGGAACTTGCAAGCGACGGGATTCGGGTCAACGCGGTCTGCCCAGGCCCAATCGATACCGCCATGCTGAGCGCAGAGTTTGCGGGATCGGATGCTCCGCTTGAAGCCCGCCGCGCTGAAATCGCCTCTATTCCGCTGGGGCGTCTCGGAACCTCATCGGACGTTGCGGCGGTGATCGCCTTCCTGGCAAGCGATGCAGCGAAGTTCGTGACCGGCGCCGCCTGGTCGGTGGATGGCGGGAAAACCAGCCGATGATCACCAATCCGGTTCCCTGGCCCGATGGAGCGAAGTGTGCGGTGGCCTTCACGTTCGATATGGACGCCGAAAGCATCCTGCATCTGGCGCATCCCAAGCGGGCGCATAGCATGGTCTCCACCGCGTCGATGCTCCGCTATGGTCCCGATGTCGCGGTGCCTCGTATCCTCGATACCTACCGCCACTTCGGCATTCACCAGACCTTCTTCGTGCCCGCGTGGTGTGCGGAACGCTATCCCTATGCCGTCGAGGCCATGATACGGGACGGGCATGAGGTGTCGGCGCACGGCTACTTGCACGAGCACCCCAACGAGCTATCCGATGAAGAAGAGCGGCATTGGCTGCTGCGCAGCCTCTCGGCGCTGCACGTGATCAGCGGCGAGAGACCGGCCGGTTGGCGGGCACCGCTCTACAATTTTTCTCACCGATCGGCGGAATTGCTCCTCGATGCCGGTGTTTCGTACGACGCTTCGTTGATGGGAGACGATGTGCCGTATCTGCTCCAAACGCCGCGCGGCCAACTTCTCGAGTTGCCCTCGCATTGGGGCATGGATGACTGGCCGCCGTTCATGCACAGCATCGATCTGAATTTCCAAATGCCGATTCAGTCGCCGGCACATGCGTGGGAAGCCTGGTGGGATGAGTTCGAGGCGATGTGGGAGCACGGCGGACTGTGGGTGCCTGTGTGGCACCCATTCCTATCGGGTCGGCTTGCACGCTGGCGACACACCCACGCCATGATCGAGCGAATGCTCGATAAAGGCCGCGTCTGGTTTGCGCCCATGCGGGAAATCGCCGTACACGTGCGTCGCTGTATGAGCGAGGGTACCTGGTCGCCGCGAATCGACTCCGGTGCGGGCGGAGCCAAGTCCGCCGAAAGCGGTGCCGCCGATTGACCCCGATTTCACTTCGCCGTGCGCAGTCGCAGCGCATTGCCGATAACGGATACTGAACTCAAGCTCATTGCTGCTGCGGCGATCATCGGCGACAGCAGCAAGCCGAACGCCGGATACAGCACGCCGGCGGCAATCGGTATGCCGATTGCGTTGTAGACGAAGGCGAGGACCAAATTCTCGCGGATGTTGCGCATGGTCGCGCGGCTCAACGCACGCGCGCGAACGATTCCGGTCAGATCGCCTTTGACCAACAGAATGCCTGCGGTCTCGATTGCGACCTCGGTGCCGGTACCCATCGCAATCCCGACGTCGGCCGTTGCGAGCGCCGGCGCGTCATTCACCCCGTCGCCCGCCATTGCCACGACGTCGCCTGCAGCCTGAAGCCGCTCGATCACGGCGCTCTTCTCAGCCGGCAACACCTCGGCTTCGATGTCGGTAATGCTCAGTTGCCGGCCGATTGCCATCGCAGTGCGCCGATTATCGCCCGTGACCATGACGATCTTGATGCCGCTGGTTCGCAAGTTCTGCAATGCGTCGCGCGTCGACGGTTTGACCGGATCGGCGATGCACAGCAAACCTAGCAGTCTCTGCCCGCGCGAGACGAATACTGCAGTTGCCCCGTCATCGCTTGCCTTGTCGGCCTCAGCCGCCATCCGACCCACATCGATGCCGAGATCGTTCATGAGCGTCCTATTGCCCAGCGCGACGGTTTCACCGGCCAAGGTTCCACGGACGCCCTTGCCGGTGCGCGAGTCGAAATCGGTAACCACGCACGGCGCTGCCGAATGTTCGGCGGCGAATGATCGAATGGCCTGTGCCAGGGGGTGCTCGCTATTTTGCTCGAGGCCTAGCGCGATGCAAAAGAGCGCTTCCTTTTCGACGCCCGGCGACGGTGCGAAGCTCACCACCCGCGGCTTCCCTTCGGTGAGCGTTCCGGTTTTGTCGACAACCAGCGTATCCACCTTCTCCAGACGCTCCAGCGCGGCCGCATTCTTGATCAGGACGCCCTCTTGGGCCCCGCGGCCCACCGCGACCATGATCGACATCGGAGTCGCCAGGCCGAGCGCGCACGGGCAGGCAATGATCAACACGCTGACTGCCGCAATGACTGCGTGGGCAAAGGCGGGAGCCGGGCCCCAGTTCAGCCAAGCGATGAATGTGGTGCACGCAACCACGAGCACGGCCGGCACGAACCAACTCGCGACGCGATCCGCAAGGCGCTGGATGGGGGCTTGGCTGCGCTGCGCGGCCGCGACCAGCGCCACGATTTGAGCGAGCATCGTGTCCTGGCCCACCTTATCGGCGCGCATCACGAACGCACCCGTACCGTTGATCGAACCGCCCACCACCCGAGCACCGACGTTTTTCTCGACCGGCATTGCCTCGCCCGTCAGCATGGATTCATCCACGCTGCTCGCGCCGCTTTCCACGACTCCATCCACCGGCACTCGCTCTCCGGGACGCACGCGCAGGCGATCGTCGACCCGCGTGTCCTCGAGTGGGATGTCGCTTTCCACGCCGTCGCTGGCTACGCGATGCGCGATTTTGGGCGTCAATCCGAGCAGCGCCCGTATTGCGCCGCCGGTTCGTTCTCGTGCCTTTAGTTCGAGCACCTGTCCCAACAGAACCAGCTCGACGATGACGGCGGACGCCTCGAAATAGACCCCGATTCGCCCGTGCGCGTCGCGGAGGTCGGCCGGAAACGCTTGAGGAGCGAGCGTGGCCGCCAGACTGTAGAGGAAAGCCGCTCCCACTCCCAATGCAATGAGCGTAAACATGTTCAATTGGCGTCGCTGAATGGACGCAAATCCTCGTGCGAGCAACGGCCACCCGCACCACCCCACGACGGGGGTCGCGAAGGCCAACTGGACCATCGGCGACCATGGCTCATCCGCATGTTCCATCGCAAGACCGAACACCACGGCTGTAAGCGGTAGCCCAATCCAAAACCGCCGGCGCATGTCGATGAATTCCGGATTCGGACCGGTCGCGGCGGCTGGAGCGACGGGTTCGAGAGCCATTCCGCAGAAGGGGCAAGATCCGGGTCCGACCTGTCGTACCTGGGGATGCATCGGACAAGTAAAGAGTGTACCGGCGCGCATCGGTTCAGACGCCGGCAATGCGGCCATCGGCTCGCCTTGGGCCGAAATCGGGTATTTGGCCGGGTCCGTGCGGAATTTCGCCGCACAGCCGGCGCAACAAAAGTAAACCGTGCGGCCCTGATGTTGCACGCTGTGCGGCGACTGCGCGGTCACCGTCATGCCGCAAACTGGGTCGATCCGCGCATCTTGGGCTGCCGGCATTGGTCGGTTGTGCGAGTGCTCTTCCATCATGTGTTGTGAGTGAGCATCATCCCAGATGCCGCGCCCATGATCACGATCAGCAGCGGCGGAGCTCGCCAAATGCTGAGTAAGGCGAAGCCGGCGAGGGCGACGCTGACATCGGCCGCGCTTTTCACGGAACTCGTCCAAACCGGATTGTAGAGTGCTGCGCCCAGGAGACCGACGACGCTGGCATTGACGCCGCGCATGACGGCTTGCGCATCGGCGCGGACACGGAGTTTGTCCCAGAAGGGCAGGGTCCCCACCAGGATCAGCATACCCGGGAGAAAAATACCGATGAGTCCCAGTAGCGCGCCCGCCAATCGATGCGGCGCAGGCGCCACGACGGCGCCGAGATACGCCGCGAACGCGAAGAGCGGACCGGGAATCGCCTGCGCGGCCCCGTAGCCGGCGAGAAAGATGTCGTCCGTTACTCCGCCCGGCGCCACGAAGGCGTCATGCAGCAGTGGCAGCACCACATGGCCACCGCCAAATACCAAGGCACCCGTCCGGTAGAATGCGTCAAACAGCGCCACCTGGTGCCACGATCCGAAGCCGCGGAACAGCGGCAGGCCGAGCAGCAAGACGCTGAACAGGAGCAGCGATAATCTCCCGACCCGCCGCGAGACGGGACCGGCCATCGCTGCCTGCGATGCGGGTACCGCTGAACGGCATAGCCAAAATCCCGCGATGCCGCCCAGCAGGAGCACCGCAATCTGCGCCGTGGTCGATCCGCTGGCCAACATGACGACTGCAGCAGCAGCGGCCAGGGATGCACGCTGCCGGTCGGGGCACAGGCTCCTTGCCATACCTAAGACGGCGTGCGCGACGATCGCCACTGCCACGAGTTTCATGCCGTGCAGCAGTCCCAGTTCCAGCGGTCCCATCACGGCATCCGCGCCCAGGGCTACGAGCAAGAGCGCGATTGCGGACGGGAAGGTGAAGCCGGCCCAGGCTGCCAGACCGCCCAAATACCCGGCTCTGGTCAGCCCAATGGAAAACCCGAGCTGGCTGCTCGCAGGGCCGGGCAAGAACTGACACAGGGCCACCAAATCGGAAAAGGCAAGATCGCTAATCCAGCGGCGCCGCACGACGAATTCCTCGCGGAAGTAGCCGATATGTGCGGTCGGCCCACCGAAAGAGGTGAGACCCAGTTTAAGAAAAACTCTCAGGACTTCGAGCGCTGCGTGCATCGCGCCTATAGTGGCAGAGTGGCGACGCAGCGGGCTAGGCGGCAGCCGGCTCCGCTAGAATTTGGACCGGCTTCGAGGCGGCATCGACGGTTCTGAGCACCACCGGCCGCCGCCACACGTGGATGACGTAATCGAGTACTTTCCGCGCGGTGTCGGTATCCAATCCCCGCTTGTCTATTTCGCTGTTGTGTTCCAGCACCAAAGTGCCGTCACTTTTCACTTCAACCACCGACACGCGCGGCGCACCGAAGTTATATTTTTCATGCAGGAGAGTTTCGCGCAGCTCGTCGATGTCCGCGGCGAGCACCTTGACCGGACCGTTCGACTGCTTTTTGTAGCGGAACAGGCCCATGTCCGCCGCGAGCTCGCGCGTCAAATTGTTGCGCAGAAAACTGAAGTCGTCATCTTCGCGCATGATGCGCCGCGCCGTATCGATGCCGCCTTGCTTGATGATCTCTTCCCACAAGGTGAACCCCAAATGATATGGATTCACGGCCAGAGAGACTTGTTCCTCCGCGGCAACGGGACGCACGACATCGGAGTGGCATTTGATCGCATCCAAGTACGTATCCTGAGGGATGAAATCCGCTTCGCGCAGCAGGCGCGCGTGCCAGTACGATGCCCACCCCTCGTTCATGGTCTGGGTCGCATACACGGGGTAGAAATAAAACGACTCATCTCGGACCGCCAGAAAGATGTCTCTTTCCCAACTCTCCATGTCCGGTGCGTACGTGGCAATGAACCACAAGAGATCCTTCTCGGGATGCGGCGGCAGCGGCGCGCGCTGTCTTCGCGCGTTATGAACCGCCTTGTCTTCGGCATCCAAGGTGGCAAAGCGAGATCGAAAGGCGTCGTCCGGTGACGGTACCGGCGCCGGCGAGTATTCCGGGTAGTGCTCGCGCCGCAGTCCACGGTCAAGGTCGATGTACTGCTCGAGGGAGAGAGCCGCATCGAGCACCTTTTCCACGGCATTGAATCCGTAGGATTCGATGTCCCGCTCGATTTGCCGCGCATGGCTCGCCGCATGTTCGATGATATGTTCGCTGCCCTGCTCTTGGGACCTTTTGAACAAGAGATTGTTCTTGGAAAAATCCGCGTGACCGAGCACGTGCGCCGCGACCAGCGTGTTATCGGCAAGGCCGTTGCTGGCCGCCAGATACGCACGCCCCGGGTTGCCCGGAAACACCACTTCGAACAATCGCGAATAGCCCATGTGGCGCTGTAGCAACTGATAGATGTAGCGGGCACCGAATGACCAATGCGGCATGCGCACGGGCAATCCATACACGGCTATTTCCGTCATGAAGCTATCGGGAACCGCCTCGAAAATCACGGGGGACCACTCCAGTCCGAGCTTGCGGGCAAGATCCTCGAGACGGGGTAAATGGCTGCGCCAGTCGCTCGTCATGGCGCCGTTCCGGGGGCATCGATCGCTGCGGCCGCCTGCGCTTCGAGCGTGAAAAAGTGGCGAACCGCGTTTGCGACGTCATTCGCATCTCTGATGGTGCATCGCCCGCTGGGTAAACCCTGGGCGCCGACGGCGTCGAATAGTTTGGAGGTTTCGCTATGACTACTGCGCAGTCCCGAGGCTATCTCCACATAGCCGGCGTACTGTGCGTCCTTGGCTATGCCTTCCAGTTCCGCTCGAGCGGGCTCGCGATCATCCACGGCATTGTCGCCATCCGAGGCGTAAAACAGATAGACGTTGCAGCTTCCCGGATCGAAGCGCGCCTTGATGATCTCTTGCACCTTATTCAACCCCGCGGAAGCCACAGTGCCTCCGCTGCCTGCCACTTTGAAGAAATCGGCCTCGCTGAATTCCCAGGCTTCGGTGGTGTGGGCTACGAACACGATGTCGAGAGAGCGATACTCACGCCGCAAACCGGCGGCAACCCAAAAAAAGAAGGTCTTCGCCAACTGGCGATCACCTTCGGTCATGCTCGCGGATACGTCCAATAGGAAGAACACCGCGGCACGCAGCGCCGGCTGCCGACGGCGGGTGAGTTGCCGATAGCGAAGATCTTCATCGATGAACGCGGGTGCCGACGAGTCGAGCGCCCGGCGCTTCACCGACTCCTTGACCGAGCGACGGCGGTCGAGTCTGGATCGCGCACCGCGACGATCCCAGCCTTCCCGTTTCCATTCTGCCTCTTCCGATTGGCCGACCCGCGGCTGCAGATTCGGCAATCGCAATTCTTCCCACATCCAATCGATGATGTCGTCGACCTTGAATTCCAACAACAGATCGGCGCCGCCCTGCTCGGTGCCGCCGGCGCCTTTCCCGCCTTGTTTGCTGCCGGCATTGGCCGGCCCCAACAAGTCGCCGGGTTTGGCGGTGCCCTGGCCCACGCCTTGCGCTTCGGAGTCGTGCCGTAAACGAAAGCGATAGTGTTCGAGCATTCGAACCGGTACTCGGACCGTCCGCGCGCCATCATTGATGATTTCGGATCCGGCCACGATCTGCGGTAAGTGTTCTCTAACGGCCTCCCGAATCTTTTCGCTGTGACGCAGCCAGTCCCGCGAACCCCGCGAGAAGAGCTCGTACCAACCGTTGACGGCGTTCGCATCCCCGGGCTTGCCGGGGTCACTGCCGGGAGGTTCCGAACTCATTCCGCCACCCTCTGCGATATGGGCGCCATAATGTCGCGTTACTCCTGAGACAATAGGGTCGTGACGTAGTTCAGGGCCTCTTGGGCGCTATGTTCATCATATCCATACTCCTTCACCAGCCGCTCCTGCACCACGGAAATCTTTTGGCGCGCCTCGTCATCGGGCCGGGCGGTGGAGGTCACCAGCCGCAGCACGTCGCGGCGCTCTTCGAACAGGTACTGTTCGATTGCTTCGCGCACCCGAGCATGGCTTGCAAGGCGAAATTTCTCGCCGGCCTTGAAGGCCACCATGGCCTTGCGGATCACTTCCTGTCGGAAAGACTGTTTTCCGGACTCCGAGACCTTGATTTTCTCTTCGACCGAGCGAAGGAATCGTTCATCCGGTGCTCGATTCTCACCCGTCATCGGGTCGGTCACCTTGCGTTGGTCGAGAGATGCTTCGATCTCATCCAGGTACTTCTCCAGCAGCTGTTGCGCCTCGTCTTGAAAGGACGCGAACAGGGCGCGGTGCACATCTTCCTTGACCCACCGGTTGTAGAATTCCTTTCGAGCGGTCACTAAGTGGTCGAACCACTGTTTTTTCTGCTTCGCATCCATGCGCGCGTCGCTTTCGATGGCATCCTTGATCGCCAGCAACAACTCCATGCTGGTGAGGCTGCGTGCGTTGCCGCGCGTGATCGCGTTCGACAGGGCGTTGATCACGAATCGCGGGCTGACGCCGCTCAACCCTTCATCCGGGGACTCCGCCCTGAGTCGGGCAGCCTCGGTCTCCGAGAAGCCTTCCACGGCCTCTCCGGCGAATAGACGAACCTTTTTCGGCAGATCCAAACCTTCGCGTTCGGGCTTGCTGTGCCGGGTCAGGATGGCGAATACGGCTGCCAGATGCAGCACGTGCGGATCCAGATGCGTATTGCGAAAGGCGGGCGCGCCGTATACCAGCTTCTTGTAGATCCGCGCCTCTTCGCGGTACGACAACGCGTAGGGCACCTTGATGATGACCATGCGGTCGAGCAGCGCCTCATTCTCCTTTTCCTGCAGAAATCGATTGAATTCTGCGAGATTGGTATGTGCGAGGATGGTTTCATCAAGATAAATCAATGGAAATCGCGCAACTTTGACGTTCTTTTCCTGCGTCATCGTCAGCAGTAGGTATAGGAACTCGCGCTTGACCTTCAGGATTTCGATCATCTCGAGGACACCGCGGCTCGCCGCGTACACCGCGCCGGACCACGACCAGGCGCGCGGATCGCCCTCATCGCCCACGTGTGATACCTTGGAAAGATCGACCGACCCGACCAGATCGGCGATGTCGGCGGTCGAGGGATCGTGGGGGGCATAGGTGCCGATTCCGCACCGAGCCGCCTCTGACAAGAAAATGCGCTCCACGGGTACGCGCAGATAATCGCCCTCGCATTCGCGATCCACATAATCGCGAGCCCACGGGCTGACTTCACCGGCTATGTCTACGCCATAGGTCTCGCGAAATTCGGCGCGCAAGCTGGTGGGAATGAGATTCAACGGCGATTCGCGCAAGGGCGAACCCTTGATCGCATAAAGAGCGCCTTGATCCGTGCGGCTATACTCTTCGAGCCCGCGCTTCAACAGGATCGCGAGCGTCGACTTGCCGCCCGACGGAGGTCCGAGCAACAGCAACAGGCGGCGGCCCACGTCGGAACCCGCTGCCGCCGCCTTGAAGTAGTCTACGACGCGGCCCAGCGGCTCATCGACCCCGAACAGCTCACGTTTGAAGAGTTCCCTGGCTTTTTGCACATCGCTGCCCTGCACGTCGCGTCCGTACCAAAGCAGCATATCCCAAATATACTCGTGACTCGTACGAACCAGTGAGGTCGGATTTACCGGGAGGATCCGCGTTAAGAAATCAGCGAGAGACCCTTCCCACCGCTGTGCGCGATGTTGCTTACTGAAGTCAGTCAACGAATTGAGGAAATCCAAGGATTTGGATTCTGATCCAAGCTCTGATGTTCCCATCGTCGAACCTCCACTCGGGAATTGGACTGGGCACTATCGTCGACGCGCAGCTGTCTCCAAAAGAGCTTGAGCGGAGCGCGACTCATTCGACACTCTCACTAACCTTGTATATCAGATCGGCCACGGCTTCAAATTATTCAATGCCTCAGCCGAAAATAAAAGTGTGACTTGGGACATAGGCTGGAAAAGATTCGTGTGCGCATCGCAACCGCCGGCGTGATGTCGCTCACATTGGTCGACCGCTGTTCGGATGCGCGGGCACAGAGCCGGTTCAATCATTGCAACAGGGCGCGCTTGAAAAATTCCGTGGTGCGGGTGCGGTATTCCTCTGCGGCAACCCGCGCATAATCGACATGGCGCGCACCGGGCACGATCCACAGTTCCTTCGGATCGCCCGCGGCAGCGTAGAGCTGCAAAGCCATGAACTTGGGCACCAGTTCGTCGAGTTCACCGCCGATGATGAACACGGGGCGCGGTGCAATCTTTCCGATGACGTGCTTCGGCATCATGTCGAGCGATTGGCCGTACGCCCGAAGCGCGAGATAATTCGGTATTTGGGTCAGTAGGCCCCAACCGTCCGTCGCGAGCCAGTTCTGTTCCACGACGTCGTTGGGCGATGCGGCGAGCGTCACTGCGCGCAGTCGCGGATCGAGGACGGCCGCCTGCGTCATGACATAGGCGCCCATGGATGAGCCGAAGCCGCCGATCCGCTCCGGATCCACGTCCGTGCGCGCGCTCAGCCAGTCGACTGCCGCGCTGATCGCCTGCCTCTCCGGAACGCCCCAGCGCGTTCGACCCTCGCTTGCTCCCTGGCCGGGCAAGTCGAATGCCAGCACACCGAAGCCGGCCTGCGCGAGAAAACCAGTCTCGAAAAGAAGCGCAGATCGGTCCGCCCCGGTGCCGTGCACCAGAACGATGGCGGCGCGGTTTTGCGAGGGCGCATACCAACCTGCCATGCGGTGGCCGCTCGCATCTGCAAATGAAATTTCAGCGAGACCGGATATTCCAGTGCGCTCCGGGTGGCGCGAGATCGCCTTGGGGGCCGTACGCACGTAGTCGGCGCGCTCTGCCCAAAAGCTCAGGGCAGCCAGTCGCAGTCCGAGCACAAGGACGATGGCAATGATGGCAACGGCAATATAAACCAAGATTTTCACAGGATTGATGGTGGGTGCGGTGGAGCTGTGAATGGTATCATCGGCCTTGCAATGAGTAGAAAAGATGAAGATCGCATCCTTCACGGCCTGCATTACTTCCGTGAAAGCGTCGACGAGGAATTCTACGTAACCGGGGAACAGATTCTATGGCTCGCGGCGCATTCCTACGTCGACGGCGGCAATTGGTGCAAGGACGGCGAGCCGCAAAGTTTCGACTCCTCCATCATTCCGGCCGACCTACGGCGCAAGCTTGTCTTGTCGAAGTGTGAACTGCCGCTGCGCTATCTGCAGTACCGCCGGTTCATCAAATATGCTCCGGCCGGCGAGGACATTTTCCAGGTCGCAGTGACGTTTGCGGGGTCGGACAGGGCAATGCGACTCCACACACGTCTAGGACGCATCGAGGTTTGGTATCAAGAACATAAGGACGGCTTCCTCGGCATCGTAACCACCATCGCTGTTTCGTTCATCACGGCGCTTGTAGCCGTCGCGCTGTCGGAACGCCTGCATAAAGGCTTTGCCGAGCCGGCTCGGATAATCTATGAGGTGGACCCCAAATCGGCGAGCTCCGCGGCGGATTGAGTCCTTACTTCAGCTTTGGGTGCTGCCTGAAGCCGCCGCGGCACGCACAGCGTGAACGCCGAGCCTACCCGCGTCGGGATCCTTCACGAGGTGCAGCGTCCGCCCGAAGAGTTGGTCATGACCTGCCGTGCGGCCGATATAGATGATGCCGGTATGCCGGAACTCGTGGCTCAGAACGTCGACGACGCGATCCCGCGCGCTATCGTCCAGGGCGTCGAGAACCTCATCGATGAGAATCCAGTGCGGGGAGTGAAGCAGTGCCCGCGCAAAAACCAGACTCTGCTGGGTATCGTCGCTGAAGTCTCGATCCCAGCGCAGCGTGCGATCGAGCAGGGGAACGAGGCGTGCCAAATTGAGCCTTTGCAAAACCGGTGCGAACGCACTTTCATCGAAACGTTCGACTCTCGACGGATAGGCAAGCACCTCGCGCAACGTTCCCGGAGGAAGATAGGGCACGCGGGACAGGTACAGCGTGTCTTCACCCTTCGGGCGTGCGATATGGCCCGCACCCCAAGGCCAAAGGCCGGCAAGGGCGCGGAACAAGAGCGTCTTGCCGCTGCCGGACTCGCCCACAATGAGAATTCGCTCGCCGGCCTGCACGTCGACGTGAGTCTCCTCGAGCATGGTGCCCCCGGCGGGGGACGCAATTTCCAGGTGGTCGATCGTGAACTTGCCCGGCGGACCGTCATCGAAGGTGATCCGGCTCTGCACATCATGGAGGATGTTGCTGTTGAGCACGGCACGCCGGAAACTTGCCACCCGCAATAGGGTGGCCCGCCAGTCGGCTATCGCGCTGAAATTGTCCACGAACCAACGCAGCGAGGATTGCACCTGAAGGAAGGCGCCCGCCGCCATCATGAGTCCGCCGAAGGTGAGATTGCCGGCGAAATACAGCGGGGCGGCCACTAGAATCGGGGCCACCAGCATGAACCACCCGTATCCGGCGGTGACCCACGTCAGACTCGTGAGTCCCGAGACCAGACTGCGCATTGCCGCAAGTACCGCAGCCATATCGATCTCGATGCGCCGCGCTTCGTCCGCTTCACCGGCGGCTAACGTGATTGCGTCGATATGTTCGTTGACGCGAACCAGCGAGAAGCGTAGGTCGGCTTCGCGCTCGTAGCGCTCGGCGTTCTGGCCAATCAGGTTGCGGCCAACCCAATAGCTCAAGAGTGACGCGGACCCGGAATAGATGACGGCAGCCCACACCATATAGCCGGGAATGGTGAAATATCGACCCTCGACGTGGAACACGAAATCGGCCGAAAGCGCCCATAGCACGTCGATGAATGTAATCAGAAGAATCGAGGCCTGCAGCAGACCCACGCCGAGATCGGCCGATAGCTCGGTGAGGTGGCGCGCGTCCTCATGCATTCGCTGATCGGGGTTGACCCCGATGGGGCCTGCACTCGCGAGACGAAATGCCCGGCCCGGCGACAGCCAGTTCTGGACCAGGTCGTGAACTAGACCCTCGCGCAGCTTGAGCTTGAGCATTTCGCTTAGCCACCTCTGCGCCACGTTGAGTGCCAGGAGTGTCCCCCCGATGATGCCGAAAACGCCCAGCTGCACCAGGAATTGCCCGAAGTTGCGCCGTGCAAGCGCATCGTAGAACGGCTGGTTCCAGCTGTTGAGGCGGATCTGTCCATAGGCAGTGGCGACGATGACCAAGAATAGCGCGGTCGCCAGCAGCAGCAACGCGTTGCGCACCGGAGCGTTCCACAGTGCACGGCTCACCATCGCAAGTTGCGGCACGAACCCGGACTGGGGAATTTCTTCCGGATTGAGTGAAGGGCTGGCCGCGCTTCGTGTGTGTTCTAGTATCATGCGTACACTTCTCGAGCAGAGAACGATGTTGCCATTATCCGGCAGCTTGCCATCCGTCAATCGTCGGCAATCGACAAATACGGAAGCGGTGTGGATCATATGAGCCGAATCGAAGCCCTGATGCGCAAAATGTCACTGACCGAGAAGCTCGGCCAGCTGACCATGACGGCCTCCCGCTATGCCACGACGGGACCCATCATCGCGGGGGATTCGACCCAGGCGATCAAGGACGGGACCATCGGCAACCTGCTCAACATGGTCGGCGCCGATCATGTGCACGACATGCAGCGGCTTGCTGTCGAGGAATCGCGCCTCGGTATTCCACTGCTCATTGGTTTCGACGTGGTGCACGGTCACCGCACGTTGTTTCCGATACCACTGGGCGAGGCGTCATTGTTCGATCCGGAGACATGGGCGCTGACGGCTCGGGAATCCGCACGGGAAGCCGCTGCCGACGGGCTCGCAATGACCTTTGCACCCATGCTCGATGTATCGCGCGATCCGCGGTGGGGACGTAGCGCCGAGGGTCCCGGCGAAGACCCGTGGCTCGCGGCACGCTTCGCTGAGGCGAAGGTGCGCGGTTTCCAAGGTAACGACCTTGCCGCATCCGATGCGCTGGCGGCGACCGCGAAGCATTTCTGCGCCTATGGAGCTGTGACCGCCGGTCGCGACTACGCGTCGGTGGACATTTCGGAGCGCACGTTGCACGAAGTGCATCTGCCGTCGTTTGCGGCTGCGGTTGCCGCGGGAGTCGCGGCAGTCATGCCCGCATTCACCGATCTTGCGGGAGTGCCGATGACGGCGAATGGCGCGCTGCTGCGCGGCTGGCTGCGTCGGAAATTGGGGTTCGACGGCGTCATCGTGAGCGACTACAACGCCATCGCAGAACTCATTCACCACGGGATCGCGGCCGACCTTGCCCAGGCGGCGACGCTTGCGCTGCAAGCCGGCGTCGATATCGACATGATGGCCGACGCCTATCGCCGCGGCTTGCCGACCGCACTCGAGCGCGGATGGGTGAGCAGTATGGAAATCGACGCGGCGGTACGCCGGGTACTGACACTGAAGGAGCGACTGGGATTATTCGATGATCCTTACCGCCGTGGTGCGGCCCCGGAAACCGCTGCAACCCTGGCGTCCCGCCGGCAACTCGCGCGCGTCGTGGGGTCTCGTGCCATCGTCATGCTGAAGAATGAAAGGGGGGTACTGCCGCTGGCCGAGGGTCCCGCCCGGCTTGCCGTCATTGGCCCGTTGGCCGACGCCTCCAGCGAGATGCGGGGTCCGTGGTGGGGCGCTGCTGCTCCCGAAGGTCAAGTCACGGTGGCGACCGCCCTGCGGGACATGCTGTCGGAATCGCGGGTCTTGCACGCCGCCGGCGTGGAGATCGACGGTGACGACATGAGCGGCGTCGCCGCAGCGCTCGATGTATGTAGCCGCGCTGAGGCGATTCTCTTATGTCTTGGAGAAGCGGCGACGATGAGCGGCGAGGCGGCCAGTCGAGCGCATCTCGGGCTCCCCGGCCGGCAGCGCGAGTTTGCCGAAGCGGTGTTCGAGCGGGCCAAGCTGCTGCGCAAGCCGGTCATCGTCATATTGTTTTCGGGCCGCCCCTTGGCGGTGCCGTGGCTGGCGGACAAGTCCGACGCCATGCTGGCCGCCTGGTTTTTGGGCAGTGAGGCGGGATATGCCATCGGCGACGTCATTTTGGGCCGAGTGTCGCCGAGCGGACGTTCGCCGGTAAGCTGGCCGCGCGCCACGGGGCAAGTTCCGGTCTTCTTCGGGCAACGCCCCACGGGCCGGCCCGCAAATCCCGACGATCATTTCACCAGCAAGTATCTCGATGTGCCCAATGAGCCGCTGTTCTCGTTTGGGCACGGGCTCACCTACGGACGATTCAGCTACTCGAACCTGCGTGTTCCGCGCGATGGCGTAACCGAGCGGGATACCCTTGCGGTTCGCGTCGACGTGACCAACGATGGAACGCGGGCCGGCGAGGAGACGGTGTTTCTTTTCACGCACGACAAGCTTGCCAGCGTTTCGCGGCCGGTCCTTGAACTCAAAGGCTTCGGCAAGATTCACCTGAATCCCGGCGAAACGGGAACCGTGACCTTGATATTGCCCGCCGCGGAACTGCGCTTCCTGGGGCCGGATCTCGAGCCGGTATTCGAGCCCGGCGAGGTCGAGATCCTGGTCGGACCTTGCGCAAACAGGGCGCAGTTGCTGGTGTCCAGCGTCCACTTGTCGCATGCCGTGAAGAGCTAGTTTTGTGCAGCCGACTTGCCGCCGCCGCAAGCCCACATAAAATTGAATTCGTCTCGCGTCCCGGGGACGATGGCGGTCCACGGGGCCGATTTGGCGTCGGCTTCCTCACTCTGCTCGCTGCCCTGAATGTTGTTCTCGGCATAATAGACGGCGAGCAGGGTGCGGGCGCGCTCCTTGCCGCAGTCATATTGAACCTTTTGAACGACACTCAAGAATTTGCCTTCACTGCCGGACTGCGGTTCAGCGTATTCCTGCCGCAACCAAACGCTCACGAGCTTGCCGGAGCGCTTCATCTGATGATTCGTGCTGTAAATAGCCCACGATCCGTCGTTGGCAACGGCGCGAAACTCCCATCCGCCGGCGGTCATCGGGCTCAGAGTCCGGACCCATGCCATCGGATCCGCCTTGCGTGCTTCCCGCTCCCGAGCGAGATGCTCTGCCTTCGTTTTTTCCTCGGCAAGCGCCTGTGCGTGTTGCGCTTCCCACAGCTGCTGCTGTTCAGGCGTTTGAGCGAAGCTGTCGAAACTCAGAAAAAGGCCGATCGCGATCGCGAGCAGCGCGGTGTATTTGCCCATGCATGCATATTAGCCGAAGGAGTACGCGAACTGGCAACAGGCGCCATGCGGGGCTGGCGGCCTAGGCGATCACCGACGAGCGGCCGCTCAGTGCCCGAGACACATGCGGCGCGCAATTTCGCGCGCCGTCGAGTTGTCCAACGCCTTCTCACCGCGGCCGAGAACGACATCGCCGAGTTGGGAGAAGACCGCGTAGGCCACCAGGGCGACAAAACCGCTGATCGCCAGCACCGGCAGTACGATGAGCCACGTCGTGGCACACCCCAGATAGAAGACAACATTCTTAAACGTCATCGTTGGTTACCTTGGCAAGCCCGATTCATCACTTTGAGGGTTTACGGCTGCATGGTATCCGTGTAGTAATTGCGGCGACTGGGTACTACGTCTCAATTTCATCTTTAACTAAACTAAGGAACTCACGCGCGGTGGGCGACGGCACAGGCGTCGAGTCGTCAGGTGCGCGGAATCGCTACGGGCATGGCGTATAAAAGACATTCATTTAAATTTATAAATATTTGTATTTAAACAAATTTATTATGGCCTTGGGATAGAGCCAACCATGATCCGACAGCCCGCCGCGAACCGGTCCCGCGCCGGTGCGGGCCGGACTACGGAGCGGTTGCCGCCGCGCTCGGCACGGCGGCCGGCTGCGCCGCCGCAGTGCTGGCTGAGACGTTGGGCGACGCCGCCAGCAACTCTGGAGCTATCGTAAAAACCGCATGCAGCCCGGGATGGTGGTCGGACAACTCCAGCGTGCTGCCATGCAGTTTCGCGACCGCTTGCACCAGACTCAAGCCCAACCCGACTCCCGGCGTGCCGCGGCTGGCATCCCCTCGATAGAAGCGCTCGACGACCTTGGACTTTTCTGCATCATTGATGCCCGGTCCATTATCCGTTACCGAGATCTGCACGGCGCCGTCCGGCCGCCGGTGAACCGCGACTTCGATCATCCCGTTCTCGGGTGCATACTTGAGAGCATTGTCGATCAGATTGCTGAGGACTTGTGCCAACAGTACCGGATCGCCGGCCGCGTGCGTCGGGCCGTCGGACCGAAACGTCAAAGCAATATTCTTGAGTTCCGCTGCGGGCTCATAGAACTCGACGGCGGTCGACGCGAGATCGGCGAGATCCACCGACACGAATCCCGAACGGCGCATGCCCGCATCGATTTCGGCCAGGCGCAGCAAGGCGTCGAAAATTCGAATCACCCGGTCCACGTCCGCGACGGCGCCGTCGATTTCCGCGAAAGTCTCTTCACTCGAAGGCCGAATGAGCGCGAGTCCTTCGAGCCTGGTTCGCAACTCCGCGAGCGGCGTGCGCAGATCGTGGGCAATGGCATTGGATACATTTCGCACGCCGTGAACCAGCAGTTCGATCTGGTCGAGCATGCCGTTGATGGTGAGCGATAGCGTGTTGAGTTCGTCGTCGCTCAGGTGGGTCGGCAACCGATGTTTGAGATCGCCGTGGATGATCGCCGAGACGGTTTGGCGGATGCTATCGACGCGCGACATCAGCGCGCGCCGGGTGATGAGGCCGATCAAGAGGCCTGCGATCGAGAGCACGGCAATGGCGCCCGTCAGCCCATACCAAAAACGCTTCTCCAACGGCGCAAACAGCCTGTTGTCTCTGCCGACCAGCAAGTTGTATTGTCCCAGCAAGGCAACATGCACCAGTGCCGTTTGCACCCCACGGTCGCCCAAATCGACCTCAATGCGGTAATCGCCCGGTGTTGCCGGGACGTTCGGCCAGACCGCAAGGTTGCCGGCCAACCGGTGCCGTGTTGCGTCGGTCAGCAACAGGATTCGGTCACCGGCAATCTGCATGCGGATTCTTGCATCGATAAAGTTTTTCAGGCCCTCCGCGCCATCGCGACGGTAGATGTCGGCGAGCCGTTGCGCATCGGCCTGCAGGATTTCCGCGCGGCCTTCTTGGATCGTGCCTTGCCATGCGTACCACAGTGGCGCTGCGAACAGCACCAGCGCCAACAATCCCAAGACCACGTATCCGAGCGCGAGAGACACCGCGGACGAGCGAATCATACGGGTCACCGGTGCATCCTAGGCTCTAATCGGCAGCCGTGACCATGTAGCCGGCATTGCGCACCGTACGCAGCAGCGGACGCTCGAACTCCGCATCGATTTTCTGACGCAATTTACTGATGTGCACGTCGACGACATTGGTTTGCGGATCGAAGTGATAATCCCACACGTTTTCCAGCAGCATGGTTCGCGTGACTACCTGGTCGGCGTGGCGCATCAAGTATTCGAGCAACTTGAACTCCCGCGGTTGCAGCATGATCTGACGCTCGCCTCGGCTCACCTTGCGCGTCATCGGATCCATATGCAAGTTGCCCACGATGAGGGGAATTTCGTGATTGACTCCGTTCGCCCGGCGATGCAAGGCATCCAACCGCGCCAGCAACTCGCCGAAGGCGAATGGTTTGGTCAGGTAGTCATCGCCGCCGCTGCGCAGCCCTCGAATGCGGTCGTCGACATCCGACAGTGCGCTCAAGATCAAGATTGGCGTCCGTTTGCCGGTTTTTCGCAAAACCTCGATGATCGCCAGACCGTCGATATCGCCCGGCAGCATCCGGTCCATGATGATCACGTCGTAGGGCTCGCTGGCGGCGAGAAACATGCCGTCGCGCCCGTTACCCGCATGATCCGTCGTATGCCCGGCTTCCTGCAGTCCTTTGATGACGAATTGACTGACCCGCTCGTTGTCTTCGACCAGCAAGATCTTCACGTGGATTCCCCTGCACGGACAGGCTGAGCGGCCTGCGCGTCTTCGATCGGATGCGACTTGCGGTGGCGCTTCAGCCAAAGACTGAATTGATCCAGGTACAAGTAAATGACCGGCGTCGTGAACAATGTCAAAGCCTGGCTTACGATCAAGCCGCCGACCATGGTGTAGCCCAACGGCTGACGCAGCTCCGAGCCGGTGCCGCGGCCGAGCGCCAGGGGCAGTGCGCCTAGCAGAGCTGCCATCGTGGTCATCATGATCGGCCGAAACCGCATCAGGCAGGCCTGACGAATGGCGTCGTGCGGCGATAGGCGCTGTTCGCGCTCAGCCTGAATGGCGAAGTCCACCATCATGATTCCGTTCTTTTTGACGATGCCGATGAGCAGGATGATGCCGATGAGCGCCATGACCGACAAGTCTATATGGAAAATGAAGAGCACCAACAATGCGCCGAGGCCTGCGGACGGCAGCGTGGAGAGGATGGTCAGCGGATGAACATAGCTCTCGTACAGCATGCCGAGGATGATGTAGACGGCAACCAGAGCGGCGAGGATCAAGTACGGCTGACTCTTGAGCGAACTCTGGAAAGCTTGAGCGGTTCCCTGGAAGGTGCCGGTGACCGTGGCCGGAAGACGCATTTGCGCCGATACGCGGGTGATCGCGTCGACGGCGTCGCCCAAGGCGGCGCCGGGCGCGAGGTTGAAGGACAATGTCACCGCGGGAAATTGACCTTGATGATTGATCGACAGATAGGTCACGTGCTGAGTGTCGTACTTGGTCATTGCGGACAACGGCACCATCTGACCGGTGAGCGGCGACTTCAAGTACAGTTTCTCGAGCGACGCGGGGTCGGTCTGCAGCGACGGCGTGATTTCCAGCACGACGTGATAGCTGTTCGCCTGGGTAAAGAACTGCGCGGCTTGGCGCTGGCCGAACGCGTCGTAAAGCGCCTGATCGATCGCTGCCGGTTGAATGCCGAAACGCGACGCTTGGTCGCGGTCGATGGTGAGCGATAGCATGCCGCTGGTCGTCTGCTGGTCGGAGGCGACGTCGCGCAGCATCGGCAGCGTCTGCAGTTGGGCGAGCAATCGCGGCGCCCAGGTATTGAGTTCATCGATGTCGGAATCCTGCAGCGTGTATTGATACTGGGTGCGCGTCGTTCGGCCGCCGACGTTGAGATCTTGCGCTGCCTGCATGAACAAAGTGGCGCCGGGGACCTTGGCCAGCTGCGGTCTCAACCGGTTGATGATCTGATCGGCGTTGGACGTGCGCTGGTTTCGCGGTTTGAGACCGATGACGACGAAGCCATTGTTCAATGGACGGCTGCCGCCGAGTCCCGTTCCGTAACTCTCGATGTCGGGGTCTTTCGCGACCACATCCAACAAGGCGTGCTGCCGGCGCACCATCTCGTCGAATGAAATGTCCTGCGGCGCGTCTGACAATCCGGAAATGATGCCGGTGTCCTGCTGCGGGAAGAATCCTTTCGGAATTTCCACGTACAAGATCACGGTTACCGCCACCGTGATCAAGAACACCGCCAGCGTGGTGCGTTGGTGATCGAGGGCGACGTCGAGTCCTCGCGTGTACCAACCCAGTAGGCGGTCGAACGCACGTTCGACGACCATGTAGCCCCTACCGTGTTTGGCGTGCTTCTCGTCCCGCAAGAACAAGGCGCACATCGTCGGCGACAAAGTCAGGGCGACGAACGCCGAGACCGCGATGGTCATTGTCATCGTAACGGCAAACTCGCGGAACAAGCGCCCGATGATCCCTCCCATCAGCAACAGCGGAATGAATACGGCCACCAGCGATACGCTGATCGACATGATGGTGAAGCCGATTTCGCCGGCACCCTTCAGGGTTGCATCGAGGGGCGACATTCCATCCTCGATATGCCGATAGATGTTCTCCAGCATCACGATGGCGTCATCCACCACGAACCCGACCGCGATGGTCAGCGCCATGAGCGACAAGTTGTCCAGGCTGTAATTGAGCACATACATCATGGCTGCGGTACCGAGCAGCGCCAACGGCACCGTGACTCCCGGGATGATGGTCGCCCAGGCGTTTCGCAGGAACAGGAAAATCACCATGACGACGAGCGCAATCGTGAGCGCAAGCGTGAATTCAACGTCGTGCACGGCCGCCTTGATCGTGGTGGTGCGGTTGGCGACGATATCGACCTTGACGGACGAGGGCACCGACGCCATTGCGTGAGGCAATAAGCTCTCCACGCGCTGTTCGGCGTCGATGACGTTCGCGCCGGGCTGCTTGTAGACCAGAAGCAGGATCCCGTTCTTTCCGTTTTGCCATGCCGTCAGGAGGGTGTTTTCGGGCCCGTCGACGGCGATGCCGATGTCGCGGATGCGAACCGGGGCGCCGTTCTTGTACGCTACGACCACGTCGTTCCACGGCGCGGCCTTGAGCAGTTGGTCGTTGTCATAAATGGTCAGTGCGCGCTTCGGTCCATTGATCGAGCCCTTCGGTGCGTCGACGGTCGCGGCCGTGATGACGTTTGCGACGTCTTCCATCTGCAGTCCCAGCGCGGCCAGCTTGACGGGATCGATTTGGACCCGCACGGCGGGCTTCTGTTGGCCGCCGATGGACACTTGTGCGACACCGGTTATTTGCGAAATTTGCTGCGCAAGAATGTTCTCGGCGTAGTCATCGACGGTGGTCACCGGCAGCACGTCGGAATGCACCGCGAGGATCAAGATCGGCGAGTCGGCCGGATTGACCTTACGGTAGGTCGGGGGAGTCGGCAGATTCTTGGGTAGCTGTCCGCCGGCGGCGTCGATGCCGCTTTGCACGTCTTGCGCCGCTGCATCGATGTTGCGATTCAAATCGAACTGCAACGTGATTTGCGTCGAGCCGAGCACATTGGTCGAAGTCATCTGCGACAATCCCGAGATTTCCGCCAACTGATATTCGAGCGGCGTGGCCACGGACGACGCCATGGTCTCGGGGCTGGCGCCTGGCAACGACGCCGAGACCGTTATGGTGGGAAAATCGACCTGCGGCAGCGGCGCAACCGGGAGCAGCGGATAAACCACCAACCCGACGAGAAATATCCCGCCCATCAGCAGCGACGTGGCAATCGGCCGGCGGACGAACGGCGCGGAAATGCTCATGATGCGGCGGGCGCCGGCGCAGCCGCCGCCGTGACACGCACACGGCTGCCCGCCTGTAGACGGTATTGATTGGTCGTGACGACGCGCTCGTGCAGGTTGAGTCCACTGGTCACGATCGTCATGCCATTGCTCTCATCGCCGATCTTCAACGGCCGTGCGTCCACGGTCGAATCGCTCTTCACCACGTAGGTGAACGGTCCGTTCGGTCCGAGCTGCACGGCGGCCGAGGGAATGGTCATCGCACGTCGGTCGGTGCGCACGAGCACTCGCGCGTTGACGTACTGGCCCGGCCAGAGCGTGTTGCGCTCGTTCTTGAAGATCGCCTTGAGCTTCATGGTGCCCGTTGCCGGTTGGATCTGGTTGTCGATGAGGCTCAAGGTCCCTTCATCGAGTTCATTGCCGCCGTTTCGCGCTTCGGTGGTGACCTTGACGGGGCCGGCCGCCAGCGCTGCACCCACTGCACCCAAGTCCTCCTCGGGCAAAGTGAATACGACGGCGATGGGTTGCACCTGGGTCACCACGACGATTCCCGTGGTGTCCGCGGCATGCACGATGTTACCGGGATCGACCAGGCGAAGACCGGTGCGGCCGTCGATGGGCGAAATGATGCGGGTATAGTCGAGCTGGGTGCGGGCATTGTCGATCTGCGCCTGATCGATCCGAAGCTGGGCGGTCAATTGATCGACCAAGGCGCGTTGCGTGTCGACGGTCTGTTTGCTCGCCAGATCCTGTGGTTGCAGAACGGTGTAGCGATCGAAATCGCGCACTGCGTTCGCGAGCTGCGCCGCATCCTTCGCCTTGGTCGCGACCGCCTGTTGGTACGCCGCCTGATTGGGGCGCGGGTCGATTTGCGCCAATAGGTCTCCTTTGCGCACCGTCTGGCCCTCGGTGAACCCGATCGTCTGCAGTTCACCATCCACGCGTGCGGTGACCGTCACCGTGTAGAACGCTTGCACGGTGCCGAGCCCTTGGAGGTAGATGGGCACGTCGGCCTGCGTCGCCGCAGAGGCATCCACGGCAATCCCCTGGGGTGCGTCGTGTGTCGCCGCCTCCGCCGGCTTGTGCAGCATGCCGCGCCACGCCACAGCGATCAGAACGACGAGGACTAATGCCGCCGCCATCTTTTTAATGCCGTTCAACGAGAAGCTCTTCATCGGTACCTCACCCTTGATGCCAGCCGCCGCCGAGGGCAGTAAATAAATCGACCAACGCCTGCAAGCGGGAGTATTCCACCTGGACCAAGGCGTCCTGCGCACTGAACAGCGCGTTTTCCGTATTGAGGACGATCAGGATGTTCACGGTTCCGGCGGACATTTGGGCCTGCGCAAATCGATACGCACGGCGCGCCTTCGCGACGGCGTCCCGTTGCCGCTCGAGCTGCTCGGCGGTCTGCCGCGCCGCAACCAGCGCGCTCTCGACATTGCTGAATGCGGTGAGCACGGCTTTGTGATACGTCGTCAATAATTCGGTGTATCGAGCCGCGCTGTAGGCGACTTGGCCGCGCAGCGCGCCGCCGTGAAAAATCGGCTGCGTCAAGCCGGCGCTGAGCGCATACACGCGGTTGGCCGGACTGATGAGCGATGCCAGCATGCTGCTTTCGTAGCCTCCGGTCGCCGTCAATTCGATGTTGGGAAACAACGCGGCGCGTGCGACGGTAATGTCGGCGTTGGCAGCGATGAGCTGTTGTTCCGCTTCGGCTACATCGGGCCGGCGCGACAACAACTGCGACGGCAGTCCTGCCGCGATGGCGGGGCTCGACAGTTCCGTCAAGGTACCGGACGTCACGTCGATCGACTCCGGCGTCTTACCGATGAGCACTGCGAGCGCATACACCGATTGACGGAATTGTTGCACCAAGGGCGGGACTGCCGCACTGAGCAACGCCACCACCGTTTCTTGTTGGGCAACGTCGAGTCCGGTGGCCGTGCCGGCCGATTGCTCGAGTTTGAGGCCATGAAGAATGCTTTGGCCATTCAGCAAATTCTGCTGCGCGACCTCGATTCGATCACGAAGTTCCAGGGCCTGAAAGTAGGTCGTGGCAACGCTACTGACGACCGTGAGGGCAACCGTTTCCTGGTCGTAGCGGCTGGCCAGCGCGGAGGCGCGGGCCGCGTTCTTAAGGGCGCGGTTCTTGCCCCAGAAGTCGAGTTCGTAGGCGGCAGTCAGCTGTGGGTTAAATACATTGTAAACCGCAGGCCCAACTCCGCTTACCGGCGCTCTTTCGCGCGTGCCGTCGGCTCCAAAATCGACGGTAGGGAACAGCGGCGCGCCGGCGATCCTCACCTGTGCGTCGGCTTCCTCCACGCGGGCAACGGCGCCGGCCAGATCGTCGTTGCTGTGCTCGGCCTCCGCGATCAGTTCGTCGAGTTGGGAGGATCCGAATGCATGCCACCATCGTGCGTCCGGCCAGACTGAAACGGTAGTCTCGGAAGGGCTGGGTGATTCATGCCACTCGGTGGGCAACCGGATGTCGGGTCGCTGGTACGCCGGACCGACGCTGCACGCCGCTATCACCGTGCAGACCGATACGCATAGCGCGCGAGCGCTCGAGTGCCATTTCATGCGCGCCACGCTGAGCCTTCGGCGATTAACCGGCTATGGTCGAATTGTTAAAGTCCCTTAATGTGCGACGCTTGCCAAGCGTGGGCGGCATAGCCGCGGCCCGCCGCGCCCTGCGCCGCAACCTCAATCTGCTCGTTTCTCGACCATGAATTCGTCGAGTTTGCCCCCTGCGTCGCCCCGTTCTATGGCCTCGAGCCGCGCCTTTGTGCAGAGGATTTTCCAGCGACGCGTGATCATACCGCCACGTTTGGACTCGCTCTCGAGTTCAATCAGTCGCGCAGGTCCGAGCGGACTCAGGCTCGAATGCAGGTCCGCCAAAACCACGGCGTTGAAGTAATAATTGCCGGTCGCGGTAAACATCGCTTTGTCGATCGAACCGTTCTGCAGCGCGGCGAACACCGCGCGGGCGCGCGCCTCCGCAGGCGAGGGCGTCAGCACCAGGAAGGCGATCCTGTCCAGGAGATCGGACGGCGAAGCCCAGTCGTTGTTGGTCAGGACGACGATGGCAGCGCGCTCGGCGGGCCACACGCGGTTCTCCGCGAGGAACCCTGAGCCACCGCCGGAATGCCCAATGCGCAGGCGGTCCTGCACGTGCTCGATGTCGAGTCCGAGCCCGTAGGGAGCCGTGGCGCCGTTGTTCAGAACAACCGGCGCAAATGCCGCCTCGTAGGATTGCGGGCGCAACAGGGTTCGGTCCATCAAGCTCAAATCCCATAGCGCGAGATCGCTGGGCGGCATGACGAGGCTCGCCGCGCCGAACAGCCAGCCCGGACTCTCCTTGGGCGCCCGGTGCGGCGGCCCGAGCCCGTAGCGGGTGTAGCCGTCGGCGTCTTGCGCTGATAGGGGCATGCCCTGATCGGCGACGTGCGCCATCTGGAGCGGTTCGAAAATGCGTCGACGCAGGAAGGCGAAAAATGTCTCCCCGGACACACGTTCCACTACCGCAGCGGCCAGCACATAGCCGGTGTTGGAATACTGCCATTCGCTGCCGGGCTGGAAATCGAGCGGCCGGTTCACCCATTCTTTGACGATGTCGGCGACGGTGGTCGGTCTTCGCATGTGGGGCGGCACAAAATCGTGCGGCCAAAAGTCGCGAATGCCGCTGGTATGGGTGAGGATCTGACGCAGGGTCACGTCCGCCGCCTGGCCTATCTCGGGAAACCACTTTCTGAGCGGATCTTCGAGCGATAGCTTGCCATCCTCCGCAAGGAGGAGGATCGCAGCGGCAGTGAATTCTTTGGTGATGGAGTCCAGGGCATAGCGCGACGTTCGCGTCGCCACTCCGGCCGGCCAACGCCTTGCCTGACCGTGCGCCTTGGAATAGACGAGTGCCCCGTGTTGCACGATGGCGATGGATACCGAGGGTGCTGCGGTACTCGAGAGCCACTCGGCAGCGACCGCGTCCACGCGAGTTTCGAGTAACGAATCGGAGTTTGCGGGGTTCGCAACACAGAGGCACGCCGCGACAACCCAGGATCCTTTCAACGAGAACGCCTTGACCATTCAATTCTCGAGTATGCGGCTGTGCCGACGCGTGTCTTGCATCGTCAGCGCAACCAGAAAGCCGATTGCCGACAATACCGATGCGTAGATGTAGAAGCCGCTCTCTGCGCCGGCTGCTTTGAACCACAGCGCCGCATATTCCGCGGTCCCGCCAAATGCCGCATTCGCAAGGGCATAGGGCAATGCCACTCCCAACGATCGCACGCCGGTGGGGAACGGTTCGGCCTTGACGACGGCGCTGATCGAGGTGTAGCAGTCGAACCATTCGACGAGATTGCCTGCCGAGCCGGCGAATATGGCGCGGAGCCGCGCCCTCGCGGCGGGCGCCGCAGTCGCTCTCATGGCACTGTGGGTACCGATGGCTCGACCTTCGGCAACAGCGTTGCAAGCCGCGGCGGCGTAGCGTCGCGCATCGCCGCGAAAGCCACGATGTGCTCCAAAATATGCTGCACATAGCCGCGGGTTTCGGTGTAGGGGATGTTCTCGATCCAAATGTCTGCGTCGATGGGATTGCCGGGCGACCAGCGCGCCACCGACATCGGACCGGCGTTGTATGCCGCAAGAGTCTGGTCGAGTTGTCCCTTGTATTTATCCAAGAGCTCGCGGACGTATACCGCGCCCAGCGGCACCGCGACCGACGGATCGAACAGATTTTGGGGGGTGGGCGGCGGCAAGTGCCATCGACGGGCGACGGCGGTCGCCGTCGCCGGCTGCATCTGCATCAAGCCGCGCGCGTCGGCGCGTGATACCGCGTCCTTACGAAACAGGCTTTCTTGACGCATGATGGCGAATAGCCAATCGCCGGGCACTTGCGTCTGTTTACTGGCATCCGCGACTATGGCTGCATAGGGGTGCGGATAGCGCAACGGTACATCGTCCCATTCGCCGGCCTGTGCCAGCGTCGCGATGGTTTGCGCATACCAGCCCCATCGAGATGCGAGATGCGCGGCTTGAATCTTGACCGCGGGTTTCGCGGCTCCAAGCACCGCCGTCCATTCCGCGTTGGCATCATCGGTCATGTCGCAATCGAACAGCGTATGGGCGCGAATGAGACCTGCTTCAGCCGCCAGCGCCGCCTGCGCGTCTGCATCGTCCGGCGAGAGGTGAACATTCAAATTATAGCTCTGGTTCAGTCGATCGGCCGCGAGATAGCCGTAGTAGTCCCGCAGTCCGGCAATGTCGGCGTAGAGTGGAACGGCAGCCGCAGGCCCGGAAATGGCGGCGACGGCGCGCGCGCGCCAATAGCGCCATCGTGGCTGGGCGGCGAGGGCGGGAGGCAACTCGTTGATCCAACCCAATGCGGTGCCGAAGTCGGCCGCCCACAGCGCCGCGCGCACGCGCCACTCTTGCACCTGGGTATCGGCCGCGTCGGTCGGCAGGTCGACAAATGCGGCGACCGATGCGGGCGCACGGCTATAGGCTGCGCCGAGCGCGGCGGCCCGCTGCAATCGGGTTCGTAAGGCAGGCGTGATGTCCGGCCGTTTGAGCAGAGCCGGCAACAGGGTGGACGCCGCGGTGAAGTCGCTGAAGCTCAGCCGGTTGAAGCCGGCGACGAGAGCGTCCGCTTCGACGGGCATATTCGGATTGAGCGACAACAGGGCGATCGCCGCTTTGGGCGCATCCAACAGTTGTATCCATTGCAACAGTGCCGCGGAGCGCGGTTCCGGTACATCGGCAACGAATTCTCGGGCCAAACGCGGGTTGTCGGCGGACAGCGCAGCGCGTGTTCGACTCTCGGCGAGCGCGGCCGTGAGCAGACCTTGCGTGCGCAGCCACGCAAATACGACATTGCATTCGTCGGGCTGCTTCTGCGGGGTGCTCCAACGCATCAGGGCGTCCTGAGCGAGGCCTGCCGTGTCGCCGGTAGCCAAACGGCCGGCGAGGCGATCACACACCAACTGCGGGTCCGTAGCGTCCGCAGAACGCGAAAGGAACCAGCCCCAACGCTGGCGATCGGCGAGGCTCGACAGCCAGTCGTGCCGCAGTGCTCGGGTCACCGGCTCGCCGGCATGCGATCGCAGAAAAGCGTCGATGCGGTTATCCAGGTCTTCGCTCGGAGTCAACGCCAGGTCACGGCGCAGTCGAGCGGCCACCAGGTACTCATGGATGACGTACGTGTCCAGTGCCGGCGAATCCGGCGGCTCAGGAAAATGCTGGTGGACTCTTTGCATGGCCGCCACGAACTCCTGACGAACCAAGTCTTGAGCGGTCCCCACGTTCGGCGCATCCGCGTGCAGCGCTTGACATGTTGCCAAGAACAAGATCACCGCCGCTCGGCGCGCATTCCAGCATCTTTCCATGCGCGCATCTTATAGCGCTGCGCGACCGAGTGTTGCTCGAGGGTAGGCTGGCGCGTTCCGTGCAGCGAAGGCGATCGCTCGTCCGAGGCCGAGGCGTTGCCGGGAGGCAGTTATCGGCGCCGGATGTCGGCCGCCAATCTTTCCGCCAATTCGCTCAATAGCTGGCTGTATGCTTGGGCGACGGCCGTGTAACCGTTGCCGTTCATTGATACCGTGAAAGAACCGCTTCCAAGGCGGTCCACTCCCGAACTTGCATCGATGATGCGCCAATGCGCGTCGATACTCGCTTCGCCGTTACGTTGTGCCGACATGCGAATGATGTCGACCCGTAACGAGACGGGCGGGGATGCTGCTTGATCGAAGCGTCCGTCGCCGATCAATAGATCGCCGCGCCGCTGCTCGATGTCGCGCGCAAGCGTTTGCGCCACCTGATCCGACAGCGGTGCCGCCCAGCGTTCGTGATCGAGGATCAAGATGCCGTTCTTCGAGGTGGTGAGCACCATCTCGGATCGATCGACCAGCGAAGGAACCATCACATTCAGACGCATGGGGGTCGTCGGCGTCGACTGCGGCAACCGTCCCGTGTCCGGCAACGTATTCAGCGTGTAAAAATGATCGGGTGTGCCGGCGCACGCCGCGAGCAGGAGGCAGACCGACAAAGCCGTGTTGATCGGAACGGAATTCACTGGGGATCTCCCGGCTTGCCGCGGAGCAGCGACTCGGGATGGCGCTCGAGGTAATCGACCAAAGCGCTCACCGATCGCGCCGCTCGCGACAGCTCGAGCAGCGTTGCACTGAGATCGCTTTGTAGAGGCGCATCCTGCCCCAACATCTCTTTGGCGTTCTTCATGGCGCCCTGCGCTTCCGTCAAGGTTGCACTGATTTGCGGAGCAAGCGTGCCGTCGATTTGGCGTACCAACCGGTCGGTGGTTTTGAGCGTGTCATCCAAAGTCGTCAGTGTGGTCATCAATCGTGCAGTCATCTGGTCGAATGGAACCTTGTCGAGCTTCTTTGCAATGCTGCCGACGGAGTCCTGGATGTCATCGAGCGCGCCCGTCGTTGTCGGGAATACGGCGGGCTTGGAGTCCCAACCGACAGGGTCCGGAGAGACCTCGGTGTGGAAGTCCAGCGCCACATATTTCTGACCGGTCAATAGACTGCCGGTCTTGAGTTCCGCGCGCATGCCGTGCGCTACCAAGCTGTCGACCAGCACGCGGCTCGCCGTATCGGATGTTTCGTCGATCCCGAGAGGATGGTCGCCATGCCGGTCGCGTCCGCGGATGCGCTGCGGAAATATATCGACCTCGACAGGAAAGCGCAGCGTTCCCCCATCACGCTCGTATTCCACGGAAAGACTTTTGACCTCACCGATGGTGATGCCGCGCAAGTCGACGGGCGCGCCCACGGACAGGCCGCGCAACGAGCCCTTGAAGTACATGATGAACGTGCGCACCTCGGTATCCGACTGACGCATCGCTCTTTCACGGTCGGTGTACAGCGTGAACGCCGTATCGGCGGGGACGGTGTTCGCCGTTGCCGCCGCGGGCAAGGCCTGGAATGCAATACCCCCTTCCAATATCGAGGTGAGCGACTCGGTTCGCAGCTTTACGCCCTCCGAGCCGATCGACATATCGATGCCGCTGGCCTGCCAAAACCGGGTGGCCCGCGTTACGAAGGCGTCGTACGGCTTGTAGATGAATATCTTGATGGTGACGCTGGCGCCGCCCGGGTCGAGCGAATACGCGACCACCTGGCCGGCGGCCATGTGTCGATAGAACACCGCTGACCCCACGCTCAGCGAGCCGATATCGTCCGCGTGCAACACGAATTCGCGGCCCGGCAGGTCGGATGTCACGATGGGCGGTACTTCGAGGCCGTCGAAAGTGCGCCGCTTGATACTCGACCGCCCTACATCGAGGCTGATGTACGCTCCCGAAACCAGCGTCCCCAGGCCGGATACGCTGCCGCCTGCGACGCGTGGCCTGACGACCCAGAAACGCGTGTCGTCGACCAGGTATTCCCTTGCATCTTCGTGGATGCGGGCGGTCACGACGACTTTCTTCCGGTCTTTGGCGACGTGAATGTCGGTGACGTCGCCGATGTCGACATCCTTGTACCGAATCTTGGTTTTATTGACTTCTATGCCGTCGGCACTGAGAAAGTCGATGTCGATGCGCGGTCCTTCGGCCAGTTTCTGTTGAAGCACCACGATGGCCGCGACCACGGCGACCAGCACCGGCAATATCCAGACGAACGGTAGCCGCTTGCGCCGCGGCGGATCCGCAACCGCGTGCGGCAGATCGTCGGGCGTGCCAATGGGAGGTTCAGCCATTCGCCTCTGCATCCCAGAGGAGGCGCTCGTCGAAGGACTGTGCCGCCAGCATGGTCAAGACCACTACCGTGCCGAATGCGAGTGCGCCGAGGCCGACGCGAATCGTTGCCAGCGAGCGAATTTGCACCAATGCCACGATCACCGAAATGGCGTATACGTCGAGCATGGACCATCGGCCAATGAATTCCACCAGCCGGAACAGCTTGCTCCGCTGCAAAACGTTGCCGCGGGACTTTCGAACCACCGACAGCAGCAGCCAGGTCATTGCGATGAGTTTCAGCAGTGGGACGACGATGCTGGCAACGAACACCAGCAGGGCGAGGGGCCAAGATCCTTCCTGGATCAAGGACAGAACACCGCTCACGATGGTGTCGTCCTCGTCGCTGAAGAACGTGTGCATGTGCATGACGGGCAGCAAATTCGCGGGTATATACAAGAGCGCCGCGCTCGCTATCAGGGCCGCCGTGGCGGCAACACTGTGCGGCTTTCTTACGTGTATCGAGGCGCCGCAGCGCGGGCACAGCGCGGGCGACGGCCGAATCGCGCGCACCGTCGCATGGCAGTGAGTGCAGACCAGCAAGCCGAGCGCGCGCCCCATCACGAATGTGGTCACGCTCGATTTCCTTCGACCCACCGCCAGAATTGCTCCGTCGGCGTGATGCTCGTCAGCGCGGCTAGCGTCAGCATCAGCGCCCCGTAGGCAAAAAGCGCTATGCCGGGAATGACCTGCGCCAGCGCGGAGAGTTTGACCAGTGCCACCAGAGCACCGAGCATGAACACCTCGGACATCGCCCATGGCCGAAGTCGGGTCAGTGCGCGGAACACTTCGTTCTGTCCCCGGGCGCGTCCATTCCTGCGCAGCGGCAACAGGACGTAGAGTAATGCGGTAATTTGGAACAATGGGATCAACACGGTCGTCACCAACACGAGAGCGGCGACCGGGGCATAGCCTTGTACATACAAACCGAGAGCGGCGCCTACCAGGGTCGTGGCCCGAAAACTGCCATTCAGTTGCAATGCCACCAGTGGATAGGCGTTGCTCAGCAACAGGAGTATCGCTGCGGTAGCGGCCAACGCGATGGCGGTATCGATGCTCGCGGAATTGGTTCTATACAACTCCGCTCGGCAGCGCACGCAAAGAACGCGAGCTTTATCCGCGATGGCATCCCGCCGATGCACGAGGTCGCACGCATGACAGACGATTACCGATGACATACCACTCCCGAATCGAAGAGCATAATTAACTCGAGGGTATCACGCCACACGCGCACCGTTGCTCGGGGGTTGACGCCACCTTGCGTAGGAAACCGCCGGCGTCGCAACCGTGCGACGGCGGGCGCTCGATTCGCCGCAGGATGATGTGCCAAGGCGTGTAGACTGCCTTAAGGGGGTGCGGCAACCATTCGCGTGTTGGAGGGGGTGCCAGGCGCGCCGTTTTTTTACATTGGTTACCACGAGTTCCTTTAGGATTCTCGGTGCAATGCGTTCCAGTTTCCCGGGAATTATCGTCTGGTTTGCCATGATGCTGTGTGCGAGTCTCGCGGCTCGCGCGGCGGATCCACAACCCTATCGGGTCGATCTGGCATCGACGGGCGACGGCGCCATGGACGCCACACTGCATGCCACGTCCGAACTCCTTTCGCTTCGCGACAGCGCGCCGGTCAGCCCTTTCGGATTGATTGCCCGCGCTCGCGGCGAAGTCGACCGGCTGAAGGCGGTCCTGGAAAGCTACGGCTACTACCAATCCACGGTGACCATCACGATCGCAGGATTGGGCCTCAACAACCCTGGTCTCGCCGATGCGCTGAACGCGCTGACCAAAGGCCAAAATGCGCGCGTGGCCATCGCGTTCAAGCTCGGACCCCTTTACCATTTGCGCACGGTCACCATCGACGGGACCCTGCCGGAGTCCGCACAGGGGGCGTTTTCATTGAAATCCGGCGCTCCGGCAGTGGCGGCGGATGTGCTGGCGGCGGGCTCGCGCCTGGAATCGGCCCTGCAGGAGCAAGGATTCGCCTTTGCGAAAGTCGATCCGCCCATCGCCTATGAAGATCAAACACTGCCCGTGCTGGACGTGAGTTTTCGCGTTGAGGCGGGAGCGCGCGTCAATATCGGCGAAATTCGGCTGGAAGGGTTGGAACGCGTCCATGAAAAAGTCGTCCGCCACAGGCTGACGGTGCATTCCGGACAACTCTATCGTCCGAGCGCCATCGAGGCGGCGCGACGCGATCTGTTGTCGTTGGGTCCGTTCGCCGTGGTCAGCGTGCAGGTAGGCCAAGCCGTGGATGCGAGCGGCGGCGTGCCGATTACATTCGCGCTGCACGAGCGCAAGCGTCACGCCGTGACATTGAATGCCGCGTTTTCCAGCGATCTCGGCGGCAGCGGCGGAGTGACCTGGAGCGACCGCAATGTATTCGGCAATGCGGAACAGCTCAATATCGCCGCCAACGTCATCAATCTCGGCGGCAGCGACACCACGGGAGTCGGGTATGACACGAGTGCGAAATTCATCATCCCGGATGTCGGTCATCGCGACCAGTCGCTGCAGATTGCGGTGGGGGCGATCAAGCAGTATTTGCAGGCTTACGATCAACGAGCCGTCACCAGCGCGGTGACCCTTACGCGCAAGCTGTCCAGCGTCTGGAGTGCGAGCGCCGGGGTCGCCACCTCGGACGAGCAAATCATCCAAAACGGCGGCACCTACAATTACACCCTGGTGGCGCTGCCGCTGACCGTTAGCTTCGATTCGACCCATCTGGCGTCACCGCTCGATGATCCAACGCATGGCATGCGCGATTCGTTGACCGTCACGCCCACGCAATCGTTTGGTCACCCGAATGCCACCTTCATCATCAGTCAGGTCAAGCTTGCCGCTTACTTTGACCTGCATGCTGTCGGCCTCGGCGATCCGGGACGCAGCGTGCTTGCAATCCGTGGACTGGCCGGTGAGGCGCAGGGCGCCGGCGAATTGAGCCTGCCGCCGGACCAACGCTTTTACGGCGGCGGCAGCGGGACCATCCGCGGCTATCCTTATCAGTTGGTGGGGCCGGTATTCAAGTACACCGATATTCCCATCGGCGGAACCGCCATCGCCGCGGGCTCACTTGAATTTCGGCAGCGATTCGGTGCCCATTGGGGCGCCGCGTTTTTCGTCGACGGGGGGCAGGTCAGCGCCAGTTTGAAACCCCTTCCCACCGAATTTCGGGTTGGCGCCGGCGTCGGTGTCCGATATTACACGCCCATCGGTCCGATTCGATTGGATGTTGCGGTGCCTACGAAGCGTGACACCTACAGCAATGTTGTGTTGCTGAAGCGCATCGGGGGTCCATTGTCGAATGAGATCCCAATGGGGCCTGGCAACAGCTACGATCAAGCGTTTCAGGTGTACATCGGACTGGGTCAGGCATTCTGATGCGCCGCGTGGTCAAACGATCCCTATGGATTTTCGGCGCCGCATGCCTCTGCATCGTCGCGCTGGGCGGCGCGGTTTGGGTGGCGGGCAATACCGACCCGGGCCGCAAGCTCATCGAACGCTTGACGTATCAGTTGTCTGCCGGGACTGTAAAGCTCTCCGGCCTGGGCGGTTCGTTCCCGGCACGGCCTACGCTCGAAGAGTTGCAGCTCAGCGACGGCCACGGCGTGTGGTTGACGGCCGATCGCCTGTCGCTGCACTGGTCCCCGCTGGCGCTGCTGGAGCGGCGCATCCAGGTCGACACGCTGCAATTGGCGCGCCTGCACATGGAACGCACGCCCATCAGCGACACGCCCGGCGGCAGCGTTTCCATCCCGCATATCGTCGTCGGACATTTCGCGATCGACACCGTGGAATTGGGTGCGCCCCTGGTCGGGACCGCGGCGACCTTCTCCGCCACCGGAAATTGGCAGATGCGTTCGCTCGAGGATGCGAACGGCGGCTTGGTGGCTCACCGGCAGGACGGCGAGGGCGACTACACTTTGCGCCTGCGTCTCGATCCCAAGCGAGTGGATGCAGCATTGGCGGTTCACGAGCCGGCGAGCGGGCCGCTCGAAAACCTATTGTCATTGCCCGGACTGGGTGCTCTGTCGGCGACGATGACGCTCGCGGGGCCGCGCAATGCCGAGCGCGTCGATGCGGTAGTGGACGCTGGAAGCCTGCACGGGCAAGTGCACGGCAGCGTCGATTTTACTCATGCCGCGGCTGACTTGGACTATTCATTGGATGCATCGGCGATGGCGCCGCGCCCGGATGTCGCGTGGGGCCGTGTTGCGCTCAAAGGGAATTGGCGCGGATCGCTGACGGCGCCCCGGGCCGACGGCACGTTGGACGTCGACGACTTGCGTCTTGCCGGAAGCACGCGAGTGCTGCGATTGACTGCGCAGCTTGCGGCGAGCGCTGGACGGCTCGACGTTCACTCCGTGATCGACGGCTTGGAGATTCCCGGACCGCAGCCGCGTCTGTTCGCCGCCGAGCCGTTGAAAGTCGACGGCTCGGTGCTGCTGAGCCAGGCATCGCGGCCAGTCGACATCATCGCGTCGCACCCGTTGCTCGCGCTGCGTGCGCATGCGGATACCGCAGCGGCTGCACCCGATGGCCAACGGGCCACGGTCGAGCTGCGCGTTCCGGATCTCCGCCCTTTCGCCGCCTTCGCCGCTCAAGACGTGCGGGGGAGTGCCACGATCACTGCGCAGCTCACGCACGGGCGCAGCGATGGCACGCTGATGTTGGATGCCCACATGGGCTTCACGGGCGGCACGGCCAAGTGGCTCGGTGTGTTGGGCCCGAGCGCGACCCTCAAGCTGGCGGGGAACCTCTCGGACGAACGCATCAAGATGCAAAGCATGCGCCTCGTCGGGGAGGCGCTGACGTTGACGGCGAGCGGCGGCGCTGCGCGGGTGCCGTCAGGTTTACCCGCCGCTGCCTTCATCAAGGATTTGCAAGCGTATTGGCAGCTCGAGGTCGGCGATTTGAGCCGGGTCTCGAGCGACGTCGCCGGGGACTTGAGGATGTCGGGACAGCTTAAGGGTTCGCCGGGATCGATGGCAGCCGCAGCGACCATCGCATCGAGACTGTCCGTACGGGGATCCCCGACCGGGACTGTGGATGCTCGAGTGCAAGTGCTCGGCCTGCCGAAGGCGCCGAGCGCGACCATCCTGGCGCAGGGCATGCTCGATGGCGCGCCGCTCAACCTCGATGCCGCAGTCGAGCGCAGCGCCGAGCATGTCTTTCGAGTGTTGGTCCGCCAAGCCGACTGGAAGAGCGCGCACCTCGATGGCGACATGACTGCGGATGCGGATCTGGCGCACAGCCACGGGCAGCTGCACTTGCATGTCGCGCAGCTCACTGATCTCGATCGGCTCGTCGGGATGAACCTCGCCGGGACCGTGGACGGAACTTTGGGGATTGTGTCTGCGCAGGGTCACCCGCAGGCTCATCTGGAATTGGATGGTAAGGATCTGATCGTCGGACGGCTGTCCGGGAACGTGCACCTGCAGGCGGCGGGTGTACCCGAGGCCCTGGGACTGCAATTGAACGCACAACTGCCAAAGGTGTATGGCACGCCCGCGAGCGTGTCCGCGGCTGCCACGCTGAACCTCGATGCCCGAGAGCTGCGCATCGCCAGTATCTCCGCCGATTATCGGAGCGAGACGTTTCATTTGCTGTCTCCGGCGCTGTTATCGTTCGCGCAGGGATTGTCCGTCGATGACCTGAAGATTGGCGCCCAGGAGGCGGTGTTCGAGTTGAGCGGTCAACTGGCGCCGACGCTCGACCTGCGTGCCTCGTTGGCGCACGTCAATCCCGGCTTGGTCAATGTGTTCACACCGGGACTGCTCGCGAGCGGTACCTTGGAGGCACGAGCGCGACTCCGGGGCAGCCCGTCGAGCCCCTCCGGTAGCATCCGCGTGGACGCGAACGCCGTGCGCTTCGCGGACGATGCCGCGGCCGGGCTGCCGGCATTGGAGATCCATGGTCGAGCGCAGCTCGCCGACGATGCCGCCACGCTCGACGCCACGCTGAGCGCCGGCTCCGGCTCTCAAGTCACGGCCTCGGGCACGCTGCCGCTCAATCCGAACGGTGCGCTGGACCTGAAGATCGGGGGCAAATTGGACCTGGGCTTGGCCAATCCCCTGCTGGAGGCGAGAGGCCTGCGTGCCGCAGGCGCGCTGACGATGGATGCGACGGTGATCGGCAGTTCCAGCGCGCCGCAAGTGCACGGCGGCATCACGCTGGCCGAGGGAAGTCTGCGCGATTACGTCCGCGGCGTAAATCTGTCGAATATCCAAGCGCAGATCGAGGGCAGCGATGGCGGCTTGCAGATCAAGAGTTTCACTGCCACGGCAGTGTCCGGCAGCGTCGGCATGACCGGCACTTTCGGTGTGCTGCAGCATGGCATGCCGGTCGACCTCAGGATCACGGCGAAGAATGCGCAGCCGATCGCGAGCAGCATCATCACCGCGAATCTCGACGCCGATCTGCATGTCAGCGGCACCGTTCTGCAGCGTCTCGACGTCGCCGGCACCATTCATGTCGGCCGCGCGACCATCGGAATTCCCGATTCGCTGCCGGCCGATGTGGCCGTGCTCGACGTGCGCCGTCGCGGCCAAAGCGCGCCTGCAGCGAGCGGCAGCATGCGGGTCGTGGGTTTCGACGTCGCCATTCAAGCGCCGCAGCAGATTCTCGTCCAGGGGCGCGGATTGGATGCCGAATTGGGCGGTGAGATCAAGATCGGCGGAACTTCCAAGGAGCCTCTCGTCAGCGGCGGCTTCGATCTGCAGCGGGGTAGTTTTAGCATCGCGGGAAACAAGTTGAGCTTCACGCAGGGCCGGGTTGGATTCGACGGCGAGGGATTGCGCAAGAAAATCGATCCGACCTTGGACTTCACGGCGCAAACGACGGTCACCGACACGACGGTCACGCTGCGGATCACCGGTGTCGCGGATGCGCCGCGATTCGAATTCACCAGCAATCCGACGCTCCCGCAGGATGAAATCATGGCGCGGCTGTTGTTCGGGGAAAGTGCGGCGCAGTTGAGCGCGTTGCAAGTGGCGGAAATCGGCGCCGCGCTGGCGACTTTGAGCGGGGTCGGGAGCAGCGGCTCCAATCCCCTGGTCAAGCTGCAAAAATCCCTAGGACTCGACCGACTGACCGTCGGGGCGAACACGACGACCACGGCGAGCGGCGCCCCTGAAACCTCAGGGGCCGCGATCGCCGCGGGGCGCTACGTATCCAAGCGCGTCTACGTCGAAGCCAAACAGAGCACGGCCGGGACCAGCCAGCTACAGGTGGACGTCGACCTGACGAAGCACTTGAAGCTGCAGACGCGCCTCGGAAACGGCACTGCGGCCGTTCAAGGGACGACGCCGGAGAACGACCCGGGCAGCAGCGTCGGAATTTCCTACCAATTCGAATACTGAGCGGTACCTGGTGCCGGCGCAGAGCGTGCGCCGTTGCCCCGCTCACGACTTGGATTTCCGCGAGCGCTGCGCATTGCAAGCTCGATGAGGCCCGCGGGTGTTAGTATGTGGGGTTGGCGTCCCATGACAAGTTGAGGCCGATGGAAGCGAAGTTCGGTGACCGACTGATCGAGAAGCGATCCATCGACTACGTACCCATCGCCGAGCGCCACGGCAAGGTGTGGCACCTGTGGCCCGTCTGGTTCTCCGGCGACGCGCATTTGGCGACGGTTGCCACCGGAGTCGTCGGCATCGCGCTCGGCGGAAACCTGGTGTGGATGGCGATTGCCGTCGTGTTGGGCGCCGCTTTCGGCACCTTTTTCATGGCATTCCATTCCACCCAAGGGCCCCAGCTCGGGCTGCCGCAGATGATTCAGTCGCGCCCTCAGTTCGGGTACGTGGGTGCTTTGTTGGTCTGGGGCGTCGCGCTCATCGCCTACATCGGCTTCAATGCGTTTAATCAGATCCTTGCGGCGCAGACCGTGCATGATTTGTACGGCGCGGATCCGACGGCCACGATTCTGGTGTTCGCGCTGTTGGCGGTTTCATTGGCCGTCGTCGGTTACGATCTCATCCATTTGGCGCAGCGCTTTATCGCGTACGTGCTGATCGCGGCGCTGCTGGTGTTCACGGTGGCCGTGCTCTTGAAGGCGCATTTGCCGCCGGAGCAGACGAATCTAAAGGATTTTCGAGCGGTACCGTTTCTTGCGCAGTTTTTCGCGGCGGCGTCTTACCAGATCGCATGGTCGATTTACGTCTCGGACTATTCGCGCTATTTGCCGCGCGACGTCGGCGTCAGCGCATCGTTCTGGTGGACTTTCTTAGGCGGATTCGTCGGCGGCGCATGGACCATGCTCGTCGGCACGTTGGCCGCGGCCCTGTTCCCGACGCTCGAGGTCGCCACCGCGTTGCGCACGGCGGCCGACCTCGTCATGCCCGGTTTCGGTAAGCCGCTCTTGCTGTGCTCTCTGCTCGGCCTGTTGACGATTACGTCTTTGAATTGCTACGGAGCGTCGTTGACCTTGTTGAGCGTGGCGGATTCGTTGAAGCCCAGCCGACCGACGCTGGCGAAGCGGGTGGTGACGCTGCTCGTCGCGACCGTGGTGGCCTCCGGAATCGCTCTCGCCTCATCGCAGAACTTCGTCGAGAAATTCGGCGAATTCCTCGCGGTGTTGCTGTACCTATTCACGCCGTGGACCGCGATCAACCTGGTGGACTTCTATGTGGTGCGCAAAGGGCATTACTCGGTGCGTGAAATTTTCAACGCACACGGCATGTACGGGCGCTGGAGTTGGCGCGGGCTGCTGGCCTACGGCGTCGGCTTCCTCGTGATGATCCCATTCTTCAGCACCGAGCACTACAAGGGTCCGGTTGCAAGGGCTCTGGGCGGCGCCGACATTGCGATGTTGGTGGGCTTGCCCGTAGCGGCGCTCGTTTACCTGTGGGCATGCCGGTCGTTGGATCTCGAGGCGGACAAAGCGCAAGCTTTTGCGGCCGACATTGGCCTCGATCCGGATGCCGCCGTAGCCATGGGTTACGCGCCGGAGCGAAACGTCAGTTCTTGAGCCGGTACCCGGTCTTGAATATCAACGCCACCACGCTCAAGCACAGGGCGAAGAATGCCAAGGCGATGCCGAAGCTCAAGACGACGTTCACCTCCGCGGTGCCGTAGAAGCTCCAGCGAAAGCCGCTGATCAAATACACGATGGGATTGAAGAGGCTGACGCGTCGCCAGATGGGCGGCAGCATGCTGATGGAATAGAACGCTCCGCCCAGGAACGTGAGCGGGGTGACCACCAACATGGGAATGAACGACATCTGTTCCCATCCTTTGGCCCAGATCCCGAGAATGAATCCAAACAGGCTGAAGGTCACCGCCGTCACACTGAGGAACGCGATCATCCATACCGGGTGCAAGATGTGGAATGGCACGAACAGCGCCGCCGTCGCCAAGATGATGAGTCCCAGAACGATGGACTTGGTGGCTGCGGCGCCCACATAGGCAATGACGATCTCGACATAGGAGATGGGGGCGGACAGTACTTCATAGATGGTGCCGATGAATTTCGGAAAGAAAATGCCGTACGACGCATTGGCCAGGCTTTCGGTGAACAGCGGCAGCATGACGAGGCCGGGCACGATGAACGCTCCGTACGTGACGCCGTCCACGGCGCTCATATGACCGCCTATGGCGGCGCCGAATACGACGAAATACAGCGACGTGGTGATGACGGGCGTCACCAGACTCTGCACCAAGGTGCGCAACGCGCGGGCAATCTCGCTCTTGTAGATCGCCCAAACCCCGTGCCGGTTGAATTCCAGGCGGGTCACGGATGCGCTCGCGCTCGGCTGCTGACCAGGCTGACGAAGATGTCTTCGAGCGAACTTTGGTGGGTTTGCAGATCCCTGATGTCGAGCGACAACTCGCTCATTCTCTCGAGCAGCGCGGACACGTCCATGCTGGCGTTGCCGTCGACCGTGTAGACGAGATTGCTGCCGTCGTCTCTCAACTCGAGTCCCCAGGGCCGAAGTTCCGCCGGAATGGCGCTCAAACGCTGCCGCAGGTGCAACGTCAGTTGGCGCTTGCCGAATTTCTTCATCAGCGCCGCTTTTTCTTCGACCAGTATCAATCGGCCCTGATTGATGACGCCGATGCGGTCGGCCATTTCTTCGGCCTCTTCGATGTAGTGCGTGGTCAATATGATGGTCACGCCGCGTTTGCGCAACTCGCGCACCAGGTTCCACATGTCCCGGCGCAGTTCCACGTCGACTCCCGCCGTCGGTTCGTCGAGGAACAGGATTTCAGGTTCATGCGACAACGCCTTGGCAATCATTACGCGGCGCTTCATGCCGCCCGAGAGCGTCATGATCTTGCTGTCTCGCTTCTCCCACAGGGACAGGTCGCGCAGTAAGCCGGCGACATACGACGGATTCGGAGCGCGGCCGAACAGGCCGCGGCTGAACGCAACCGTGTCCCAGACCGTCTCGAATGCCGAAGTGGTCAGTTCCTGCGGAACGAGCCCGATTTTCGAGCGCGCCGCGCGATAGTCGCGGACGATATCGTGACCATCCGCAGTCACGGTTCCGCAGCTTGGCGTGACGATGCCGCAAATGATGTTGATCAAGGTGCTCTTGCCCGCACCGTTGGGTCCGAGCAGGGCGAAGATCTCGCCCTTTTCGATGTCGAGGTTCGTCGAGCTTAGCGCCTCAACGCCGGATGCATACGATTTGGCGACGTTGACGATCGAGATTATCGCCGGCATTCGTTGTTCCGATCGCCGCTCCGACCCGCTCGGGACGTAACGTCAGGAATTGGCAATACGCTTCACCAAGGCACGCGTGAATTGCGCCGTGCTCGAGTGTCCACCCAAATCGCCGGTGCGCGCCTTGTCCACGTTCAGCGTCTCGTTGATGGAATTGCGCAATCGTACGGCCAGTTCCGGCAGGTTGCAGTGATCCAGCATCATGCCTGCGGCGAGCAGCAGCGCGGTCGGATTCGCGACTCCTTTCCCGGCAATGTCGGGAGCCGAGCCGTGCACGGCTTCGAATATCGCCGCATCCGTTCCAATGTTGGCGCCGGGCGTCATCCCCAAACCGCCGACCAGACCGGCAACGAGGTCCGAGAGGATGTCGCCGAACAGGTTAGTGGTCACCAGTACGTCGAATTGCCAGGGGTTGAGCACCAGTTTCATGGCGCAGGCATCGATGATGACGGTTTCGAGCGTGAATTTGCCCTTGTACTTGCGCTCGTAGAGTTCCAGCCCGGTTTCCAGGAAAATGCCGGTAAGGGCTTTCATGATGTTGGCTTTGTGCACGATCGCAACTTTCTTGCGGCCCAGGGCGACGGCGTGCGCGAAAGCAAACTCCAGTAATCGCCGGCTGCCCTGGCGCGTGTTGATGCCCGAGGCTATGGCGACCGCATGCGGATCGTCGTCGATCTGAATGAAATACTCGTGGCCTATGTAGAGCCCTTCGAGATTTTCGCGCACCACCACCAGGTCGATGTTGTCGAAGCGACCGCCCGGAATGAGCGTGCGCGCCGGGCGCAGGTTTGCAAACAGCTTGAATTCCTCCCGCAGGCGAACGTTGGACGACCGATAGCCGCCGCCCGAGGGTGTTTCCAGCGGCCCCTTCAGGGCCAAACGCGTTCGTCGGATACTGTCGATGGTCTTGGGCGGAAGCGGGTCCCCCGCCGACTTCATACCCTCCAGGCCGGCGATTTGGCTGTCCCACACGAAGGGCGCGCCGAGCGCGTCCAAGGCGGCGAGTGTTGCGTCGATTATTTCGGGACCGATTCCATCTCCGGGGATCAGCGTGGCGGGAATGGGGTGTTGCATCGTCGTTGAATCTCACGGTGGATATTGCTGCGATTAGGATACATGACCTTTCGCGCATTAGACTGCCGATGGCTACGGAGGATACGCGCCATCAACAACGATGCGATCGTCGATGCCACCCGCCGATGGGTGGAGAAGGCAGTCATTGGACTGGGGCTGTGCCCGTTCGCCGAAAGCGCCTATCGGAGCGACCGGGTGCGGTTTTTCGTCAGCGAGCAACGCACGGCGGCCGGGTTGTTGGAAGAGCTCCGCTCGGAAATGATGCATCTGCAGGCGGTGGATGCGCGGCAATTGGAAACGACCCTCCTGATTCATCCCTGGGTGCTCAATGACTTCTTCGAATTCAATGATTTTCTCCAAATATGCGACGCGACGGTGCAGGGCCTGGATCTCGAGGGGGAGATTCAGGTGGCGAGCTTTCACCCCCAGTATCAGTTTGCCGGCACAGCATCGGGCGACATCGAAAATCATACCAATCGTTCGCCGTATCCGACCTTGCATTTGCTGCGCGAGGCGAGCGTCGAGCGGGCCTTGGCTGCCGTGCCCGATCCGGAGTCGATCTATGAGAACAACATTCGCCGACTTCGCGAGCTCGGACCGGAAGGGTGGATGGCATTGTGGCGCTAGGCTCCCAGGCGTCCGTCGCGGGCCTCAGTCGAGTTTCTTCCGCATGGGAATGAATTCGATGGTCTCGCCCGGGCCCACCTCGTAATTCACCGTTTCGGCTCCCGTATAGCCGCGTGCGGCATATAGCTTGACGCCGGGAAGCGTTGCCATGAGTTCGACGTGCGCGAAGCCATGCTCCCGTGCCTCCTGCTCGCAGCGCTGCAGTAGGCGAGATCGCATTGCCGGGATGATTTCATGGTTGGCGAAGCGTAGCGTAGGATTGCGGGATTTCGGGCCGCAGCGCCGAACGCAGCATGGCGAAGGCGGCGTATCCGATGACGAGGATCACCAGCCAGCGAAGCGCAAACAAGGGCAGGGACTTGACGATGTAAGCGGCGATGAACACGCCGACCACGCCGCCGAGCGCGAGTCCCACGGACGGTCCCCAGGCGAATGCGCCCGTTTGAAAGAAACGCAGACTCGCCACGGGCTGCAGCAGCGCGCACGCACCCATCATGATGGGAAAAGCTGCCAACGGATGCATCCCTAAGAGGGCGAGGGTAATCATGCAGGGCGCATATAGGCCGATCCCGACACTCATCAAAGCGCCAAGCACGAAATTGATCCCCACCGCCAGGCCGAACTTCCATCCCGCCAGCCCCATGGCCGTGCCGCCGCCCGGCAGCGCACCCAGGTTCACTGCCGTGAAGACGCAGCCTGCGATCAGCAACGCGATACCCATGAAGATTTGGATGGTACGGCGCGGTAAGCGCGCGACGATGCCGGCCCCCAGCCATGCGCCTGTGGCGGCGCTCACCACCACGGTGACCAACAGCACCGGATCGACGATGATGGAGGTGACGAAAATCAGGGCTTCGACGAGCGCGGCGGTGGTGAGACCGACGTTCAGCGTGCCGGGAATCAATTCGTCGGGCACGATGCGCCGCAATTTGAAGATCGCCGTCGTGGGAGCGAAGGATCCTATCCCCAGCGTGTCGAAGAACGCGACGACGAATCCGATGAGCAGTTCCATCGGCGTTGGTCGGAGGCGGATCCCTCGGCCGCGTTTGGCGGCCCGGAAGCCGCCGATGCAAAAGGCGATGCCGGCCACACCGATTGCGAGATAAAAGGCGATTTGTGCGACGTTCATGTCCGCAATATACCTGTTGGCACGCCGGAGTATTCAGCTAGCAGCCGTTCACGTACACTGCCGTGCCTGCGCGTTGACTGCGGCGCAAGAAAAAAAGGGGAGACGAATAATTGGGATTGCGAACGCCGTTGATCGCTTGGGGCACAGCGGCCCTCATGGCTTTCGGCTTGCGGTTGTGCATGGCCGAGGGTTTGATGCCCGCCGATGTGGTCGTCACCGATGCGCGTATCTACACCGCCCGCCCACAGCGGGGAATGGCTGAGGCGCTGGCAGTCAAGGACGGCACGATCGTCTTCGTCGGTAATGCCGTGGACGCCGATGCGTGGGTGGGTCCGCACACCCGAGTATTGCACCTGGGCGGCAAATTGGTGCTTCCCGGATTGTTCGATTCGCATATTCATCCGCTCGACATCGTCGATTTCGATGTGTGCAATCTCGACAGCCGGCCCCAGAAAACGCTCAGCGATTTGTCGGCCTTCGTGCGCGCATGTGCCCGCAAATACAAATTGCCGCGCGGCAAATGGTTGATGGTCTTCCAGTGGAACTACACCGGCGGCAACGAACCGGACGGCGCGTACACCACGTTGCGTGCAGCGCTCGACAACGCCGCTCCGAATAACCCCGTCGAACTGTTCGGCAATGACGGCCATCATGGCGCATACAACAGCATGGCTCTCGCCATGGCGAAGAACAAAGCGGGGCAGACGGTCGGGCTGTCGAAAGCCACTCTGGCCGGAGATTTTGCCGAGTACGCGAAACTGATCGGGGTCGACTCCAGGGGCGAACCCAACGGTGCGGTGAACGAGGATGCGCGTTATGTCATGGAGAAGATCTCCGTCGATTATGAGCACTTGGATTTGGTTCTCAAGTCGCCGGAACGCATCACCCAGCGATTGAGCAGTGTCGGAATCACCGGCATGCTCGATGCGATGGCGGCCCCCGAGGGCCTGCCGGTTTACGACATGCTGTTGGCGCGCCACCAGCTCAACGTCCGTACCACATTGGCGCAATTCTACGACCCAGAGGCGTATCGTCTTCCCAGCGGCAAAGTCGATTACGACGCCATGGTTGCGAAAGCCGCGGCCGTGCGCGACAAGTACGCATCGAATCCCCTGCTGCAAGCCGACACGGTGAAGCTGTTTGCCGACGGGGTTCTGGAAGGCAATCCGTATGCAGTGCCGCCGACGCTACCGGACAGTGCCAGCTTGAAACCGTTCCTGCAGCCGATTTTCGGCAGAGACAAGGCCGGCCGCCTCGCCGTGACGGGCTATGTCGACACGGGATCGGCGCTGTGCATCGAGGTACGCGCAAACCCGGCGAAATACGCGTCTGCAGAGACCATCGAGGGGTTTCAGAAGACCCACGGCTACCATCCCGGGCAATGCGTCGTCTCCAGCGGTCAGCTGCAACACGATCGCGGCGTGATCTTGGAATTCGCGAGGCGCTTTCACATGGCGGGCTTCAACCTGCACATTCACGCCATCGGGGATGCGGCCGTGCGTGCAGCGGTCGACGCGATCGAAGGTGCGCGCGCGGCGGACGGTGTGATTACGACGCGGGACGGCATCGCCCATCTGCAGCTCGGAAATCCCGACGATATCGCCCGCATCGGTCGTGACCATCTCTATATTGCTTACACCTATTCTTGGGCCGATGTCGATCCTGATTACGACATGACGGTGATTCCATTCATTCAGCCGGTGCAAGGCAACAGCTACGAGGCGCTGCACCCGCCGGGCAGTTACTACGAATCGAACGTCTACCCCGTCCGCAGCAGCAAGGAGGCGGGCGCCATTTTGGTCGCGGGATCCGACGCGCCGGTCGACACCTCGGATCCGAGGCCCTTCGTGAATATGAGTCGCGCGGTGACTCGCGCTCTGCCCGGCGGCCACGCGTTGAGTCCGGGGCAAGCCATCACCATCCGAGACGTGATCGATGCGTACACCATCAGCGGCGCCCGCTTTCTGGGACGCGAGAAGCAAGCGGGATCGATCGAGGTCGGGAAGTCAGGCGACTTCATCGTACTCGATCAGGATATTCTGAAACTCGCCGACGAAGGTCACGCGGAAGATATCCGAAACACCTATGTGCTCGAGACATGGTTCATGGGCAAACGTATTTACGTCAGCAAAGTTCGCAAAACCAGTGCGATGAGAGGCCTAACAAAATGACGATGACTATCTTCAGGGCGACTACCGTAGGGTTTTTCACGTGGCTCGCTGCCGGTGCCGGTGCGGGCGCGGCGCCTGCCGCCGACTTTCCGGCGCCCTTGCCGCCGGAGACCATCCCGAAGGTGGAAACGCTGCCGGCGCACTATCCGACGACTTGGAGTTTCCTCAATTACGCCGGCGATCGGATCGAATTGCGCAATGTCGGCAGCGATACTCGCGAGGTGAAGGGCCAACTTCAAGCGCACGACTCCGCGACGCTGTTGGTTTCCGACAAACGCCCCGAAATCTACGTGGCCGACACCGTTTGGTCGCGTGGAGTGCGCGGTACGCGTACCGACTTCATCACCATCTACGACACCAAGACCTTGAATCCCATCGGCGAGATCGTGCTGCCCGGCGCCAAGCGAGCACTCATCACCGCCATGGAAGGGTTGTCGGCGTTCACGGACGAGCAACGCATGGCGCTGGTGTTCAATTTCACGCCGGCCTCCTCGGTAACCGTAGTAGATCTCGTCAAGCGGCAGCCTCTGGGCGAAATCGGGATACCGGGCTGCTCGCTGGTATACCCGAGCGGCGCACGCGGATTCTCGACGCTGTGTGCGAGCGGCACCCTGCTGACGATCCGGCTCGATGCCAACGGTGCCGTCGCAAGCCGCAGCGAAACGAAGGCGTTCAATCCGCTCGACACCGATCCGTTGTTCACCGCCTCAGCGACGCTGGGCGGTGTGCGGTATTTTCCCAGTCTGCAGGGCCGGATCCAGCCGGTGGACATGAAGGGCGATGACGTCAAGGTGCTGCCGGATTGGCAGCTGGTGCCGGCTGCGGATGCGGCGGGGCATTGGCGTCCAAGCGGCTGGCAACTCATCGCCAGCGATGATCAAAAGCTGCTCTATGTAGTGATGCAGGCGGACGCCCACGAAGGGACGCATAAGGACCCCGGCAACGAAGTGTGGATCTATAACCCGGCCACCAAGACCCGCGTCAAGCGGCTGCGGTTGATTCGCCCCGGATCATCGATCGCCTTGACGCACGACGCCGTGCCCCTGCTGCTGGTACAGGCGGGAGAGCGGCTCGATGTGTACGATGCGCACGACGGGACTTTCGTAAGAAGCTTGGATTTGCCGGGATTTCATACGCGCATGCAGCTAGAGCCAATTCGTTGATGATGGGCGAGGTATCCATGGCCGCAGCGATGCAGCCGCTCATGGCGCAACTGGCGATTTTTCAAGCGTTGCTGCTGGCCGCGTCGGCTGTGCATAAAGCGGCGAGATGGTCGCAGTCGCAAGCGGTGGTGCGGCAGTTTGCCGGAGTGCCGGCTTCCCTGGCGGCATCGGCGCTCGGAACGGCTATCATCGCGGAACTGTTTGCGGGAGCGCTGTTGATCGTTCCCGCCCATCGGGCGACGGGAGCGGTGTCCGCGGCTGTGATTTGGACTTGCTACCTGCTGCTCATCGTCCGCGCCATCCTGCAGGATCGACGCGATGTCGATTGCGGGTGCAGTTTTGGGCCGACTTCCCGGCCCCTGGGCGCATTTCAGGTTGTAAGAAACGCGGTGCTTGCGAGTGTCGCGATGCTCATCGCATGGGTGTCGGCTGCCAGCGGCAGCGTCCCGTCGCAAGCTTCGCAAGTGCTGGGTGGGATCGCGTTGCTGGCGCTGTACGGCGCATTGGATCAAGTGATGGCCTTGCGGCCGTTGCGCAGCGGAGAAGTACTATGAGTTTCGTGATTGCTTCGCAGATTGCCCTTTGGATCGGACTGCTGATCTTGGGTACCGTTTGTATGGCATTGGCGCGGCAAATCGGGGTGCTGCATCAGCGCATCGCGCCGGCGGGCGCATTATCGCTGCGCCAACCGCTCAAACTCGGGGATGCGACGCCGGAAATGACGTTGACCTCGCTTACCGGATCCACCGTGCAAATCGGCGGGGTGCGGGGCGGCCGCAGCCAGCTGTTGTTGTTCGTCTCGCCGGATTGCACCATCTGCGAGGCGCTGTTGCCCGCGGTGCGCTCCGCGCAGACCGCAGAACGGAATTGGCTCGACATCATACTGGCCAGCGACGGCGAATCCGATAAGCACGCGGAGTTCGTCCAAGAGAAAAACTTGGGGAGATTCCCGTACGTGGTGTCGGAGCATCTGGGACGCAGCTACGGGGTCGCGAAGCTGCCTTACGCCGTGTTGATCGACGAAGCAGGGAAGCTGTCTTCGAGCGGCTTGGTCAACACACGCGAACATTTGGAAAGTTTATTCGTGGCCAAGGAAACCGGCGTCAGCAACATTCAGCAATTCCTCAGTCAGAGGCGTGCCTCTTCGGGAGAATAAAGTGGCTCAATTCGATCGTTTGACGGAAAAAATGCTGCGCGGCTTCGCGAGCCGAACCTCGCGGCGCAGCATGTTCAGCATCCTCGGGGGCTTGCTCGCCGGCGCCGCTGCGTTGCCATTGTTGCCGGTGGCCAGAGGCGCGCAGAGCGAACCCGGCTCATCCTCGTCGGACCCCACGTCTGGCCAGACGCCTCCGCAAATCTCGGGTAATCCGCAAGATCCCGGTGATGCGACGAAATGCGATTATTGGCGCTACTGCGCCATCGACGGGTCGCTGTGCGCATGTTACGGCGGCAGCGTCAATTCCTGTCCCCCGGGGACGGAAATGTCGCCGATCACCTGGATCGGCACCTGCCGTAATCCGGCGGATCAACGAAATTACATCATTTCGTACAATGATTGTTGCGGCGGAGTGCCCTGGGGGCGGTGCGCCTGTCAGAATAATCAGGGTGACCGACCGGTGGTGCGGCCGCAGAACAACAACGAGGTCACCTGGTGTTTCGGTACCCAGAGCCAATCGTATACTTGCTCCACAGCCATCATCCTGGGTGTTGCGATTGCTCAAAAGTAGTACCGATTCCAGCCGACCGAAGAAGACGCCCTCGGCTTCCGGACGTCTGGCATTGGTTGCGCTGGCGGCGGCGGGCTTTGCACTGCCCGGCCATGCGGACGAACCGGTATCCGGCGCGAGCATTTTCGCCGGCCGTTGTGCGGTGTGCCACGGACCGGAAGCGGCCGGCATACCCGGCAGCTTTCCGTCGTTGCACGAACAGATTGTTGCGTTTGCGAAAACACCGCAGGGACGCGATTATCTGGTGATGGTCGTCACCACGGGCCTCATGGGTGATTTGAAGGTCGGCGGCGTCAGCTATCGCGGCGTCATGCCTGCGCAGTCGGGCTTGAGCGAGGCCGAGGTGGCGGCGGTGCTCACGTACCTTGCAAGTGATCGCGGCAAGGATGCCGCCGCGCCGGGATTGACTGCGGCGGATGTCGCGGACTCGCGTGCACGGCACCCGGATCGATCGGCGCAAAGTACTCGGGCGTTACGCCCGACGCTCGCAGAGCCATGAGCCGCTCGGCTGGGGCGGAAGGCCGCGCCAGGCGGGCCGGGCCGACTACGACGCTGCTGGCAGCGGGTCTGTTAGCGGTCATCGGAGCCGCCGCCGCCCAATCGCCGGGTGCCGCTGCGCCGGCCGGCGTGTCGAATCCACAGCGGGCCTGGCAGAACTGGACCCTGAACTGCCAGGGTTGCCACCGCCCGGACGGCACCGGTTCCGCGGGGACCGCTCCCAGTCTTGCCGGTACCGCATCCAAATTTCTGACCGTTCCCGGCGGCCGCGAATATCTTGGGCGCGTGCCTGGGGTGGCCACTTCGCCGCTGGCGAACGCGGACCTGGCCGAGCTCATGAATTGGATGGTCTGGCGCTTCGACAAGGAACATATGCCTGCCGATTTTCTGCCGTTCACGGCGGAGGAGATCGGGCGACTGCGTACGCAACCGCTGCGCCTCGAGGCCGCGCAGATGCGCAATGATTTGCTGAAGAAGGCCGACGAGTCCGCCGCGCCGTGACGCTGGAAGGTGGTCGTGATGAAGTACTACTGACCGCTTGTCCACGCGATTGTTACGATACCTGCGGAATCTCAGTCATCAAACGCGACGGCGTCGTGACGGCGGTTCGCGGCAATCCAGCGCATCCCGTCAGCCGCGGCACGCTGTGCGGAAAATGTTCGACGGCCTACAACCGTGAATGGCGTGATCCGAATCGGCGCCTGCTTCAACCGCTGCGCCGCGTCAGCCCTAAGATTGAGGGAAGGTTTGAAGCCGTCTCCTGGGACACGGCAATCGCGGAGATTGCGGAACGGCTGCAACGCATCGTAGCTTCGCATGGGGCGCCCTCCATACTCAACGCACATTACACCGGAACCGTGTCGCTGCTCGCCGGGATGGCGCCGATGCGCTTCTTCAACCGATTGGGGGCCACCGAGATCTCGCCGGACACCATCTGTAATATGGCCGGCCACGTCGCGCTGCGCTACATGTATGGCACGTCGGTCGATGGCTTCGATCCTCGCGCTGCCGAGAAGGCGCAGTGCATCGTGGTGTGGGGCGCGAATCCGCATGCATCGGCGCCGCATGCGCATGAACATTGGTTGCCGGAGGCACCAGGCAAGGTGGTCGTCATCGATCCGGTGCGCACGCCCACCGCAGCGCGCGCGGACATTCATTTGCAGCCGTTCCCGGGCAGCGATGCCGCGTTGGCGTTCGGACTGCTGCACGTGATTCAACGCGATGGCCTGATGGATGAGGACTTCATCGCGGCCCATGTTCTGGGCTGGGAAGAACTGGCGGCCTCAGTCGCCGCATGCAGCACGGAGTGGGCGAGCGGCATGACGGGCGTACCCGTGGCCCTGATCGAAGAGGTCGCCAGGCTGTACGCGCGCGGCCCTTCCTTGCTCTGGTTGGGTCAAGGATTTCAGCGGCAAACCAACGGCGGCAACGTGATTCGTGCCTGTGCGCTGTTGCCCGCGGTGACCGGCAATCTGTGCAAACCGGGGGCGGGTTTCCTTTATTTGAACGCAAATCTACGCCAGCGCGGCGTGGATGAGGCGTACCTGACCGCGCCACACTTGGGTCCGAACGCGGCGCCGGCGATCAGCCACATGGATCTGGTCGAAGTGCTCGAGGATCCGTCGCGATCTCGGTCGCTCATCGTATGGAACATGAATCCGGTGGCCTCTTGTCCGCAACAGGCGCGCCTGCGGCGCGCCCTGCAGCGCGAGGATCTTTTGACCATTGCGCTGGATTTATTTCCGACCGATACCACGGCGCTGGCCGATTACGTGCTGCCCGCGGCGAGCTTCTTGGAGTTCGACGACCTCATCGCCTCGTATTTTCATTTGACGCTCTCCGCTCAGACCAGGGTCATGGACCCGATCGGTGCCTCACTGCCGAATCAAGAGATTTTCCGCCGCTTGGGCCGAGCCATGCATTTCACTGAACGTGAATTCGAGGAAACCGACGCCGACATGCTGGCCACGCTGTTGGCTCGCGGCGGACTCGGTGAAACGTTCGCGTCGCTGTCGGCGAAAGGCAGCATTTGGGTGCCCGCGGAGCCTGCGGCGCAATTCGCGAACCGAGTGTTCGACACGCCGAGCGGCCGCATCGAGATCGCGTCCGCGCGAGCCGAGGCCGATGGTCTGCCGCGAATTCCGGTGTGCCAAAGCGATCCGCGTCCCACCTCAGGCAATCTACGCTTGCTCTCGCCGGCCCATGCCTGGTTGCTCAACACCAGTTTCGGCAACGTCGGCAAGATCGCCAAGCGTTTGGGTGCGGCAACGATTGCGCTTCATCCGTTGGACGCGGCGGAGCGCCACTTGGCCGCCGGCCAGGCTGCGATCGTTCACAACAGCTGCGGCAGCCTCGAGTTGGGGGTCGTGATCTGCGACGACATACCGCGCGGCGTCGCGCTTGCGCACAAAGGCCGCTGGCTCGCCACGGACCCCGGTCACGCCAATGTGAATGTGCTGAATGCCGGTTTCAAGAGCGATATGGGCGAGAGTTCGGCGGTGCATAGCGTGGAAGTGCTGGTGCAACCCAAGCCGATCGCAACGCGCTCATCAACCGTCACGTTCGTTCAATGAGTGCGGAAGTCGCGGGAGCCGGCCTCAAGCGCTCCTTGACCTACTGGGATCTGGTTCTTTACGGACTCGCCTACATCGCGCCGTTCGCCCCGTTGAGCACACTGGGCTTCGTTTGGACCGAATCGAACGGCTTGATCGTCCTCGCGTATTTGCTCGGCGGCGTCTGCATGTATTTCACGGCGCGCAGCTACGCGACCATGACCGAGGCGCTGCCGACGGCCGGCTCCGTGTACGGCTTCGCACGGTATTGTTTGGGTCCGTTCCCCGGCTTCATCGCCGGCTGGATGTTGCTGCTCGATTATTTGCTCATTCCGGCGTTCGTCTACGTGCTGATTGCCGTGGCGCTGGAAACCCTGATGCCGGGTGTGGATCGAGGCGTCTGGATCGTACTGCTGGTTGCTGCCACGACGGGCGTGAATTGGTTTGGCATTACCGTCACCTCCCGCGCGAATTTCATTTCGGTGGCGCTGCAAGTCGTCATCTTGCTGGGGTTCGTCGGGCTCTGCGTCGTCGCCTTGTATGCCGGCAAAGGTAACGGCGCGCTGACGCTGAAGCCGGTGTTCGATCCGCACGCTTTCAACGCCGGCAAGATCTTCAGCGCCACGTCGATCTGCATCATGTCGTTCCTGGGTTTCGATGCAGTCTCGACGCTTGCCGAGGAAGTGGCAGGCGGCGATCGACGCGTAGTCGGCCGCGCCATCATCGCGGTGCTGGTCGTGTCCGCCGTGTTTTTTGTCGGCGTCACGTGGGTTCTAGGAAATCTTCTACCCGGCATCCCGATCAAGGATCAGTCAGCCGCGGTCTACGAATTGGCCGCATGGGCGACGGGCGCGTGGACGGCCGTGGTGCTGGCGTGGACGTACGCCATCATCGTCGGACTGTCGAATGCGCTGCCCATGCAAGTCGGGGTGGCGCGCGTGGTTTACGCCATGGGGCGCGATCGGCAGCTGCCCAGTGTCATGGCGCGCATTCATCCCCGCTACCACACCCCTTACGTCGGTATGTTGGTCACCGCCGGCATTTCGCTCGCCGTTGCGCTCTACATGAAAAACAAGCTGGACGATCTCGCGTCGATCGTGAACTTCGGCGCTTTGAGCGGCTTTCTGTTCCTGCACATCTCGGTATTGGCGCGCTTCGGCCGGCGGCTGCGGTCGCGTGATTGGGCCACGCACTGGGCCGTGCCGATCTGCGGGATCGTCGTCGTGCTGATGGTTTTCTCGGGAATGAGCGCACTTGCCGTCAAGGTGGGCGCAGTGTGGTTGGTCGTCGGATTGATCTACGGCGCCGTGCTCAAATCGAAACGTCGGCAGGAACTGCACGTGCCGCTTTAGCCGCTCGCATCAAAGCAGGGGTTTCGGTGCCGGTAGCGGCGCACGCTCTCGCGAATCGCGACCGTAGTAATCCGGATAATCGGCGCTCAATCCCTTGAAGCGTCGATGCATCCATAGATACTGCTCCGGGATTTTGAGAATCTGCGCCTGGAGTAGTTCATTGAAGCGCTCGACATCGTGTACGGGATCGCTGCCGGGGAAGTCCTCGAACGCCGGTCCGATGACCACCCGGTATCCGGCGCGGCCGGGAAGCCTCTCTGGAAAGTATGTCAGCACCGCAGCCCCCGAAATGCGCGCCAGGCGTGAGGTAGCGGTCGTGGTGGCGGCGGGGATGCCGAAGAAATTCACCATGGCCGCGCCCTTGTTGCGGTAGCTCTGATCGGGGGCGTACCAGACCGCTTCGTTGTGTTTGAGCGCGCGAAACATGGCGCGAATATCATCGTGCCGGATCGGGTTGCCGTGCCGGCAAAAGCTAGTGTGCATGATGTGCGAGAGCAGAGCGTTCTTGGTGGGCCGGTACACGACGTTCATCGGCACCATGGTGCCCAAAATGCGGGTGGCGATCTCGATGGTAGTGAAGTGCCCGCCGATCAGAATGACGCCTCGGCCTTTGGCGAAGGCTGCCTGCAGGTGTTCTAACCCCTGTATTTCGGCCAGCCGGCCGACGCGCTCATCGCTACTCCACCAGGTCATTGCCGTTTCGCACAGCGCCATGCCCAAACTCTGGCAATGCCGATCGATCAAGACCGCGCGTTCGGCGGCCGACAGGTCCGGTAGGCACAGCGCGATATTGCGCTCGGCGATGCGCACGTACGCCAGCGGCAAGTGCCGGATGAGCACTCCCAAGGCCGTCGCCACGTACCTCTGCGCCGCAAACGGCAGCAACTCGATGCCGCGCAACACGCACAATCCCACCCAGGTCAGCCAGTATTTCGGCCGCAGAAACTCTACGCGCATCATCTATAATGCTCACAAACTCTCGACGCTGCCGCCAGTCCCGCATAGCATTTACCCGGTGTATTCATTGATCCAACGCTTGCGATCTTTGCGGCATCGCTTCTGGTATGGCGTTTCGGAGCGAGTACGTTGGTCCCGGGGGGCCTTTCACGAAACACCGGCTCGGCAGCTGCCAGCTTTAGCCTTCGAACAGGCACAGAGAATAGCTGCCTTGCAGGGCCGTTACCAGGTGCAGTTCGAGCGTCGAATGAACTCGGCCACCAGCACCAACAACTATGAGTATCTGGATATCCTCGATCGCGCGTGGGCCGAATCCGGTCTGACCAGGCCCGCCGGCGGCGTGGTCTGCGACGTCGGTTGCGCCAGCTTTTGGTATGCGGCCACCTTGCAGGCGTTCTTCCGTCCGCAAGAACTGGTGGGGATCGAGGTGGAAGGGCACCGTCTCTTCCGTGATGGGCATACGCGAATAGACTACGCGGCGGGCTACGTGGCCGACCTACCCAACGCACGGTTCATCGTTGCGGATTATGTGACGTGCGAGTTGCCTGCCGATGTGGTGACGGCATGGTTTCCCTTCGTCACGCCCACGGCCATCTTGGCCTGGCGGCTACCGCTATCGCTGCTGGCGCCAGAGCGGCTTTTTAGGCAGATTTACCATAATTTGCGCCCTGGAGGCTGGTTTGCCATGACGAACCTCGGTCTGCGGGAAGCTGCGCTGGCCGATGAATTGTGCACTGCGGCAGGCCTGTGCCGTTTGTCTCGGCTGACCGAGCCTGGGCTGTTGAGCCGGCCCCGCGCCGCCGCCGCCGTTCTTTCCTGCTGGACGCGCTCCTAGAATACCCTACATTAATATTCGTGTTTATCAGCAATTTGTTGTAATATCGCGCCGGCTCGTGAATTTCTACTTGGTCCGTTTCTGGTCACCGCGCCGCTCCGGCGTCACTCTGACCACAACCCACAAAGCAGGTTTCTTCGATCCAGGTGGCTGGCATTCCCGCTTAAGACTTTTGGGCAGACGTGACCGGCCGATAGCTTCTTTCTGTTGTAGGTATTCTTCACATGACGAAAATGTATGTTGGCAATCTCCCGTTCTCAATGGACGAGTCCGCGGTGCGCGCGCTGTTCGAAAAGCATGGCGCGGTACAGTCGGTTGCGCTGATCAATGATCGCGACACCGGCCGGCCCCGCGGCTTCGGCTTCGTTGAAATGGCTAGCGCAGATGCGGCGCGTGCCATGCAGGCCTTGAATGGCCACGATGTCGACGGGCGAGCGCTGAAGGTAAATGAGGCGCAGGAGCGCACCGGTGGCGGTGGCGGTGGCGGCGGTGGTGGTGGTGGTGGATCGCGCGGTCCGAAGCGCTGGTAACAGCGTTTCAGATTGAGTGATGATCGGGGCCGCTTCGGATGCGGCCCCGATCATTTACGGCGCTTAAGTTGGTTCGATCAGGGTTTACGCCCAAGTCGGCTTTGCCTATAATCGCGCCCCTCGGCGGGGGCACCCTAATATGGCTTGACAGGCTCGACCGGCTTGGCGTGGGTTCCGCGGGCCGTTCCAGGATGCTTTCTTGAGATAAAGCCCCCATAGGGGTTAAGTGTTGAAGATTAAGGGGGCCGATGGTCCCCTTTTTTGTTTTTAAGAGCGACCGCTGAAGGTTTTGAACAATGCGTGATGCCTTGATGCGCTTGCTAGAGCCGCCGATCGAGGCGTTGGATTATGAGTTAGTCGACATCGAGTTTGCGCGGGAAGGGCGGGGCGGAGTTTTACGGATCTTCATCGATCGGCGTGCAAGCGATACGCGTGACGCCCAGGTGCCGGGCATCACGGTCGACGATTGCGCGCTCATAAGTCATGCGGTGAGCCAAGTGCTCGAGGTCGAAGATCCGATCAAGGGTCATTACACGCTCGAAGTTTCTTCGCCGGGTTTCGATCGGATCTTGCGCAAGCGTGAGCATTTCGAGCGGTTCATCGGTGCAAGGATCTTCGCCGAACTCAAATTGCCCCTGAACGGGCGGCGGCGGTTCGTCGGGGTGTTGAAATCGATTGCGGATGACTCGATTGTAGTCGATGTCGATGGGCAGGCTCATAGCTTGCCGCTCGAGCGGATTCAGAAGGCGAGATTACGGCCGGAATGACCAGGAGTCTTAAGGGCAATGAACAAAGAAATTTTGCTGGCGGTTGACGCGGTTTCCAACGAGAAAGGCGTCGACAAGGAAATCATATTCGAGGCGCTCGAAGCTGCACTCGCGTCCGCGACTCGCAAGAAACACGGCGAGGAGTTGGATGTGCGGGTGTCGATCAACCGCAAGACGGGCGCGTACGACACGTTCCGCCGTTGGAAGGTCTTCGCCGATGACTCCAGCGAGTTGGAAGTGCCGGAGCGCGAGCTTCGCATGGATGATGCCCGCGAGATCGACAAGGACGTCGAGCCGGGCGGCTACGTCGAGGAACCGATGGAATCGGTGCCGTTCGGGCGCATTCTTGCCCAGACCGCCAAACAGGTCATCGTGCAGAAAGTGCGCGAGGCAGAACGCGCTCAAGTCGTCGACGCCTACAAGGACCGTGCCGGAACGCTGGTCAGCGGCATCGTCAAGCGCGTCGATCGCAATGGCGTGTACGTCGATCTAGGAGCGAACGCCGAAGGCTTCATCGCGCGCGAGGAAATGATTCCGCGCGAGCCCGTGCGCTCGCAGGATCGCATCAAGGCCTACTTGAAGGAAGTGCGCACCGAGCCTCGCGGCCCGCAGCTGTTCCTGTCGCGCACTGCGCCGGAGTTCCTCATCGAACTGTTCAAGCTGGAGGTTCCGGAGGTGGGACAGGGCCTCATCAACATTCTGGCCGCGGCCCGCGATCCCGGCGTGCGCGCCAAGATCGCCGTGCGCAGCAACGATCCGCGCGTCGATCCCGTCGGCGCCTGCGTCGGCATGCGCGGTTCGCGGGTACAAGCGGTGTCGAACGAGATAGCGGGCGAACGGGTGGACATCATTCCGTTCGATGAAAACAACGCGCAGTTCGTCATCAATGCCATGGCGCCTGCCGAAGTCACCTCGATCGTGGTCGATGAGGACTCGCATTCCATGGATATCGCCGTCTCCGAGGACAAGCTGTCGCAAGCCATCGGCCGCGGCGGCCAGAACATCCGGCTCGCCAGCGAACTGACCGGCTGGGATTTGAACGTCATGAGCGAATCGCAGGCCGAAGCGAAGAGCGAAACCGAATCCTCGGCTCTGCGTGAAACGTTCATGAAGCAGCTCGACGTGGACGCCGACGTGGCGAGTATTTTGGTGCAGGAAGGGTTCTCGACGATCGAAGAAATCGCGTACGTGCCGGCCAGCGAGTTGAACGGCATCGAAGAGTTCGACGAAGAGATCGTCAAAGAACTGCGCACTCGCGCCCGCGACGTGCTATTGACGCAGGCGATTGCGAGCGAAGAGTCCATGGACGGCGCCGAGCCGGCCGCCGACCTGATCGAGGTCGCGGGCGAAGCCTTGGGCAAGACTCTGGCGCGCAAGGGTGTGAAGACCCGCGAGGATCTGGCCGATCTCGCCGTCGACGAACTCGTGGAGATGGGCAGCGTCGATGAGAAGAAAGCCGCGGAATTGATTATGGATGCCCGCAAACATTGGTTCGCGGAAGAAGCTAAGGTTTAGGAGCAGCAGTATGGCAGATGTAACCGTCGCGCAATTCGCCGAGGTACTCAAGGTGCCGGTGGATCGGCTGCTTCAGCAGCTCGATCAAGCCGGCATTCGGGTCGATAGCGCGGAAGACATGATCAGCGAGGATGCGAAGCACGAGCTGCTCACGCATTTGCGCCGTAGTCACGGCCGCGATGACGTGCAGGCCGATGCGGCGCCGCGAAAGATAACGTTGCGGCGCAAGTCGCAATCGGAGTTGAAGCTTGCGAGCCCGCAGGGCCGGGCGCGTACCGTCAACGTCGAAGTGCGCAGCAAACGCACGTACGTGAAGCGCGAGGTGCTAGAGGATGCGGCCCGCCTGCAGCAGGAAGAAATAGACAAACTGCGCGAATCCGAGGAGCAGGCGAAAGCCGCGCTCGAGCGCGCCGAAACCGAGCGATTGGAAAAGGAACGCCTGGACCGCGAGCGCCTCGAGGAAGAGAGCCGCCGGCGCACCGACGAAGAAGTTCGCAAGCGAACCGCAGAGGAAGAAGCGCGCCGAGTGGCGGAACTGGCCGCGCGCGAGCAAGCCGAGCGCGAACGCAAATCGGCCGCCGTCGCCAAGCCCGGCAAGGCGGCGCGCGAGGTCGTTGACGACAAGGCGACGCGTTATGGCCGGCAGGAATTGCACATCGTCGGTGACGTCAGTTCACGGCACAAGAAAAAGAAATCGCGCGACGGACGGCGCCGCTCGGTCGGCAATGAAAGCGACACCAAGCACGGTTTTGAAATGCCCACGGCACGCGTGGTCCGCGAAGTGGCCATTCCCGAGGCCATGACGGTTGGAGAACTTGCGCAAAAAATGGCGGTCAAGGCCACCGAAGTCATCAAGGTGATGATGAACATGGGCGTGATGGCAACGATCAATCAGATGGTCGAACAGGACACTGCCGTCCTGGTGGTCGAGGAAATGGGCCATGTCGCCGTGTTGCGCAAGGAAAACATCATCGAGGATGATCTGCAGGGCGAGACCGATTCCTCGCTCGAGGTATTGCCGCGGCCACCCGTGGTCACCGTGATGGGTCATGTCGACCACGGCAAGACGTCGCTGCTCGATTACATCCGGCGCACCAAGGTGGCGGCGGGCGAAGCCGGCGGCATCACCCAGCATATCGGCGCGTACCATGTGGAGACCGCGAAGGGCATGGTGACTTTTCTCGATACGCCCGGCCACGCGGCGTTCAGTTCGATGCGCGCGCGCGGCGCCCAGGTCACCGATATCGTGATCTTGGTGGTGGGCGCCGACGATGGCGTCATGCCGCAAACCGTTGAAGCGATACAGCACGCGCAAGCGGCGAAGGTGCCGATCGTGGTTGCGCTCAACAAGATGGACAAGCCGGAAGCCGATGCTGAAAAGGTCAAGCAGGAACTCACCAAGTACGGCGTGATTCCCGAGGAATGGGGCGGCGAAAATATTTTCGTGCCGGTGTCGGCACGCACCGGCCAGGGCGTCGACCAGTTGCTCGACAGCATCCTGCTGCAGGCCGAGGTGCTCGAGTTGAAGGCTCCGACCACGGGCCTTGCGGCCGGCTATGTGATCGAGTCGAGTCTCGAGAAGGGACGCGGCGCGGTCGCGACCGTGTTGGTGTTGCGCGGTACCTTGAAGCTCGGTGACCCGCTGTTGATCGGTCAGGAATTCGGCCGCGTGCGCGCGTTGTTCGACGAGGCCGGCACGCCGGTCGAGTCCGCCGGTCCCTCCATTCCGGTGGTGGTGCTGGGATTGTCGGGTGCGCCGAACGCGGGTGACGAATTGTTGGTGATGGAGAGCGAACGTAAGGCGCGCGAAGTGGCGATGCATCGTCAGTCGAAGTCGCGCGACGTCAAACTTGCACAGAAAAGCGCCAACATGCAGGACGTATTCTCGACCATGGGCGAGAACAAGGCAGACCTGGTGCAGCTCTTGGTCAAGGCCGACGTACAAGGCAGCGTCGAAGCATTGCGCGATGCGCTGAACGCTTTGTCGACCGGCGAGGTCGCCGTCAACATCGTGGCGTCCGGGGTCGGTGGCTTGACGGAATCCGACATCACTCTCGCTGCCGCTTCCAAGGCGCGCATCATCGCGTTCAATGTGCGCGGCGATGCAGCCGCGCGAGCTGCCATAAAAGAACACGGCGTGGACGTGCGTTATTACAGCATCATTTACGAAGCGATCGACGACATCCGTGCGGTGCTCACCGGCATGCTCGCGCCGGAGGTCAAAGAGCAAATCGTCGGCCTGGCCGCCGTTCGCAGCGTGTTCCGTTCGAGCAAGTTCGGTACCGTGGCCGGTTGTATGGTGATCGACGGCTACGTACGCCGCAATTTTCCGATCCGCGTGTTGCGCAACAACGTGGTCATCTTCGAGGGCGCATTGGAATCCCTGAAACGCTTCAAGGATGACGTCAACGAAGTACGCGCCGGAACCGAGTGCGGTATCGGCGTGAAGAACTACAACGACGTCCAGGAAAACGATCAGATCGAATGCTACTCCCGAGTGGAAGTCGCCAGAACTCTTTAATTTAGTGTCGGTCGGGGTCGCTTCGACCCCGTAGATTCGGCGCGTAGCGCCTGTGAAGTAGCGCCTATGAAAGACAATCCGCGGGCTCGGCGTTTGGGCGAGCAGATCCAACGGGAACTTACCGATCTGCTGCGCCGCGACGTCAAGGACGAGCGCATCGGCAATGTCACCATCACCGCAGTGTCCGTAACCGGCGACTTGCGGACCGCCCGGGTGTACTACCTGGTGTTTGGCAAGGAAGGTCCGGATCCGAAGGTTCAGCGCGGCCTCGAGAGCGCGGCCGGGTTCTTGCGCAATGCGCTGTCGCGCTCATTGATGATCCGCTACACGCCGACCTTGAGTTTCGAACTCGATACCTCGATCGAGCACGGCGTGCGCCTGACCCAGTTGATCGACTCGGTCAACAAGCCTGCGGCAGCCGCCGCCGCGGTGGAGGATAAAAGCCACGTGGTCGACGAGGGCGATTACGTGCCCCCCGACGAGGCCGACTGATGCCGGCCGATGTCCACGGAATTCTATTGCTGGATAAGCCGTTGGGTGTGAGCTCGGCCGGGGCCGTCGCCCGCATCAAACGCCTTTTCGGCGCGCGCAAGGCCGGGCATACCGGCTCGCTCGATCCGCTGGCGTCCGGTATGTTGCCGATTTGTCTTGGCGAAGCCACCAAGTTCGGCGCTCAACTGCTCGATGCCGACAAAACGTACCGCGTGACGGCGCGCTTGGGTGAGCGGACGGCGAGCGCCGACCGCGAGTCCGAGGTACTCGAAAGCCGGGTGCTGCCTGACTTTTCCGTAGCGCAACTGCAGCGGGCGCTTGCTGACTTTCCCCGCGAGTACGCGCAGGTGCCGCCGATGCATTCGGCGATCAAACAAGGGGGCAAGCCGTTATATGAGTATGCGCGGGCCGGCATCACGCGCGAGCGGGCAGCGCGCACCATCACGATCCACGAGATGCGGCTGCTCGATTGGCAAGCGCCCGATCTGTCGTTTGACGTGCGGTGCACGAAGGGTGCTTACATTCGTGTGTTGGCCGAGGATTTGGCTGCGCGATTGGGCACGATCGCGCATTTGGCGGGTTTGCGCCGTCTCGGCGTCGCGCCCTTTTCGGCCGAACCGCAGTGGACCTTTGAGGCGGTGGAAGCCATGACCCCAGCGCAGCGCCTGCAAGTCCTGTTGCCGGTGGACGCCGCGCTGGCCGACTGGCGGCGATTGGACCTTTCCGCCGGCGGTGTCAGCGCTTTTCGGCAGGGCCAAACCGTGTCAATCCCTGCGGAAATCCCCGGGAACGTGCGAATCTATGCGGCGGGGCTCGGGTTTCTCGGTTTGGGGGCAATCGAGCCTGCCGGCCGCCTGGTCCCGCTGCGTCTCATCGCGAGCTAGTGAATCGTGCTTGAGAGCGGGTTCCGTGACGCGTACAATGCGCGCCTTCTTAAAAGGTCTAAGTTATTGATTGAGGTTTGATTTCAATGCCACTCACTCGCGAAGAAAAGACGGACGTCGTCGGTAAATTCCAGCGCAGCGCGCAGGACACCGGTTCGCCCGAAGTTCAAATTGCCTTGTTGTCCGAGCGCATCAACGGCTTGAGCCAGCACTTCACCACGCACAAAGCCGACCATGCATCGCGTCGCGGACTGCTCAAGATGGTCAATCAGCGGCGCAAGCTGCTCGACTACCTCAAAGCCAAGACGCCGGACAAGTACACGCAATTAGTCGAACGCTTAGGCTTACGCCGCTGACGGATGCTGCCGGCCATTTGGGGCCGGCTGGTTTCGTTGCTTCCGATAAATCATTCCGACATAAGGGGCTCTACGTGAGCGCTATCAAGAAAAGTTTTCAGTATGGGGACCACACCGTAACGATTGAGACGGGCGAACTGGCGCGTCAAGCCGACGGCGCGGTGCTCGTGACGATGAGCGAAACGGTGGTGCTCGTCACTGCGGTCGGTCTCAAGAAGCCGACGCCGGGCCGCGACTTCTTTCCGCTGACGGTCAATTACCAGGAAAAGACTTACGCGGCGGGGCGTATTCCCGGCGGTTTCTTCAAGCGGGAAGGACGGCCCACCGAGAAGGAAACTCTGACGTCGCGCTTGATCGATCGTCCGATTCGTCCGCTGTTTCCGGACGGCTTTACCAACGACGTGCAGGTCGTCGCCACGGTGCTGTCGGTCAACTCGGAAGTGGATCCGGATATCGCATCGTTGCTCGGCGCTTCCGCGGCGCTGGCCATCTCGGGGATGCCGTTCATGGGGCCGATCGGCGCAGCGCGCGTCGGCTACCTGGGCGGCAACTACGTGCTCAATCCCACCGCGACGCAACTCGTGGAATCGAAGCTCGATCTCGTGGTCGCCGGCACCGAAGAAGGGGTGCTGATGGTGGAATCCGAGGCTGACGGCTTGGATGAAGAAGTCATGCTCGGCGCCGTTACGTTCGGCCATGAACAGATGTTGGTGGCGATCCGAGCGATCAAGGAACTCGCGGCGGAAACCGGCAAGCCGAAGTGGGCCTGGGCCATACCGGAAGAGATCAGCGATCTGAAGCACGCTGTCAGTTCTTTTGCCGAGAAGGATCTGGCTGCGGCGTACGCAGTGACCGAAAAGCAGCAGCGCCACACGGCGATCGGCGAAATCAAGAATTCGCTCCTCGCCGCACTGACAGCCGGCGATCCGCCTAGGTTTTCGAAGGAAGAAGTCGCAACGGAATTCTTTAATCTTGAACATCGATTGGTACGCGAACGAATTCTCGAAGGTCTTCCGCGTATCGACGGCCGCGACAACAAGACGGTCCGTCCGATCACTATCCGCACGGGCGTGTTGGCGCGAACCCACGGTTCGGCGCTCTTTACCCGCGGCGAAACCCAGGCGCTGGTGGTGACGACCCTCGGCACCGGCCGCGACGCGCAGGTCATCGACGGCTTGACCGGTGAACGCAAAGAGCCGTTCATGTTGCACTACAATTTCCCGCCGTTCAGCGTCGGTGAGACCGGCATGATGGGCTCGCCCAAGCGACGCGAAATCGGCCATGGCAATCTTGCCAAGCGCGGCGTGAAAGCCGTCATGCCCGGCGTGGAAAAATTTCCCTACGTGATTCGCGTCGTGTCGGAGATCCTGGAGTCCAACGGGTCCAGTTCAATGGCATCGGTGTGTGGCACCAGCCTCGCGTTGATGGACGCGGGCGTGCCCATCAAGGCGCCGGTGGCCGGCGTGGCCATGGGTCTGGTCAAGGAAGGCTCGCGTTTCCAGGTGCTGACCGACATTTTGGGCGACGAAGATCATTTGGGCGACATGGATTTCAAGGTGGCCGGTACCAAACACGGCATCACCGCCCTGCAAATGGATATCAAGATCACGAGCATCACGCGCGAGATCATGAAAGTCGCGTTGGATCAGGCGCGCAGCGGCCGCTTGCACATCTTGGGCGAGATGAACAAGGTGCTCTCCAAGCCCCGCGAGAACATGTCCGAGTGGGCGCCCACCATCATCACCTTGAAGATCGACCCGGAGAAGATCCGTGATGTCATCGGCAAGGGCGGGGCGGTCATTCGTCAGATCACCGAAGAGACCGGAACCTCGATCGATATCGAAAACGACGGCACGGTGAAGATCGCGTCCGTTCAGGGTGCGGCGGGCCGCGAGGCTCAGCGGCGCATCGAACTCATCACGGCGGACATCGAAGTGGGCCGCGTATACGAAGGCAAGGTTGCTCGTCTCATGGACTTCGGCGCATTTGTGACGATTCTGCCGGGCCGTGACGGTTTGGTGCATATCTCGCAGATCTCCGAAGAGCGCGTCGAGCGCGTCGGTGACAAGCTGAAGGAAGGCGACGTGGTACGCGTCAAGGTACTCGAAGTCGATCGTCAAGGGCGTGTGCGCTTGTCCATGCGCAATGTCGACGCTGCGTAGCGGGCGCACCAACCCTGCATCCGGTATACGGACCGGACGCTACGCGCTTGGCCTTACCCTCGGACACCGACGCGGCTTATGCGCCGCGTCACTTCGTGAGGTTCGGCGTCTCGCGCGCCGGCGCTAACGCCTTGTAGCCTTCATCGGGCGGTCGCGCCACCGGAAAGGGCGCCTTGACGCGTTCGCGTACCGGTTGCGGCTGCTGGCTCATGAACTGACGTAACGCCTGTTCCAAATGACCGCCGACCAGCGTGTGTGCCGTGCTGCCGTAAGAGCGGATCACGTTGACCAGGAAATCCTGGCTCAAGATCGGTTCAGGCAGATGTTCCTGCTCGGCGATCACCTGCAGCAAGATACTGCGGGTAATGTCGGCGTTGTTTTTTTTGTCGACGACGACGAAATCGATTCGTTCGACGACCAAGCGCCTGACATCTGATAACGTGATGTACCGACTTTCGACGGTGTCGTAGAGGCGGCGGTTTGGATACTTTTTAATCACTCGCGGATCGCTCATGGGGCTCCTCGCTCGTGCTTGGCCGACGCGTAACCGAAGGATGCCGGTACGTGCCTGATGCCAACGATGACCCATTTCATCGGTCATCGCAGCAGAGGATAGCGCAACGCAGCGCGAAGGCAACAGTAGATTCACAAACTTGATTTTGAGCGATAAATACGCACTTTCGGGCGCTTTTAACGGTCCAGGGCGAGATTGAGCCGTTTCGGCAAGCGCTTGATATTCCACCTGTCGACAGCCCAAGCCCATGCTTCGGGAAGCGCAGCATCGGACAGTTCCCGCGGCGGCGACAAATCCAGCAACTCCAATACCCTGATGAGTTGTGGCATGACGGGTCCCGCGTCCAAATGAATGCTGCGCAGTGATTTGGCTAGTTTATGTCCATCCGGTTCGGTCAGCACCGGTACGTGAGCATAAAGGGGTGTGTCGACCTGGAGCAGCCGTTGCAGATATATCTGACGCGGTGTGTTATCCAACAAATCGGCTCCCCGCACTACGTGTGTCACGTGCTGTGCAGCATCATCGACCACCACCGCCAACACATAGGCGAACAGCCGATCGCGGCGCCGTATGACGATGTCGCCTACGGCGGCCGCGACGTCCTGCCGGAACCTGCCCTGAACTCGATCCGTGAACTGTATATAGCCGGGGTCGATGCATAGTCGGGTGGCGGTGAGGCGGCCGGGTATCAACGGATTCGCGCGACAATGTCCGGGGTAGCGAGCCTCGTCCGCTAACTGTGAGCGGCTACAGGAGCATTCATAGGTCAGGCCGCGGGCATGAAGCGCATCGAGCGCCGCCGCGTATCGGTCAGTGCGCTCGCTTTGGCGCACCGCGTCGTCATTCCATTCGAAGCCGAATCGTTGCAGTGTCCTCAAGATGGCCGCCGCGGATCCGGGCACCACACGAGGCGCATCCAAATCCTCGATGCGAACCAGCCAGCGGCCGCCGTGTGCGCGCGCATCCAAGTAGCTGGCCGCCGCGGTGAACAGGGAGCCCAGATGAAGATCGCCGGACGGCGAGGGCGCAAAACGTCCGACATAGCCGCGGCCCAGGCCGCGGCGTACCGACGAATCAGGGCCGCGGCCCGGACCGCGGCGTACCGACGAGTCAGGGCCGCGGCTCGCGCTGACGCGCCGTAGCGGCGCGTCAGCGGTATCGGTCGTCGCGGTCGCCGTACTGCTTTTCGCGGCGCTCGCGCCGCTCCTGAGCTTCCACCGAGAGCGTGGCCACGGGGCGGGCCTCGAGTCGCTTGATGCCGATCTCTTCGCCGGTCTCCAGGCAGTAACCGTAGGATCCGTCTTCGATGCGCTTCAATGCTTCATCGATCTTTCGAATCAGCTTGCGCTCACGGTCCCGCGTGCGCAGTTCGAGGCTGAACTCCTCCTCCTGCGTGGCTCGGTCATTGGGGTCGGGAAAATTGGCGGCCTCATCCTTCATGTGCAGCACGGTGCGGTCGACTTCGACCATGAGGTCGCGTTTCCAGTTTTGCAGTATGCGAGCGAAGTGCTCCAACTGCTCCTTGTTCATGTACTGCTCGCCGCGCCGCGCAATGTACGGCTTCACATTGCGGGGGCCCGCCAACAGGCTGGCAGAAGCGTTTGGATCGACTTCCCCATCGTCATCGTTTTGCGCGGGGCGCGTTGGCATCACCAGCGGACGCGTATCGAACTTGATCGGCGCGATCTTATCGGTGATCTCGACGACGGCAGCCGTTTTAGTGTCGGTACCGGATGCTGGCTTTGCGCGGGCGGCCTTGCCGGCCGCGGGCTTTGCGGCCGCGGGTTTGGGAGTTGGTTTATTGGGTTTCACTGTTACCTTCGATGTGGCGATCATGGGCGTGTGCTTATGCTGAGGCCGCGCTGCCTTTTTTGGGGCAGCCACTTTGTGACT
>JBKQSA010000130.1:0-63343 GCA_052143815.1 Steroidobacteraceae bacterium | reverse complement strand
CCCAAGATTAGTTCTCCCTAGACCTTTAAGGTCTCTAAAGGGCCGTCGAAGACTAAGACGTTGATAGGCTGGGTGTGTACGCGCAGCAATGCGTTTTGCTAACCAGTACTAATTGCCCGTGTGGCTTGACCATATAACACCCAAGCGATTTGCTTTTAACGCGGCATATCGTGACGGGATGCAATTGATTACTTGAATGCGACACACGTCGAAACAAATTGTGCGAATAGCTAAGGGGGCTGGACATGACCAGCCCCCGTTGCGACCGGTTTGCCTGGCGGCCATAGCGAGCGGGAACCACCCGATCCCTTTTCGAACTCGGAAGTGAAAACGCTCTGCGCCGATGCTAGTGTCGACTTTGTCGATGTGAAAGTAGGTCACTGCCAGGCTCTTAATTCGATGAAATCGAACCCTCACCGACGAAAGTTGGTGGGGGTTTTTTCGTCGTGCGGCGCAAACGGTCAACCGATCAGCGTATGAAACGTTGCGGGCATGGCTGAGAAGGTAAGGAGACTGCTATGCAAAGATGCTATTGGCTGCCGAGCGCGCCGAGCGTGTCCGTGTTTGCGCTTTGACGATCACTGCCGCGGGTACCCAGACGGTCATCATCGGTCCGACGACGATCAACCTGGTGAATGCCGGCGTCTATACCGCGGTGGCTTGCGATGCCGTGGGCGGCGGAGCGCCGTATGGGCTGATCTTGCTGGACGATTTCGCCCTGAGGGTAAGCGCTCGGCCCGCGCCAGCGCGGGTCAGCCGCGCTTGATGACCCCGTGGCGTTTCTTGCCCACGGCAAGGCGTGCCGTCCCGTTCTCATCCAAGTCCGCGCCGGAAACCGTGGCGGTTACCGATTGCACCGGCTTATCGTTTAGCCTGACGCCGCCTTGTTCAATCAGTCGCCGTCCTTCGCTCTTCGATGCGGCCATGCCCAGCGCAACTACCACGTCGAGCACCGGAATGCGCGCGCCCGAGCCTAAGGTCATCGTGGGCAAGCCTTCGGTCGCTGCGCCGGCGAACGCAGCCGCGGCGGTGGCCACGGCCTCGCGGGCTGCGGCATCACCGTGACACAGGCGCGTCGCCTCGGTCGCGAGGATCTTCTTGGCCTCATTGATCTCTGCGCCCTGCAGTTGTTCGAGGCGGGTGATTTCAGCCAGGCTTAAGTCGGTGAACATTCGCAGGAATCTGCCGACGTCACCGTCCTCAGTGTTACGCCAGAACTGCCAGTAATCATAGGCGGAGAGCCGTTTGGCGTTGAGCCACACGGCGCCGCTCGCAGTCTTGCCCATCTTGGTCCCGGACGCGGTGGTAATCAGCGGCGTCGTGAGCCCAAACAGCTCTTGTTCGCGCACGCGGCGTCCCAACTCGACTCCCTGCAGAATATTGCCCCACTGATCGGAGCCGCCCATCTGCAGGATGCAGTCGTAGCGCTTGTTCAGCTCTACGAAGTCGTAACCCTGCAGGATCATGTAGTTGAACTCAAGAAACGTGAGCGGTTGCTCGCGCTCGAGCCGCAGTTTCACGCTGTCCATGGTCAGCATGCGATTGATCGAAAAGAGTCTCCCGATGTCGCGTAAGAACGGGATGTACCGCAGGTCCGACAGCCAATCATCGTTATTGACCAGGACGGCGCCCGTCGAACTGTCGTCGAAGCGCAGGAATTGGGTGAAGATCTCGCGGATGCCGGCGATGTTGGAATTGATCTGCTCGTCGGTGAGAAGCTGGCGAGTTTCATCGCGGCCCGATGGATCTCCCACCTTGGTCGTGCCGCCGCCCATCAGTACGATCGGGCGGTGACCCGTCTGCTGCAGGCGCCGGAGCACCATGATCGAGACCAAGCTTCCCACGTGCAGACTGTCGGCCGTGGCATCGAAGCCGATGTAGGCTGTGACGACGCCCGAGAGTGCACGCTGGTCAAGCCCGGCGGCGTCGGTTTGCTGATGGATATAGCCGCGCTCGACGAGGGTGCGCAGAAAGTCGGATTTCAATTCAATCACGGTGCTCGGGTCGGACCGGTATGCGGCGTCGGTCAGACGCTTCGAACCGACCGTATTTTCTCCTTGGTCTGCAGGGTCCACCATTGATCCACGCCCGCGGTCAGCCCCGCGAGATCGAGTCCCGCGGCTGCAAGGCAGGTATCACGCGAACCGTGCTCGATGAATCGGTCGGGAATACCGAGTTGCAGCATCGGGATCTGTACGCCGGCGGCGGCAAGCACTTCGCCGACGGCGGAGCCCGCACCGCCCATGATGGCGTTTTCTTCGATGGTGACGATCGCGCGGTGCCGAGCTGCCACGCCGATGACGAGCGCATCATCGAGCGGTTTGACGAAGCGCATGTTGACGAGCGTGGCGTCCAGCCGCTCGGCGATCTTGCGGGCCGACTCGAGCAGAGTGCCGAAAACAAGTATCGCCAGGCCACTGCGCCCCTCGCGTCGCATCTGCCCACGGCCCACGGGGAGAGCCGTCATCTCCGCAACGACGGGAACGCCGGGTCCCGTGCCCCGGGGATAGCGCACCGCCGAGGGACATGAAAGGGTTGTTCCGGTGTACAGCATCTGTCGACACTCGTTCTCATCCGCCGGCGTCATGACCACCATGTTGGGGATGCAGCGCAGAAACGACAGGTCATAACTGCCCTGATGAGTCGCGCCGTCGCTGCCGACCAGACCCGCGCGGTCCAACGCGAATACCACCGGAAGATTCTGCAACGCGACGTCGTGAATGAGTTGGTCATAAGCGCGCTGCAAGAACGTTGAATAAATCGCGACGACGGGCTTGAAGCCTTCGCATGCAAGACCCGCGGCAAACGTAACCGCGTGCTGTTCGGCTATCGCCACGTCGAAATAACGGTCCGGAAAGCGCTTCGAAAATTCCACGAGGCCTGACCCCTCGCGCATTGCCGGCGTGATGCCGATGATGTTGGGATCGCTTTGCGCGATGTCGCAAAGCCACTGCCCGAAGATCTGCGAATATGATGGGCCGGAACCGACTTCCTTGAAAATCTTGCCGCTGGCCGGATCGAACGGGCCCGGGCCATGCCACTTGATCGGATCCGCTTCGGCCGGCGCATAGCCCTTGCCCTTGCGCGTGACGACGTGCAGAAACTGCGGCCCGCGAAGCTTCTTAACGTTGTTGAGTGTGGCAATCAGCGCTTTGACATCGTGACCGTCGACCGGTCCGATGTAATTGAAACCCATTTCCTCGAACAAGGTGCCGGGAAGCACCATCCCCTTCAGGTGCTCCTCCGAGCGGCGCGCAAGTTCCCAGACCGTCGGCATCTGCCGCAATACTTTCTTGCCGCCTTCGCGCAGGTGGGCGTACATGCGCCCCGACAGCGCGCGGGCAAGATAATTGGACAGGGCGCCGACATTTTCCGAAATCGACATGTCGTTGTCGTTGAGAATGATCAACAAGTCGGCCGGCGACGTGCCTGCATGGTTCAGCGCTTCGAACGCCATGCCGGCGCTCAGTGCGCCATCCCCGATGATGGCTACCGCCCGGCGATCTTCGCCGCGCTTGGAAGCGGCAATGGCCATTCCCAGTGCGGCGCTGATGGACGTGCTCGAATGGCCCACGCCGAACGTGTCGTACTCGCTTTCGCTACGCGTCGGAAACGGCGCCAGACCGTTATTCTGTTTGATGGTGTGCAGGAGCGCACGTCGCCCCGTCAGTACCTTATGCGGATAGGCCTGATGCCCCACGTCCCAAACCAATCGGTCGTAGGGAGTGTTGAAGACATAGTGCAGTGCGATGGTAAGTTCGACCGTTCCTAAGCCGGCCGCAAAATGGCCGCCGCGCGTGCTGACGCTTTGGATTAGGAACTGACGCAGCTCGGCGGCCAACTGCGCAAGCTTGGCCTGCGGCAGAAGTCGAAGATCAGCCGGCGTGCCGATGGACTCGAGCAGAGGATAGAGAATAGGTTCAGCCATCCCACGCAGTTTATACTGTCGCGGCCCCGGACTGCCAACGACAGACGCGGATGTAGCGAAATTCCTACAAGCTTGCGGGGGAGAAGGCGCATCGCTATAGTCTGCGGCGGGTTTTCCGGGGTCCTGTTCCCGGAACATTAGGGTATTTTGCGCCACACCCGGCCCGCCCAGATGGTGCTATCCCTTCGAATTTCCGAGATACTGTCCGCATGGATTACGGCATTTCCGATGCGGTCTATCAAGACCAAATACTTCCTCACGTCTCGCGGACGTTCGCGCTGACGATTCCGCAATTGCCGGCCGCGCTGCGAATTTCGGTGACCAATGCCTATTTGCTGTGCCGAATTGCCGACACCATCGAGGATGAGCCGGCGCTATCGCCCCCGGAAACGCATGCCTACATGCAACGGTTCATGGCAGTGCTCGCCGGACGCGGCGATCCGCAAATGCTCGGGGTCGAGCTCGAAAAGCGCCTTTCGGAGCGGACGTTGCCCACCGAGCGGGACTTGGTGAGCAACATGCAGCGGGTCATCAACGTGACCGCGTCATTGAGCGAACCGCAACGCGTTGCGATTCACCGCTGCGTGGAACTCATGTGCTACGGAATGCCGCGCTTTCAGGCTACAGCCAGTCTGCGCGGCTTGCCGCGTCTGACGGATCTGGATGACTATTGCTACTACGTTGCGGGCGTGGTGGGCGACATGCTCACCGATCTCTTTTGCGAGTACTCGCCCGCGATCGCGCGCCGCCGCGCCGGGCTGCAAGGTCTCGCGGTGTCGTTTGCCCAAGGGCTGCAAATGACCAATATTTTGAAGGACGTCTGGGAAGACCGCAGCCGCGGGGCATGCTGGTTGCCGCAGGAGGTTTTTGCACGCCACGGGGTCGATTTGGCACGGCTGGCGCCCGAACCTTATGATCCGCGTTTTGCAGCCGGCATGCGCGAACTGGTCGCGGTCGCTCATGCGCACCTGCGCAATGCGCTGGAGTACACGCTGCTGATTCCTGGCAAGGAGGCGGGAATCCGCCGATTTTGTTTATGGGCAATCGGGCTTGCCGTGCTGACATTGCAAAAAATTAATCGGAATCCGGAGTTTACCGCTGGTGTACAGGTGAAGGTTTCGCGCAGAGCGGTCGCAATGACCCGCTCATTGACCGATATTGCGCGGCGCAACGACTGGATGTTGCGGCGCCTCTTTGCGCTTGCCGCTCGCGGGCTGCCGCTGGCTCAGGTCGGCGAGGTACGGCGGCCCTATCCGGCGCACGTGGTCGATGCGCAGTCCTCGGAGGCGGCGCCGGAACGCGCGGTGCGCCGCTCCTTCCGGAGCTCGGCAACGTGACCCGCACAGCTAAAAAACCCGACGTCCTCAAGGCGTCAGGCGCCTTCGCGCGAGCGGACATCGTGTCGCATACGCTGTCGAAAACCGCCGTGGCTTCCGTCTTGGACCGGGCGGTGTTCGCCGCGCGCGATGCCCTGGCCGCAAAACAGAGTGCGCAGGGTTACTGGTTGTTCGAGTTGGAGGCGGACTGCACGATTCCTGCCGAGTACATCATGATGATGCACTTCTTGGACGAGATCGACGCTCCGCTGGAGAACAAGCTTGCTGCGTATTTGCGCAGTCATCAGGCCGTTCACGGCGGATGGCCCTTGTACCACGGTGGCGACTTCAACATGAGCTGCACGGTCAAGGCCTACTACGCGCTGAAACTGGCCGGAGATGATCCGCAGGCGCCGCACATGGCCCGCGCCCGCGCGGCGATACTCGAACGCGGCGGCGCCGCTCGATCCAATGTGTTCACGCGTATCGCGCTGGCGCTCTTCGGGCAGCTGCCTTGGCGAGGAGTGCCCTTCATTCCTGTCGAAATCATGCTGCTGCCGAAATGGTTTCCGTTCCATATCGACAAAGTGGCGTATTGGTCGCGCACCGTGATGGTGCCGCTATTCATATTGTGCACTCGCAAGCCCGTGGCCAAGAACCCGCGGCGCGTCTCCGTGCGCGAGCTGTTCACGACACCGCCGGAAGCTGAGCGGCATTACTTCCGCGATGCCGTGAAACAAGGCGGAATGCTCGCGCGGGTGTTTTTGATTGCGGACCGGCTCGGTCGGATGATCGATCCCTTCATACCGCGCAGCATGCGCGAGCGTGCCACGCGCCGCGCGGAAGAGTGGATGCTCGAGCGACTGAACGGCGAGGATGGTCTCGGCGCCATTTTCCCGGCCATGGTGAATGCCTTGGAGGCGATGACCATACTCGGGTATGCGAACGACGATCCTCGACGAGCGACCGCCAAGCGCGCATTGCAGAAATTATTGGTGGTCGGTCCTTCCAGTGCTTATTGCCAACCCTGTGTGTCGCCCGTGTGGGATACCGCGTTGGCGACTCTGGCCATGCAGGAGGCCGGCGACCCGGCGGCGGTGGGTGCGGCAACGCGGGCGCTGGACTGGCTGCAAACCGAGCAAGTGCTCGATGAGCCCGGCGACTGGCAAGTCAATCGCCCCGGAGTTGCGGGAGGCGGTTGGGCCTTTCAATTCGCGAACAGTCACTACCCCGATCTGGATGACACGGCAGTTGTCGCGTGGGCCATGCATCAAGCGCACAACTCGGACGAATACACCGAAAGCGTGCGCCGAGCGCTGGATTGGCTGGTGGGAATGCAAAGCGCTAACGGCGGCTTTGCGGCATTCGACGCGGACAATACCTATTATTCGCTCAACCGGATTCCGTTCGCCGATCACGGCGCGCTGCTGGATCCGCCGACGAGCGACGTCACGGCGCGCGTCGTGACGGTGCTGGCCAGAGTCGCCCGTCCACAGGACAAAGCGGCGCTGACCCGCGCGATCGCCTATTTGCGCGCCGAACAAGAGAGCGATGGCGCCTGGTTCGGTCGCTGGGGCACCAACTATATCTACGGCACGTGGTCGGCGTTGACGGCGCTGGCTCAAGTCGGCCTCGGCGGGCAGGATCCGGCTGTGCGCAAGGCTGTCGATTGGCTCAAGGGCCGTCAGAACGCCGACGGCGGGTGGGGTGAGAGCAACGACAGCTATGCGCGCACCTCTTCCAAGGCCGCCAGTACACCCTATCAAACGGCATGGGCGTTGCTCGCGTTGCTCGCGGCGGGAGAGGTGGGCTCGGATGCGGTGCGTTCCGGCATCGATCATTTACTGCGGACTCAAGGGCCGGATGGTCTATGGAGCGATCCGAGCTTCACGGCGCCCGGCTTCCCGCGCGTCTTCTATTTGAAATATCACGGCTATAGCGGCTATTTTCCGCTGTGGGCGCTGGCAGCCTTCCGCACGCTCATTCGCCGCGGAACCACGCATTGAGTGCGGCGGGTGTCGTCGCTGCGCTCAGCGTAGAGGCGCGCACCTTAGGACCGCCGATCCGACGCGGCGATGGCCTATTCGCGATGAATGACGGCACCTTGGTGGCCGTGAGTGGGATGGGATGTACCGCCGCCGCCGCCGCCGCCGCCGCGCTCGTCGACGCCGGCGCGGTCGCCCTGGTCAGTTGGGGAATGGCTGGAGGCCTTGATCCCGCGTTGCAGGCCGGAACGATTTGCTTGCCGAGGGTCGTTGTTTCTCGGGACGGCGCAACCTTCACCACCGACCCTCATTGGCGCGAGCTATTCACCGCGGCCATCGCCGCCCGGCGCACCGTGGTGAGCGGCAATCTGCTCACGAGCGATTTGGCCATCGACGACATCGCCGGCAAGGCGGCAGCTTTTCGGGAAACGGGCGCCGTGGCCGTGGACATGGAAAGTCTGGCGGTTGCCTCGATCGCGGCAGCGCATAAGCTGCCGTTCATCGCGGTACGCGTGATCGTGGACACGGCCGGCGACGCGCTCCCCGCAGCGGTGATGGCGGCCACCCGCTTTGGGAGGGTGCGGATCTCTCGGCTCATCCTCGGCGTTCTGCGCCGCCCAAGCGATATTGGACCGCTGCTCCGGCTTGCACGGCGGTATCGAACGGCGAGGCAGGCGCTGGCCGCCATCGCCCGCACCGGCGCTCTGGCACCGCTCGCGTTCGCGGTATCCTCACCCACTCGAATCGCATGAGAGCATTGGTGACCGGGGCCTCCGGTTTCGTCGGTGCGGCAGTCGCAAGAGCGTTGGTGAGCGCCGATTGGCAGGTTCGCGTGCTGGTTCGCGCGGCCTCTGATCGCACCAATTTGCAGAACCTTCCACTCGAGGTCGCCGTCGGTGACTTGACCGTCGCGGCGTCTCTACAACAGGCGTTGGCCAAGTGCGACGCCCTGTTCCACGTTGCCGCCGACTATCGACTGGGAGCCCGGGATCCCTCGCAGCTCTATCAGACCAACGTGGAAGGAACCCGCAATTTGTTGACCGCTGCCGCCGACGCGGGGGTCAAGAAGATCGTCTACACCAGCAGCGTGGCGACCATCGGTCTACCGGCGGACGGATCGCCGGGCGACGAACAGACGCCGGTGTCGCTCGCGGCAATGATCGGCCATTACAAACGCTCCAAATTTCTCGCAGAGCAACTCGTACTCGACGCAGCGTCGGCCGGGACGCCGGCCGTCGTCGTCAATCCATCGACGCCGGTGGGCCCGGGGGACGTGAAGCCCACGCCGACCGGTCAATTGGTTCGCGATGCCGCGGCCGGCCGCATGCCGGCGTATGTCGACACCGGGCTAAATATCGTGCACGTCGATGACGTGGCGGCGGGCCATCTAATGGCTTTTCATCATGGCCGGATCGGGGAACGCTATATTCTGGGCGGCGAGGATATGACGCTGCAGCAAATACTCGGCGCAATCGCCCAACTCGTCGGCCGCCCACCACCGCGTGTCCGCTTGCCGTACGCAGCCGTCCTGCCGATCGCGTACCTCGCGGAGGCCGTAGGCTTGCTCACGGGCCGCAGCGGCAGGGTCACGCTGGAAGGGGTGCGGATGTCGCGTAAGCGCATGTTCTTTTCGAGCGCAAAGGCGGCACGCGAGCTTGGATACCACTGGCGACCGCCGGCCGCGGCGTTCGCCGACGCTGTGGGTTGGTTCCGCGACCACGGCTACATCCCGCGCTAGGGCCGCCGCCACAGTGCTGGCGCTGGCGTTTTGCGAGCAGCTATCATTATTGTTTGAGCATCAAGGGCGCAGAATGAGAGGAGCGAATGAGGGTTTGTCACCGTGGATGATCTTGGATGCCGTCTCATGAATTCGCTGGATCTGGCAGCCGATTCGGATTCGCTCATTCTGGTGGATGACAGCGACCAGGATGTCGGACATCTCAGTAAGGCGCGCTGCCACGAGGGAAAGGGCATTCTGCACCGAGCTTTTTCCTTGTTGATCTTCAACGACGCCGGGGAGTTGCTCATCCAGCAGCGGTCGCCCCGCAAACGGCTTTGGCCGTTGTATTGGTCCAATAGTTGCTGCAGCCATCCGCGCAGCGGCGAGAGCATGGAGGCCGCCACACGGCGCCGGCTGTTCGAAGAACTGGGGATGGTATGCCCGTTGAAGTTCCTGTTCAAATTCCAATATCAGGCGCAATTCGACGACACCGGGTCCGAGCACGAGCTGTGCTCGGTGTTCATCGGGCGTTGCTCTGATCCCGTTGAAATCAATCCTAACGAAATTTTGGCCTGGCGATGGGTCAGTCCGAAAGCGCTCCATGAGCAATTGGCTGCACCGGGGACTGTCAAGTTCACACCATGGTTTACCATGGAATGGGCTCGGATTTGGCACGATCACCGGGAAGAAGTGCTCGCCCTGCGATGCTGAGGCCGCCCCGCACTCTTAAATTAGGTTCCTCGGCGCCTGCGTCGCGGTAAGATACAGTATGGCTATACCATTATTGCAGATGTACCGGGTTGCCCGTTATCTCGCCGGCCGCAAGCTGCGCGGCGACAAGCGCTATCCTCTGGTTCTCATGTTGGAACCCCTCTTCATGTGCAATCTTGCCTGCTCGGGATGCGGCAAGATCGATTACCCGAAGGAAATTCTGCAGAAGAGGGTGAGCGTCGATGACGCATTGCGAGCGGTTGACGAATGCGGTGCACCCATCGTCTCCATCCCGGGCGGCGAGCCGTTGATCCATAAGGAGATGCCGCAGATCGTGGCCGGGATCGTCGCACGCAAGAAATTCGTATATCTGTGCACCAACGCCATTCTCCTGTCCAAGCATATCGACGAGTATGTGCCGTCGCCTTACTTGACCTTTTCCATCCATCTCGACGGCAATCGGGAACGGCACGACGAGTCGGTCTGCCAGGAAGGCGTGTTCGACAAAGCGATTGCCGCGATCGAGCTGGCTAGGGCCAAGGGCTTTCGTGTCACCGTGAATTGCACGTTGTTCAGCGGTGAAGATCCGGAAGATGTCGCCCATTTCTTCGATACTGCAATGCAGCTCGGGATCGAAGGGATCACCGTGTCCCCAGGATACAGCTACCATCATGCACCCCGGCAGGACGTGTTCCTCGGGCGTACCGCCAGCAAACAGTTGTTTCGGGGTATTTTTAGCCGCCGCCGGAATCGGCCCACGGGCAAGTCCTGGTCGTTCAACCACTCGGGATTGTTCCTGGACTTTCTCGCCGGCAATCAAACTTACCAGTGTACGCCTTGGAGTAATCCGACCTACAACGTGTTCGGGTGGCAGCGTCCGTGCTATTTATTATCTGATGAAGGGTATGCGGACAGCTACAAGTCGTTGATCGAGGACACCGAGTGGGATAAGTACGGCGTCGGCAAGAATCCGCGCTGCGACAATTGCATGGCGCATTGCGGATTCGAGGGCACGGCGGTCAACGACGCCTTCAGCCACCCCATCAAGGCTCTCATGGCGTCGCTTCGTGGACCGCGCGTTTCAGGTCCCATGGCGCCAGATCTTCCGATTCGGTACAGCGAGTCGGCGCGCCCCACGACCATCACCGCCATTCCATTGGCTCAGGTGAAACGCACGCGCCGCGAGACGGAAGACAGCGCAGCGGAACCGCGCTGAGAGCGCCTGTTCGGATGGGAGACAACGTAGCCGATCAGCTAGCCGCGGGGGATGGCGCATCTGCGGTTCCAGACGCCTTTGGCGTCCAGCTCGAGGCCTGGCGCGCGCGGATGGAGGACGCCCTGGCGGCGCGTCTGCCGCCGGCGACCGCAGTGCCAGCCCGGCTGCACGAGGCGATGCGCTACAGCGTCTTGGGCGGCGGAAAGCGCATACGTCCGGCTCTGTTGTTTGCGACTGCGCGAACCTTGGGTTTGACGGAGGACGAGGTCGAAGCGGCCGCGTGTGCGATCGAACTCATCCATGTTTACTCATTGGTGCATGACGATCTGCCTGCGATGGACGATGACGACCTGCGGCGGGGCCGGCCAACCTGCCACAAAGCCTTCGACGAGGCGACGGCCATCCTGGTCGGAGACGCGCTGCAACCGCTGGCATTTCAACTGCTTGCGCGAGACGCGGCGCTGCCGGCCTCGCCGGCGATCCGGCTGCGACTGGTCGATATGTTGAGCGAGGCCAGCGGTACGTTCGGCATGGCGGGAGGGCAGGCGATCGATCTGGCGGTCCAAGGTCAGCAACCGGACATCGAACAGGTCGAGGACCTGCATGCGCGCAAGACCGGCGCGGTCATTCGTGCCAGCGTGCTCATGGCTGCCGAATGCATTCCGCAGCTGGACGCCCAGCTCTATGCTGCACTCAACCATTTTGCGACTGCAATCGGCTTGGCATTTCAGATTCAGGACGATCTGCTCGACGTCTTGGGTGACGTGTCGACGCTGGGCAAGGCCACCGGTGCGGACCGCGAGCGCGACAAGCCCACGCATCCTGCGATCATCGGCATTGAGGCTTCGCAGGAGCGTGTAAACTTGCTGCACCGTGAGGCGCTGGATGCGCTCGAGCCTTTCGGAGGGCGCGCAGCGCCGCTGCGTTCGCTGGCTAACTGGTTGCTTTCGCGGCGCTATTGAGTTGCATCAAGCGGAGCTGACAATTGCGTGGCTGGATAGGGACTTCGCTTTGGCTACTCCTCGCGGAAGTCTTCCCGACAGCCATCCAAGCCGCGGAGCTTGCGCCATTCGACCGGCCACTCGAGGTGCAGCTGCTGAGCGCGACGGCGCCGAATATTTTGGCCGACAATGTGACGAGTGGAGCGCTTGACTCGTATTTCGAGCCGTTGCACGACAATAGGACGAGCGGACCCGGCATTTTTTGGCTGAAAGTCGCAGCGCCAAGCGCAAGCTCCTCAGCAGCCACGGGCTTGCCGGTACTCGTCATGCATGCTGCGCACCAAACGCGAGTCGACGTCTTCGCAGCGGGCGCACCGGTGCCTCTCGCGACCATGCTTGCGGCATACCGCGGCCTTCAGGACCGCGTCTTCGTCTTGCCGTCCGGCCAGCAGGGCGGCCAAGCGGTTTACGTGCGAATCGAAACGAGCGGCATCGAATCCCGCGGTGTGAGGCTGTCCGCGGCAACGCTTGGCGCCACGCTCGAGCGCGGCACCGTGCACGCGCGAATGATCGCCTTGGCCGTTGGCGGGTTGCTGTCGATGGCTGTCGCGGCGTTGCTGATCTGGTTCGTCATGGCCGACAAGCTGTTCATTCTGTACGCGACGTTTTTTTTCCTGCAAGGGCTCTATATCGCGTTTTTGTCCGGTCAGGGCTTCGACTGGCCGCTGCTCGCCTACGCGCGCCCGTTGACCTCGTTCGCGTGGAACGTGCCGGTCAGTTTGAGCGGCGCGGTGGGATGCTTGTTCGCACGCGAGATCTCGGATCTTAAGGACTTCTCTCCGCGCATCTACGGCGTCTTCGGCTGGTTTGCCCTGGCTTTCGTGGCGCTCACTGTCGCTAACGTCGCCAAGCTGTTCGGTTTCGTATCCCTGGTGAGCGCGATCGGCAACATCATTTTCTTCGTGGTTTCGGTGTTCACCCTCGTGGTCGCGTTCGTGAGCTGGCGTCGGGGCAACCGCGCCGCCGGCTTCTTCCTGATCGCATGGGGCGTGCTCAACGGCTTCACGATCACCGCTGCGGTGCGTTTCTTGGTCACACAGTCCGACGAGAACGAGGCGCTTCTCTATTACGGTCTGCCCTTATCAATGGTGGCTGCGGCGGTGCTGATTGCCCTGGGGGTGGCCGATCGCCTGCGGCGACAACGGGCGGCTCTGACGGACGCAGAACGACGCGCCCAAACCGATCCGCTCACCGGGGTGCTGAATCGCCGTTCGTTGATCGAGCGGCTCGATGCCGCGTGCTTGCGGGCTCGAGCGCGTGGGCTGCCGATAGCCGTCCTTTTCATCGATCTCGACCATTTCAAGCTCATCAATGATTCTTTCGGCCATCAGGCGGGAGATGCTTGCCTGCGGGCGATCATTGGACCCATTCACTCGGAGCTGCGTCAGTCCGACGTCATCGGTCGCTTTGGCGGAGAAGAATTCGTCGTGCTGCTGAGCGGCGCCGATGCGGCGTCGGCGCGTCCCATTGCAGAGCGCATTCTCGAGCGGGTTGCCACCGTTCGCGTCGAGGGTTTCGGCCAACCCATCAGCCTCACCTGCAGCATCGGAGTTGCGGCCAGCGATACCCTCGGCGTCTGGGGCGAGCAGCTCATTAATCGCGCGGACACCGCCGTCTATGCGGCCAAGCGCGCAGGTCGGAACCAGGTGCAAATGGCGGAACCGCCCGCTGCTTAAGCTTTACCCCTGTGCCTTTCGTTCCTACAGACGTACCATGGTGGACATGATGAGATACCGACCCTGAAGGCGCGGCGGCGCCTTTAGGAGGCGGTAAACGGCCGGACAGGATCACCAAATGTGATGTTTGGCGTCGCTGCTGTCTGCGGATGGCAACGCTTTGACACCCATGCACATTTGACAGAATCTGGTTTCAAGGAGGGAAGGATGCTCCGCCATGCCATCAGTCACGCGAGACTCATGCGCGAATCTACTGATCGCGTTCAGTCGGCTTTAAGCAGCCCCGACAACAACGAACAATTGGTCGCGCGCCGTATTCTCGAGAATCCGGCCATTTGGTCGCAGTGGGAATATGAACATTCGGGTTTGATGCGGCAGCTCGCCAATTGCGGTGTGCGGCGCGTGCAGATTGCGGCGTTGAAACATGCGAGCTTTCGGCTGCTCCATGGAAAGGCCCTATTCCAATATCTTCGCGGCAGCGAGGTGCGGGGGCACCAACGCACCCAGGTCATGGCGCATTTTCGCCCCGGGCGCAGGTATGAGAATGCGGTGGTCACCGAGCACAACGTCTACTTGAGAAAGGCGTGCAGCTATATTTGCACGAGCCATGTCGGGAGCGATGTCATCGAAGACCCCGCGTTTCTCGATCCGATGCAGCGGTATGAAGAGCTGTACGCAGAATATTTTTCGTTGTATTGCACCACCTTGGTCGAATCCCCCAACAGCTCGGCATCCGAAGTGGCTCTGTTGCCGCTGCTCAAGAAACAACTCAATGAGTACCGTTGGGCGATACTGGACCCGCGCCGCGCTCAACCGTTCTTGCGGCGAGAGGCGGAGCTGCGTGCGCCAACGGGCGACACGATTCGGATGCCGGCTCTGGGATCGCGGTCGGCGAGCCGCGGCTAGCCGAGACGGCCTTATAGATTCACGGTTGAATCCGCCCTTGCAGTTGATCCGAATAACCACTAAATGCAATCAATAAGCCCGTCCGTTCTCCAACGGATTGCAAGCGGCGAGCCCGCCGCCGTGCGCGAATGCATTGACGAATACGGTGCGCTCGTCTGGAGTTTGGCGCGTCGGTTGTCGCGCACGCCTTCCGACGCTGAGGATGCGACCCAGGAAATTTTTCTGGATATTTGGCGCAGTGCCGGCCGGTTCGATGCGACGCAGGGATCCGATAAAGTGTTCATCGCGATGATTGCGCGCCGTCGCTTGATCGACCGCTTGCGCAAGACGACGAGTGAACCGGCGATGGAGCCCGTTGAGGTGCTTGAGTCCGTCGCCTGGTCGGATCCCGGCACCGGGTCGGAAACATCGCTCGAGGCCGCACAAGCGGCGCGCGCGCTGCAGGAGCTACGCCCTGAGCAGCGGCAGGTATTGGAACTCGGGCTGTTACACGGTTTGAGTCAGTCCGAAATTGCTGCACGATTGGGAATGCCGTTGGGTACGGTGAAATCCTTTATGCGGCGCGGCCTCATCAAAGTGCGCGAATTTTTGAACCTAGACGCCAAGAGCGTCTCTGAGAGGGTTTGATGTCTGAAACGGGTTCGCAAGATCAGCCCGACGACGCCATGGTGGACTTGCTCGTCAAGCAAGTCACCGAGGGCTTGTCGCCGGCTGAGCAGCGCGCGCTCGATGTCTTGGACAGCGCGCTTGCGAGTGAGCATCTGCGTGAATTTGAGCGAGCCGCCGCTGCGATCACCCTGGCAGCGCCGGTTCAAGCGCTGCCGCCGTCGTTGCGAGCACGGCTCGAAGAGCAGGCGCAAATCCACGCCGCTTCCGCGACGCACGTCCGATCCTTGCGGCCGACCGGCACCGCGGCAGCTAAGGCGCGTCGGGTTTCGCGAAGCGGTGCCGCCGGCTGGTTCGCGGCGGCCGCATGTCTGTTGTTAGCGCTCTTCGGTTGGTTCCGTTCTCCGCCCTCGAGCGTGGCGCCCACGGCAGACATCCATGTGACCGTGCCGCCGGCAACCATGCCGCCGGTGCCCGCCCCGAAAGAGCCGCCAACCGCGGCGGAAGAGCGGGCGACGCTGCTGGCGAAGACAGAGTCACGCAAGATTACCCTGGGTGCAACCAAGGACCCGGCCGCCGCCGGTGTCACCGGCGATGTGGTGTGGGATCCGGCGACGCAAAAGGGCTTTCTGCACTTCGTGGGTTTGGCTCCCAACGACCCGCAGGTCCATCAGTATCAGTTGTGGATCTTCGACGGCGGGCGCGACAAGCGCTATCCCGTGGATGGCGGTGTCTTCAACGTGCCAGCGAATTCCGGCGAGGTGGTGATCCCCATCCACGCCGAATTGCCCATTGTCAAACTCGCGGCGTTTGCCGTGACCATCGAGAAACCAGGCGGCGTGGTCGTCTCATCGCGCGATCACGTGATCGTGTTGGGCACGGCCGGTTAGGCTAGCAGGCAGCAGCATGTCGGACTTGCGCATGCGCCGCAGGCACCCTCCACTGGCGCAGCCGGCAAAAACCACGCTTTTTGCCGGCGTTCTACGAAGTAATGTCCGCTAAAATTGCCGCAGGCAATTTCAGCCAATGAATTAGAGCAGCGCCTGTTTGCGTTCCTTGGGTGAAGGCGGGGTCCACTGATAGATCCAGGTTTCGGTGAGCGGCCTGCCGTCCACGCGCAGATACAGCCGCAGATCGATGGGTTCAACGGAGTCATCCGTGGGTTTGACGTCGAATAGTGCGCGATAGCCATTGAATTCCTCGACAAAATGGGCCGTGACGTGTTCAGTCTGGCCGCGCGACGTCGTCACCACGGCTTCCACCGGTGCATCCTTGGCCAAGGCGCCGAGCTCACCGCCGGCGAAGTCGACGGCGAAATGCCAAGAATAATACTGTCGCTTGACGCCGACCGTGCCGCCGATCCCGGTACGCGTCGCGATTGTCTGCGCCAACGGCGATGCGTAGGGCATTCGCGTGCCCCAATACAGGCGATAGCTGAACAGCAGCTCTTGTCCGGCTTTGGGCTTGTCCAGCGGGTTCCAGAAAACCACGATGTTGTCGAAGGTTTCATCGACCGTTGGTATTTCGACCAGCTGCACGGCACCCTTGCCCCATCCGCCATTCGGCCCGAGCCTGGGCTCCACCCATAAACTTGGCCGCTTGTCGTAATAAACCCCATCGTCCTGGTAGTGATCGAAGTTCCGATCACGCTGCAACAAGCCGAAGCCGCGGGGGTTGTCGTCGAAATATGAATTCAAATGCAGCTGCGCGGGGTTGATGAGCGGCCGCCAAATCCATTCGCCGGCGCCGGTCCACATCGATACTCCGTCGGAATCATGGATTTCCGGTCGCCAATCGTTGGCGACACGGCGATCGTTTTTCCCATAAAAGAACATGCTGGTGAGCGGGGCGATGCCTAAGCGCTCGATCGGCTTGCGCGGATACAGCGCCGAGTCCACATTCATGATGAGCGTGCCGGCCGGCGAGATCTGCATGCGCAACGCTCCGGCGATACTGGGGCTGTCCATTAGCGCATACAGCGTCAGCGTTCCCGAATCCTTTGCGGGCCGCTCGAACCAAAACGAAGTGAATCGTGGAAACTCCTCCGGACGCGGAAATGCGGTATCCACGGCCAGCGCGCGAGCCGACAAACCGTATTGCCGAGTGTCCCCCCCGACGGCGCGGAAATAACTAGCGCCGAGGAAGGCGGCGACGTCGGCCCGCCAGTTGGTTACGAACTGTACGCGGAAGCCGGCGAAGCCGGCGCGGTCCTTCATCGTCGCGGGATCGATTCCGCTTTTATCCCATTCGAACATGGCGGGGTCGTAGACGATTTCGCGGGCCTGACCATCGACGACTTCGTACAAATGCACCGGCTGGTTGAAGGTGCGGCCGACATGAAAGAACTGTAGTCGGAACGCCAGGCCGGCATCGCCCCAAAGCGAATGATCGCCTCGGAAGCGGATGGATTGATATTGATCGTAGCCGAGCTTCGCCATGCTCGGCGGCAGCACATCCTTCGATTCTTGATAGGGGTTGTTCGCAAGATAATGTGCTTGGCCTTTGAGCCAGGCGAAATCGAAGGGCTGGGACGGTCCATTGGCCGTCGCAGCCGTCGTTCCAGCCGGCGGCGATGCTTGAGCAGCCGCGGAGCGATCCGCAAAGGCCACTTGTGCGGCGGCCCAGCCTAAGGCCGATTTCAAAATTAAGCGTCGGGCGATCATTCGGCAGGCTCCTAGATCGTTAATTCGGGGTGCTGCGCGTCCGGCAGCAGCGCGAGCTGATTGAGCAACCGTGCATCGGCTGCGACCTCGACTCGTTCGGTCGGCGTCAGCCATTCAAGCGCTTCTTCCAGAGATCGTGCGTCGATCATTTTCTGCTCGGCGGTGAACGCGTGCGGATCCGGCTTGCCGCGCGGCTCGGACGGCCGTGCCAGATTACCGTCGATGTGCGCGAGGCGTGCCTCGCGGTTGCGCGCCAGATAACGAAGTCCGTCTTCGGGCAGCGCGTGGGCGCGGGCTATCAGCTCCGTGCGCCGCGCCATCAGGCCGGGTTGGTCGACCTCTTCGGGCGTCCGCAGCAATGCGATTCTCGACAGCGCCCGGCCCAGAGATTCACTGCCGCTGGCGCGCGACAGCGGCACCGCGAGGAACAGTCCCAGTAGAGCAGGCGAAACCCAAGCGAGCAGCGACGGCGACAGGAAATACACGACCACCGCGGTAATGCACGAGAGCAGCATGTGCCGCTTGTGGAAATGCCACGCATCGCCCCACGTCGTGCTGCCGCTGTCGCGGCGTTGCGGCTTCCAGCCCGAGTCGCGGCCCATGAATACTTCAAAAACGTGTCGGCTCTGCACCAGCATCAACACCGGCGCGTATAGGGCCGACAACAGGGTTTCCAGCAAAAAGCTTGCAACGACGCCGATTGCGCCGCCGCCGCCGCGACGAATCCGCGCCGACAGCAACGCGCGAACCAAGCCGAGCATTTTCGGTATCAGCAATACAAGCATGCTGAACCAAAACAGCGCCATCATCAATTCGACATCGAATCGCGGCCACGTGGGAAACAGTTGGAAGTCATGACTGAAATACTCCGGCCGTATCAGGTGCGACTGCACCGCTAGGGCAAAACCTATACCCAACATCAGCAGCCACAACGGCGAGGAGAGATAGCTCATGATGCCGATGCCGAGGTGCAGCCGGCTCGTGAAGCTCAAGCCCGCAGCGCCGATGATTTTCATGTGCTGCAAGTTGCCCTGGGCCCATCGTCGATCGCGAATGGCGACGTCGATCAGCGAAGGCGGCGATTCTTCCCATGAGCCGCCGCAGTCCGTTGCCATCCGCACCTTCCATCCGCCGCGCCGCATCAGCGCTGCTTCGACGAAGTCATGTGACAGGACGTGGCCGCCGAACGGCTTACGGCCTTTGAGCGTGGGCAGGCCGCAGTTCTCCGCGAAAGCCCGCATACGGATAATGGCATTGTGGCCCCAGTAATTGCAGCTGTCGCCCGACCAGGCGGCCAAGCCGCGAGTGATGACCGGCCCGTACACACAGGCGGCGAATTGCTGCAGGCGACCGAAAAATGTTCGCGCTCCGATGAGTTGCGGGGCGGTCTGCAAGATGCCGAGCGTCGGGTCCTCCTGCATGACTTGCACCAGCCGCAGCAGCGTCGGCGCGTCGATCAGGCTGTCGGCATCGAGCACGATCATATGATCGTAGCGACCGCCCCAACGAGTGACGAAGTCCTCCAGATTGCCCGACTTGCGGGCCACATTTTTCCAGCGACGCCGATACCAGACCGGCATCACGGGCGTCAGCGCCATACGCAATAGATGAATTGCGGCCGTTTCGCGGATCCATGAGTCTGCATTGGTGGAATCCGAGAGCACGACGATCTCGAAGCGGGGGTTGGCGCCGATGTCCTTCAAAGCTTCCGCCATTGCCTGTAATGCGGACGTCGTACGCACGGGATCTTCGTTGTAGATGGGCATCACCAGGGCCGTCAGGGAATTCTCCGGGAGGGCCCGAGGTATGGGATCGCGGCGTTTCGATGCGCCGGCAAGCACCGAGCCCGCTGCGAATGCGATCCACCCCAGCGAGACGGCGAAGAAGGAAATCATCAGACCCTGGAGCAGCGTCATGCTGGCAAAGCGCACCACCTGCAGCATCTGATAAATGCCATAGGTCGAAACGCCCAGCGTCGTGGTGATCAAAATAAAGCGCGCATAGAGCACCGCTGCCGTCGGCCGATCGCGCGCGCGGCGCGACGGCTTGTGGCGCAAATCCTGCGGCGGCATCTCTAGGTGCGATTCGGGCGGCATGCCGCCCGCGGCGCCGACGGGTTGATACGCGACGGCCGAGTTCAAGTGGCGGTCCATCGGTAGAGCCAGGTTTCGGTGACCGGCGTCTCACCGCGCATGACGCGCAAGCGTAGCTCGATGAGATCGGCATCGTTCGGATCGATCTCGAAACTGGCGCGCAGTCCATGGAGCGACCCGTTCGACATCAATGTTGCATTGGATACTTTGCCCCTGGAAACGGCGAGTTCGAGCCGCAGCCCATCGATCCTTTCACCGGCACCGACGAAGTCCAAAATGAACACTCGGCGTTTGCCGTCGATGCTGGCGCCGGAGCGGGTTGCAACCACCCTGCCCATCCCCTTCGGCAAGGTGGGTTCCGCCAGCCAGGTGATGCGATATTCGAAATGTGCCGGATGATTCGGCGTTAACCCTCGCGCAGGGCGCCAAAACGCCACGATGTTGTCATTGCTCTCGCGACCCGACGGTATTTCCACGAGTTCCACGCCGCCCGGACCCCAGTCGCCTCTGGGCTCGATCCAAGCGCTGGGCCGCCGCTCGTACTGATTTTCGAAATCCTGAAAATCGCTCTGTTGCCTCGAGCGCTGTACCAGCCCGAATCCCTTGGGCGGCTGAGTCGTGAACGTCGATACCTGCAGCTGGATCGGGTTCGCCAGCTGCCGGAATATCTGCTCGCCTGAATTGGACTCGATCATGAGGCCGTCCGAATCATGCACTTCAGGACGGTAGTCATCGAGATGGCCGCGGTTGGTTTCGTCGAACAGAAACATCGATGTGAGCGGCGCAATGCCCACGACGCGCATTTCGGCACGCGGAAACACCGTAAGTTCCACATCCATCAGGGTTTCGGCGCCCGGCTGGACGGTGAACCGATAGGCGCCGGTAGCCGAGACGCTGTCGAGCAGGGCATAGATGACGATGGATTTGGCGCCCGGGTCCGGTCGTTCCACCCAAAAATGAGTGAATGCCGGGAATTCCTCGCCCGAGGGTTCAGCCGTGTTGATGGCGAGGCCGCGTGCCGAAAGCCCGTAAAGCAGATGTTGGGCGACGGCTCGAAAATAGCTCGCGCCCTGGAACACCAAGAATTCGTCCCAGACCTTTTTCGAGTTGATTTGGCTGCGGATTCGGAAGCCCGATAGCGGCAGGGAAACCTTGTTACCCAGCTGCGGCACAGAGGAGCCCATGTCGAACATCGCCGGTGTCGCCACCAGATCCTGGGCCATTCCGTTCTCGACCGTCGAGACCGTCACGGCAACCGATTGCAGATTGTATCCGGCGCGCAGCAGCTCGAGCCTGAAGGGCACGTCATCCGAGCGCCATATCCCGGCATCCGGGTTGAAGTGAATGCTGCGGTATTGCTCCGGGCTCAGTTTGTCCAAGCCCGCCGGCAAGGTACTGCGCTGCGGTGCGTAGGGCTTCTGGGCCCGTCGATTGGCGTCTTCCAGCAGGGTGTCGAAGGAAAACGCATAGCCATCGGCGGCCGGTGGAGGGGGAGCAGGCGGAGGTTCAGCGGGTTTCCCATGCGGCTCGGACGCGCCATGCGCGCAGAGAGCGACCATGGCGAGCGCGAGTACCCAGAATGAATTGGTCAGTGAAACCGGCAAGGCAGCTACCCCAAATTAGCCCGAAGGCCCAAATTAGCCCGAAGGTGCAAATGAGCCCCGAAGGCGCAAATTAGCCCCGAAGGCAGGATGCGTCGAGTTGCGGGACCGGCTCGATGTCGGCGTCCAATAATCCAGGCGACCTTTTTCGGGCTTTTACGCTGTCTTCAGCCGCGGTACCTTGATGAAAGCGGCGTGCTCTGTCAACGGGCAATCCGCCGGAACCCGCTGCCGCCCGTCCGCCTGGTATAGTTTCATGGGCATGCCGCAACCCATTCCGCTCGCTCGAGAACCGCAAAGCGCAGGCGCCGTGCTCATGGTGCGGCCGGCTGGGTTTGGTTACAACCCGCAAACGGCGGCCAGCAACGCCTTTCAATCGAATGCCCCATCCGACCTCGAATCGGAGTTGGAGACGCGCGTAGCGGCGCGCGCTGCGGCCGGCACCGCGCAACAGCTCGCGCTGCACGAATTCGACGGTTTGGCCGAGAAGCTCACGCGGGCGGGAGTCGAGATCATTGTGGCCGAGGATACGATGTCGCCGCTCAAGCCCGACGCGATCTTTCCCAATAACTGGGTGAGCTTTCATCGGGACGGCACGGTGGTTCTATATCCCATGCTGGCGCCCAACCGTCGTGCGGAGCGCCGCGAGGATGTCGTGCAGCAGGTCACGCGGGAGGGTGGTTATGGCGCGTCAAGGACGGTGGATCTGACCCACCGTGAGAACCAAGCCCAGTTTCTCGAGGGCACCGGCAGCATGGTGCTGGATCGGGCCAATCGCTTGGCCTATGCCGCCCTTTCGCCACGCACCGACCTCGACGTACTCGGCGAGTTTGCCCAACAGCTCGACTACGAACTGGTGACTTTCGAGGCGTTCGATGCGGCGGCCAAACCGATTTACCACACCAACGTATTGATGGCGGTCGGCGCGCGCTTCGCGGTGGTGTGCGGCGACGTGATCACCGACCTGAAGCACCGCGCTGCGGTAGCGGAGAAGTTGCGCGCCACCGGCCACCAAGTGATCGAGATTTCCAGGAATCAAATGCAACAATTTGCCGGAAATCTACTGGAACTGGCGCCTGCGGCGGGGAACGTCATCGCCATGTCGACGGCTGCCTGGCGCAGTTTTGATCCCGCGCAGCGCCGGATTCTCGAGGGCCACGGAGGCGTGGTGACTGCCGATATCCCGGTCATCGAAAGGTTGGGCGGCGGCAGCGTGCGCTGCATGCTGGCGGAAATTCACCTGCCCAAACGTTGACAGCGCCATAATTCATTCATGCTGGAACTCGGGCTAAAGACGCTCATTGCTTATCTCCTGGGCACCTTGCTCGGCAGTATGATTTTAGGGCGTTTACGGGGGGTCGATATCCGAAGTATGGGCAGCGGTAATGCCGGCGCGACCAATGCGCTGCGCACCCAGGGCAAGGGCTTCGGATTGTCGGTATTGGCCCTCGACATCGGCAAGGGAGTGCTGGCGGTATTGTGGTTGCCAACGCTGATGTTGCCAGGCGTGGCTTTGGATGCGGATGTATCCCGTCAATGGCTGGCTCTGGCATGTGGTTTTGCGGTGATCTTGGGCCACGTGTATCCCGTTTGGTTCGGCTTTCGCGGGGGCAAGGGGGTGGCAACTGTGGTCGGCGTGGTCGGAGCGCTGGAGCCGCGCCTGTTGTTGCCCTTGTTCTCATGCTGGTTCATCGTCTTGCTGCTCACCGGCTATGTGGGCCTTGCCAGCATGCTGGCTGGAGTGGCGCTCGTGGTCGCGGTTTACGTCTTCGACGCCGGCGACACTCCGCTCCTGGCGTTTTGCATCCTCATCACCGCCTTCGTAATCTTCACGCATCGCGCCAATATCGCTCGCATGGCGGCGGGCACAGAGCATCGCGCACGACTATGGCTGTTTCGATCGCGAGCGGCATAGCGCACCCCGCGCTGCTGATGCTGCTGGCGGACGGCCGGCTGCATTCCGGCGAATGGTTGGCGCAAGAACTCGGCGTGAGCCGCGCCGCCGTCTGGAAAGGCATCGAGCGATTGCGCCTGCGCGGCATCGACATCGAAGCTCTGCCGCGGCGCGGATACGCGTTGCCGGAGGCAGTCGAGTTATTGGAGGAGACGGCTGTTCGCGCCGCATTATCGAGTGAGCGGGCGACCCGTTTGCGGAGCCTCGATCTCAAGTTCGACGTGGATTCGACCAATACCCAGCTGTTGGCGGCCGTTCCGCCTCCGTACGGATATGCGGACGTCATGTTGAGCGAATTGCAGCAGGCGGGTCGAGGGCGCCGCGGGCGTCACTGGTTTGCGCCCTTCGGCGGCAGCATCGCGCTGTCGATGGGGTGGTCATTCACCGATGCTGCAAAGGCGAGTCCAACCTTGAGCTTGAGCGTCGGGGTTGCCGTGGCGCGGGCCTTGGCGCGGGCCGGCGCCCGGGGTATCGGACTCAAGTGGCCGAACGACATCTGGTTGCACGACCGCAAGATCGGCGGCGTACTGATCGAACTGCGCGCAGAGGCCAGCGGGCCCGCCCATGTCGTGATCGGCATAGGCGTGAATGTGACTTGCGCGCCGACGGTGCGCGCCCAACTCGAGACGTCGGGGATCAAGGCCGCGGCTGTCGCCGATGCCTGCGCCACGCTGCCGTCGCGCAATTTCATCGCCGGCGCGATCATCGATGAGCTTTTGAGTATGCTGGCGGACTTCGAGCGCATGGGGTTTGCGGCGTTTCGGGAGGCTTGGAGCGTTCTCGATGTACTGCGCGACCGGCCGGCACAGGTCCTGGTGGGCGAGACGATATATTCCGGCACGGCACGAGGTGTCGATGCCCAGGGTGCATTGCGGCTCGAACGGGGAGGCCGCGTGCAAGAATTCGTGTCCGGCGAGGCGAGTCTACGCCCGGGTGAGGTCAATTTGACGGTCCTGAAATGACGATCTTGAAAAGCATTGTCGTATGCCTCGCATTGGCGAACGTGGTTTATTTTCTATGGACCCATGGCATCGGCCAATCGCAGGAAGCACCGGCTGCGTCGGCGCCCTCGAGGACACTCAAGCTGGTCTCCGAAGCGCCGGAGGCCGCGCGTGCGGCGGCGGCCGAGAGCAGCGGCATCGCCGGCTCGAGCAGCGGCGGTGGCCCGGATGCGCCGATCGACGGGGGCGCGGCAGGGCCCCTCACCAGCGCGAAGCGCTGTATCAGCGTTGGGCCGTTCCGTGACGTCTCGGAAGCCGCTCATGCTGCGAGCACGTTGCGCGCCGGCGGATACGATCCGCGGCAGCGCGTGGTCGACGGCGACGTGTGGGCAGGCGTGTGGGTTTATCTTCCGGCTCCCACGAGCCCCGGCGCCAGCGATCAACTGCTCGCGAAACTGAAAGCCGCTGGAATCGACGACGCCCTCGAAATGCCGGGGCCGACCGACGGGTCTGTGATCTCGCTGGGTCTCTACAGTGAGCAGAAGCGCGCGCAAGCTCGAGTTGCTCAAGCGCAGGCGCTTGGCCTCCATCCAGGACTTGCCGATCGAAAGCGGACGGGCAACGTCTATTGGATCGACATCGATCTGAAGCCAACCGACGGCTTGCTGAATCCGGCGGATTTGCAGGGCGAGGCGGGACGCATCTCGCGCTTGGAAGTCAATGCGTGCCCGACTGCGGCGGCGCCACCATGAGCCACGGGGCGCCCTTGAGCGGTCGTGACCTGTTCCTGCGGGCCGGACGTGCCTTCGGCGCGCTCGTTGGGTACGGCTGTCTTGCGGTGTTTCTGTGCCTCATCAGCGTGCAGATTTACCGCTGGTTTCGCGACGGGGAGTGGACGCACTTCGGCGTGAGCGAGGGAATACGCGTCGGGTTATTGCGCTGTTGCGTCAAGGACGGCGACACCAGCCAACTCGCGGCGCTGGTGCACTGGTTGGATGCACCCGTGGATTGGCTGGGGTTGCACAAGGTGCTCGAGGTCGTGCCGGCGTCGCTGGCATTGTTTGCCGTCAGCATTCTGGGAAACAGTATTTTCATTTATTGCTGCGACCGCATCGCGGAACGCGGCCCGCGGCGCTGACGTCCGTCGGCGCAGCTGAGTGCACCGACAGGTTCATTGGTTTCGCGAGAGGTCCCCGATATGAGTTTACGATTCGCGGTGGCTGCCCGTCGCGTGCTGCCTGCAGTGTGCTGTGCCGGCACCCTGTTCGCAGCGCCGCCGACCCTGGCGGGTACGCGCTATACGGCGATCGCATCCGACATGAGCGGTCGCACGGTGACATTGACCGGCCATGACCTCTCCATCGATCAGATCGTCATGGTGGCCCGCCACGGAGCGAGGGTCGCATTGAGTGACGACGCCCGGCGGCGCGAGGCCGACAACTACGGCCTGCTGCTCGAGGCTTCTGCGGAAGGGATACCCGTCTATTGGTTCAACCGCGGTTCCGGTGATCAGCGCGAGACGGTGATGTTCGACGGCGATCCGATGTCGCCCACCAATCGCGCGCTCATCGAAAAGACGCAAAATTCCAGATTTCGCGGCGGCGCCCTATGGGGGACCGGACCCGAGGTTAGTGACGAGGAGATCGTTCGCGCGATGATGGTGGTTCGCGCCAATGCCTTGGTCTACAACGCGCCCAGCCCGCAATTGGCACAGATGCTGTTGGACCTTCTCAATAAGCGGATCACGCCGGTGGTGCAGTCGCGGGGTACGTTGGGAGAGGGAGATCTTGCGCAGTTGGGTAATGTCGGCGCCGCGATGGTTGGGGCCGGCGAAGCGTACTACCAGGGCGTGCGCATGCCCGCGGATCAGGCGCTCAAGCGAGCGGGGCTGGCGCCCATCCGGCCTTTTGCAGCCGATGACAACGCGCTGACCAGCAGCAACGCCTATGCCACCGGACAGGCGGCATTGCTGGTCCACGACGCCAGAGAGGCCCTCGAATGGGCGGACGTCATCTACGCCATCGATCTGAACGGCATGAACAGCAGCATTACGCCGTTGAGCCTCGTCGTGCAGCACGATAGGCCGGAAGTCTGGCTGAATTGGCACGCCGCCCGAATTCTCGACATGATCAAGGGCAGCTATCTTTTCCAGAGCGACACCCACCGGATCATTCAAGATCCCGAAAGTCTCCGGGCTTCATCGATCAGGCAGGCGGCGGCGTGGGAGGCTTGGTCGGTACTCAAGGATGCGGTGGTCCTACAGGCCAATTCCTCGGACCATAATCCGGCCGTCAATGTCGGACTGGGGCCCGAGGACTCTTGGGAGCTTGCCACTCCGCAAATGATGCGGTTCTATGTGAAGGGCGGTGCGCACAGTCACGGCCAGCATGGTTACATCGTGTCGAATGCCAACTGGGATCCCTATCCGCTGGCCAACAAGATCGAAGGTTTCATCATCGCGCTGGCGAACATGGATGTCGCTGTCATGCTGCGCATCGAGCGGTTTCACAATCCTTTCTTTACCGTCGTTGCCGCACAGGACCTCATACCCGGCGCGCGCGGCGGATTCTACGATTACGCGCCCGTCGACTTGCAACAGGAAATTCAGAGTCTGATGAATCCCATCGCGCCGTTCGGCAGCGCCATCGTCGGCACCGTCGAGGATTTGCAGGGGCAAACTCGCATCAAGGTGCAGCATGCGCGGCAAGCAGTCGACACAACGTTCGATTTGTTGGGCTTCGATTTGCTAGAAGGCAGTTTGTGGATGGATGTGCGCAAGGCCCAGGATGCAACCCGCAGCTTCGGGGCGGTGCCGACGGCGGCGTGGACGGCGTTCCGCAAAATTGTGTCGCTTGGCCAGTCGTCCGACGAGTCGAGTTCGCAGCCTGCACAGGACTTGCCTAAATCGGGCCTGTCGATCGCAACCGCTACGGCAGACTTCTTGAGAAGTACACCGGCATCGACATTCTATGGAGACTTGCCTGGGGGCCTTCAACTTCAACCGTCGCGTGCTGGCGCGGATGCTTCGCCTTCCCACAAGTAAGCAACGCTGCCCTTGGGCGCCTGGTACCAACCGGGATCGCGGTAGTCGTCGTGCGCCAGATCCGGGCGAATCTTCACCACGGTGAACATGCCGCCCATTTCAATGTTCCCGTATGGCCCGGCGCTCGCCATCATGGGCAGGGTGTTCTCGGGCACGGGCATCTGCATGTCGGCCATGGTGCCGCCCTCGCCGTTCATGCTCATGTAATTCGGGACCAACGACGCGATCTGATCGGCGAGATCCCGTTGCTCGACTCCGATGAGGTTGGGAACGGCATGACTCATGGCATTCATGGTGTGATGGCTCTTGTGGCAGTGAAACGCCCAATCTCCGTCTGCCGACGCGGTGAATTCGAGGGCCTTCATCTGTCCGACTCCGAGGTCGGTAGTGACTTCGGGCCAGCGTGCGGTTGGCGCAATCCAGCCGCCATCGGTGCCCGTCACCACGAACTCATGGCCGTGCAGGTGGAAGGGATGATTCGTCATGGTGAGGTTGCCGATGCGAATGCGCACGCGTTCACCGCGGCGGGCCACGATCGCGTCGATGCCGGGATACGCCCTGCTGTTGAAGGTCCATAGGTTGAAGTCGAGCATGGTGCTGACCTTGGGCGTGTAGCTGCCCGGTTCGATATCGTAGGCATTCACGAGGAATACGTAATCTCGATCCACCGGCATGAGCCGAGGATCCCGCGGATGCGTCACCCAAAAGCCCATCATGCCCATCGCCATCTGCGTCGTTTCATCGGCATGCGGGTGATACATGAACGTGCCCGCGCGCTGCGCCGCGAACTCGTAAACATAGGTTTGCCCCGGCTTGATCGGTGGCTGAGTGAGGCCGGACACGCCATCCATGCCATTGGGCAGACGCTGGCCATGCCAGTGGACGCTGGTGTGCTCGGCCAGCCGATTGGTCACGAACAGCCGAACGCGGTCGCCTTCGACCACCTCGATGGTCGGCCCCGGCGATTGGCCGTTATATCCCCATAGATGAGCTTTCATGCCCGGTGCAACCTCGCGGAGCACCGGTTCCGCCACCAAGTGGAACTCCTTTACGCCGTTGCGCATGCGCCAGGGCAGCGTCCAGCCATTCAACGTTGCGACCGGTTGATAAGGCCGGCCGCTCCGGGGGTGTAACGGACCCTGCATCTTGGCCGTGTCGCTGGAGACCACTTCCGGGAGTGCGGCAAGCGCAGCCTTTCCGACGGCCGCGGCGGCGACGGCCGCGCCGGCGCTGCTGAAAAAACTTCGTCGAGTAACCATAATTCAAGTCCTCATCAAAGCTAGCGCGACGAATTTGCGATGAGCGCGGCATCGAGATGAGATTTCGCGATCCAAAAATCGCGGACACTGTCGATGTAATCCTCGACACTCGTGATTTCGTCCCGTGCGTCGGCGAGTAAATCGAACACGCTCATCAGAGAGGCGTTATAGCGCAGCAGATTTTGCTTCGAAATCAACTTCGCGACGGGCATGATGTCGTCTCGTTGGCGCACCGCCATCTCAAAAGCCGTGCGGTATTGAGAGATCGCCTTACGGACATCGGCGCGTGCATCGATCGCCGCTTGCGCGAACCGCTCCACGGACCGTGCATATAGAGCCTCGGATTTTCGGACGCGGGCATCGCCGGTATCGAAGATAGGAACTTCGAGGCTGACTTCGTAGCCGTCTTCGAAGGGATCGTGCCGCGTGCCGTTGCGTACGCGCGTCGGTCCCAAATCGAGCACGTCGACGACGCGGGTCGCTTTGGTCAGCTTGAGGCGCCGCGCAAGCTCTTCCATCTCGGCGCGCATGATCTGCAGATCTATCCGACTTTGCATCGCCGCCTGTTCCAGTTGGGGCAGTACGGCGATATTTTGCGGCAGATCGGGCAGGCGCTCAGCGAGTTGCACCGCCGACCGGTCGTCCGCAATGCCCAGCAACCGATTCAATTCCACACTTGCGGCTTCATCCGCTAATTGCGCGCGTGCCAGCTGTTGCAGAGCGTGGACGTAGAAATTCTGCTGGCGAGCCTGATCGAGCCGATTCCAATTGCCTGCCCCCAACATTCGATGGGCCAGCTCAGCGCTTGTTTGCGCAGCGTTCTTGACCTGCCACGCATAGTGAAGCGAGTCGTGGGCGGCGAGCGCCGTGTAGTACGCGGTACGCGTGCGATCCGCAAGCTGCACCACCTGTATGATGGCGTCGTTCTGAACCTGCGCAAACCGACGTTTTTCAGCGGCGTGAAGATAGGGCACCGTCATGAGCGACACCACATTGAATGTGAGCGTTTCCTCGATGTCGTACAAGCCTCCGCCGCTCGAGTGGCGCAGCGTAAAGCGCGGATTGGGCAAGCGGCCGGACTGAACAAGATCCGCTTCGGACACTGCAAGCTCTCGAAACGACGCTTGCAGCGCATGATTGTTGAGCAATGCAACCTCGACGGCATCGTCGGGCGTGAGGGGGTGCGCCAGCTGAGCGGCGACTTCGGCGTCGCGCTTCGCGCGTTCATCGGCGGACCTCGGCCAACTTACCGCCAGACCAAGCTGGCTGCGGGCCGCATCGGCGACCTTATCGAAGCCGCCATCCGGCGAGAACGTGGTGCAGCCGGACAGCGCGGCGTAGATGAGTATCAAGGCGCGACGACCGAGGAGGACGGTCCAGTCGATCATAGGTAATCGCCGGCGGAGCGCGCAAGCGACCCTGAATGATCGATTGAATTTCATATCCGAAATAATCATACCATTGCACCATATAATACAAATGACGAGGGGTTCGGAGGGGAGTGGCAATGCGCAGCAGATGGGTATCACTGGGGTTGAGCGCGGCGCTGCTCGCCGCCGGTCCCGCATTCGGGCATGCCAAGTTGCTGGGCACGGTCCCCGCCGCGGACGCGCAGTTCACCGGGCCGCCGCCGTCATTGATCCTGACGTTCAATGAAAACGTGAGGTTGGGGGTGCTGAAGGTGACGACCGCCGGCCACGAGGTTCCGGTCACCATCGATCGCAACGCGGCCCCGGCAAGCACAGTGACCATCCAGCTCCCGCGCTTGGCCGCGGGAAAATACGACGTGCAGTGGAGCGCATTGACGGCCAGCGACGGGCATGCGGTGAAGGGCGCCTACTCTTTCGTGATCCGGTAGCGGGCGGGCAGGGTTCACGGCCGTGACGGCCATCGGCCTGGGGGACGCGGCGCTCGTAGCTGCCAAGGCGGTCACTTATGCCGCGACATTGAGTGCCTCGGGCGCCGTCGGCTTTCTGACGTACTGTCACGATCTCCTCGAGGCATCTCATGCCCGGGAAATACGGAGATTGATTCGGACGTTGCTGATCGTGTCGGCGCTCGCGAGCTGCGCAGAAATATTGGCAACGGCGGCGTCGATGAGCGGCGATATGGCAGGACTGTTCGACCTGGGTCTCACGCGCATGATCCTGCAAGCGGGTGAGGGAAGGGTGACCCTCCTGCGGCTGATCGGTTTGGGCCTCATGCTGCCGGCGCCCGCAGTGCGACGGCCGCCGCCATGGGCGCTCATCGGGGCGGTGGTCGCTGCGACCTCATTTGCGTGGGTGGGGCACGTGCACGCACTCGCCGAGCCTTGGCTGGCCACGGGCGTGTTAGTCCTGCATTTGCTGGGTGCGGCATTCTGGCTGGGCGCGCTGATGCCGCTGCTGATGGTTTCTCGCGGCGCCGACGTATCGCGAGTTGCGGCAACCGCTTCGCGTTTCGGGGCGTCTGCGCTCGTCGTCGTGGGCGTACTATTCGCCGCCGGTGCGTGTCTGCTATGTCTGCTGCTACACGACGTTACCGAGTTGTGGACCAGCGGGTACGGCCGCCTCGTCTTGTCCAAGATCGTCCTGGTCGCGTGTTTGCTCGCTTTGGCGGCGCTCAACCATTTGCGACTGACGCCGGGGCTCATCGAGGGTGATGGGCGCGCACTGCGGGCCTTGCAAAAATCGATCAGATTTGAAATCGCTCTGGCCGGCGCCATATTGATCGTCACTGCGGCGATGACCACACTGGCCGGGCCTGCGGCTTTCGATTGACACAATCCCGCCCTGCGATTCTCCGGGCGGACTACAATGGCGTGCGAATCCCGCGACTCTTTCTTCAGACCCGTCACAAGAGGCCTTATGCGCGCAGTTCAAATTATCGGTGCAATCCTGATTGCCGGCGGCCTCTACATTCTCATCAAATCTCCAACCTATTCCAGCGACAAGAGCCTTTTCAAGGTCGGTCAGGTCGAAGCCAAGCTGCAACAGAGCCACGAGGTTCCGCCGTGGGCGGGCGGTGCTGCCCTTGCCGCGGGCGTGGTGCTCGTCGTGGCCGGCTTGAGCAAGCGCTAGCTGCCGTCGATGTATCGCTACCTCGTCATGTCGGTGCTTTCCGACGCCGACAAAGTGGGACAACGTACAGACCGTCGCACCGCTTGGGCGGATATTTGGGCCGCGGCATCGAGAGGCGGTAGCCTCGTTAACTTTTCTGGAGAACGTTAGGATGAATGTTGTTCTCGATCGAGTTCGTATCTCTGTGCGGCGCGCGATCTTCGCGCTGCTGGCCTGTCTGACGTGCAGCCTTGCATTCGCCGCGCCCTACGAACTTCCGCCGATCGGCGGTTCCGGACCGGCGGAACATCATCCCGGTAAAATCATTTGGGCGGATCTGGTGACCCCGGATCTTGCCGCGGCCGAGCGCTTCTACGCGGAATTGTTCGGCTGGACGTACCAAACCATTCACGCCGGCAATACGGATTACGCGGTGGCGCTGCTCGATGGACGCCCGATCGCCGGGCTGTTGCAAAAGCCGCTGCCGTCTGGCGAGCGCCGCCAGCCGGCTTGGCTCACCTTCATCGCGGTGCGAGACGTCGATGCCGCCAGACGGATCGCGCTCGGCCACGGCGCGAAAAGCGTTTCTGAACCCAAAACCTACACCGGCCGCGGACGGCAGGCGGTGCTTACGGACCCGGAGGGTGCGGTAATTGCAATGCTCGCATCCTCGAGTGGCGATCCGCCGGATTACTTGGCGGCGCCCGGAGAATGGATCTGGAGTTCTCTGCTCGTGCGCGACCCGGCGCGGGAGGCTACGTTTTACAAAGCGATTTTCGGTTATGACGTGTTCGATCTGCCGAGCGATGACGAGGCGGTCCATGTGATCCTATCCACCGACGACTACGCGCGCGCCAGCGTGAACTCACTGCCATCCAGCGGCCACCGGCGTCCGCATTGGCTCAACTTCGTACGAGTAATGAATGCGGCCGAGAGCTCGGCCAAAGCGGTTTCCCTTGGCGGACGAGTGCTGGTAGAGCCCTATGAGGATCGTCATGGCGGCAAGGTAACGGTGATCGCAGACCCGGCGGGAGCGCCGCTTGGATTGATGGAATGGTCGGATACCGACACCAAAGTGGAGCCGAAATGAGAATTGAATCTGCGTCTTGGAGCCGGGGTCTCGGCGCATCCTTGTTGCTCGTCATGTTGTCCGCATGCGCCGTTGGGGTCGGCTACGACGGGCCGGTCGGCTACGTTGGCGGCGTTTACGAGCCCTACGGTTATGAGTACGGCGGCTGGGGCGGTGGCTATCATGTCGGACCGCCGCGGGGCGGGGCGCGCGAGGGCGGCGGGGGACGCGGCGCGCCCTCGATTCCCAGGGCCCCGCGCGGCGGCGGACATGGCGGTGGCCACGAGCGGTAATCCCGGCGGAAGTACGTCCCTGGCGGCCGTGACCGCAGCCTGGATGCCGGCCGCCTGAACGCCCGACTGCGCGCGCGTAGAGTTCGCGTGAATTGCGGTTGAAACAGAGTTGAATTATTTGGCCATCTTCCGCGCGCAGTCGCGGTGATAGGCTACATAATCGCAACCCGTGGTTGGCTACTTAAGCGAGATTTTCGTGTCCAGCATAGCGACCGCGCGTTTAGCGCAAGGCGGTGGTGCCCCCCCAAGTTCTCGGATACCGAGGTTCGACTCGATATGACAGACGCCGCCGTGGGCACAAATGCACCCGATCATCCGTATGATCTCGGCAGCGCGGACTCAAGCCACAAAAGAAAAAGCCGTTGGGTGATTTGGACCATCGTCTTGATCGTGTTTCTCATCGGCATTTGGCTCCTCGTGCGTGCGTTCGAAAAGCCCAAGCCCAAACAGCCCCCGCAGCCCATCCCGGTGGGCGCCGCCACGGTCACGCTGGGCAATATCGATGTCTACCTCGACGCGCTCGGGAATGTCACGCCCGTGTATACCGATACCATCGTGAGCCGCGTGGCGGGGATGGTGACCGAGGTCCGCTTCAAGGAAGGTCAGATCGTCAAGAAGGACGACCTTTTGGCGGTCATCGACCCGCGGCCTTATGTAGCTGCCTTCCTTCAAGCGCAGGGTCAGCTGGAACGCGATGAAGCCTTGCTGAAGAACGCCCGCATCGATCTCGTCCGCTATCAGAATTCGTACAAGGAACACGCCATTCCCGAGCAGGAATTGGCCACGCAGCAGGCGACGGTGGACGAAGATGAAGGTACCGTGAAGCTTGACCAAGGCAATCTCGACGCCGCCAAGGTCAATGTCGACTATACGCGCGTCGTTTCGCCCATCGACGGCCGCGTCGGATTGCGCAACATCGATCCCGGCAACGTGGTGAGCGCCAACGGGACGACCGGCCTGTGCGTGATCACGCAGCTGCAGCCGATCACGGTGATCTTCGTAATTGCGGAGGATTCGATCGACGAGGTATTCGCGCAAATGAGCACCGGCAAACCCATGCAGGTGATTGCGCTGGATCGGTCGAAGCAACACACGCTCGCCACCGGCACCTTGCTCACGGTGGATAATCAGGTCAACACCACCACGGGAACGGTGCGCGCACGCGCCACATTTCCGAATACCCACAATGAGCTGTTTCCAAGCCAGTTCGTGAACGCGAGGCTGTTGGTCAAGACGCTGACTCAGGTCAACCTGGTTCCGCAGGCGGCCATACAGCACAACAATGATGTGGCCTTCGTGTATGTGGTTCAACCGGACTTGAGCGTGCAGTCCCGCAACGTCAAGATCCTGGCGACCGAGGCGGAAACCTCCGCCGTCAGCGGCGTCGAGCCGGGCGACCAACTCGTCACCGACGGCTTCGACAAGCTGCAAAACGGCTCGAAAATCGTGATTCGGAAGAAGGCGCCCGCGGCGGCGAACCCAGCGGCGCCGAAGACCGGATGAATCCGTCCCGACCGTTCATCCTGCGTCCGATCGCGACCTCGCTGCTAATGGCGGCCATTCTGCTGGTCGGCATCATCGGATTTCGGCAATTGCCGATTGCGGCATTGCCCGAAGTCGATTATCCGACGATGCAGGTCATGACCTTTTACCCCGGCGCGAGCGCCGATGTCGTGGCGACGGCAATTACCGCGCCGCTGGAGAGGCAACTGGGCGAAGTGCCGGGCCTCACCCAGATGCTGTCCACCAGCTCCTCCGGCGCGTCGGTCATCACTCTGCAATTCAACTTGAGCCTGAATATCGACGTTGCGGAAGAGGATGTGCAGGAGGCAATCAACGCCGCGCAAAATTACCTGCCCACCGGTCTGCCGGTCCCGCCCATATACAGCAAGGTCAATCCCGCGGACGCACCCATCCTCACGCTCGCGCTCACATCCGACTCGATGCCCTTGCAGCAGGTGGAGGATTACACGGACACGCGCCTGGCGCAGAAAATCTCCCAGCTGCCCGGCGTCGGGGGGGTCACCATCAGCGGAGGCCAAAAGCCCGCCGTCCGCGTCCAGCTGAATCCGACGCAGCTCGCGGCCTATGGGTTGAATCTGGAGGACGTGCGCGCCGCGCTCGCTGAGACCAGCCTCGACAACGCAAAAGGCAGCTTCAACGGCCCGGCGCAAAGCTTTCAGATCGGCGCCAATGATCAGATCACTAGCGCGGCGGAATTCAACAAGATCGTCATCGCTTACAGAAACGGCGCCCCGGTCATGCTGGCGAACGTGGCGACGGTGATCGATGGGGTGGAGAACACCCAGCTCTCCGCCTGGATGAACAAGGTACCGGCCGTGATAGTGAACATCCAGCGGCAGCCGGGCGCCAATATCATCAATGTGGTCGATAGCATCAAGGCGCTGCTGCCGAAATTGCGCGCAACGATTCCGTCGACGATCAAAGTGTCCGTGTTGACGGACCGCACCACCACGGTTCGCGCCTCGGTGGCGGACGTCGAATTCGAGCTGATGCTCTGTGTCGCCCTGGTGGTGGCCGTCATCTTCGTGTTCCTGCGCACTTTCGCAGCGACCGTCATTCCCGGCGTCGCGGTACCGCTGGCTCTCGTCGGCACCTTCGGCGTGATGTATGCACTGGGCTACAGCCTCAATAATCTCACTCTGATGGCGCTCACCATTTCAACGGGTTTCGTGGTGGATGACGCGATCGTGATGATCGAAAACATCACGCGCTACGTGGAGAAAGGCGAGAAGCCTCTGGCCGCCGCCCTCAAGGGCGCGGAACAGATCGGCTTTACCATCATGTCGCTGACCGTGTCCCTGATCGCGGTTTTGATCCCGCTGTTGTTCATGGGCGATATCACGGGCCGGCTATTTCGCGAGTTCGCCGTGACCCTGAGCGCGACCATCCTGATCTCGGCGGCGATTTCGCTGACCTTGACGCCGATGCTTTGCGCCAAGTTGCTCCATCACACGGACACCGGTCAGCAAAGCCGTTTCTACCGATTTTCGGAGCGGGTGTTTCAAAGCGTCATCAATTTCTACGAGCGTACGCTCGACCGGGTGCTCGAGCGCCGGCGCCTCACCCTGTTGGTCGCGATGTTGACGGTGGTCGTGACAGTTCTTCTGTTCCTCATCACTCCGAAAGGGTTCTTCCCCGTGCAGGATACCGGCGAGATTCAGGCGGTCACGGAAGCGAGCCAAACGGTGTCGTTCACGAAAATGGCGCAGCTCCAGCAGCAGCTCGCCGCCAAGATTCTGGATAATCCCGCGGTGATGAGCTTGTCCTCGTTCATCGGCGTCGATGGCACCAACACCACCTTGAACAGCGGCCGCATCCAGATCAACTTGAAGCCGCTGAACGAGCGCAAGTCGGCGATGGACGTGATTCGCGATCTAAAGAGCGCCGCCGGCCACGTCGACGGCATCACCCTGTACATGCAGCCGGTCCAGGACATCTCGGTCGAGGATATCGTCAGCCGGACCGAGTACCAATTCAGCATGCAGGACCCGAATGCGGCTGAGCTGGCGCAATATGCGACGAGCTTCGTCAGCCGCTTGCAGCAGCTGCCCGAGCTCGAGGACGTCGCCAGCGATCTGCAAAACGGCGGGCGTCAGGTTTCCCTGCAGATTGACCGGCCCACCGCGTCGCGCCTGGGCCTCACGGCGCAAAATATCGACGATGCGCTCTATGATAGTTTCGGTCAACGGCAAGTCTCGACGCTGTTCACGCAATTGAACCAGTATCACCTCATCATGGAGGTGCAGCCGGAGTTTCAGACCGATCCCACCCATCTGAACGACATTTATTTGAACACCGCAAGCGGCACGCCGGTGCCGCTCAGCGCGATTGCGACGACCTCGCAGAGCAGCGCCCCGATCTTAATCAGCCATATGGGGCAATTCCCCGCAACGACGGTGTCGTTCAATCTCGCCGCGGGCGCGTCGCTGGGAGCGGCCGTGAGTGCGATCGAGAAGGTGCAAAGGGAATTGCCGCCCCCCGCTGCGATGATCGGCACCTTCCAGGGCACGGCTCAGGCATTCACGGGCTCGCTCAGCAACGAAGGCATCCTCGTGCTCTCCGCGCTGCTCACGGTGTACATCGTCTTGGGCGTGCTCTATGAGAGCTATATCCATCCGTTGACCATCCTGTCGACATTGCCGTCGGCAAGCGTCGGTGCGCTGCTGGCGCTGCTCATCTGCGGCGACGAGCTGACGGTGGTGGCCATCATCGGCATCGTCCTGTTGATCGGCATCGTGCAGAAGAACGCCATCATGATGATCGACTTCGCGCTCGAAGCGCAGCGCAAGGAGCACAAGAGCGCCTTCGACGCAATCCGCGAGGCCTGCCTGCTGCGGTTTCGCCCCATTCTCATGACCACGATGGCGGCGATGCTGGGAGCCATGCCGCTGGCGTTCGGGCAAGGCGTGGGTTCCGAGTTGCGGCGTCCCCTCGGCATCACCATCGTCGGCGGTTTGATCTGCAGTCAGCTGCTCACGTTGTATACGACGCCCGTGATCTACTTGTTCTTCGATGGGCTGGCCGAACGGTTCGCCGCCTGGCGCGGTCGCGGGCGGCCGACGGCCGAGACGCCGCAGGGTCCACCACCGTCCGCGCCGCGCAACCCACCGCGGCCGGTGTTGCCGCCGTCGCAGGCAAGCCCGTGAATTTCTCCGCGCCCTTCATCAAGCGTCCCATCGCCACCACGCTGCTCACCACGGCCTTGGTGTTGTCGGGTGCTTCGGCCTTCCGGGTGCTGCCCGTGTCGCCGCTGCCGCAGGTGGATTTCCCGACCGTATCGGTATCGGCTTCCTTACCCGGCGCGAGTCCGGAGATCATGGCCTCATCCGTCGCCACGCCGCTCGAACGGGAGTTCGGCCGAATCTCGGCAGTGACCGAAATGACCTCCCAGAGCACACTCGGCCAGGTGAGCATCACGCTGCAATTCGACTTGAGCCGCAGCATCGATGCGGCCACGCGCGACGTCGAGTCGGCGATCAATGCCGCGCGCAGCTACTTGCCCGCCAATTTGCCCAGCAATCCCACCTATCGGAAGGTCAATCCGGCGGATGCGCCCATCATGATCGTGGCCCTCACGTCGGACAAGCTGCCGCCGCCGGCGCTCTACGATGCGGCATCGACGGTGCTCGAACAGAGACTTTCGCAAATCGCGGGCGTGGGGCAGGTCGTGGTCGGCGGCAGTTCGGCGCCGGCGGTGCGAATTAACGTAAACCCCACGCAGCTCTCCGGTTACGGGATCGGGTTGGAAAGCGTCCGAACCGCGATCGTGGCGCAAACGGCCAATGAGGCCAAGGGAAGCTTTTCGAACTCCGAGGGGCGTTGGGCCATCGGCGCCAATGACCAGCTCATGAAGGCGAAGGATTATCAGCCCCTCATCATTGCGTACAGCAATGGTCAGCCGGTGACGCTCTCCAAGGTCGCGACGGTCCAGGATTCGGTCCAAACCGTGCTCTCCACGGGATTGGCGAACGGCAGGAAGGCGGCGCTGCTCATCATCTTCAGGCAGCCCGGCGCGAACATCATCACCACGGTGGACGCCATCAAGGCGGCATTGCCGCAGCTGGCTGCGAGTATCGACCCGGCCATCATCATGAGCATCGGCCTCGACCAGACCCAGACGATTCGCGCGTCGGTGTCGGACATCGAGCGGACGCTTTTGCTCTCGGTGGCGCTGGTGGTGCTGGTGGTGTTCCTATTCCTGCGGGAACCTCGCGCCACCTTAATCCCTTTTGTCGCGGTGCCCGCCTCCATCATCGGCACATTTGCGATCATGTACCTGTTCGGTTACAGCGTCGACAATCTCTCGCTGATGGCGCTCGCAATTTCCACGGGGTTCGTCGTCGACGATGCGATCGTGGTGCTCGAAAACATCACCCGGTATCAGGAAATGGGCATGGATGCCGAGACGGCCGCAATGACAGGAGCTGCGGAGATCGGCTCCACCGTGCTGTCCATGAGTATTTCACTGGTGGCGGTGTTCATCCCCATCCTGTTGATGGGTGGAATCATTGGCCGGCTGTTCCGGGAATTCGCCGTGGTGCTCTCCGTCGCCATCTTAGTCTCGCTGGCCGTGTCGCTGACGGCCACTCCCATGATGTGCTCGGTGCTGTTGCGCAAGAAAGCAACCCACGGCAAGTTGTACATGGCGAGCGAGCGGGCCTTCGACCGGATCTTGAAGGGTTACGAGCACAGTTTGGCCTGGGTATTGGAGCACTCCCTGCTGGTGCTCATCATCGCCATCGCCACCCTCGGCCTCAACGTATTCTTGTATGTCGTGATTCCCAAGGGATTCTTCCCGCAGCAAGATACCGGCCGCCTGAACGGCAACATCATCGCGGACCAGTCGATTTCCTTTCCGGCCATGCAGCAGAAAATCGCGCAGCTCGCCGCCATCGCCAAGCAGGATCCCGGGGTCGACACCGTGTTGATATTCACCGGCGGCGGCGGCGGGACCACGACCAACACGGGCCGCGCTTTTCTCGCCCTCAAACCGCTCGCGGAGCGCAAGGCGACCGCCGATCAGATCATCAACCGGCTGCGCGCGAAATTGGCCGTGGTGCCGGGCGCGACGCTGTTTCTGCAAGCAGTGCAGGACGTGCGCATCGGCGGCAGGCAATCGGCCGCCCAGTATCAATACACGATTCAAAGCGCCGACCTACCGACACTGAATCACTGGGCCCCGATTTTGCTGAAATCGCTGAAGGGCATCCACCAGCTGACCGACGTGAACAACGACGCTCAGAACAAGGGCCTCGCGGCCAATCTGGTGATCGACCGGCCCACCGCCGCACGCCTGGGCGTCTCTCCGGAGGCAATCGACAACGTTCTCTACGACGCGTTTGGGGAACGCGAAATCGCGACGACCTATACGCAGTTGAACCAGTATTACGTCATCATGGTCGTGGACCCTGCCTTCTGGCAAGATCCGGGCGCGCTGAACAACGTCTACGTCGCATCGAGCGGCGGCATGGTGCCGTTATCGGCATTCACCCACTATGAGGCGGGGACGGCACCCCTTGCGGTCAATCACTCCAGCGTTTTTCCGTCCGTGACCTATTCGTTCAATCTCGCTCCGGGCGTGGCGCTCGGCACCGCGGTCAACTTGATCAATGCAGCGGAGCGGGAAGCAGGCGTGCCCTCGACGATCACGGGCTCGTTCAGCGGCACGGCTCAGGCCTTCACGGCGTCGCTCTCGAGCGAACCGCTGCTGATCGCGGCCGCCATCGCGGCCGTGTACGTGGTGCTCGGCGTTCTCTACGAAAGCTACATTCATCCGATCACGATACTCTCCACACTGCCGTCGGCCGGGGTAGGCGCGTTGCTCGCGCTGCTCATCACGCACACGGAGCTCAGCGTCATCGCCTTGATCGGGATCATCCTGCTGATCGGAATCGTCAAGAAGAATGCGATCATGATGATCGACTTCGCCATCGAAGTGGAAAGACGCGATCATAAGAGTCCCAAGGAGGCGGTGTTCGAGGCGAGCCTGCTGCGCTTTCGGCCCATCATGATGACGACCATGGCGGCGTTGTTGGGCGGCGTGCCCCTGGCGGTCGGCACCGGCATGGGTTCGGAACTGCGCCGCCCGTTGGGCATTGCGATCGTCGGCGGGCTGATCGTGAGTCAAATGCTGACCCTGTACACGACACCGGTGATCTATCTTTATATGGACCGCGTGAATACATGGATCTCCAAATTCGGTTTTGCCAAGTCCCCCACCGCGGGAACGGGACCCGCCGACGAGCCGGCAAGCTCATGAGACGAAGCAGCTTACTGTGCAGATTCGCCGCCGCCGCGGGCGTATTGAGTCTGGGCGGATGCAACTTTGCGCCGCGCTACGATCCGCCGAAGACCGAACCGTCCGCGGTATTCAAGGAGGCCGTGCCCGGCGCCGATGCGACGGCGCAAGGATGGAAGCTTGCGGAGCCGCGCGATGCCGCGATACGCAGCAATTGGTGGGAGATGTACGAGGATCCGCAGCTCAATGACCTTGAGGCGCGGGTCGCCATATCGAACCAAACCATCGTTGCGGCGGAGGCGAGTTACCGCTCCGCTTACGCTCTCGTGCAGGAAGCGCAAGCCCAGCTATTTCCCACTTTGAGCCTCGTCCCCAGCGTGACGCGTGCAAAGTCCAGCGCCGAGGTCGCCCAGATCGGCAGCGGCGGTGCTTCCACTGGCGCCACCCCAACGACGACGAGCGCTGCGCAGGGCACATCGGCCGGCACGCACAATATTTTCGCCTTTCCGCTCGAAGCGTCCTATCAGGTCGATTTGTGGGGCAGCATCCGCAATACCGTGGCCGAGAATCGTTTCTCGGCGCAAGCGAGCGCGGCGCAGCTGGCGAATGCGCTGCTCAGCACGCAGAGCACACTGGCGCAGGACTACTTCCAGCTGCGGGTGGCCGACGAACAGCGGCGCATCCTCGAGGTGACGGTCGCCGACTATGAGCAAAGCCTGCATCTGGTGCGCACGCTGGTCGAGAATGGCGTGGACTCGGAGGCGGATATTGCCTCGGCCGAATCGCAGCTCGAATCCGCGATGGCGTCTGCCACCGACGTCGGCATCGCGCGGGCGCAGTACGAGCATGCGATCGCCGTGCTGATCGGCGTGCCGCCGGCGAAATTTTCCATTCCCTATAAGCGCCTCAACCAGCCGCTGCCGATCATCCCGGTGGGGGTGCCTTCGGACCTTCTCGAACGCCGCCCGGACATAGCCTCAGCCGAGCGGCAGGTCGCGGCGACCAATGCCCAGATCGGCGTGGCACGCGCCGCGTTCTTTCCGAGTCTGACCTTGAGCGCCAGCGGCGGCTACGAGTCCACCGCCTTGAGCAGTCTGTTCAATCTCCCGAACCGCTTCTGGTCGGTGGGGCCCAGTTTGGCGCAATTGCTGTTCGACGGCGGCGCGCGCCGCGCGGCGGTCGCGCAGGCGCGGGCTCTGAATGAAAGCCAAACGGCCACCTACCGACAAACGGCTTTGAGTGCATTCCAGTCGGTGGAGGACGAATTGGCGGCGCTGCGGATTTTGTCGACGGAATTGGGCCAGGCGCACAAGGCCACGCTCGCGGCGAAGCGCGCCGTCGAGCTGACGGTCATGCTGTTCCGCAATGGCGTCGATAGCTACGTGAACGTCATCACGGCGCAAAATGCGTTTCTGGGCGCCCGTGAAACGGAGCTGGCCGTTCAATTGAAGCAGCTCTCGGCCAGCGTCAGTCTGATCAATGATCTGGGCGGCGGTTGGGGCGCATCGCAGTTGAGCCAAACGGAACGGATGGCGCAGCATCCGCCGGATGCCGGCAAAGCGCCCGTGGTGCCCGCGGAGAATGCCGGGCCGAGCGTACCGAATCCGCCGCCGATGCCGAGCGGCGAAATCCAACCTGACGACATCATCAAGCAAAACGACGAGGCGACCGGGCCGTAGGAGGCTCCTAACATTTCGCGTGGGCCGCGTTGGCTTGGCGGGTGGCGTCTGCGGCGTTGCGCGGCGCTGCCCTGTAGTACCATGAGAAAAAATGTGGACATCGGGTCCCGGAGTTTCCCGTTTTGCAAGACTTGAGACCGCGGCCCGCCGCGCAGCCGGCGTACCGGATTCTACTGGCGAGTTTGATCGGTACGACCATCGAGTTCTTCGATTTCTATATCTACGCGACGGCCGCGGTATTGGTTTTCCCCACATTGTTCTTTCCCAAGCAAGATCCGGCCACCGCGACGCTGCAGTCGTTCGCGACCTTCGCACTGGCCTTCTTCGCACGGCCCATCGGGTCGGCCCTGTTCGGACATTTCGGCGATCGCATCGGACGCAAGGCGACGCTGGTGACGGCGCTGCTGACCATGGGTATTTCCACGGTTCTCATCGGTCTGCTGCCGACCTATGCATCGATCGGCGTTATGGCGGCAGTGTTGCTGGCGCTATGCAGATTCGGACAGGGGTTGGGGTTGGGCGGTGAGTGGGGAGGTGCGGTATTGCTGGCTACCGAGAATGCGCCGCCGGGAAGGAGCGCATGGTACGGATGTTTCCCGCAGCTCGGCGCGCCTCTGGGGTTCCTATGCTCCACCGGCATTTTTTTAGCGATCGGCGCTACCCTGAGCAATGGCGACGTGTTGCGATGGGGCTGGCGCATTCCGTTTTTGGCGAGTGCGGTCTTGGTGCTCGTGGGATTGTATATTCGGCTGCAGCTGGTCGAGACGCCCGCATTCCAGCGCAGTATCGCGCAAGGCGAGCGGGTTCGCGTGCCATTTCTGGCGGTGGTTACGCAATATCCTCGGGAGCTGATCCTGGGCATCCTAGGGACGACCACGACCTTTTTGATTTTCTATCTGATGACGGTGTTCGCGTTGAATTGGGCGACCACGGCGCTCAACTTTCCACGCAGCGATTACTTGGTACTGCAGATGGTGGGGGTGCTGTTTTTCGGGCTGACCATACCAGTCTCGGCGCTAATCGCGGACCGGATCGGCGGCCGCTTGATGCTGATCTTCGCCACGTTCGCGATCATGGTATTCGGTTTCGCCTTTGCGCCCTTGTTCGGCGCTCACGACTCCGTCAAGGTATTCGCTTTCCTGGCACTCGGCTTCTCGCTGACGGGATTCACGTATGGCCCTCTCGGTAGCGCGCTGGCGTCATTGTTTCCGACGCCGGTGCGTTACACGGGCACATCGCTGACCTTCAACTTCGCTGGAATTCTGGGCGCATCGCTTGCTCCGTTGATCGCGACGCATCTATCCCTGACATATGGTCTAAGGTATGTGGGCTACTATCTGTCGGCAGCCGGACTCGTGACGTTGGTGGCTCTGTTGTTGATCGGGGAAAAACCGTGAATCGTTCGAAGAGCGGGTCACGCGCCGGTATCGGCGATGGAGTGCAGCCAGCGAGTGAGCGCGGCGACATCCATCGCGCCGTTTCGTCGCGCGATCTCTTTGCCGCCGCGAAAGACGATCATCGTCGGAATGCTTCTGATGTTGAATCTCGCCGCGGCTGCCGGCTCGTCTTCCGTATTCAATTTTGCAAACCGTACGTTGGGTTCGAGCTGCCGCGCGGTCGCTTCGAAGAACGGCACCATGGCGATGCATGGGCCGCACCAGGGAGCCCAAAAATCCACGACCAGAGGCAAATCGCCGCGACCCACATGCTTGTCGAAATTCGCCGCAGTCAGGGTGAGCGGCTTTCCCTCGAAAAGAGCGAAGTGACACTTCGGACAGCGCGGGGATTCGCGCAACCGATCGCGCGGCAGTCTAACTACCGAGTCGCAGTGCCCACACACCACGTGAACGATGTCACTCATCGGTCGCCCATCACTTCGGTTCAGCTACGAGTATGACAAACGTGTCCGGCACGATCGCAGGCCGCGGGTGCGGATGATCGGGCGTCGGCGGGGGAGTGTCGCCCAGGCGCGCTGCAGAGAGAAAAATCTTATGCGTAGCCGGATCCAGGGCCATGGTCCGCGCGCTCTTTTGGGTCTGCACCGTGGCAACGACCCGGTATTGATCCGGTGTTTCCTGATGGATCACGGTCAGGGTTCCATCGGCCCCATTGGAGCTGAATACGAATCCGAGATCGCGGTCGAAAACTGCCGCATCCGGCCCGTCCCCGATCGTTACGCGCGCGACCTGCTTGCCGGACACCGAATCGGTCACGGCCATGACCTGGTTCTCGCACACCGAGAACAGACGATGATTCGCGGCATCGATCGCAAGGCCGGTGGGATTCGAGCACCCCGGCACCGCCCAGGTAGCCTTGATCTTGAGCGATTTGGCGTCGATGGCGACGATCTTGGCGGCTTCGATTTCGATGTTGACGAACACGGTGCCCGCCGCATCGGTCGCCATGAATTCCGGCGGACCCGGGAGCATGATGCTGGCGAGAACTTGCAGCGTCATTGGGTCGAGCACGTCGATGTCATTGGTGGCGCCGTTGGCAGTGAACACGTGTTGAAGTCGTGGTTCATACAGGATGGCATCGGGCTTTTTTCCCGCTACCGGCGACTCTTGAATGACGTGGAGAGTATCGAGCTCGAATGCGGTCACCGTAGCGGCTCGGCCGTTACTGGTGTAGCCGCGCTTCAGTTCCGGGGCGAACGCGATTCCGTGAACGCCCGCCGTATTCGGAATGATGCCTGCCCGTCGCCCGCTCGACGTCTCAACGACATCGACACGATCGCCGCGGCTGACGAACAGTCTGGCACCGCTCGGTTCCAGCGCGAGGTAATCCCAGCCGCCGATACCGCCCAGTTGCCATATCGTCGATACGCCGTAGTCGGCGTTGGGTAGCGGCGATTCTTCGGCCGAGGATAACGATACTGCGGCGACTTGCAGAACGGTACAAACCACGATTGGTGTCAGTTTCTTGGACATCGTAAGTCCCATCCCCCTTGGCGATGTTCAAGTCTACCCGTAATGCCATGAGTTGAAACATTTGCGTGCTGTGCCTTGCGGCAGGGCGTCAAATAACCAATTGATATCTGAATTAGCGGAAAATATGAGTTCCGTCGCCATGCAGCCTCGCTCAACATGCTTGGCTGTACGTCGTGTTGGGAGATGGGGATGTCTTCACGCTTGGTCGTCGCGGCTTTTGCTTTTGGCGCCGCGGGCGTTTTTTTGAATTCCGCGAGTTTCGCGGACCTGACTACGGATACTTCAGCCACCGACGCGAACGATCTCGGCGAAGTGGTGGTCACAGCGCAGCGCAAGGAAGAATCGGTGCAAACCACCGTCAGGCGGCAGGCACCGCACGGCGGCGAGGTACGCCGCAGCCGCTTGAAGTAGGTATCATCGCCGCATGCCGCACGACATTCTGGGCAACCCGGTCAGCGCGATGCGCGACACCACTCTGCACGCCATCGATGATTTCATCGAAGGATATCTCGCCTATGAGACGCGCGCGGAACGCATCCTCGCGGCTGCGGAGGCTGAGCCGGATTGTTGTCTTGCGAACGTCTACGCAGGATATCTGTGGATGTTCCTCGAGGCGCCCGATGCCGCGTTGCGTGCGGCGAAGTATCTTGCCGCGGCGGAGAGAGCGGCGGCGGCGGCGACACCGCGCGAACAGCTGAATACCGCATTGCTGCGCGCCTGGGCGGCAGATGATCAGCCCGAGACGCTGCGGCTTTGCGATCATATCTCCGATCAGTTTCCACGTGATCTCGTCGTCGTCAAGACTCACCAGTATTTAGCGTTCAACCGCGGCAACTTTCCGGAAATGCTGCGCGTGGCGTTGAAGGTACTCGAACGGAACGCCGATATTTCCTACATGCACGGCATGACGGCGTTTGCGTACGAACAATGCCACCTGCTGGATGCGGCCGAAGATGCGGCACGCACCGCGCTCGACCTGCGCCGCAAGGAACCGTGGGCGCAACATGCGCTCGCGCACGTCATGCTGACCCGCGGTCGGATCGACGAGGGTTCGCGTTTTCTCGAAGGGGTGCAGGACACCTGGACTGATCTGAACTCATTCATGATTACGCACCTATGGTGGCACCTGGCCCTGTTCTATATCAGCCAGGGACGCCAAACGAGCGTGCTCGATATCTACGACCGCTATTGTTGGGGCGTCGCCAAGAGTTACTCGCAGGACCAAATCGGCGCCGTTTCACTGCTTGCACGGATGGAAATTGCCGGTATCGATGTGGGCGAGCGTTGGCAGGACGTCGGCGAGCATCTCGCGGCGAGGGCGCACGATACCGTGCTGCCGTTTTTGAGCATGCAATACCTGTACGGGTTGGCGCGTGCGGGGCGATTGGAAGCCGAGGTGTTGTTGCGTTCGGTTCGGCATGCCGCGAAGAGGGCCCGGCCCTACGCGCGCGAAGTCTGGCAGGACGTCGCATTGCCCGCGTGCGAAGGACTGCATGCCTACGCACAGCGAAGCTTCGACACGGCATGGCGGCGGTTGAACGTGGCGATGCCGCGAATGATCGAAGCGGGTGGTAGCCATGCGCAGCGCGACTTGTTCGAACAAATCATGCTCGATGCAGCGATCAAGAGCGGGCGCTTGACGCCGGCGCAACACATCCTCGAGTTGCGGCGAATGGCCGATCCCGATGGCGTTCCGGTGAATTCGGCTCTCGCTCAAGTTTACGCCGAATTGGGACTACCGCATCTCGCCGAGCAAGCTCGTGTGCGCGCCGCGTTGACTCGCTCCAAACACCCTGATTGAGAGAACCCATGCCTGCCGACATTCCCGTCAGCGTATTCAAGACCATCGACGCGCGCCGCGACGAACTCGTGGAGCTGACGCGTCAACTGATTGACTTTCCCACGGTGAATCCGCCCGGCGAGGCCTACCGGCCTTGCGCAGAATTCATCGGCCGGCGTCTGGAGACGCGCGGCTTCCGCATCGCCTACGTGCGTGCCGAGGGGACGCCTGGGGACAATGACCGATATCCGCGCACCAATGTCGTCGCGCGTCGCGAGGGCGGGGTGCCGGGACCCTGCGTCCATTTCAACAGTCATATCGACGTCGTTGAGACCGGTAGCGGTTGGACGGTGGATCCGTTTGCGGGCGTCGTGAAGAGCGGGAAGCTATTCGGCCGCGGTGCGTGCGACATGAAGGGCGGTCTCGCAGCGTCGATCGTCGCCATCGAAGCGTTGATCGATTGCGTCGCAGACCTGCCGGGCGTGCTGGAAATATCGGGAACGGTGGATGAGGAGTCGGGCGGATACGGCGGCGTCCATTATCTGGCCGAGCGCGGCTGGTTCTCACCGCCGCGGGTCGATCACGTCATCATCCCCGAGCCGCTCAATGTGGATCGGGTGTGCATCGGTCATCGCGGCGTCTGGTGGGCGGAGATTGAAACGCTGGGACGAATCGCTCATGGGTCGATGCCGTTCCTCGGCGATTGCGCCGTGCGGCACATGAACGCCGTGCTCGACCGCTTCGAACGGGATTTGTACCCGAAGCTGCTGGCGCGGAACACCGATATGCCGGTCGTGCCGTCGGGCGCGCGCCACTCGACCCTGAACATCAATTCCATTCACGGTGGCCAAGCAGAACAGGCGAGCGGTTTCCCTGCGCCGTGCGTGCCGGACTCCTGCCGCATGGTGATCGACCGGCGATTGTTGATCGAGGAAAGCATTGACAGCGCCAAGGGCGAGGTCATCGATCTCCTGAATCGGCTGGCCGGGGATCGCGCGGGGTTCGCTTACCGGATACGAGACCTCTTCGAAGTCGTGCCCATCATGGCCGATCGTGATGGGCCCGTTGCCAGCGCTACCGCGCAGGCCATCCGCCGCGTGATCGGTCGCGATCCCGAATTCGTTTGCTCGCCGGGCACTTACGACCAGAAGCATATCGATCGTGTGGGTAAATTGAAGGACTGCATCGCCTATGGACCGGGTATCTTGGATCTTGCTCACAAGCCGGACGAGTACGTTCTCATCGACGACATGGTGACGTCCGCGAAAGTGATGGCGCTGGCCGCGTGGTCGCTGCTGCATACAACCGCATGAGAACAGCTGCGCCGGGGTGCCTAGCGCTGTTATTGACGCTATCCCTCGCAGGTCTCGCGACCGGCGCCGGCGCCGAGGGCAGGGCGACCATCGGCATGCAACTCGAGCCCCCGATTTTGGATCCCACTGCGAATCCCGCCGCCGCCATATCGGAGGCGTTAGATGGCAACGTATACGAAGGGCTGGTGCAATTCGCCGCGGATGGTTCGGTGCTGCCGCAGCTCGCCGCATCCTGGGACCTATCAAAGGACGGATTGACCTATATCTTTCATCTGCGGCAGGGCGTGCATTTTCATGACGGCACGCCATTCGACGCCGCCGTCGCAAAATTCTCGTTGGACCGGGCACGCGCGCCCGCCTCGGTGAATCCACAGAAGTCGCGCCTGCGGGCAATTCGAGACGTCGACGTCATCGATGGGCGTACGTTGCGGGTCTCATTGAGCCGTCGATCCGGCGGCCTGTTGCAATCCCTGGCTTGGGGATCCATGGTGATGGTTGCACCGGCTTCCGCTACGGACAATGCGCGGCATCCCGTAGGCACCGGACCGTTCCGATTTTCCGAATGGAGACGTGGGGACTCGCTCACGCTGGAGCGCTATGACGATTACTGGGGTCAGCCCGCGCAGCTCGATGCGGCCACCTTCAAATTCATTTCAGATCCGAGCGCCGCGTATGCGGCACTGATGGCGGGCGACGTCGACGCTTTCGACAATTATCCCGCTCCGGAAAGCTTCGCGCAGTTCGCCGCCGATGCGCGCTTCGCCGTGTTCGTGGGGTCGACGGAAATGGAGACCATCCTGGCCCTCAACAACCGGTACGCACCGTTGAACAATCTGATGGTGCGGCGGGCCATTCTGCATGCGCTCGATCGCAACGCCATCATCGACGGCGCCATGTATGGTTACGGCACGCCGATCGGCAGCCATTTTCCGCCGCGTAACCCAGCCTACGTGGATCTCACTAGGCAGTATCCGCACGATGTGGCGCAGGCGAAGGCGCTGTTGGCAGCAGCGGGATATCCCGGCGGATTTTCGTTATCGCTCAAGCTGCCACCGCCGAGTTATGCGCGCCGGGCCGGCGAAATCATCGCGGCGCAGCTTAGGAAGGTGGGCATCCGGGCCAAAATCGAGTACCTCGAGTGGGCGCAGTGGCTGGACCAGGTTTATGCGCGCCATGACTTCGACATGACCGTCGTGGGGCATGCCGAGCCCATGGATTACGACATCTACGCGCGCGATGATTACTATTTCGGCTATTCCAGCCCTGATTTCAAAGCATTGATCGCGGCGCTGGAGGAAACCGTCGATCCGGTGGAGCGCCGCGAGCTGTTGCAGCGTGTGCAACACAAGCTAGCCGACGACGCGGTCAACGGGTTCTTGTTCCAGTACCCGAAGCTCGCGATTTGGAATGCGCATCTGGAAGGACTGGTATTCGACAACGTGTTGGGCCTCGTCGAACTCAAAACTGCCCACTACTCCGGGACGAGCGGAGCTGTGCTATCCCCCGTTCGCGCGAACTCGCCGCAGTCGTTTCGCGTCCTGGCTTGGTTCGGCGGCGCGGCGGTTGCGTACTTGATGGTGCTGGCGGCACGGCGTTTCGGTTTCGCGTTTCTGGGCGGCCGGCTCGCGGTACTGCTGGGCACATTCATTGTCGCCACCGCGATCGTCTTCTTCATCGTGGAAGTCGTTCCTGGGGATCCGGTGCGCTACATGATGGGGCTGCAGGCCGATCCAGATGCGATGAGCGCGTTGCGTCATCAGTTGGGTTTGGATGTCGCGCCCCTGCCGAGATATTTCATCTGGATCACGGGCCTCCTTCATGGCAACCTTGGCTTGAGCTATACCTACCGCGTTCCGGTAGGATCGCTGATCGCGGAGCGCCTGCAGGTCTCATTGCCGCTCGCGCTATACGCCCTGCTGGTCTCCACCACGATTGCGTTCCCGGTTGGATTGATTGCAGCGGCGCGTCGCGGTTCCCCCACCGATTGGGTGTTGACCGGCATGACACAGATTGGATTGGCCGTTCCCAACTTCTGGCTGGGGTTGTTGCTCGTGCTGCTGTTCGCGGTGGGTCTGCATTGGGTATCGGCCGGCGGATTTCCAGGGTGGAGCGCGGGATTTTGGCCGGCGGTGCGTGCCTTGACGTTGCCGGCGATCGCGCTTGCCGCGCCGCAGGCCGCGATACTCGCGCGGGTATTGCGCGGGTCGCTGATCGAGACCCTGCATGAGGACTATATTCGCACCGCGCGCGCCAAGGGCGCCGGTGAATGGCAGGTGTTGTGGCGGCATGCTCTGCCTAACGCTCTGGTGCCCGTGCTGACCATACTCGGAATGCAGTTTTCATTTCTTCTGGCGGGCGCCGTCATCATCGAGAACGTTTTTTTCCTTCCGGGTTTGGGAAGACTCGTCTTCCAGGCCATCGTGCAGCGCGATCTCATCGTGGTGCAAGGGGTGGTCGTGATCTTGGTTGTAGTCGTGGTGATGGTGACGTTTACCGTCGATCTTGCATACGTATTGGTGAACCCTCGACTACGGGCGGTGCACGACTCATGAAGAATCGAGCTACCCGCGGCGCTTCCTACGGATGGGGCGCAGGAATCACATTGGCCTTCATGGGTATGGCGGTACTTGCCAAGTTCTGGACGCCGTACGACCCGGAAGCACTCAACATCGTCGACAAGCTTCAGGCGCCCGGTTGGAGACATTGGTTCGGAACCGATCAGCTCGGCCGTGACGTGCTGTCGATGATCATGGCCGGTGCGAAGAATTCGGTGGGAGTAGCCTTGCTGTCCGTCGTCATCGGACTGGTCGCTGGCGTGCCTGCCGGGCTGGTCGCGGCCGCGCGCGGCGGCGCTGTCGATGAAATCATCATGCGCGGCAATGATCTGATTTTCGCCTTTCCGTCACTGCTGTTGGCGATCCTGATCACCGCGGTCTCCGGCCCCGGCGCGGTCAACGCCGTCGTCGCCATCGGTATTTTCAACATCCCGGTATTTGCACGCGTCGCCCGCGGCGGAGCCCTCGCGTTGTGGACCCGTGAGTACATGTTGGCGGCGCGCCTTGCCGGCAAGGGACCGCTGCGAATCTCGTTCGAGCATGTCCTGCCCAACCTCGCCGGACTGCTGGTCGTACAAGGCACCATCCAGTTTTCGTTGGGCGTGATCGCCGAAGCAGGTCTTTCGTACGTAGGCCTTGGCGCACAGCCACCCACACCGAGTTGGGGACGGATGTTGAACGATGCTCAAACGCTCACCGCTCTCGCGCCCTCGCTGGCGCTGTATCCGGGACTCGCGGTGCTGCTATTCGTGCTCGGCCTGAATCTCCTGGGCGATGGCTTGAGTTCGCGGCGCTCGCAATGACTTCGCAACCGCTGTTGTCGATCGACTCGCTCGGCGTATCGATAGGCGACCGTCAAATAATCAATAATCTATCGCTGCAAGTGCGCAGCGGAGAAATCGTCGGATTGGTAGGGGCATCCGGGTCCGGAAAATCCATGACCGCTCTGGCGATCATGCAGCTGCTCCCGGATCGTTCTCGATTGAGGGGCACCATCCATCTGCACGGCGCGGAGCTGACCAACAAGAGCGGGGCGGAGCTGCAAGACATCCGCGGGAAAGACATCGGCATAATCTTCCAGGAGCCGATGACGGCGTTGAATCCGTTGCTTCGAATCGGCGATCAGGTAGCGGAGACCGTTCGGCTGCACGGCAAGGGATCCAAGTCGCAGGCGAACGCGCTGGCGCGCGCAGCCCTGGATTCGGTCGGACTGCGCGGCAGTGACGGTGCGCTTGATCGGTACCCGCACGAACTGTCCGGCGGTCAGCGACAGCGCGTTGCCATTGCGATTGCCGTGGTACTCCGCCCCTCTCTGCTCATTGCCGATGAGCCGACCACGGCGTTGGATGTCGTCACGCAGGCGCAGGTGTTGGCGCTGCTGCGCGACCTGGTGCGTGAGCGCGGAATGGGATTGATCCTGGTGAGCCATGACTTGGCGCTGATCGCGCAAGTCACGGATCGCGTCGCCGTCATGCATGACGGCACGATCGTGGATGAGTGCAGAACAGCGGCGGCGCCGGTTGAGCTACGCCATCCGTATGCCCGGGCGCTGCTCCTCGCCGCGGAACTGCCGCCGAAGCGACCATCGGCCCGGGTGGAGGCGGGAGCACCCGTCTTGGAGGTTCGCGGCATCGTGCGCGACTATCCGCACAAACGTCGCTCGATCTTGCACGCACCGCGTGCATTGCGCGCAGTGGATGGGGTGTCGCTCACGATTCATGCGGGCGAGAACGTCGGTCTGGTCGGCGAATCCGGCTCCGGCAAGTCGAGCTTGCTGCGAGCCATCTTGGCGCTGGATCACCCTCAGGGGGGCGAAGTGCGCCTGCTGGGCGAAGGGTTTTCGATGGCGAGGGGAATTAAATTAAAACGCCTGCGCCGCTCGATCCAAGCGGTTTTTCAAGATCCCTATGGTAGCTTCGATCCGCGATGGCCGGTGGAGCGCTTGATCGCGGAACCCTTTTTCCTGATGGACGTGCCGCCCACCACCGCCGAACGGCGGCGCAAGGTTGCCGCCGTGCTCGAACAGGTCGGTCTCTCGGCATCGGATGGGTTGCGCTACAGCCACGAGTTTTCGGGCGGTCAACGGCAACGGATCGCGATCGCACGTGCGTTGATCACCGAGCCCGCCGTGGTCGTGTTCGACGAAGCCGTGTCAGCGCTCGACGTGGTGGTCCGCGCTCAGATACTGGAACTGCTCGCCAACTTGTCGGAGCGATTGAAGCTCGCGTATCTGTTCGTATCGCATGATCTGACCGTGGTGAGAGCCATCGCCGACCGCGTTTACGTCATGCAGCAAGGCCGTATCGTCGAGCACGGGGCCGCGGCGGCCATTTTCGCGTCCCCGCGGCACGAGTACACGCGGGCACTGCTCGCGGCCACGCCACGGATGGGATAGCGCGTCGGCTCGGCGCTAGCGTGCCAGCTGAAAATTGGTAGACACCACCCAGCCGGCATTGCCCAGTTCGTCGTTGACTTTCCACCACACACCCGACTTATCGCCGGTCGGATAGAGCGTCATTCCGCGATCCAAATCACGCACCACGGCAGACTTCAGGTCAGGGTTGCCGTACATTTTCCCGGGTTTGGCCATCGTGACGGCCTGCTGGACATTGTCCGCTTTGGCATCCGGCGGAATCGCCTTGATATCGGTCACCATCTTGGTGAAAGCGTCCAAGTACGCCATCGCGACCACTTGACCGATCTCGGTATTCGCGTAGCTGCTGGCACCTCCGGCCGCGAAGGCGCCGAAGAACCCGCCGCCGCCGCCGCCCCAGCCGAGGTCGGTCTTCTTGGCGTGTCCCTGTTCCAGGGAGACTTGTTCGGTGGAGCGCACGTCGGTCAGGGTGAGTACCACATCCGCCGTCTTGCTCTTGAGGTTCACGCCGCCGATGACGGCCCCGAAGCCATGCGGGATGAAGCCGCCGAGCGCGCCGCCGATGTTGGTGCCTCCGGAATTGCGATTCTTATTGGCGATGTCGGGTACGAGCACGTAATCGGCCGCCTTCATCTGTCCCTTGCCGATGTTCGATCCCACGCGCTCCTCGCCGCTGGCGGCGAGCTGGCGCTCGGCTTTCGCCGCATCCAGGCCCTTGCCGCGATCGACCAGGGTGAAGCACTTGGACTGCGAGACGTACACTTTGATGAGCGAGGCCGGGGATTCCAGCTGCCATTCGTTCCACCAGGGATTCTGCGGTTCGGTAACGGCCAAAGTGCCGATCTTCTTGTCGCACGTGGGAACCTGTGGAGGAGGGCTATCCGCGTAGGCGTTCGACAGGCCGATGGTCGCTGCCGCCAGAGCAACCACCCGCGCGATGGAAACCTTACCCAAGAATGAGGAAATTTTGTCTTCCACTGGTGTCCCCTTTTGCTAATTTTTCTGCCTGGCCGGCAGATCCCTTGTCCGACGTGGCCTAGTGCTCGAAGCCAGTACTTTCGTATTATCACGCGGTTGGCGCAGATAGCCAAACGGAAGCTGCGGTGGGGTGCCCCGGGGATTAAGTCGCATGCCTAGCGGGCGTGATATACGGCACGCGCAATGGCTCGCGCCATGCAGTCCGCAGCGGCCGACCCGATGCGACCGACGTGAGCGGCGCGGCGTTGATTTTCGTCGAGCGCGACGGCGCCCCCCGATAGTGCGAATACGGTGTCGCCATCGAACGGAGTATGTGCAGGGCGCACCGCCCGTGCAATGCCGTCTTGCGCCATCATCGCAATGCGCTTGCATTCCACGGTCGTCAGCGCGGCGCTGCAGGCGACCACGCCGAGCGTAGTATTGGCGCCGGGTTCCATCCTGCCCAGGGCGAGCAACCGGGAGTCATCGGGGATGGGGTTGCCGATGCCCGGATGCGCGGTATTCAACGATGCAGCCGGCGGTTTCGCGCCCCCAAATTCGTCGTCGAGTTCGAATGGCCATGCCCAGTACGTAGCGCCGTCCGGCATCAGTGCCGACCCGATCGAGTTCACCGCAGCCAATGCGCCGACGACGACCCCCAGCCCAAGGTCGATGGAAGCGGACCCGATGCCGCCCTTGGTCAAGCCGGCCATGGCGCCGCGGCCGGCGCCGACCGATCCCAAGGTGAAGTCCTGGCCGGCAGCCTGCATTGCCTGTATGCCGAGGCGGCGATAGGGTGGATCGATGCCCCACGATTTGTCTCCGCCGTTGCCCAAATCATGCAGCACCGCGGCGGGCACGATGGGAATTGCCGGTGAACCTTTGCTTAAGTTGAGTCCGATGCCGCGGACAGACAGGGCTGCGGTGACACCGTCCGCGGCTGCGAGGCCGAATACGGAGCCTCCGGCCAGCACGACGGCATGCGCGCGTCCGATGAGATTCTCCGGCGCAAGCACGTCGGTCTCGCGCGTTCCGGGACCCCCGCCCCGCACATCGACAGCCGCGGGCCAGTCCCCACCGCACGTGAGGACGGTCACTCCGGAGATGATGCGATCATCGGTCGCATGCCCCACCAAGAGACCCGGCACATCCGTGATGAGGTTTCTGATGCCGGGCCGAAACATCCTTACGCCTGCACGGGTTGCGTAGCGATGACCGCCAATCCCTGCAAGACCAGATCCGGCACGATTTCACCGTGGCAGCGCATGGTGCCGGTGATCATTCCGGCATCGCCCCCGGTGATGAATAACTTGGGTTTGACGCCGGTGCTTTGTTCGATCACTTCGGCGGCTCGATCGGCCATGCCGGCCAAGGCGAATACGGCACCGCGCGACACCGCGCCAATCGTGTTGTTCGCCAGAACGCCGGCAAGGGAAGGCGTGCTGTGTTCGGCCGCTTTCGCAATGTCGCTGGTCTTGCTCATGAGCACTTCGCGCATCATGTGAATGCCGGGAGCGATCAAGCCGCCCAAGTGCTGGCCGTTGGCGTCGACGCTGTCTACCTTGACCGCAGTGCCTGCGTCCACCACGCACAGCGCCGAGCGAGCCAAAGTCCAGGCACCGATCAACGCGAGCCAGCGATCTGCACCCAGCAGCGAAGGGTCCAAATAGCCGTTGGTCAAGCCATGGAATTCGTGTGCCGCAGTGACGAATTCGACCTTGACACGGAACTTCTTTTTCGAGAGTTGCGTGAGCGTCTTTGCCATGCCGGAGCCTGCGACGTTTGAGACCAGCACGCGGGCCGGCTTTTGGCCGGACTCGAACAGGGCTGCCGTCCATATGCCGGGCTTCGCGTCCCGATGCACGATGGCCTGCTGATTCGACAGGCCGGTGCTCGTCAGCCAAGCCCACTTCAGGCGCGTGTTGCCCACGTCGATGACCAAGATCATGCTGAACCTATCACTCTAGAGCCGCCGGCGGCGATAAAGCGGCCAAGGATAGCATTCTCATCCCGAGCGAGCCGGAACTCCGGCGCCGACGCCCGCGGTCACATTCGAAACGACCTTGGCCAGAGCTTCGGTTACACGCTCGTCGATCTCCGCCGCGTGCTGCAGATGCACCGGATAGCGCACGTGCGCTTCCACACCCCCGGCGGAGAAATGCAGCTGGACTTGGGGTTGGGCATCGCCGCCAGAACTCGACAAAGTCGTGCGTTCAATTTCCTTAGTCTGTCTGAGGATCTCAGCGCGATAATCCTTCAATGCATCGGTCGCCGCAGCCATCAGCTTTTCCTTGATGACCGCGTAATCGGCGCCCGACGGCAGGTTCAGCACGACTTCGCGCCAAGCGAAATTCACGCCCGGGATCTGTTTGAACAGGCCGCTAGATACCTGGAAGACCACCGAGTTGGCAAACGCAACGACCCTTCCAGTGGGTCCCATGGTCCCCTTCGCGCCGAGTTCCATTAAATACATCCTGACTAATCCTAAGTCGATGACTTCGCCGACGACTTCGCCGATTTGCACTCGGTCACCGACGCGAATGCCGTACTTACCGATCAAGAAAAAATAACCGACGATGGATACGAGAACACTCTGCATTGCCACTGCGATGCCCGCCGTAATCAGGCCGGCAAACGTGACGATGGAGCCCAGCTCGCTTGCAAATGCGAAGCCGATCACGATCACGACCAACGACCACAGCGCGATCCGACGCAATAGCAGCAGCTGATAGCGGCGTCGCGAATCCTGGACGTAGCGCAGCACCATGCGCCGCCATAGTCCGGCAGCGCCGAACAAGAGGGCCAAAACCGCCAGTACCACGCCCAAGCGAATTCCAAGGATCTTGAGCGCATCCCGATATTGGGAATCGATCGCTTCGCGCCAGTTGCTCAAGTTCCGGCGGTATTGGCTGAGGAGAATGCTCTCGCGACTCAGTGGGAGAAGCAGCGCCGAGGTTTGCTTGAATTCGTCCGCGAGTGCGTCCAACTCATCATGGACATCATTGAGCGTTGCGCTGTCTGCCGAATCCGACTGGGCGGCCAATGCATCGCCGCGCGCCGAGAGCTTCTTGATCTGATTCAGGAGCGGAGCGCGAATCTGCGCGAGCGTCGCTTGCAGGGCAGCGGTGCGTCGATCGATCGACGTGATGGTGTTCGCCTTATCCGACAGCCGGAAGACATTCGCAGCCAAGTCCCATAGTCCGAACCGTCCAACCGTCGCCGCAGGGGTGTTCGTCGGGCCGAGCAGCGACGGCGTGGCGGAGGCGTTCCCCGCCGGCGAAGCGGTTGATGCGGCCGAGTTCGCCGTCGATGGAGCGGCCGTCGACGGCATCGCCACTTCCATGGCATCGATCTGCGCCTTGAGCGATCCGGCGCTCGTACCACCTGCGCCGGTGACGAGGTCGGTCATGGTGTTGAGGATGTTTTTCTTGGTGTTGATCAGATCGCGCACGCCCTCGAGTTCGTTGATCTTCGCTTCCACCTCGGTCTTGGATTTCGTCGAAGCCGCGTTGAGATCGCGCCGCTGGGCGTCCAGCTCCGCTCGGACGGACGCGCTCTGCGACTCGAGCTTCTGCTTAAATTGCAACAGGGTCTGCGATGAAATGCCGGTGTCGCCGGTATCTTGGGAAGACGGCTGCTCCTTGGACAATAGGTCGGCATTGGCGCGGGCGATATCGAAGGCCAACGACATGACCTTGCTTGCGGTCTGCCGATTATCATAGAAGAACAGCATGTCGGAGGGCTCGTTGGCGGCCTGCTGTTGAAGCCCAAGCGTGCGATACCAATCGACGGTCTGGTCAAGAACCTGAATGACTTGCGATGCAGTCATCGGCGGAGCGATTGGCGGAAGGGCGGCCCGTACCGCAGCGGCCGATGCCGCGTCAGGCGAGCCTTCGGTACCCGGCCCCGCGGACCCCGAGCCTGACGTTTTTAACGCCCCAGCGGTGGCGGATGGGGACGGTGCGGATGGCGGCACGGCACCGGCACCGTGCCGGGAATGTCGCGCGGCCTCGGCCGCCGCGGCATCGGCTCTCTGGATGGAATGCCATAATGCGAAAAACGCGAGGCAGACGCCGACCACAGCTGCTCGTGAGCCCTGCTTGTACATGCCGGGATGCTACATGAACTACCGGGGAAGGACATGACCGGCCGGTTCGGATAAGTTCCGCAGTCCTTCGTGGTTTAGTCCGAGTGAAGCGACCGCGCACCGCCAGCGATGGGATATCGCTCAAGCCCGCAACCCAAAAAATGGGCGCGCAGCGCATGCCCACGCATATTATCATTCGCCGTCTTGCGCAAAGCCTGCACTTGGCTGATGTAATCTCGAGCCGGCGAGTATCGAGCCGGCGGACCTGTTGATCGGACCACTGTTGAAGGGAGAACCGATGAATTTCGAGCTTCGCTGTCTGCTTTGCGTGGCGCTGCTTTGCACGAGCACGTGCCTGGCGGCCGCCGTGGCGGCCGGCCGTGTCTCGCCAAGCGATTCAGCCGACACGAAAAATTCCGTTGTGCCAGAGCCCACGGAATCCCCGCGCTACCTGCATGATGACCACCAAACGACACAAGCTTCGATGATGATCGGCGGCCATGCCATAAGTTACCAGGCCGAGGCCGGCGTTCTGGTCGTGCATGTAAAAGATCCGATGGACGACGATGCGCCGCTTCCGAAAGAGGACCGCACCGGGCCGCCGCCGCCGCAACCGGCGGAAGCCAGCATGTCGTATGTGGCCTATTTCAAGGGCGACAAGGAAGACCCTCATCGGCCGATTACGTTTCTGTTCAACGGTGGCCCCGGTTCATCGACGGTGTGGTTGCACATGGGGGCCTTCGGTCCGAAGCGCGTGGTGACGGCGGACGACAAACACGTGCCCGCCGCGCCGTATCGCTTGATCGACAACGAATACAGTCTCCTCGATGCGAGCGACCTGGTATTCATCGATGCGCCGGGCACCGGATTCGGTCATCTGCGTGGCGCCGACAAAGAAAAGGCGTTCTACGGCGTCGATCAAGACGCACACGCGTTTGCCAATTTCATCGTCGCGTTCCTGTCGCGGCACGGCCGCTGGAATTCGCCGAAATACTTGTTCGGCGAGAGCTATGGAACCACGCGATCGGCGGTGCTCGCGAACATTTTGCAAAACGAAAAATCTCTGGATTTGAACGGCGTAATTCTTTTGTCACAAATCCTCAACTTCGACGACAGTGTGGACGAGCCGCAATTCAATCCGGGCGTGGATCTGCCGTATGTACTGGCCTTGCCGACCTATACGGCCACCGCTTGGTATCACCACAAGCTGCCGAATCAGTCCGCCACGCTCGACCCGTTGCTGCGCGAAGTCGAGAGCTTCGCTCTCACGGAGTATTCAGAAGCGTTGGCGGCCGGTTCTACCCTCGCACCCGAGCGTAAGTCCGCCATCGCCGCCCACTTAAGCGCTTTCACCGGACTTCCGGCCGATTATATCGAGCGGGCCAATCTCCGGGTCAACGGCGGGGAATTCGAGAAGACGTTGCTGGGGAGCGAGATCACGACCGGACGACTCGATACGCGCTTCGCCGGTCCGACCATCGATCCGATGAGCAAGGAAGCCGACTACGATCCGCAGTCGGCCGCCATCTCCTCCGCCTATGTGTCGGCGTTCAATGACTATGTGAGAAGCGCCCTCAAGTTCGGCGAGAAGATGACCTATAAGCCGGAAATCGACGTCGAGAAAACCTGGGATTTTCAGCATCAGCCGCCGGGCGCCTTGCAAAAGCTGCCGATGACCACGAATGTCGCGCCCGACCTCACGGTGGCCATGAAACAGAACCCGAATCTCAAAGTGCAACTCAACGGCGGCTATTACGACTTGGCGACGCCTTACTTTGCGGCTGCCTACGAACTCCATCATCTGCCCATTCAAGCCTCGCTCGAGGGTAATATCGAGATGCACTTTTATACATCTGGCCATATGGTTTACGCTCACGAGCCCGATTTGAAGGCCCTGCACGCGAACGTGGCCGCTTTCATAGAAAAAACCAAGAATGGTGGCGTGAGTCGCTGATCGTGATTAATCTCAAAAGCCTCGTGAATGATGTCTCGGACTTCCCGCGGCCCGGCATCCTGTTCCGCGACATCTCACCACTGTTGCGTGAGCATTTCGATGCCACGCTCGAAGCGCTCGAGTCTTTGCTGACGGAGGTGGAATGGAGCGACATCGATGTGCTTGCGGGCATCGAATCGCGCGGTTTCATTCTCGGTGCGGCGCTGGCTGCACGCCGACGCAAAGGGTTCGCCTTGGTGCGCAAGCAGGGCAAACTTCCGCCGCCAGTGGTCGATGTCGCCTATGAGCTTGAATATGGATCGGGCGTTCTGGAAATGCAGCAGGGGTACGGGCGCGTGCTGTTGATCGATGATGTGCTTGCGACGGGCGGCACGATGACGGCATCGGCGGACTTGTGCGTCCGTGCCGGCTACGAAGTCATGGCGCTGGGCGCGTTGATCGATCTGAAAATCGTCGCAGACTACCGCTGGCGGAATCTGTCGGTGCGCGCTGCCATAAAGTATTAAATGGACGTTTCTTTCCCAAGAACGCGCGTGGTCATGGCACTGCCGGCCGAGTCCGACGGAGTTTTCGAAGAGGCCGGGGTTCCCGTGTTGTATTGCGGTGTCGGCAAAGTGAATGCCGCTATCGCGCTCGCTCGGGAACTATCCCGCTATGCGCACGCGGGCGAACCGCTGCCGCTGGTCTTGAATTTCGGCACGGCGGGCAGCCGCGTGCACGACACCGGGGCGTTCGTCGCATGCCATGAATTCATGCAGCGCGATATGGATGTACGCGGATTGGGCTTCGCATTGAGCGTCACTCCGTTCGACGCCGCGCCGCGTTCCTTGACATTCGAGCCCGTATTCACTCATTTGCCGCCGGCAATCTGCGGAAGCGGCGATTCGTTCGCGACCGTCGGCTGCGATGCGGCGTGCGACGTTCTCGATATGGAAGCGTACGCGCTTGCGAAGGCCTGCTGGCTGGAGGGAGCCGCTTTCGCGTGCGTCAAATATGTGACAGACGGCGCGGACACCGGCGCGGCTGCCGATTGGCAGAACAACGTACACAAGGCGGCGGGCGAATTCTTGAATCTGTATAGGACCATGCACGGACGTTTCGGCCGCGCTATTCTCGCGCCGTGAGCAAAACCACCGACTTTCAAGCATCCTGTGATCATGTCGCAGCGGTCGACTTGGGCTTCGTCGAGCTGTCATGGCTGCAAATAGCGGTGCTCGGCGTGATCCAAGGCATCACCGAATTGCTGCCGATCAGCAGTACCGCTCATCTGCGCGTTATTCCGGGCATTCTGGGATGGCGCGACCCGGGGTCGGCATTTTCGGCGGCGATGCAATTGGCGAGCTTCGTTGCAGTTATTGCGTATTTCAGGAAGGATATCGGCGCCTTGACCTGCGCTAGCTTGCGCGCCGTTTCGACTCGGAACTTTAAATCCGCAGATTTTCGCGTGGTGCTCGGAATTCTGCTGGGCACGCTTCCGTTGGTGGTGGCTGGAGCGCTGCTGCGTCCGGTGCTCAACGGCTGTCATTCACCGTTGCGTGGAATGCTGGTGATTGGGTCCGCTTCGATCGCGATGTCGCTGCTGCTGGCAATTGCCGAGAAATTCGCGCGACATCGACGCACGTTCACGCAGCTTACGCTACGCGACGGCATCATCGTCGGCCTGGCGCAGGCGTTTGCGCTGATCCCGGGAGTGTCCCGCTCGGGCGCCACGCTGACGGCGGGTTTGTTTTGCGGCATGGAACGCGAAACGGCCGCCCGCTTTTCGTTCTTGCTCGGGTTGCCGGCCATCACTCTGGCCGGGCTTTACGAGCTGCGCGTTCTCTTCAAGGCGGGATTGAATTCCGACGGTTGGGTCACGCTCCTCATCGGATTGCTGACCGCAAGCGTCACCGCATTCATCGCCATATACGCCTTGCTGCATTATCTGGAAAAGCGCAGCACCTGGATCTTCGTGTGGTATCGATTGCTGTTTGGCATAGGGATCGTTGCGGCAGTGATGGCTGGATATTTGCCCAATTGAGATCTTGGGATCAGCCCTCGCGGTCAGTGCGCGATGCTTCGACGCGAAGCTTCAGCCAAATCGGCAGCTTGCTGAGAATTGCAATGAGTAGTTTGTAGCGCCACCCGGGAACGACGAAAAGCGATCCGCGGGACAATGCGCTCAAAGAAGAGTCCACGACGTCCTCCGCAGTCAACCACAAGGACTGTGGCGCAAGACTCTCCCGGTTCTCGCCGATGACGTCATGGAAACCTGAATAGGTGAATCCGGGGCACAGAGCCTGAACGATCACAGCCGAGTTCGCTCGTTTCAAATCGAGGTAGATTCCTTCCGTCAGCGTGGTAAGCCAGCTTTTCGTGGCGCCATAACCGGCGCTGCCGGCGCGCTGGGCGAACGCGGCGACGGATGCCACGTTGATGACGGCGCCACGGTTTTGCCTGACCAGTACGCCGAGCGCGGCGTGAGTAAGCCTGACGACGGCCATCACGTGCAAGCGGTGCATTTTTTCAATGACGCTCAGATCCGCTTCCCAGAATGCGCCCCTGAACCCAAAGCCGGCATTGTTGACGAGTAGCCCGAGCGTCGATTCGTTGGCGATTCGGTCCGCGACGACGCGCAATTGCGTCTCATCGGTCAAATCGGCCGGGAGTACGGTGATCACCGTACCATATCGAGCGGTAAGCTCACTCGCCAGCGCGTCCAGCAACTCCTTGCGGCGCGCAATCAGCAGCAGGTCGTGGTGCGGTGCGAGCTTGCGCGCAAACACCATTCCGATTCCGCTCGACGCGCCGGTGATCGCAGCTAGTGTTTTCGCCAACGCGGGTCTCTAGGAGCCTGTCTGAGTATTCCGCGTGAGCCGCGTTGGCTTGGTGAGGGAGCGGATGCAAGGCGCACGGTGCAGGACGTAGTGGGCGCTACGTCCAAGCCGTGCAAC
>JBKQSA010000129.1:0-3303 GCA_052143815.1 Steroidobacteraceae bacterium | reverse complement strand
AAAGCGAAATATCTGCAACAGGCAGTTCGAGTTCGCGACACGGTGTTCTTTGCGTATCAGCGTGGCGGCGCATCACTGCTCGATTTCTTGAACGCGCAAAGTGAGTATCGCACCGTGGAACTCAGCTACGTGAACTTGCTTGGTTCTTACTTGACGGCTGCGGCCCAATTGAATATGGCCGTTGGTCGGGAGGTTATCCCATGAAAACCAGATTCGCCGGCCTGCTGCTAGCCGCGGAACGGGAACGTTGATGGGCCAGCAACGCTGCCGCTACTGCGGGGGCCGAGGCACGGTGTGGGTTATCGTTTCCCGAAAGCAGGCCTGGAGCATCTTCCTGCTGCCGACGCTTTATGTGTGGGTGGCGGGCGAACGCGACGTGGTGCCGTCGTAGAAGTCCATTCCGCACGGATCGTCGCTCTCTTCTCCACCTTTCTCAGGGCGCGGAGCAGGTTGATCGATGGCGCGATCAGCTAATCGGGCTCCAGGAAACTCTGATCATAGATCGCCTGCTGCCATTAGTAGTCAAATATCAAGTTTCTTCAAACGAACAGATGTGGCTGTCCCAGGCATCCACAAGAAATATTTGCTGGGGGCTTGACAACGGGAGTATACTGCTGCTCATCGTCTGGTCCACTTATCGGACCACCTGTCTATGTCAGCGCCGGTCAAATCCGACTTTGAGGTTATCCGAAGAAACAAGGTCTACGAAGAAGTCGCCAAGCAGATCGAACGTTTGATTCTACAGAAACTGCAACCTGGTGACAAACTGCCCTCGGAACGCGAACTGGCAGGGTTGCTTCAAGTAAGCCGCAGTTCGATTCGGGACGCGATTCGAAGCCTGGAACTGATGGGCTTGGTTGAACCGCGTCAAGGCGCTGGGACAATCGTTCGCGAACCATCGGCCGAGTCATTGGTCAATCCTTTTGCCAATGCGCTAAAGCGCCGGCAGGAACTGGTCAGCGAGCTTCTGGATTTTCGCAAGATGCTCGAACCGCCGTTGGCTGCGCGCGCAGCGACGCACGCTTCTCCAGACGAAATTTCCGAGATGGAAGAGATTCTGCAACGGCAAGAAGGAAAACTGTCTCATGGGGAAGCCGCCATCGCCGAGGACGCAGAGTTCCACTACAGCATTGCTCTGGCATCCGGTAACAGTATCGTGCTGAAGGTGCTCGACATTCTTATGGACCTGCTGCGCGACACGCGGGAACGCTCTTTGCAGTTGAAAGGGCGCCCGGAAAGGTCGCTCGCGGGCCACCGCCGGATTCTGGCTGCGATCAAGCGCCACGATGCCGAAGCTGCAAGGGATGCTATGCGGCGGCACATTGAAGACATCGAAGAGATCGTACTTGACAAGTTCTGACCAAGGGGGGTGCCCTTGGGCTGGCTGTTCGCGATTCGCAATTCGTGGGAGGGCGATCGCGTTACATTGAGCGTGGCGGTTACCTCTGCCAAGGGCCAAGGGTGAGCCCTCGAGCAGACTAGTCTGGGGACAATCAGCTTGACTGAACTGGGAAATGACATGGTCCGTGTGGCCATCGCGTCTCACGAGCCGGATCACATGGAGAAGCAGAAGATGGTGACGCTCTTCGACGAATTTGCCCGCAAGCAATTGAAAAAAGCGAACGCGCTGAGCAATAGCACAGGGGATTTGCGCCTTGACGCATCTGACTAAGTCATAACGAGGGTGGATCATGAGTTACACGGAACTTACCGTTTGGACGCGCGGCATCATCATGGACAAAGAGGGACGCGACATCGTCAATTCCATTTCCGCCTCCGCCCGACTCGAGGGCAAGTTCGCGCAGGCGATGGAGAATTACGTCGATAATCCCGATCGCACCAACGCCCCGACACGCAAGTACTGTCGCGTGAGCGATGACGTGATCGAGAACGAGCTCACCTACGAAAACGAGCGACCCAACATCGTCGTACTCGTCGAGGGGACGATGGTCAAGGGTTGGGATTATATGCGCGGCATGCCTCCGGGCGGAACGCTGGTGATCAACACGCACTACACCCCGGAGTACATGATTCGTTTCGTGCCGGGTGCCGAGCGGCTGGCCCAACTCGTCTGTGTTGATGCCGCTCACCTAGCCGACCACAAATGGCTCTACTACCGACTGGGCGAGCTCGGTCTCGACCGCCTTTCGACCGAAGGCGCCGCCGAGCGAAACAAAGCGATCGCACCCGATATCGCCGCTCCGCTCATTGCCGCCGTGGTGAAGACTACGGGCATCGTCAAGATGGAGACGATTGAGCCGATGATCGCAAACAAGAGGGCATTCGAAATGGCGCTCGACCAGTTGCACATCATGAAGCTCAACCCAGTGGCTGCATAGGAAGGATCAAAGGATCACATGTCGACCAAAGGCACACACATTCCCAAGCGGCTGAAGATTCCGTTCGCAGGCATCACACCGGCGCCTTCGCAGGAAAAGGGGCAGGACCTGTTCCCCACCGGCAACTGGCGATCGATCAGACCGGTGTACCGAGACAAGTTGCCGCCCTGCAACAACGCTTGCGGAACCAACGAAAAGATCCAAGGCTATCTCGACCTGGTAAAGCGCGGCAAGTACCTGGACGCATACGCGCTCATCAAGGAAGACATGCCCTTCCCGTCGGTCACCGGCCGGGTGTGCTACCACCCATGCGAGCAAGCTTGCAACCGCGGGACGTACGATGAGGCCATCTCAATTCGCGCGGTCGAGCGGTTTCTCGGCGATCTCGGACAGGCACTGACACGCGACGTGGTCAAAGCCGGGGCACCCAACGGCAAGAAAGTCGCCGTCGTTGGATCGGGTCCCGCGGGCCACAGCGCCGCCTACCAACTGGCGCGCCTCGGCTACAAAGTGACGATCCTTGAGAAATCGCCGAAAGCAGGCGGACTCAATCGCGGTGGCATTCCAGACTGGGTGCTCCCGCAGCACGTGCTCGACCGCGAAATCGAGCGCCTCGTCGAACTCGGGATAACGATCAAGACCGGCGTCGAAGTCGGGAAGGACGTCACTTGGGACGACCTGAAAAAAAACTACGACGCCGTCGTGCTGGCCGTCGGCCTCACCGAGCCCAACAGCGTGCGCGCCGAGGGCGAGAATAAGGAAGGCGTGCTTTACGGACTCCCCTTCCTTCGCGACATCGGCATGGGCACATCAAAGGTCAAGCTGGGTGCTCGGGTCGCCGTCATCGGCGGCGGAAACACCGCCATCGACTGCGCCCGCGAAGCGTTGCGGCAAGGCGCCGTAGAAGTGACCATGATCACGGTGGAGGCCACCCCCGAGGAGATGCCGGCCGTGCTGGAAGATC
>JBKQSA010000128.1:0-11278 GCA_052143815.1 Steroidobacteraceae bacterium | reverse complement strand
TTGACCGAGCTCACGATCTCTTCCATCGTCTTGCCCGCTTCATCCACGAGCTGGGTGCCTTCACCGACTTTCTCGACCGAGTCGCTGATGAGTTCTCTGATCTCCTTCGCCGCCGCCGAACTGCGCTTCGCAAGGCTGCGTACTTCGGAGGCCACGACGGCAAAGCCGCGGCCACCCTCGCCCGCACGGGCCGCTTCCACGGCCGCGTTCAGCGCCAGAATGTTGGTCTGGAAGGCGATGCTGTCGATGACGCTGATGATGTCGACGATCTTCTTCGAGCTTTCGTTTATCGACTTCATGGTGGTCACCACCTGGCCGACGACGGCGCCGCCCTTGACCGCCACGTCGGAGGCGCCTGCGGCGAGTTGATTGGCCTGCTGCGCGTTATCGGCGTTCTGCTTCACAGTCGTCGTAAGTTCCTCCATCGATGCGGCGGTCTCTTCAAGGCTCGACGCCTGCTCTTCGGTGCGTTGCGACAGATCGGTGTTTCCTGAGGCGATCTGGCTCGATGCCACGTTGATCGATTCGGTGGATTCCTTGATCTGGCTGACGATCTCCGTGAGCCGGTCGACGGTCGTGTTCGAATCGTCCTTCAAGCGACCGAACGTGCCCTGATAGTCGTTGGTAATCCTTTCGGTGAGGTCCCCCTTCGCCAGTGCACCCAGCACCCGCACGACTTCGCCCAATCCCACATCGGCCGTTTCCATGAGCAGATTGAGCGAATTCACCATTTCAAGGTAGGCATGATCGAATTGCTTGGCATCGCCACGCTGGCTGAAATCACCTTTCGACGCCGCGCCGGAAAGTGCGGCAATCTGGTCCCTCATCGCCACCAAGTTGCGCTTGGCTTCGACGCAGGCTTGGGTGATCACCATCTTCTCACCCGGTAAGTTCTCCATGTCCACACTGAAATCACCGACCGCGTAATGTTTCATGACGTCGGCCAGTTTCATCTGGATTGCGATATGCGATTGCGCCAGCGCATTCACTCGCTCAGCCATCTTTGCGTAGCTCCCTTGGAATTGCTCGGCGGGCACATTGAAGCTAGTCTCCCCGGCATCGTGGCGCCTGGCGATGTCTGACTGCGCGGACTCAAACCCTTTCAGCGCCTGCATCATCACGCGCAACGCATCCACCAGTTTGCCGAATTCGTCATTCGGTGAATGATCCACCTTCACGGCCAGATCCCCGTGCGATACCGATTCGGCGATGGATGCCGCACTCGACAGCCTGCGCATGATCGCGGCGATCATGAGATAGCCGAGCGCACACGCCGTGAGGATTCCCAGCATGATCGCGGCGAGCGATAGGTTGCGGGTCGTCTCGTAATGCCTCATCGAGGTTTCGTATTCCTGCTTGGCCGCATGCAACTGCAACTGCATCAGCGCATCGATACCTTGGCCCACCGGTACGTAGAAGGGACGGACGGCGTTGAGCACGATTTCGTTGGCCGCCTTGGTGTCGCCCCGGCGTAGCGCCGCAACCGCCGGCATCAGGCCCTGTTGCACGAAATTCGCGCGGTCCTTGGCAAACGCCTGCGCAAGTTTCCTTTCTTCGGGACTCAAAGTAGTCCCCATATAGGTAGCCCAGAGCTTGGAGATCGCGGCAATGTTCTGTTCGATTTCGGCGGTGTTGTCTCTGATTACCGCGGTCTCCGGTGTTACCAGTGCCGTCGCCACCAGCAGCCGGTTGCGCAGCAACATCCGCTGGATGTCGGCGATCTGTCCCATCGGCACGGCGCGATTCGCGTATACGGCCAACAGAGCTTCATTGCCCTTGCTCATTCCGTACAGGCCGACACCGCCTACCGCCGCAAGCAGCACCGACAGCATGCCGATCAGCATCACGAGGCGCCACTTGATGGAGCTATCCGTCAGTCGGCGCCCGGCGGCGGCGATCCATCCTGTACGGACCACTTTCCCGCCGCGGATCGCAATTCCCTTGGCGGTGCCCTCGTTCATTGATTTGTAGAGCTGGCTCGCCGCGTCGATGGCGCTTCGATCGGGCTTGAAACGCACCGACAGGTAGCCCGTCACGGTTCCCCCTTCGATGATCGGTGAAGCTTCGGCGTACACCCAGTAGTGGTCGCCGTTCTTGCACCGATTCTTGACCATGCCCGACCACGGCCGGCCGGCTTTCAGCGTGTTCCAGAGATCCTCGAACGCGGCGGGCGGCATGTCCGGGTGGCGCACGATGTTGTGCGCCTTGCCCAGGAGGTCGCTCTCGCTGAACCCCGAGATTTCCTGAAACGTCCGGTTACAATAGGTGATAACGCCCTTGGTGTTCGTCTTCGAGACGATTGTCGCACCCTCTTTTAGTTCGACTTCGTGCTGTGTAACCGGCATATTCACGCGCATTGCAATCTCCCGTGTGGTCGCGTCGTCCTGTGAAGCACTTGCACCCGGCCCTGTGGCTAGTGGCTAGTGGCTACAGCCGGCGGCGTGCACGAACGATTTGTTTCGCGCGTGGTGTTCCATGTTGTTTTTCTGCCGGTCTGAAGGGTAGTAGCGGCAGGTCGGCGCATAACTTGAATCTTTGCCTCGCTGCGCAACGTGCGTAGCATCTATTGCACAATTCCTCCGGACACCCAGCCAGCGGCTGCGAAAGTAATTGCCAGGCAGAGAATCGAGTCGGCGGACGCCCCCCTAAACTTCCGAGGCTTCCGCCGTGTGTCGCGTCTTAACTGTCGACCAGGCCTATTTGTCGTAGCCGACGCCCGACCCCTTCTTCGGGTAGCCGGGACCGGATTTCACGACCACGGGCGAGGTCTGTTCGGTGGCGAGCCCGGGAGCTAGCGGCCCGGTGCTTCTTTAACGTTACGTTCGGGCCCGACCTCTCAGACTGCACCGCCGAGAATCAGACTCTGACTTGAGCAGCGCGCATCCTGCCTGCGAATGCGCCAAGACCGCCAATCGCGGAGAACAGGAGCCATAAAGCGGCTGGGAGCGGAACGGGCGTGAGAGACGTCAGTGTTACGTAAGAGGACTGGCCCAACGACTGAGACCAGTCAATTCGCAATGTGGTATCGCCAGAAGCGATTCCGCCTGCGAAATCCGCCATCGCCGCGGATACACTACTCGGCACCGAATTCAACGCGGCCGGCGGGTTGACCGCATTGTAGAGGTTCAAAGACAGGAACGTCACACCGTCATTTCTGACGGGAGACCAATCCCCCTCATTGGCGGCGCCCAGGAAACCGGGGTCCCAATTGATGTCGCCGCCACTGTTTGTTTGGCCATCGAAGGTCACCGACGTAATCGCATTCGAGAATGCGACGTCCGTCCCGGCAATCGTGACCAGAGGGGCCGCGAGATTAACGGTGTAATCCACTGTAACGACTTGACCGAGCGCGGCAAATGGAGACGGCGTGAAGCCGTTCGGCGTCACCGAGGTCACGGTACCCGTCAGCTGCCAAGTCTGTTCTTGTGCTTGCGCCGCACCGATTATCGTCAAAGATACTAAAAGTGCTGAAATAGAGATTTTCACGATTTTTCCCTTTGTGCAGTTCTTCATGTACTTGACACGAGCCGCTGACGTCGCAGCGTCGCGTTCGTACCGTCTTGATTGAATCGTTAGCTCCTATCAGCAACGTGACGGCTATATGAAGGTTTTGCCGCACCGGGGTGCCGGTCGCACATCGACCGCCGCTCCTCACGGCAAACAATTTGCCTTTGCGATGTCGCACAAAGGTTAAGTTTTGCGACAGCTTGTTTACTGTGATTTTCGTACCCGCCACTGGCCGACGCCCACAGCAACTACCGCATCGCCACTGGCACTGTGACCGGATGCGTGACACGCAGAGCCCAGTGTCGGCCCCACACGCGCAGTGACTTGGTCCGGCGGCGCAGTAAGACGTTCAGCACCTGCTCGCAGTCCCGCAGAATGCGCGGTGCCGCCAGCTTCTCGTGCCGGGCGGTCGGCACTAGTTACCGGTTGTTCAATTTGTGACGAGAGTCACATTCAGAATCCGCCTGTTGCGACCCCAGTATGTCGATTAACGTTTCTTTTCATTCCGTGGTCTCCCGAGTCAGTGGAATGTTTGATACCGTGAACAATGAAGTCTGTGCCGTGAACTGCGCGGCATCACTGGGTGAGACAGATTGCGATGACCAGTGGAATGAAGGTGTTCAGCGTCGAGACGCATATGGAGTCCATTCGTTGATGCTGCCGTTTTTCAACGCACGCGAGGCCGCCGAAGTAGGGACGGCGTTAGCGGACCTTTATGCGTCGAACCGCACCGCACGCGGCAGAAAGAGCCCACATATTGAACAGGCAAAATCCCTGAAGGAATTGCTGCGCCGTGCCGCGAGTGACGTGCGCACCGCACGCTTGAACATTTTCAAGAGAGCGAAGCTCGCGCATTGCTTCAAGTGGCGATTGCTCGAAAAAGGCGTTGATGGAGCGACTGCCGATGCGGTGACTCAAATGCTGTTGCTGCACCTCGCCCTGAATAAGTCTAGCGCCGTGCCGGACTGCGGTCCGGCCGCGGCGCCGACGGGTCGCCCCGACTCCGTCAAGAAACGGCAACTTTTTGCGCAAGGAAATGAATACTTCTCTCAGGGTGCTTATGCCGAGAGCGTCGCCGTATATGAGGAGTTGGTCCGGCGTTATCCCCGTTATGTCGATGCGCTCCACAATCTCGGGGCGGCTCTCACCAAGCTCGGTCGCTATAAGGAGGCACAGGTTTTATTTCGTCAGGTAGTCGCGATAAATCCAGGCCATGCACAGGGACATTACAATCTTGGAACTGTACTTCGATGGTTGGGTGATATCGCCGAATCGGAAAGTTCGTTGCGCTGCGCCCTCAGGCTAAACCCGACTTACGCTGCTGCGCGGACCAGTCTCGGGGAGACTCTCGTTTTCCGTGGGCGCTTGCGCGACGCGAAGACCCAGTTTGCGAAAGTGTTGAAGGCGGCGCCTCGTGATGTCGACGCGTTGTTTGGCATCGGACAAGTCGCCCGGCTCGAAGGCCGTTTCGACGAGGCGAGGGCCATGTACGAGCGCGCTCTGGCGGTCAATCCGACGATGCCACATGTCTTGGCGGCCATGGCCGGCCTACGAAGGATGACCGTCTCGGACGGCGCCTGGCTGCAAGGCGCGGAGGAGATTGCGGCAAGCGGGCTTCCGCCGTTGGAGGAGGCCGGCTTGCGCTTTGCGATCGGAAAATATTCCGATGATGTTGGAACCTTCGAACGGGCCTTTCAAAATTATCAGTGCGCCAACCAGCTATGGAAGACGGTCGCCGAGAAGTATGACCGGGAGGCGCGAACACGTTACGTTGATGACCTGATCAGCGGGTATAGCCGCAAGTTGACCTTTAGTGTCGTCGGCGGTGATTCCGGCTCTACGAGGCCATTTTTCTTGGTTGGCATGATGCGTTCGGGGACGTCGCTGGCCGAACAAATCATCGCTTCGCATCCGGAGGTGTGTGGCGCCGGAGAGCTGGGGTTCTGGAGCGATGCGGTGCGCAGACACGAAGCATCCATTCGACGAGGGCTGCTCGACGAGCCGACGCGGCAGAAACTGGCTAAAGAATATTTGCGAGTCCTAACGGAGCACTCCGCCCATGCGCGGCGCGTCGTTGATAAGGCACCGGTCAACAGCGATTATCTGGGGGTGATTCACTCGGTATTTCCGAACGCTCGAATCATCTACATGCGACGCGACCCAATCGACAGCTGCCTGTCGTGTTATTTCCAGCAATTCTCCCCAGGGTTGAACTTCACCATGGATTTGTCGGACCTGGCGCACTACTACCGCGAACATAACCGGCTCATGGCGCACTGGCGTGCCGTACTTCCGCCTGGAACCATTCTCGATGTGCCTTACGCGGAGCTGGTTGCCGACCCGGAGACATGGACGCGCAAAATGCTGAAGTTCCTCGGTCTCGAGTGGGACGAGCGGTGCCGGGATTTTGATAAGACCCAACGCGCGGTAGTGACTGCCAGCTATTGGCAGGTGCGGCAAAAGATTTACAAGGATTCCGTTGGGCGGTGGCGCAACTACCGGAACTTCATCGGCCCGTTACTGGACCTGAAAGACCTCGATAATTGAGCTGGCCAACCTGCACGAAAATCTGGGGCTGTTTACCGGCTACCGGCCCGCGTCATAGCTGGTTGCTGAAAGCGGGCCATGATGCGGTATTGAGACTTGGCGAAATCAGTCTGCCCACCGCGCGGCCCGCAGGGCAGATGCTTTGCGGACTCACCTTCAACCTGTACTCACGCCGCTAGTCGGCGCGACTGCGATCCGATTGGTGAGTCATCCAGACTATTCCGCGTTCGCAATCGCTTCATTAGCGAGGGTCGCTTCTGCCGTCATCGTCCGTTGAAGCCAAAGTGCCTCACTTTATGAAGTGAAAGTGCCCCATTGGCACGTTATAGACGACTGTGCGGCAGATTCTCTTCATCACGGATGGTTGAGACGTGTTCAATATCCGCCGTTCCTACAACAGGTTAGAGAATATCTACGGCGCGCGGCACTTTCATTTCATCTCCAGCGCCGGAATTGTTGGGCATTGGCCGGTCACACGCACATTCATACGATGGTTTCCAGAGAACGCCTGCGTCAACTGTGTCGCGAAAATCGGGAAAGGCGTTCAACAAGCGCGATTGCCTATGTTTCCCGATAGATCGGGATCATTGCGTTTTCCGCTCTGAATGACACTCTTCTTGCCTTTTGCGTGCGAGTGACAATTTCATTGTTCTTCCGATGGGCAATAAAAGCGTCACTCCGGAAAACAGAGAATCGCTCAAATAACGGCTTTTATAGGGTTTTCTTTGAAATCGATCTGGTGACAGTTTTGCTTCACTTCACGACGATCCGTCCTTGATCGACACGTCGCGCAGGCCAGGAAAATCGCGGATCGGATATTGCCCAAACCAGTGGACATCAATCTCCTCCTGCGCGAGATCGAGACCTTGCTCGGCAAACATGGCTGCCCAGAACTGTCCGCCATCTCCTCCTGACGCACGATTTCGAAGCACCGAAGGGAACATGTTCCACCTGAAAGCACTCGCCAGAATGTCGAATGATACTGTTCCCGCAAGTGATCCACGCCAGAACAATCTACTGGCGGGCCTTCCAGACATCGAATGGAAGCGCATGCCACCGAATCTTTCAGTCCTGACGGTGCAGCGGGTCTCGGCCGATACCGGTCTTCGCGTATATTCGCCGCGGTCATGCTGTGACAGCATTGCGACTAACCTGAATGCTGGAGTGGGCTATGGAACATCGATGGGGTAACCGCGTTTCAGTCGACGTCCCTGTTGGGCTTCGATGCCGCGCCAGCGCTGAGGCGGAGGCGCGCATCGTCAATATCAGCCGAAGCGGGGCACTGATCCGCACACATTTATCGCTGACTGTGTTGGCACGCGTCGATATTCACCTCAACGGGCACGCCATATCATCGTTTGTGACACGTGTGGAAAGTACTGGCATCGGCGTCGAATGGTGCGAGCCGTCGCCAAAGATACTCCGGATTGTGTTCGAGTCAGTGACAAATACCACTCGTGCACACTCAAATCACATCAAAGGAGAGATCCATGGCAGAGATCAATGTTCAGAAAGCCGGGAAAGCGGACGATCGGAAGCTACCAATATTTCAAGAAGTGGATCGGATGATGTAGCGTATCCGTGATCGCGCCTTCGCCGCCTTTGCCGGGCGCGGATTCGAATATGGCAACGCACTGGAGGATTGGTTGACCGCCGAACGCGAATTGTGCTGGCCTGCCTCGGAGCTGGTGGAGCAAGATCAGAACTGCGCGCTGAATGTGGCCATGGCTGGTTTCGCGCCGAAGGACATCACCGATGATCAGCAAAACCAGATCCTTCACGCATTCGCAATGATCGAAGTTCGCATCCTCGGCTCGCGCGGCAACATCAAACCTACTGCTCCGCGACACGCCAGGCACGCTGGCGTGCTCGTGGGCGGCGCGCTTCTCCTCGATTGTGGTGAGCGCAGCTACCTCAAGTACCAACCACGGTGGACTCTAATCACGCACTTGCATCCTGATCACGCATTCTTCTTAGACACTGCAGTCCCGAACTTACCGGCCGTGTACGCACCGCAAACGCATCCTAGGTGCCGCGCGCGTGTTGTGAAAGCTGGCGAGCAACTGCGTCTCGGCGAATGGCACGTGACCGCGATCCGGACTGTTCATAGTACCAAGGTTCTTTCGCTTGCTTATCGAGTGGATAGATCGGGTGCGTCTCTCCTCTACACGGGCGATCTGCTGGCCATCGAGCGCAGGTATCACCCATTGCTGCATACGGACCTGATCATCACCGATGGCAGTTTCATTCGACGTGGTGGGCTCGTCCGCACGGATCGGAAATCGGGCCGGCGATTTGGTCACGGAGGAATTCCGGACTTGATCGCGTTCTTCGCGCCTTTCACCCGTAGGATCGTATTCACACACCTGGGCGCCTGGTTCTATCGCGATCCCTGTCACGCAAGGCAGCGGGTCGCTGAGCTGGGGCAAATCTATGACCTGGATGTCCGACTCGCATGGGATGGAATGCGTCTGGAGTTGTGAAGGGGCACACACTACCTTCCAACTCGCACAGTTTGCAGCAACCTGTGGCGCGCTTTCCCATGCCTTTGTGCAATCCAAGATCTCGTTCGGTTCGTCGATGGCTGTGCGCCACGACGGCGCGAAGGAGTGCTCATGAACTGAGCAAGACCTAAGCAGCAGGCCAAAGTCGACGGCTCTTGCATCAGGGCCTTCGTTGGATCGACCGGCGGTCGAATGAAGCGCCGTTCACGGCGCAACGTGCCTTGTTGTGATGACCAATTCCGCTATCGTCATAGCGTTGGGAAAAGGATGATGTACTCCTCTACCGCTTCCGCAGCATGCGTCATTGCGCGTTCCTGGTGACCCCGGGCTAGGTGCGCATGATGGGCTGCGGTCTCATGTTTTCCTGTCTCATGGTGTTTTGCGGCTTCCCTGTGGTGCCGCGCCGCGTGCTCGACTCGGCGAGGACGTCTCGTCCAACCCCGCAATGCGTGCAGAACGTCCCGGTGCGGCTCCCGGGCGCGGATCCGCCCGCGCACTCGCGAGCGGCTACCGCACCGTATAGCCACGCCCTTCGAGGCAGCTTACCTGGGCGCGGAAGTAATCGTTGCGCTTGCTGACTGCCTGATCGGGCGCGACGCCACCGCCCACCACCGTGGGATTGAAGCCCGTCTGACCGCTGGCCCAAGCCTGACACTCCGCACGGTCCCTCGACTGGTGCTCGGCCGACTGCCCGCCCGAGGGATAGACGAACAGATCATTGCTTGGGGGAGGCTGTGTCGCACCGCTCGCCTCTACTCCGTCAGGAGGCGTCACGACCTCGTATTGTTGCTGCGTGTCGTCCCACACGTAGTAGGTATCGTTGGCATAGTAGTAGGGAATGCCGCCCCACCACACCGTCGTGTAATACCAGGGTAGAAACGGCACGAATAGGCCGAAGGGCGCTCCCCACACGATCCAGCGTCTGCCGTCCCACCGATACCAATTGCCGCCGTGGCGCCAATAGCGCCCACCGTCGCGGCCGCGCACCTCGCCGAGTCCCCCGGTCGGGGGTCTGCGCACCGAGTAGCCGCGGTCGTAGTAATACTGGTTGTGACCGAACCGCCCGTCGAAGTGTTGATGCGCGGTCGCCGCAGGAGCGTGGCCGCCGGACGCATGCCCGCCACCGCTGGTGGTATGTTGAGCTACCGCCACGCCGCTCGCACTGATCATTGCGCCAGCCAGCACGAGACCGCTCCAAAAAGATCTCTTCGTCCACATGATATTCTCTAGCTGCGCGACTCTCGCCGCGCTACGTCTTGGTTTCATCGCACCGTATACCCTCGCCCTTCCAGACAGGCGGTCATTGCGCGGCGATAGTCGCTCGCATGATGCTCGAGCGCCGCCGCGCGCGCATTGTTCGCGTTCGCCGCCACCTGCTCGCGCGCCTGGTCCGTTGCGGCCGATTCTGCCGCGCCTCCGATCGCCGCGCCGGCGATGGCACCGACGAGCGCGCCGGCTCCCGCTTCCCACGGCCGCGACACCGCCGCACCCACCACAGCTCCTGTCGCTGCTCCGACCGCAATGCCTGCGCCCGGAGGCGGACCTGCAACCATCACCGTGCGTAAATGCGGCGGAGTGCTCGGGGAGCTCGGATCGAAGCCGCTCTGCTGCACGGCCCACAGATGGCACTCGTACTTGTCGCGATCCTGCTGCGTGCTCGGCTGATTCCGAGTCGGATAGAAATACACCGTCGTGTCGGGCGGCCCGACGGGTACCTGCGATACCGGCTCAGAGGCACATCCGGCGAATGCCCCCATTACGACGAACAACCCGCCCATCATCAGGGGAGATCGCTGCAATACCGTCTGGCACATCATCGATGGTTCACCTCGCTGAAGCCCCCACTGCATTCTTCATAAGACCCCCTCTTTGCCTATCAACGCCACGAACATGCGCTCGAGGCCGGTCCTTTGAAATAAGAGAAAGTACGTGTATGCATCACGCGTTCCCATACGCGCGGCGGTGAACGCCTTTTGCCAGCGTGAGCAACGCGCGAATCGGCTGCGGCGCAAACGTGCACCACTCGACGCCCATGCCGTCGGCGCAGACGCAAACAACGTACGCGGGAACACTCTGCATGGACCCGCCGACCATGAACGTGACGTCCAGTAATGAAAAGATGCGGAAGAGCGGAACCGTCTCGATGAACGCGCCGCTCGCGCTCACATCGCGTATCCAACTCACCACGTGCGCACGTACATTGAAACCCCACCGGCATCTTGACCGCTACGCGCTGCCCCCAACGGTGCGCCATGACCAACCCCTCTTGTGAGATCAATGTGTCATTGATTCGACGGTGCCGGAATACGAGGAAATCCTTAGCTGCGTTTCGGATCTTGTGGCCATGAGTGGCAAAGGATTAGGCTACATACAGTCGGCCACCCAGTCTACATCGATTATGCTGCATTACTTAAGACGCTGTGTTTAGATACCCTTCGCCCGCTCGAGATTTACGCTGATGTCTTGCTTTCGGTACGGATGGCCGCCGCTCAAAGCATTCGTACGCAGATCTACATCCTCGAAATCCAGGGGTACATTCAGCAAATCCGGATGATTCGGTTTGTCACAATGAATCAGTAACTCCAACCTTCTTGTCGTTGTTTGGTACTTGCTTCCCCGGATGAGATCACAAGTACCCCCACCGTCGGAGTCCGCCTGATAGGTTAGCGTTCCGGAAATGTCCTCGCCAACTTGCTTAATTTTCAGACCGACGATGCGAA
>JBKQSA010000127.1:0-5165 GCA_052143815.1 Steroidobacteraceae bacterium | reverse complement strand
ATCATTATGTGCCCTCAACCTTCGAGCATCGACCGCAAATCTACTGCGTCTGGCATTGTCGGCCACGTAACGACCCTGGGCACATAAGCGCCATTTTGTGCCGCGCCACAAAATGGCGCAGCGTGAAATACAAGGACATTAACCTGCGCGCCTACGAGAACGGGCGCGGCCTGCAGGCCGGGCTGACTCGATACTTCGACTTCTACAATCGACGAAGGATTCATCAGTCCCACAACTATCAAACCCCGGACGAAATATACTATGCCACCAACGCCAGCGAGCCGCTGGCTATCGCGGCCTGATATGCGTCGGAGCACGAAATTGTGGACTGTGTCTGAGGGTCAGCGGAACGGGCGAAAGAACTTGCGGAGGTCATCGGCCAGTCGAGCAGGCTCCTCCCACGCCGCGAAGTGGCCGCCGGTCGGCATTTCAGACCAGTGGCGCACGTCGTAGAAGCGTTCTGCCCATTCCCGTGGAGCATTAGCGATCTCCTTCGGAAAGATGGCAAAGCCCGTCGGTGCACATCGCGGACAATCGGCATCGCCGTCTCCACCGTGCGAAGTCGCCCCAGCCTGCGGCTTCATGAAGTCGCGATAGCACAGAAACGACGTGCCGATCGATTGCGTCACCCAGTAAAGCATCACGTTGGTCAGGATTTCGTCCTTCGTGAAGCGTCGTTCGATGTCGCCCTGACAATCGCTCCAAGCGTACATCTTCTCGACGATCCAGGCCGCGAGGCCGGCTGGCGAATCGTTGAGGGCGGCCGCCGGGGTCCAGGGCTTCGTTCCCTGGATATGCATGTAGCCCGCCCCAAACTTTTGGAACTGCTGGATCTGGGCCAGGAAGGTTCTCTCTGCCTCGGTCAGATTGTCGGTATCTGCCGCGGTCTGTCCCATCGGAACGTTTGTGAAATGAACGCCGACGACGGTATCCGCGTGGTTGCGGCATAACTGATCGCATACGACCGCACCGACGTCTCCCCCATGCGCGCCGTAGCGCGTGTAGCCCAGCACTTCCGTCATGAGTCGGTGAAACAGCTTGCCGAAGTCAGCGCGCGTAGGGCCCTCCTTGTGGCGGAGGGAAAAGCCAAATCCCGGCAGGCTGGGCACGACGACGTCGAAGGCGTCGGCGGCGTCGCCGCCATGTGCTGCCGGATCGGTAAGCAGGGGGATGAGTTTGATGAAGCGCTGGAAGCCGTCTGGCCAGCCGTGAGCCAGGACCAGCGGCAATGGTGCGGGCCCTCGGCCCCGCTCATGGATGAAATGCAACCGAGTCCCACTCACATCTGCAAGATAATGGCCGAATCGGTTGAGCGACGCCTCCTGCGCGCGCCAGTCGAACCGATCGTGCCAGTAGCTCACTAGTTCGGCCAGGTAGTGCAGGTTCGTCCCATCCTCCCAACCTCGATCTTCTGGCGAAGGCGGGATACGGAAGGCCGACAGCCGAGACGCCAAGTCATCAAGTACAGATTGCTCGACTGCGACCTTGTACGGTTCAACCCTTTCCACCTTCCGACTCAAGATCGTAACTCCTGCGCCTTCCTATGCGAATCAATTTTCTCAGCCAAGAAAAAAAGGAGCCTCTGCTGCCTTCGGCATCAGACCGCGTTTGGTCTGGAAGAATAGCAAAAGATCAGAGACGAAGACTTGACGAAGAACGCCTCGCAAGGCTCAATATAATGAGCAGATCTTTCCACTTATCCCAGTAAGAATTCTGTCCAAACTACCCGAGTCGCGGCTGGGGTCGTCTAGTGACCCATACGGCTTACCGACGTAGACCTTCCTGCTTTTCAAAGTTAGCATAACTGGTTTCTGTAATACGGACGCCCTGTACCAGGTTTGAAGCGCGGCGTTGCTTGATTTCGTGATGTACTTCGCGGATGCGGCGAATCGCATCCGCGTGCCCATTCGCCACCAACGTGCCGGCTGCGGCTGGCTGGCAATGAACGTAGCGACGTCCCTTCGCATGAGCCACCATATCCGGATATTTTCGAGGAATGCGGCGAATATTCCGAACAGGATGGCGTTGACCGCTGGCGCACTGACCCCGGCTTTCTGAAGTCCCTCCCATGCCCGACCGAGTCCAGGGAGCGACCACGGTGGGAGTAACTCTGCGCAAACCTCTCCGAGCACAAAAAAACGCGAAGGCCCTGTTGTCCGCAAATATTGAGTCACGCACCGACGGACGAGAGAGCGTACTCGTGATGCAACCCGCCAAGGATCGATTTGGCGCGGACGGCGTACGATTCCGCGCGGCGGTGACGCGAACGGGATTTTCCGAAGTCGAAGATACCTGGTGGTGGATCCGGAACACCCGGACCCAGCGCCATGTGCGGACGTCCGGAATTGTAGTGAGCAATCCAGGATTTCAGAATGGACCGCAAATGCGATTCGGAAATGGGAATCAGCCAATCCAGGCACTCGCGCCGAATCGTGCCGATGACTCGTTCACAGATCGCATTCGCTTTCGGGCAGCGCGGCGGCGATTTCAACACCTCAATGCCTAGTCTGTTCACCGATTCGTCGAGGTGCTTGGCAAAGATGCTATCGCGATCATGCAGTAGGTACTGGTATCGCTCCTCGAACCCGATGGCCTCGCGCAGCTGCTGCAGCGTCCAGGCGGCACTTGGATTGGCGGTAACGTTGCAATGAATCAGGCGACGACTGCGGTGCTCGATGACCACGAATACGTAGAGCAACCGGAATGTGGCGGTCACGACGACCATGAAGTCACAGGAAATGATCCCCTGGGCGTGCAGGCGCAGGAACGTTGACCACCGCAGGTCGCCTCGTGGCCGGCCGGGTGGGCGAGGGGGAAGATATTTCCGCACGGTCCGCGGCGAGACCTGAATGCCGAGTTTCAGATGAAGCTCATTGGCGATGCGCTCCTCGCCCCATGAAGGGTTCTCGCTTCCCATGCGGCGGATCAGAGCCTGTAATTGCTTCGGGATCGGCGGTCGGCCGGGTCGAGACTTCAGGCGCCAGAACAGCCGCCAGCCGGCCCGGCGCCAGCGGATCATCGTCTCTGGGCGCACCGCCACCAGGGCGTCGCGCCAATCTAAGAATCGCGAGAGCAACGCTAGTGTGATCCGGGTGGCGGGATCGATTCGCCGCGGCTTCACACCGCGTTCCACGTATAAGGCGAGCTGCCGACGCAGCATCAGGATCTCCGCGGCCAGGGCGCCTTGCCGCCGGACGGCGAGAGGTATAATCCCTGCCAGATCCGTCAATAACTGCAGGACGATTTGGAACCGCGCGAGCACGCGTCGATAATGCCACATTCGCTATTGGGGCCCATCAATTGCCAGACTCGCATGATTGCGGAGGACAGCTACAATTCAGCGTCGATGGGTACTTCCGGTATGTACGTGAAGTTTGTGCCGAGCGTGTACGCCGGACAGACGCTCTCGTCCGGAAACGTCAACCGCTATCTCGATCTCAGTGTCGACTGGCAGTACCAGTACAATGGTCAGCACAATATTTTCACGTTCCTGGGCCATATCACGCACGAAACCGAAGAAAACGATCCGGGCCTGGTACCAACGTATTTCAGCAACTCGACCGATCACCTGACGCAGTTCCAGATGACCGGGGAGTACTACCGCGACTGCACTTTTGGCGGTTTGGTCAGCTTCGTGCGCATCACCGGCGCCACCGACATTTTCAACGGCGGCACCGGCTCACCGACCAACCAATACGAGACATTTGAACTCGACTACCTGCCCTGGTTTAACGTCAGGTTCATTCTGCAGTACAATGTCTACCAAATCGTCAACAACAACCAAAACCCATTACTTTCTCAATAGGCGGCCGAATCCCAAGGCATCGGACAACAATAACTTTGTTTTGGGCCTATGGATGGACTTCTAATGAGAACGCTGCCAATAACCTCGCTCATCGTCGCTGCGATTGCGCTCGCGGCCACAACCGTTCGTGATGCACCTGCGGCGGCCATCGTCGCGCCGCCTGATCCATCGGCTTTCGACGCTCAGACACTGGTGAGCAACGAGTGCTCCAAGTGTCATGGTGCTACCGGAGTCAGCATCTGCCGGCTCTTCCCGAACCTCGCAGGGCAGCTGCCCGTCTACATCGAGACTGAACTAAAGCTATTTCGGCAGCATGGCCGCAGCGATCCCGGCGCGCGAGCCTTTATGTGGGGGATAGCTCGGGGTCTTACTAATGAGCAAATCAAAGGGGTCGCACGGCAGTTCTCGAGCCTACCACCGGTGAGAGGCACGGTATCGAGCAATCCCGCGCTAGCTGACAAAGGCAAGTTGCTCTACGAGAACGGGGCGAAGGAGCGTGACGTTCTGGCTTGCATTGTCTGCCACGGTCACAACGGCGAGGGCGTCAACACAAATCCACGGGTCGCCGGGCAGCCTCGAGACTATACCGTAACCGCAATTCTGCAGTTCCGCAGTCGGGTGCGCGAAAACAAACTCATGCAACACGTCACCCAAAAACTGACTGATGATGAGATCGCCGCTTTAGTTGAATATATTTCCACCCAGTAGGCCCATTGAAAGCCGCGGGTGTATCCTTGTGCTTGCAGCTCCCAGGGGAATCACGCCATGAACATCCCAATGCGTTATGGTCTTAGGATTCTCAGCGCTTCAGTCATCAGCGGCGCGTTGCTCCTTGCGCGACCAGTTCTCGCAGATTACACGGTGGAAACCGTCTCAAATGGCGGCACCATCGAGGGAGTTGTAAAGCTCAGTGGTGCGGCGCTCCAAATCGCGCCCATCACGGTCACCAAGAACCAGGACTATTGCGGTCAGTCCATTCCAAGCCCCGTGTACTCAGTCGGCAAGGACGGCGGATTACAGAATGTCGAGGTGTACCTTAAGGGCATCACCAAGGGTAAGGCGCTTTCAACCGACACGATCTCGCTCGTCAATGAGCACTGCATGTTCATTCCGCGGGTGCAGGGAGCGAACGTTGGTCAGCAAATCAAGATCTCCTCCAACGATCCGGTTCTGCACAGTACGCATCCGCAAAACGCGTCAACCAACGCCACCATCTACAATATTGCCCTGCCATTTAAGGGATTCTCGGTAACCAAGCCGTTGCCCGCAATCCCGGAACTGATCAAAGTCAAATGCGATGCGCACGAATGGATGCACGCGTGGATTTGGGAGCTCGACAATCCCTACTTCGCGACGACCG
>JBKQSA010000126.1:0-4703 GCA_052143815.1 Steroidobacteraceae bacterium | reverse complement strand
GTTCGCTCAAGGCTTCAAGGTCCCGCTGGGTCATCGTGCTCTCCAGGTCAGCGGCAACAGCGCCGCGGTGGAAAGCTTCGCCGGCTCAGGTCACCATGGAAAGTACGGGGATGCTGGAGTGCTTACGATTGCGCATGCGCGACCAGTTCTGATTCGGGTTATCGATAGACGTTGATTGCTTGTCTAAGCTTCCCTTCGCGCAAGGCCGAAAGCGAATTCCTTAAACTCTGCAAGTACAACCAGACAGTCGCAAAGGCTGCGGAAAAGGAAACAAACGCGCCGAGGTAAAACAAGCTCGGCGCCATTAGGCTTAGGCCAATGCCGAATAGGCTGAGTACACCGAAGGCGGCGGTGACACGCGAGTTCTGAAGTGGATGAGCCGGCGCGGACATAGGTTCCTGGCCAGAAAAGCCACACCCGGCGGCAGCTTTTAATTCTACTACGTGCAAGCACAGCAATTGCAGCAACTGGCGAAACTCGCAATATCTTTGAACCCGCTGTTCAGACTAACTGCGGGTGGTGAACTTTTACGCACGCCTCGGCGCCGGACGGGTCAATCTCGAAAACCGTCTTAGGCTTACAAACGGAGAAGGCCAAGGCGCAAATCGGTCCTATGTTGCTGAAAACTCGGCGCTAATGTCATTAGACCCGGAAATTAAGGTTGGATTATTGTCCGTACATTGTACGGGTGCTATAATAAGCCGGTAGCGAGACTGAAACGAAGGAGCGAAGTGATGCGTAGTTCCGTAAAGCGCCGGGAAGATCGGCTCGAAGTTCGATTGACGCCCAAGGCCAAATCGATGCTGAAGCGTGCCGCCTCGGTCGAACGCAAAACCGTGAGCGCGTTCATTCTCGACAAGGGTCTTGAGGCGGCGGCCGAAACGCTCGCAGATCGGCGCGAGTTTCGCTTGAATGCCAAACAGTACGATGCCTTTGTCGCGGCGCTCGACAGTCCGCCAAAGCCCCGCCCGCGACTGGAAAAACTTCTCACGACGCTTAGCGTCCTTGAGTGAGCAACACCGGAATCATTGAGAAGCTGCGACGGGAACACGTCCTCGATAGCTTTGATTGCGGCAAGGAGGATCTCAATCGCTTCTTGAAGCGCCAGGCGTGGAATAATCAACAAGCGCACAGCGCGCAAACCTATGTGCTGGCGAAGGACCTAAACGTCCTCGGCTATTACAGTCTCGCCGCAGGCTCCATTAGCCACGACGAGGCTACCGAACGCACCAAGAAGGGCCTGGCCCGGCATCCGATCCCGGTCATTCTTCTCGCGCGTCTCGCCGTTGACACGTCACTTCAGGGCAGGGGGGTCGGTCCGGCTCTCCTCAAGGACGCCCTCCTCCGGTCCGCCCACGCCGCCGACACCATTGGTGCGCGGGCCCTCATCGTTCACACCAAAGATGAACAGGCAAAAGGATTTTACGAGCACTTCAATTTTGAACCGAGCCCGAGCGACCCCTATCACCTGGTGCTGCTGACCAAGGATTTGATCCGGTTGATCGGATCGTAAGGTACTTACCATGGACCGCAACAGCTTTCTCTTCTCAAACACTGACGCTCATTCAGTGCAGGAAGGCCAACGGCAAGCCCTCGAAACGGAGATTGCAAACCTAGAAGATAACCGCCTCCTCAACACCAATCTGTACTGCGAGAACAGGAACACGCCCCGCACGTTGACGTTCATCACCTTGTCCCACGCTTCGATCGGGTGATCCTCGGCGGGAGCACCCCACGTAGCCCCGGCGTTGTTGACGAGAATGTCGACCTTTCCGTGTTCGGCCACTGCGGTACTGCAGATCCGCTCGATGGCGTCGGGCTGAGACGCATCCCCTGCTATCGCGTGCGCCGAGATGCCGCGCGTGCACAAGACACCACAGGCGTCGTCGAGCTCGGGCTGCTTGCGAGCCGAAAGGACGACGGTCGCCCCTGCCTCACCAAGGGCCCCGGCAATTTGCAGGCCGAGCCCGCGGGAGCCCCCCGTGACCAGCGCCACGCGACCGTGGAGATCAAAAAGCTCCAACACCTTGCGTGTCATGCGTCGAACCACTCGTCCCTCATATCACGGCAAACTGGGCTTCGATCTTCGACGGGCCCGAGCCATGCATAGATTTTCGGCAGCTCGAAGGCATGGAAATAGCGCGTTGCCTGTCGCATGCCCTGCGCGCGCGCCGAAAGCGCAGCGCGCCCGGCGGCAACGCCGAGGTCGAGCCAGATCCACGCCACGACGACATGACCGAAGGCCCGCAGAAAAGGGGTAGCGCTCGCCAATGCTTCCAGATGGTCGCCGTTCGCCCAAGCGCCGGCGATCGCTCGCTCAAGCGCCTGAAACGCTCTCTCTAGAGATCGCCCATAAGTCTGCAGCTCAGGATCAGTCGCGGCCGCGCTCACCGTCATTTCGAGTCGCGCCCGCAACAGTCGCATCCCTACTCCGCCGTCCTGCCGTACCTTGCGACCCAACAGGTCCAGTCCTTGGATTCCGTGTGTTCCCTCGTGAATCATGTTCAGGCGGTTATCTCGCCAGTATTGCTCGACCGCGAAGTCGCGGGTGTAGCCGTAGCCTCCATGCACTTGGATTGCGAGACTGTTTGCCTCGACGCTCCATTCGCTCGGCCAGCTCTTGGCCACGGGCGTCAGCAGCTCCAATAGCCGGTGAGCCTGCGTCGCATCGCCTGGGGGCGCGGTATTCACCTCATCAACGAGTCGCGCACAGTACAAGGACAGCGCGAGGGCGCCCTCGGCGTAGGCCTTCTGGGCGAGCAGCATGCGGCGTACGTCCGGGTGCTCGATGATCCGCACCGGGCCGCCGGCGGCTGACTTGCCGTCGGCAGTGAGGGCACGCCCCTGTCGCCGGTCGCGCGCGTAGCGAAGACTCGCCTCGTAGCCCGCATAGGCAACGGCGCCAGCGCCCAGCCCGACGGCGATCCGGGCCTCGTTCATCATGTGGAACATGCACTTCAGGCCCTCGCCCGGCCGGCCGACCAGATAGCCGATCGCACCCGAACTGCCTCGCACTGGATGGCGACCCTCCCCGAAGTTCAGCAGCGTGTTCGGAATGCCACGGTAGCCCAGTTTGTGGTTCAGCCCGGCGACCGCGGCGTCGTTGCGCTCACCGGTCAGGTTGCCGTCGGTGTCGGTGAGCTTCTTCGGCACGATGAACAGCGAGATCGCCTTCGCCCCGGAAGGCAGCCGACCAGAATCATCCGGGATCTTCGCGAGCACGAGATGAACGATGTTCTCGGTTAACTCGTGATCGCCATTGCTGATCCACATCTTGTTGCCGTAGAGCCGGTAGCGCGGCCCGAGCGGATCGCCCGCACCGATTGGATCCGGCAGGGCGCGGGTCGCGATATCCCCCAATCCCGAGCCTGCCTGCGGCTCCGACAGGCACACAAAGCGAGTCATGATACGAATCAAGGCGTCAGGTCACCTCCTTGCGTCCGGATTCTGCCTCCGCTACGGTTCGAAGGATGCGCACGAAGTTCTGTACGGTCGCCGACTTCTCACGTGGTCTGAGCACAAGCGCGATAGTCGTTCTAAGCGCTTTGTGCTTAATGTTCTGGTAGGTGACGCCGGCTGCGTGTATTTGCCCGATGGATGCTGGAATCAGCGTCACACCAAAGCCTGCTGCGACCAGGTTGACGGTCGAGGAAATCTGCGGAGATTCCATTTCGATCTGAGGCGAGAAACCCGCCGATCGGCAAGCACTGATGATCGAATCGTAAAGGTCAGGGCCGATGGGGCGAGGGAAAAGAATGAACGGATCTCGCGACAATTGTGCGAGGTCAATACTCCGAAGGCGGCCCAGCCGATGACCCGATGGCAATACCGCAACCAATGGCTCTGCGGCCGGTAAGCTATAGCGTGTTCGTCATCTTTCTGACGCCATCCTTTGTGCTGGTCGCCGACTATGCGGCTCCTGCCGATACGTTTGCCTATGCGATGGCCCGGCTCGGAAACAACATCCTGGGCTGCGCCATCGCGCTCCTGGCCACCTATCTGCTGTGGCCCAATCGAAAGACGAAGAACATCCCGGACGCAGTTAGGTGCACTCCGTGAGTTGAAGCCGCGTCGCAGTCCCCATGGGCCTGGGGGAGTGCTCCCTTGTGTCTCGCAATCCGCGACTTGGAGCAGTGGGATGGATTCTCGCAGGACGATCTCGAGCAAATCTCACACAAGATGCATGCTTGCTTTACCCGACAGTTGCTGCTCGAGCGAGCTATGTGATGGATCCGGTGAGAAGCGCTCCGCAAGGGCGCTGCAACTTCAAGTCCTTGCGGAGCACACCGATCAGCAAGTGAAAGACGCATTTTACAGAACAGACGATCTTGCAAATCCCAATCAGTTTCGGAGGTAACATGGGAAACACAAAGACAGTGATGATAAGTCTTCGACTGCCAAGCAAACTCCAGCAGTCGGATTGACGGTTTATGACGCAACGTACAACCTTTTGCGAGCTCTTGGGCTCACCACCGTGTTCGGCAATCCAGGTTCGACTGAACAGCCGCTCCTGAAGAATTTTCCAAACGACTTTCAATACATTCTTGGGCTTCAGGAAGCATCCGCTGTGGCAATGGCGTAAGCACTCCAGCATCCCCGTACTTTCCATGGTGACCTGAGCCGGCGAAGCTTTCCACCGCGGCGCTGTTGCCGCTGACCTGGAGAGCACGATGACCCAGCGGGACCTTGAAGCCTTGAGCGAA
>JBKQSA010000125.1:0-29237 GCA_052143815.1 Steroidobacteraceae bacterium | reverse complement strand
ATGCAAGGCGCGCGGCGCAGGCCTAGGCTAAGCTCCAGGGCAAGCCGCGCAACGCCGCAGACGCCCCTCTCCCAGCCAACCCTTCGGGAGCGGGCAGATTTCCCCTCATTCGTCGTTGTCGCCTCCTCATTGGGTCCAGACCCAACCACGTCGGCTCCGCCTCGACTGAGGGGAAATCTGCCGCGCTCGCGGCCACGTGGAATACTCAGACAGGCTCCTTGGCTCAGGCGTTCAATTTCAATCGATCGGTGACGGCACGGTAGCCGCCGTTACCCGACGTCAGGTACCGAGCCACCCGGCTGATGGTGGTGACGCTGACGCCGGTCTGCTTGTGGATCTCGCGGTAGGGTAGGCCGCGCTCCAAGAGTTCGACCACCGCCCACCGATCCGCCATCGCCTGCAGTTCGGCGGGCGTGCACAGGTCGCGGAAAAAGCTTCGGCATTCCTCGACGCTGCGCAGCGCCAAGATGGCCGTGCACAATGCACGTTCATGTTGCTGCTCTTGACGGATGGTCACGGGACGATTGGTTTTCATGGCGGAACTAATAATGTATTAATGCGTTGTTACGTTAATACATTATTCGGCGCAACGCAAGCGGCTCCAAGGCTTGACGAGACCCGGCCGCATCCTTAAAATTCTACGGGCCTATCTAGACCGGCTGAGGGAAAGGCCCTTAGAAGCCGGGGCAACCACCAACGAATCCCGAGATTACCTTGGAACGGTGCCAACTCCTGCGGCAACGAGCGACCTTACGCTTCGAAACCGGTAGATGGGCGGCGAGTTGGACGGCGGCAACGCCGCGTCATCTGCCGAAGAGCGCCGTGCTCCCCAGGGGTCATATCAACCGTGGAGGAGCTTAGGACTTGGTGGCGCAAGGAATATCCGGCAAATCTTTGGAGCCGAGCGCAGGCGGCTCCCCCGCGGTCATCGATGGGGTTCTGGAGTTGCCGGAACCGTGGCGGCTGCATCATGGCGATTTGCTTGAAATGCCGCGCGTTGCCTTTCGTTTGGTCGGTCCGACCGATGCGCCGGTGGTGGCGGTCTTGGGCGGCATATCGGCTCATCGCTTTCTAGTAGGTCCGGATGGTTGGTGGCCTGAGATCGTCGGTCCTCATCTGGGAGTCGATACCACTCGGTTTCGCGTACTGGGAATCGACTACTTGGGCGGCTTGGGCGCAAGTTCGACGCCGGGCGGCGAGTCGCCCGGCAAGTCGGCGTTCCCGCCGGTCAGTTCGTTCGATCAGGCCGAAGTATTGCACCGCGTCGTTCTGCACTTGGGCCTCCGGTCTCTGCATGCCATCGTCGGCGCCTCCTATGGCGGGATGGTGGCGTTGAGTTTTGCAGCCCGACACGCCGCAGCGGTGGGCCGCATCGTGATCGTCAGCGCTGCCGACAGGCCGCAGGTCTTGTCGACGGCATGGCGCAGTGTGCAGCGGCAAATCGTTCGTGAGGCCATCGCACGCGGCGACGGCCCCGCAGGGCTCAAGCTCGCGCGTGCCTTGGCGATGGCGACCTATCGCAGCCCGGGCGAATTTGCAATGCGTTTCGGCGGACCGGCAGTGCGCGATGCGGAGCGCTTTCGCTTTCCTGTCGAGGGATATCTATTCGCCCGCGGGAACGATTATGTGCAGAAATATCGGGCGGAGTCGTTTCTCGCCCTGAGCGAGTCCATCGACCTGCACGACGTGGATGCCGCGCAAGTGCGCACCCCCGCCACGCTCATCGCCGTTCGCGAAGATCAATTGGTCCCCTTCCACGACATGCAGGCCCTCGCGGCGCGCCTCGCGGGACCGAAGCAACTCGTGGAGCTCAATTCCATTTTCGGTCACGACGCCTTCTTGAAGGAGAGCGCCGTGCTGAATCCCATTTTAAGAAACGCACTTGCGGAGCAGACCCCATGAGCAACGACATCGGAAAGAGAAAGATCGCCACGCGTTCGGTACGCGCCGGGCTGGAATCGGATGCACAGCACGGTTCCGTGGTGCCGCCCATTTACCTGTCGACGAATTTTGCCTTCGAAGGCTATCGTCAGCCGCGCAAGTACGATTACACCCGCTCCGGCAATCCGACTCGTGATCAACTTGCCGATGCGCTCGCGGATCTGGAGGGCGGCGCCGGGGCGGTGGTGACCTGCACGGGTCTCGCTGCCATTACCTTGGTGCTGGCAACGCTGCCCAGCGGCGCTCGTGTCGTGGCGCCCTTCGATTGCTACGGCGGAACCTATCGTCTGCTGGCCGCGCTTGAAAAAAAGGGCGGCGTGGTCGTGGATTTCATCGACCAGGGCGATGTGGCCGCTCTCGCCAAGGCGCTCGAGAGCACGCCGGCGCTCGTTTGGATCGAGACGCCGAGCAACCCGTTGCTGCGGATCGTTGATATCCGTGCGATTGCCGAGGCGGCGCATGCCGTCGGCGCACTGGTGGTCGCGGACAATACGTTTCTCTCGCCGGTCTGGCAGCAGCCGTTGGCGCTCGGCGCCGATATGGTCATGCATTCGACCACCAAATATCTGAACGGACACAGCGACGTGGTCGGCGGCGCCATCATCGCCAGGACCGCGGAGCTTGCGCAAAATCTGGCCTGGTGGGCGAATGCCATCGGCGTCACCGGCGCGCCGTTCGACAGCTTCATGACGCTGCGCGGCGTGCGCACCTTGCATGCGCGGGCCCGGGTGCATGCCGAAAACACGCTCGCCGTGGTGGATGCATTGACCGGTCATCCGGCCGTGCAGCGGGTGTACTACCCAGGGCTTGCCACCCATCCGGGCCACGACGTGGCGCGGCGGCAGCAGAGCGGCTTTGGCGCCATGGTGAGCTTCGAGCTTCAGGGCGGCGAATCGGCGGTAAAAGCGCTTCTCGAAGGGCTGGAGTGCTTCACATTGGCGGAATCACTGGGCGGCGTCGAAAGTTTGATCGCACACCCGGCCAGCATGACGCATGCCGGCATGGATGAGGCTGCGCGGATTCGCGCCGGGATAGGGCCGGGGTTGCTGCGAGTGTCGGTAGGGATCGAAGATTCGGCCGATCTGGTCGCCGATCTGGCGGCAGGTCTCGAACGGGCGCTACGCGCGATTCCTACGCGGGGCACGACGCCGGTGGCTGCGCGCGTCGCTCGGGAGCCTGTCTGAGGCTCCTATAGCGCAGCCAGCACCGCGTCGCCCGCTTCCCGCGACGACACCGGGATCATGCCGGGCTTGACGAGATCGGCCGGCAGGGCGCCGGCTACCACGGCGGCGGAGACCGCGGCTTCCAGGGCGCGCGCCTCGGCCGGGAGGTTCAGCGAGTAGCGCAGCAACAAGGCGGCGCTCAAAATCGTGGCGTAGGGATTTGCTATGCCCCGCCCCGCGATATCGGGTGCTGAACCGTGGATGGGTTCGAACAATCCGCCACGGCCATCGGCGCCGAGTGAAGCGGAGGGCAATAGCCCGAGCGAGCCTGCCAGCATCGATGCCTCGTCGGTGAGAATGTCGCCGAACATGTTCTCGGTCACGATGACGTCGAAATCGCGCGGCCGCCGGAGCAGGTGCATGGCTGCGGAATCCACCAGCATGTGCTCGAAGGCCACATCGGGAAATTCTTCGGGAAGGATGCGCTCGACCACCGAGCGCCACAGCCGCGACGTCTCGAGTACGTTGGCCTTGTCGACGGAAGTCAGCTTGCGGTTGCGCGCCCGTGCCAGCTGAGCGGCGCGCCTGACGACCCGCTCGACCTCAAGCACCGTGTAGCGGCACACATCGACAGCTTCCGTGGCGGTGCGGTGTTTTTCCCCGAAATAGATACCGCCGGTCAACTCACGTACGACCATGATGTCGACGCCGTGCAACAGTTCCGCCTTGATGGGGGATGCGTCCAACACGGCGGGATGCGGCACCACCGGACGTAGATTAGCGAACAGCCCAAGCGCCTTGCGCAGTCCCAGCAGACCTTGTTCGGGCCGCACAGGGGCATCCGGAGCGGACCATTTCGGGCCGCCGACCGCGCCCAACAGGATGGCGTCGGCTCTTCGACAGAGCGCGAGCGTGGCCGGGGGCAACGCTTCGCCGGTGGCGTCGATGGCGACGCCTCCCAAAAGCGCCGGCTCGAACCGGAAGGAATGCCCAAATTTTTGCGCCACGCGCTCAAGTGCACGCACCGCCTCTGCGGTGACTTCGCCGCCGATGCCATCGCCGGCCAGCACTGCGATGGTAGCGCTCACCATGATCGCGCGGCCTCGTACCGCTCGATGAGGTCGAGTTTGCTGCGCAGATAGCCGAACTCGTCGGTTCCATTCATCAGGCAGTGGCGCGCGAATGCGTCGATTGGGAATGCCGTTGCGACGCCGGTGGGCAGCGTCAGCCGAGCGGTCGAAAGATCGATATCGACCTCAGCGCCCGGATGATCCAACAACCATTGCGCCGTGGCATCGTCCACGGTGATCGGCAGCAAACCGTTCTTCAGTGCATTGCTCTTGAAGATGTCCGCGATCTCCGTGCTGATGACGGCCCGAATGCCATAATCGAGAAGCGCCCATGGCGCATGTTCGCGCGAGGAGCCGCAGCCGAAGTTGCGGCCGGCCACGAGTATTTGACAGCCCTGCGCGTCGGCTCGATTCAAGACGAACTCCGGATTCAGGCTGCCGTCCGCGAGATACCGCCAATCCGCGAATAGCTGCTTGCCGAGGCCATCCTTGGTCGTCGTCGTCAGGAATCGCGCCGGTATGATTTGATCCGTGTCGATGTTGCTGGAAGCGATGACGACCGTCTTGGAGTGCACGCGCTTGAGAGGCTCCATCACAGTAGCTCCCGGGGATCGGCGACCTTACCCTGGACGGCGCTGGCGGCGGCGGTCAGCGGACTCACCAACAAGGTGCGCGCGCCGACGCCTTGCCGGCCTTCGAAATTGCGGTTGCTCGTGCTGATGGAATACTGACCCGCGGCCACGGTATCGCCGTTCATCCCCAAGCACATGGAACAGCCCGATTCGCGCCACTCGGCACCGGCGTCCTGGAAAATCTGTGCGAGACCTAGGGTCTCGGCGTCCCGCTTGATCTGTTGCGAACCGGGCACGATGAGAAGTTTCACGCCGGCCGCGACCTTGCGACCCTTGAGGATCCGCGCGGCCGCCTGCAAGTCTTCCAGTCGGCCGTTCGTGCAACTGCCGATGAACACGACGTCGACGCGCTTGCCCAACATGGCATCGCCGCCATGGAATCCCATGTAGCCGAGGGCCTTGTCGTAGACGGCCGTCGCGCCGCCGGACGCCTGCGGGATCGTGGCCGTAATGGGTACGACCATTCCAGGGTTCGTGCCGAAGGTAATCATGGGCTCGAGCGTCGACGCATCGATGTCAATGGACGCATCGAAGGCTGCGCCAGGGTCGCTGACGAGTGTTCGCCAGCGTGCGACCGCAGCATCCCAAGCCGCGCCCTTGGGCGCGCGCGGTTTGTTCTTCAGATACTCGAAAGTCGTCTCGTCGGGCGCAATCATTCCGGCGCGCGCGCCCGCCTCGATGGACATGTTGCAGATCGTCATTCGCTCATCCATGGAGAGGCCGCGAATGGTCGAGCCGCGGTATTCGAAGACATGGCCGGTTCCGCCGGAAACGCCGATCCGGCCGATGATGCTCAAGATCAGGTCTTTGGCGGCCACCCCGGGCCGTAACTTGCCTTCCACGTTGACGGCAAAAGTCTTCGGCTTGGCCTGCAGAAGACACTGGGTCGCAAACACGTGGCCGACTTCCGTACTGCCGATACCGAAGGCAAGGGCGCCGAACGCGCCATGCGTGCTGGTATGACTGTCGCCGCAGACGATGGTCATGCCGGGCTGGGTGCACCCGAGCTCCGGGCTGATGACGTGTACGATACCGCGGCGCGCGTCGCGCATGCCGAACAATTCGACACCGAACTCGGCGGCGTTGCGCTCGAGCTGACGCACTTGCCGAGCGGCCGCATCGACCTTGATCGGCACATTGCCGAAGACCTGTTCACTGCGGGTGGGCGTCGAATGGTCCATGGTCGCCAACGTTCGGTCGGGACGCCGCACGGGCAGGCCCAGCGACTTCAAGACGCTGAATGCCTGCGGCGAGGTGACTTCGTGGATGAGATGCAAATCGATGTAGAGAACGGCCGGCGCATCGGCCGTCTCCGGCACCACTTCGTGTGCGGTCCAGACCTTGTCGAATAGCGTGCGAGCGCTCATGACTCGCCGCTACGCTTTGCCGGATTCCAACCAGGGCATGCGGGCACGCAGCTTGGCGCCGACTTTTTCGATCGAATGCGCAAGATCCGCCTTGAGCAGTTTGGAATACTTGCGCCGGCCCGTCTTGGTCTCCGAAATCCATTGGCGAGCGAATTTGCCCTGTTGAATCTCGGTCAGGATCTTTTTCATTTCTTTTTTGGTGCCCTTGTTGACGATGCGCGGTCCGCGCGTCAGGTCGCCGTACTTGGCCGTCTCGCTGATGAAGCGGTGCATCTTGGTGATGCCGCCCTCGTGCAACAGGTCGACGATCAGCTTCAGCTCGTGCAAGCACTCATAGTAAGCGACCGCCGGCTGGTATCCCGCTTCGACCAGGGTCTCGTAGCCCTTTACGACGAGTTCCGTGGCGCCGCCGCACAGCACGGCCTGCTCGCCGAACAAATCCGTTTCGGTTTCCTCGGCGAAGGTCGTCTCGAGCACGCCGCCGCGCGTGCCGCCGATACCATCGGCGTAGGCCAGCGCCTTGGCTTTGGCATGTCTGGACGGATTCTGCGCAACCGCGATCAGGCACGGAACGCCGCGGCCCTGTTGGTACTGGCGGCGCACCAAATCTCCGGGACCTTTGGGAGCGATCAGTACCACGTCCAAATCCTTGCGCGGCTTGATCTGCTTGAAGTGCACGTTGAAGCCGTGAGCGAACAGCAAGGTCGCACCGGGTTCGAAGTCCGCCTTGAGCTCGTCGTACAACGCCTTCTGCGTCATGTCGGGAACCAGCATGGCAACCAACTGGGCGCCCTTGACCGCCGCCTTGGGTTCCATGACTTTCAGGCCATCCTTTTTCGCCTTGTTCCAGCTGTCTCCCTTGCGAACCCCGACCACGACGTCGAAGCCGCTGTCGTGCAAATTCAGCGCGTGCGCCCGACCTTGGCTTCCGTACCCGAGAACGGCGATGCGTGCCCCTCGCAGTGCTTTCTTGTCGACGTCTTTTTGCGAATACAAACGCATGTGGTGCTCCTGTAACCCGGTTTCAAACACTTGAAGGAAATCGCAGATCGTAAAATGCAAGACCCCGCCTCTAGGACTTTTGCAGCCTGAGCGGGGTCCGTTTAAGAATAGTGCAGCGCCCTGTTAACTAGCCGCAAATAGCAACACAGAATCTCTTATCATGCAAGGGCTGCAACGACCGTTGGTATACTTTAATCAGGCCGTACTTTATCAGGCCGTTACTTCGAGGCTTGCCATCCATGACCACCGATCTCATCAGCTCAGTTCCCCTGTGGTTGCTGTATGAGGATGAGATCGAAGCGTGGCGCGCGGCGCGGCCGCCGTTCATCAAGACATGGTTGAACGAGCACAACTTCAAGGGTGAAAAGCATCGGGTGCTGTTGGTGCCTGATGCGAACGGCGCCTTGGAAATGGCGGTCGGCGGCCTCGGGAAACGTCAGGGCGGGTTGTCGCTGTGGCATTCGGCCGGATTCGCCGAACGCCTGCCGCCGCACCGGTTTCATCTTGCGCAACAGTGGAGCGACGCCGAAGCGACGCAATTGAGCTTGGGTTTCGTGTACGGCGCCTACCGATTCGAACGCTATCGGCCGAGCAAATCGGAACGCGCGGCGAGTTTGGAACCACCGTCGAATGCGGATCAGAACTTCGTCGGGATCGCGGCCGAGTCGCTGAAGATGGCGCGCGATCTCATCAATACGCCCGCCAACGACATGGGACCGGCCGAATTGGCGGCTGCGGCGCGGCAGCTTGCGGAACGCCACCAAGCCGACTATCAGGAATGGGTGGGCGAGGAACTGCTTGCCGCCCAGTTTCCTGCGATCCATGCCGTGGGACGTGCCAGCGCTGCTGCGCCGCGGCTCCTCGACATTCATTGGTCGCCGCCCGGCGGGGCGGCTCTGCCGCGCTTGACGCTGGTCGGTAAGGGCGTGTGCTTCGACAGCGGCGGCCTTGACATCAAGCCGAGTTCGGGCATGGCGCTGATGAAAAAAGACATGGGCGGCGCGGCAGTGGCGCTTTCGCTCGCCAATATGCTCATGTGCGCAAAGCTGCGCGCGCGGCTGCGGGTCCTGATTCCGGCGGTCGAGAACTCGGTCGCCGGCAACGCCTATCGGCCCGGCGATATTCTCGCGACGCGCAAGGGCTTGACGGTCGAGGTGGGCAACACCGATGCCGAAGGCCGTTTGGTTTTGTGCGATGCACTTGCTCTGGCCGATGGCGAGCGGCCCGACCTGCTCATTGATTTCGCCACGCTCACCGGTGCAGCCCGCGTGGCCCTTGGACCCGAATTGCCGGCCTTGTTCGGCAGCGACGAAACCATCGTGGGCGAGTTGGCGCGAATCGCGGCCGCCGAGCACGATCCGCTGTGGCCCATGCCGCTATGGGCGGGCTATGACGACGAACTCGGCAGCAAGGTTGCGGACTTGAACAACGTGGCGGCCTCCGGTTTCGCCGGTGCGATTTTCGGCGCGCTGTTTCTGAAGCGCTTCGTCACCGAAACCCCCAACTGGCTGCACATCGACCTCTATGCGTGGAACCCGAAAGAGCGGCCCGGCCGCGGTGTCGGCGCTGAAGCAAATGCCGTGCGCGGCGTCTATCGTTATCTTGTCGAACGATACGGGTGTGTTTAAGCTCGGCGCCCGATTGTTTCACGGCCTACTTCAAGTTCAAAATCATGACAAAGAAAACCAGTCCGGTTGATGTCCGTCGTTACTCACGCCTGGTCGTGGATGGGATCAAACAGGCGCCGGCGCGCGCCATGCTGCATGCGGTGGGATTCTCCGACGAGGACTTCAACAAGCCGCAGGTGGGAATCGCTTCCACATGGAGCAATCTGACGCCCTGCAACATGCATATCGATGAGCTGGCGCGCTTGGCCGCGGCCGGCGTCGAGGCGCGCGGTGCGAAGGCGGTGACGTTCTCGACGATTACGGTTTCCGACGGGATTTCGATGGGTACGCCCGGCATGCGGTACTCGTTGGTGTCCCGCGAGGTCATTGCCGATTCGATAGAAACGGTCGTCGGCGCTCAAGGATTCGACGGCGTCATCGCGTTCGGCGGGTGCGATAAGAACATGCCGGGCTGTCTCATCGCGCTGGCGCGGCTCGACCGGCCTGCGGTTTTCGTGTATGGCGGAACGATTCGGCCGGGAACCGACAAACGAGACATCGTGTCCGTATTCGAGGCGGTGGGCGGCTATGCGCAGGGCACCGTGTCCGAACAGCAGCTCAAGTTCGTCGAACGATCCGCGATTCCGGGTCCGGGATCCTGCGCTGGGATGTACACGGCGAATACGATGGCTTCGGCCATCGAAGCCATGGGTATGAGCTTGCCCAATAGCTCCGCCCAGGACGCCATTTCGAGTCAAAAGCGCGACGACTGTACGCGCGCCGGCGGCGCCGTCGTCAATCTCCTCCAGTTGGGCCTGCGGCCGCGGCAGATCATGACGCGCAAGGCGTTCGAGAATGCGATTACGGTGTGCATTGCGCTGGGCGGCTCGACCAATGCCGTCTTGCACTTGCTCGCCATCGCCTCGTCGGCCAACGTCAAATTGAAGCTCGACGATTTCACGCGCATCGGCAAGCGCGTCCCGGTGCTGGCGGATTTACGCCCGAGCGGACGCTATTCCATGTCGGACCTGGTGGCCATCGGAGGCATACAACCGTTGATGAAAACTTTGCTCGACGCCGGATTGCTGCACGGCGATTGCCTCACCGTCACGGGTAAGACGCTGGCGGAAAACCTGCATGACGTCGAGCCCTACCCCGAGGCTCAAGAAATCGTCCTGCCGCTAGGAGCTCCGATCAAGAAAGATAGTCACTTGGTCATCCTATATGGAAATCTCGCGCCCGAGGGCGCGGTCGCCAAAATCACCGGAAAAGAAGGACTGCGCTTCAAAGGAGTCGCGCGGGTATTCAACTCAGAGGAAGAATCGTTGCAGGGCATCCTGGGCGGCAAGGTCAAGGCGGGCGACGTGGTCGTCATCCGCTACGAAGGACCGAAAGGCGGTCCCGGGATGCGCGAGATGCTGAGCCCTACCGGTGCCATCATCGGCCGTGGACTGGGGAGCCAGGTCGCGCTGATAACCGACGGGCGATTTTCCGGAGGCAGCCACGGTTTCGTGGTCGGACACGTAGCGCCCGAGGCTGCGGTCGGAGGGCCGTTGTCCCTGGTCAAAACGGGCGATGAGATAACCATTGATGCAGAGCGTCGAGAAATTACGTTGCATGTGAGCGCCGCCGAACTTAAGGTGCGCCGCAAGACTTGGACACCGCCGAAGCCCTATGCACAACGCGGTGCGTTGGCAAAGTATTCGCGGGCGGTTAGCAGCGCTTCTCTCGGTGCTGTAACTGACTTGGAGTAAGTCAAGTCGCGCTTGCAGTTCGGGCGGGATATGTGTCAGTCTCTTTACTCGCTGAAGGGACTTGACGAAGGTATGCCGCAGGGAAAAAAACCGCGGCGTGAGTAAGGGATACGTTTGGTGCACGATGTATCGCGGACGGCTAGTCGCAGAGCGCAATGCACGTGTACCAAAAGCGCGCAGCAGACATTCGCATGCGCGCGCGTAGTGCACTTTAGAGAAATTGTAGGGGTAGGGTCGCAACCAGCTTTATGTACAAATACGAAGAGCCATCAATGTTTTCCGGCAGGAGAGGCCTCGCTCTTCTTGTCGTTATTCTTTTGCATGTGGTCGTAGGTTGGGCGTTTTATACCGGTTTGGCGAGCCGTCTTGCACAGACGATAATCCCGCCTGTGGAAATCGCCCAGATCGACAAACCCAAAGACATCGACAAGCCGCCACCGCCGCCCCCCAAGCTCGAAGAAATCAAGCCCTACGTTCCGCCCCCTGAATTCGTCGACATTCAAGCTCCCCAGGAACAGACCACGGCGATCACCCAAATCACGCAGGTCGCGCAGCCCGCCCCCCCGCCGGTGCAGGCAGCGCCACCGCCGCCCAAGCCCGGCACGCCGCCGCGGCAGGATCCCAAGCACCCGCTGAAGATCGGCGAAGAGTGGTATCCCGATGCGTCGAAGCGCGCGAACGAGGAAGGGCGTTGCGTGGTGACGATGACCGTGGCCTCCGATGGTCATGTGGCGGCCGAGACAATCCAATCGAGCTCCGGCTTTCCGCGGCTGGACGAGGCGTGTCTCAAGGCCGTTCACGGGCAGCGCATGCTGCCGGCGACCGAAGAAGGCAAGCCGGTGGAGAAAACTGTGTCGATACCCATTTCGTGGAAGCTGACTAATAAGTAGCGCTCGCTCATGGAGCGGAATTTGTTTAACTCGTCAATTTAACTTGTCTAAGTAGAGGAAATCGGTCCATGTCAGAGACTACAGTTGAAAATCCGTTTGGCCTTGGCGCCCTTATCCAGCAGGGTGACCTGGTCGCGAGGTCGACGCTCGTCATTTTGCTAATCATGTCGCTGCTTACGTGGTTCATCATGATCACGAAGTTCTTCGATCAGCGGCGGCAGCGTTTGCAGGCAATCGAAGCCGAGAAGGAATTCTGGTCCTCTGGCAGCCTGACGGATGCGCTCGGTAAGCTGAAAGGCACGTCCAATCCGTTTCGCGCGCTCGCCGAGACCGGTAAGCAGGCCTATGAGTACCACGAGGTCAACAAGGCGCGTCTATCGGGCGCCATCGGCACCAGCGAATGGATCACCGAGTCGTTGCAGCGCACCGCTGATACCATCATCGGCCGCATGCAGTCCGGCTTGCCGGTACTCGCGTCGGTGGGCTCTACCGCTCCGTTCGTCGGATTGTTCGGAACGGTGTGGGGCATCTACCATGCGTTGATCGCGATCAGCACGTCTGGATCGGCTTCAATCGAAAAAGTGGCCGGACCCGTCGGTGAGGCCTTGATCATGACGGCCATCGGGTTGTTCGTCGCCGTTCCGGCGGTGTTGGGATACAACGTGCTGTTGCGCCGCAATAAGAACCTGCAAGAGGGCGTCAGCCACTTCACGCATGAACTGCATGCGTATCTGATCTCGGGTGCGAAGATGGGTTTGGGCATGGAGAAGGCTCCGCCCGCGGTGGGTAAGCCCAGCCCCGCAGCTGCACGCTAGGAGTTGACTCATGGCGATGAGTGCAAGCGGTACCGAAGGCGAGGTGCTTTCGGACATCAACGTGACACCCCTCGTGGACGTCATGTTGGTGCTCCTGATCATCTTTATCATCACGGTTCCGGTGGCGTTGAAGGAGCACAAGGTCAATCTGCCGAAAGCGAGCAACCTGCCGACGCAGACCAAGCCGGAGGATGTGACGATTGCGGTTGATAAATCGGGTGAGCTTTATTGGAACGCCAAGCTCTTGCCGAATCAGGATGCACTGCTGACCAACCTCAGAAACATTGCCCGTGCGGATCCGCAACCCGAGGTGCATATTCGCGGCGATAGCGACGCGCGCTACATGTATGTCGGGCAGGTGCTGGTGGCCGCACAGAAGATCGGCATCCGTAAAGTGGCATTTTTGACCACACCACTTCACCCCGGCGATGTGCCTTAGGAGAGATTGATATGGCGATGGCAATAGGCAGCGGCGAGGGCCAGTCGTTTACGGACATCAACATGACGCCGTTGATCGACGTCATGTTGGTGTTGCTGATCATCTTCATCATCTCGCTTCCCCCGGTGACGCATGCGGTAAAGATCGACAACCCTTTGCCGCCGCCGCCGAACTTCGTTCCGCCGCCGCCGCCGGAGATCGTTAACTTGGGGATCGACTTCGACGGCACGCTGACGTGGAACGGTAGTCCGGTGGATCGCGCGCAGATGCAAGGCTATATCAGCCAAGAGGCGTCCAAGGACCCGCAGCCGGAGGTGCATATCACCGTCGATAAGTTTGCCAAATATGAAAAGGTGGCGCAGACCTTGGCCGACTTGCAGAGCCGCGGCTTGAAGAAGATCGGATTCGTCAACAACGATTTGTTCTAATAAAAACGATCCGGCGGGTATTACGGCGCGTCAGCCCTTTGACGCGCCTTTGTTTTATTGAAGCTACAAAACAAATTCGAAATTTAGGTTGCGAGGTTAGCCAATGACTTATTCCATCCAGAACGTTCGATTCAAGGTGCTTCTCGGCATGGTGCTGGCGGTCGCGAGCATTGCGGTGACGACGCAGACTTCGCTGGCGGCAGAAAAGAAAGGTCCCGAGATCAGCCGCGTCATTGCGAAGGAAATGACCGCGGCGCAGAAGGCCCTGCAAGCCGGCCAGTGGCAGGAGGCATTGAAGAACCTGGATGCCGCCGAACAGAAGTCACCGCTGACGCCGTTCGATAAAAAAACCATTTACGACTTCAAGGCGTTTGCGGATATCAAGCTCAACAAGTTGAAGGACGCTCAGGAAAACTACGAGCAAGCCCTGGCCACCGGCCAGTACACGCCCGAAGAGGCGGCCAAGACCAAGCGCACGTTGTTTCGCCTGGCTGCCGGCAACCAGCAATATTCCAAGGCGTTGGAGTACGGCAAGCAGGTGGCCGATGCCGGCGACGCGAACGGGGATGATCTGCTGGTGATGTCCCAGATCTATTACCTGCAGAAAGACTGCAAGAACTCCGTGGTATGGGCGGACAAGGCGATTGCGTATTCGAAGAAAGCGGGCGAAGCGCCCAAGGAAACCCTCTACCAGTTCAAGCTGCAATGCGCGTCGGATGCCGGCGACAACGCGACCATGGCGACGGTGCTGGTCGATCTCATCAGGCTCACCAACAAGACCAATTATTGGAACACGCTGCTGCGCATCGAGCGCCAGGACGAGCGGGATGACCACAATTTGTTGATGATCTATCGGGTCATGTTCGACACGAATTCCATGGACAAGGGCTCGGATTACATGGAAATGGCGCAGCTGTTGGGCGACGCTGCGCTGCCCGGCGAAGCGCAAATGGTGCTCGAGAAGGGTGTGGCGGCGGGACTGTTCACGGACCAGAAGGACAAGGATCGCAGCACGCGGCTGCTCGGCTCGTTGAAGCCGCGCGCGGACGCCGACAAGAAAGGCGCAGCTCAGGAAGACGCGGAAGCGGCTAAGAGCGCGGCGGGCGAGCTCGACGTGAAGATGGGCGAAGTTTATTTCGGTTCCGGCGATTATCAGAATGCCGTTACGGCCATCAATCGGGGTGTTCAGAAGGGCCAAATCAAGCATCAGGACGAAGCCTATGTGTATTTGGGTCGCTCGGATGTGCAGCTCAAGAACAACGCGGACGCGAAGAAGGCGTTTGCCGGCTTGAAGAGCGTGCCGAACATGAGCCCACGAGTGCTGCGGTTGTGGGAACTGTATGCGGATAAGCTCGGCTCATAAGTCTCAATAAACGGAGAAAGCGATGACCATCAAAGCCGGCGATAAGATGCCCAAGGGCACATTTACTCGCATGACCTCCGACGGTCCGAAGAAAATCACCACGGACGAGTTGTTCAACGGCAAGACCGTGGTTCTTTTCTCGGTGCCGGGCGCGTTCACTCCGACGTGCGATGCCAAGCACTTGCCGGGGTTTATCGAACACGCCGACGAGATCAAGAAAAAGGGCGTGGACACCATTGCGTGCACCGCGGTGAACGACGTGTTCGTGATGAATGCCTGGGGCAAACTGGCCGGGGTCGGGGATAAGATTTTGATGCTGGCGGACGGTAATGCGGAATATGCCAAGGCGCTGGGACTGGAACTCGATGCCACCGGGTATGGCATGGGACTTCGCGGACAGCGGTTTGCCGTCATTGTGAAGAACGGCGTCGCGACGCACCTCAATGTCGAAGCTCCCGGGGAATTCAAGGTTTCCGCAGCCGATTTCGTATTGAAGCAATTGTAGGTTGCAGCGCGACTTGCTGGCACTGCGCAGCGCTCCGCCGGTTTTCGGGATTGCCGAAGCCGAGCGGATAGCTCGCGATATATACGGCTTGGCCGTTTCACTGCGGCCGCTGGCGGGCGAACGTGACTGCAATTTTCACGTTCGCACCGCCGATGCTCGCGAATATGTATTGAAGATAGTGGACGGTGCTGCCGATCCGCAAACGACGGATTGCCAAGTCCGCGTACTGCGCCACTTGGCGGAAGCTGATCCGGCGCTGCCGGTTCCTCGAATTTTCGCAACGCAAACGGGCGCGGATCTGGGCAGCATCGAGCGGGACGGCATCACTTACGCAACCTGCCTCATGGGATATATCCCGGGTCAGTTGCTGGCGGAGATCGCGCCTGAGCCGCCATTGCTGGTGAACGTCGGAAGCACCCTGGCTCGAATCGATCGGGCATTGCGCGGTTTCTTCCACCCGGCTTTGGCTCAGCGCATCGCGTGGGACGTCCGGCGCCTGCCCGAACTCATCGAATACGCCGCCTATATCGACGCGCCCGGCGTCAGACAGAACGTCGTGGAAGTCTTCGGCGCGTTGAAGCAGCGGCTTCCTGCACTGCGCGGACTACGTGCCCAGGCGATTCACGGTGATTGTCACGCCGGCAACTTGCTCGTTGATTCCGCCGCTGGTGCGGTGTGTGGGGTCCTGGATTTCGGCGACATGATTCATGCGCCGCTGATCCTGGAGCCGGCGGTGGCCATGTCCGAACTGCTGACGGAAGGATTGACCACACCCGACGAGTTGGCGGCCATTCTCGAAGGCTATGCACTCGTCCAACCTGTCGAGCCGGCCGAGATCGCGGTGCTTTTCGACCTCGTCACGGCCCGCCATGCCATCACCATTTTGCTGCATGCGTGGCGCGGCCGGCATGATCACGGCGGTGCACGCGCGCTCGATCAAGCGGCCATCAACGCCGCCCGCTCATTGGATCTTCTGTTGGGATTGGGCCGCACTCAACTGACCAAGGAATGGCACGCTGCCGCCGGCACGTCGCCGTCGGATTACCCACCGGTCGATCTGGGCCGCCGCCATCGCTTGATGGGCGCCGGCGCCGAATTGTTCTACCGGCAGCCCCTGCATCTCGTGCGCGGCGAAGGGGTTTGGCTATTCGACCCGCAAGGGCGGAAGTATCTCGATGTGTACAACAACGTGGCGCACGTCGGCCATGGCCATCCGACGGTTGTGCGCGCCATTGCCCGGCAGACAGCGATATTGGCGACGCATACCCGATACTTGCACGAGAAGATTCTCGACTATGCCGAGGAACTCACGTCGCGATGTCCGCCTCATCTCGATGCCTGCATCTTCGTCAATTCGGGCAGCGAGGCCAACGACGTTGCTTGGCGCATGGCGCAGTTGGCCACCGGCCATCGAGGCGCAGTAGTCATGGCACATGCCTACCATGGAATTACGGATGCCGTGGCGGCGCTCACGCCTGGGGCAGGGCAGCCGCAAGATCCCCGCGTAGTGACCTTGGCGCCGCCGCCTGCGGCGTTGACGGTGGACGATTCGATGAGCCACGCCGACCTTGCCGCGGTCGCCGATGACACCGAAATCGCCGTTCGTACCCTGGCGTCGCGCGGTTTTGCTCCCGCCGCCTTCTTCATCGACAGCGCCCTGACGAGCAGCGGCATCTATGATCCACCGCCGATCTGGCTTGCCACCGCAGCGGCGCGGCTGCGTGCCGCCGGCAGTTTGATCATCGGCGACGAGGTGCAATATGGACTCGGTCGTTCCGGTTCGCACTTTTGGGGCTTCGAGCGTCGGGGGCTGTCGCCGGATATCGTGACGCTCGGCAAACCAATTGGGAACGGTTACCCCATGGGCGTGGTCATTGCCAGCCGACGATTGATTGAGGCCTTTCAGACCAAATTTGGTTTCTTTTCGACGTTCGGCGGCAATCCCGTTGCTGCGGTCGCAGGGCTAGCGGTATTAAAAGTGCTCGATCGCGACCAACTCATCGCCAATGCGCGGACAACGGGCGACTACTTGCGGCAGCGTTTACGAGCCATTGCGGCGCAGCACGAATGCTTGGGGCAGGTGCGCGGCACGGGATTGTTATTGGGCCTCGAGGTTCTTGGGCCGGATGTGCGCACCGCTAAAGCGCGCACCGAGCAGATCGTGAACACGCTGGCGTCGCAGGACCGGGTGCTCATCGGTTCCGAAGGACCGACGGCCAACATCCTCAAACTGCGGCCGCCGATGCCGTTTCGCCCTGAGCACGCCGACCTGCTCGTGACGGCGATCAGCGCAGCGGCGACGGCCGTCGATGGGCGCCCGGCGTAGCCGCCCGGGCTTGCAGCGCCCTCAGGCCCCGCCGCGGCTCGGTGCCATCTAGGTGCCGATCATCCCCTCGAGTTCGGGAACGATCTTGAACAGATCCCCCACGAGCCCCACGTCTGCCACTTCGAAAATCGGCGCTTCGGCGTCCTTATTGATGGCCACGATGGTGCGGGCGTCCTTGATGCCGGTCAAATGCTGAATCGCACCCGATATGCCGACGGCGATATACATTTCCGGTGAAATGATTTTGCCTGTTTGACCCACCTGCATTTCATTGGGCGCATAGCCGGCATCGACGGCTGCGCGGGATGCGCCCACGGCTGCGCCGATTTTGTCAGCCAAGCTGAAAAGCATTTTGAAGTTCTCGGCGCTGCCCAGCGCTCTCCCACCGGACACCACGCGCGAGGCCGTCTGTAAATCGGGTCGGTCGGTGCTCCCGGACCTGGCGCCGACGTAGCGCGTGTGCGAAGGGAGGGCGACGGTCAACGCTTTCGATTCAATGGCGGCGGAGCCGCCGGTTGCGGCCGCTTCGAACGATGCGACACGCACCGTTGCGACCAGCTTGCGCGATGCGTCCGCTTCGACGGTGATAATGGCGTTGCCCGCGTAGATCGGGCGCCGAAAGCGGTATGCGTTTTCAACGGCCATGAGGTCGCTTACCTGAGCGACGCCCAGCAATGCCGCGACGCGCGGCATGAGGTCCTTTCCGAAGCTCGTCGATGGACCGAAGATATGGCTGTAATCGGCCGCCAGTGCCGCCACTTGCGGCGCGAATATCGCAGCCAGCGGATGTTCATTTTCAGGCCGATCGACTCGCAGCACTGCTTTGACGCCGGCAACCGCCGCGGCTTGTGCCGCAACCTTCGCGGTATCCGCGCCAAACACGGCGATGGTGATGTCGGCATCCGGGATGGTGTTCGCGCACGTGACGCATTTGGACGTGGCCGGATTCAACGCCTTGCCGTCATGCTCACCGATTATTAATACTTTGTTCATTAGATCAAACCCTTCTTCTTGAGAACGCCCACGAGTTCCGGCACATCCTTCACCATGATGCCCTTCTGGCGTTGTGCGGGCGGTTCAGTCTTTACGGTCTTCAGGAATTGCCCGGCGCTGATGCCCAGGGCATCGAGCGAGGTCACGTCCAAGGGCTTCTTCTTGGCTTTCATGATGTCCGGCAATTTGACATAGCGCGGCTCGTTCAGCCGCAGATCGACAGTGATCACCGCCGGCAGATCCACTTCGATGGTTTCCAAACCGGCATCGACTTCGCGCGTCACTGCCGCTTTGTCGCCGTTGATTTCCACTTTGGAGGCGTACGTTGCCTGCGGTCGTTCCCAGATGGCGGCCAACATTTGCCCAGTCTGATTCGCATCGTCGTCGATGGCCTGCTTGCCCAGGAAAATGAGATCGGGATTTTCTTTCTTCGCCAATGCAAGAAAGACTTGGGCCGCCGTCAACGATTCCACCGGCGCATCGGTTTGTACCAAGATCGCGCGGTCGGCGCCCATCGCCAGCGCGGTGCGCAGCTGCTGCTGTGTATCGGCCACGCCGATGCTGACCGCAAGGACTTCGATGTTGCTGCCGCGTTCCTTGATACGCAGAGCTTCCTCGAGGGCGATCTCGTCGAACGGATTGACGCTCATTTTGACGCCGTCCAGCATCACGCCGCTGCTGTCCGCCTTGACGCGGATGCGCACGTTGTAATCCACGACGCGCTTGATACAAACCATGATCTTTTGCATTGACACTCCTTAAGCAGCCGCATCCGGCGCGCTTTTCGTTTGCGCCTGGGCCTGAACCTTCAACTGTAGCTCCGAAAATAAAGTGCTGATTTTAGCGGCACACTGGCGCAACTTGGGTAAAAAGCGATCGAGCCCGGACTTCAGAGGCACGGCCGACGACACAAAGCGCACCGTGAGCACCGCCAACACCCGATCGTGCAAATTCACCGGCACGCTGGCGCTCACTTCGTCCACCAACCTCTGAGTACGCGTTACGGTCGCATACCCCTGAACCTTGATGTCCGCGAACATGCGCTGCAAGTCGGCGCGTTGTGAACGCGCTGGTTTGTCTTCCTCTTGGTTCGATTGCGCCAATAGGTCGAGGAGATTATCACGCTGGGGACCCGGGCAAAACGCAAGATAGACGCGGCCCGCGGCGGTGCAGAGGAGCGGCGCACGAAATCCCGCCGAGTAGCGTTCGATGGCGAGCGGAGTATGGTGATCGGTGGTTTCCCGCACCATCATCACGCTACCGGATAAGGTGGCCAGCGATACCGGCCATACGATCTCGCGGCACAACTCGTCGATACAGGGTTTCGCGATCTGCGACACCCATGCCTCGTCATGGAAGCCTTTGCTTAGGGCCCGCACCAGAATGGTCAATCGATAGCGGTCGTCGGTGGTGTCGCGGAACGCGAAACCGGCATCGCACAGCGTTTCCAAAATGCGATAGACGGTCGTGCGCGGCAGTCGTATTTCCTGGGAAACTTCCGATACCGTGGCGCCGTCGCGCGAATTGAGTACCGTCAGCGCGTCAAGGCCGCGCATCAGCGCGCGGATCGGGCGTGTGGATTCCATGAAACCTCGGACTGCTGGTCGGATCAGGTGTATGTAGCGGATGTATACCCTAATCATTCGGCGCGGTAGTGTAAGTACCGCCGCGTCGCTTGTCCACCTTGCGGTCAATCGTTAGACTGTTCTCAGATGACTCGCTACTTTCGAGGTCGTGTATCCTTGAGGCGATGAAACAAGTTGAGGCGATGAAACAAGTCACTTCTGCTCACGCCAACGATCGTGTCGGCGCACGCACAAGCGTTCGTGCCAGCGACGGTTTGGCGAACGTTCGTTATGAAATTCGCGGCAAGCTGGCGCGGCGGGCGCTCGATTTGGAGCGCTTGGGCTACGACATCGTGTCGCTCAACATCGGCAACCCCTATGCCTTCGGATTTCGCACGCCGGAGACCATGCGTCTGGCCATGATCGAAAACCTTCGCTATAGCGAAGGATACGTGCACCAGAAGGGCATTTTCCCGGCGCGCGAAGCGGTGGTCATGCAGCAGCAGGAACGCGGCGTGAAGGGCGTGACGGCGGAGGAGGTGTTCATCGGCAACGGGGTGAGCGAACTCATCGACCTGACGCTGCGGGCACTGTTGAATTCGGGCGACGAAGTATTGGTGCCGAGCCCTGACTACCCGCTGTGGACCGCGGCCGTGAACCTCAACACGGGGCGAGCCGTGCATTATCCTTGCCGCCCGGATCGCGGCTTCGTGCCGGATCCAGACGAAATCGAAGCGCTCATCACCCGTCGGACGCGCGCCATCGTCATCGTCAATCCAAACAATCCCACCGGTGCGGTGTACCCACGGCAGACGCTCGCGGCGATCGCGCGGCTCGCCGAGAAGCACCGGTTGGTCGTCCTGTCCGATGAAATCTACGATCAGATTTTATACGACAATGCGGAGTTCATACCGATGGCGACGCTGGTCCATGGCACGCTGTGCTGTACGATGAGCGGACTGTCGAAGGTCTATCGAGCCTGCGGGTACCGCGTCGGCTGGGCCGTGTTCTCGGGTGACGTCGAGGGCGCCGGCGAATATCTCAGCGGTCTCGAATTGCTGAGTTCGCTCAGATTGTGCAGCAACGTGGCGGGTCAATGGGCCGTACAAACCGCCCTGGGCGGGTATCAAAGCATCAAAGAACTGACGCATCCAGGTGGCCGCCTGCATGAGTCGCGGCAAACCATACTCGACAGCGTAGCGCGCAGTAAATATCTACGCCTGGCGCGTCCCATGGGCGCTTTGTACTCATTCGTGGAGGTGCGCAGCGACATGTTGCCGGATTTCGACGATCAGGTTTTCGCGTTGGATTTGTTGGAAAACAAGCATGTATTGGTGGCTCCCGGAGTGAGCTTCAACGTGCCCTATAAGAATTGTTTTCGCATCACCAATCTCCCTGAGTCGCAGGTTCTCGCCAACGTGTTCGCCCGGATCGAAGAACTGCTCGAATCGCACGCGGCGGCGGCACGCGTGCTGCAAGTCGTCGGCGCCGCCGGCCCCTAGCTCCACTGAGCGTGCAACACGTGGGGCGCGGCCTGTTCGACGCCGCCAATGCGGGCCATACCATTCTCGTGCCGAACACCGAACTTGCTGCGGCGCTGTTCGACGTCGTAGAACGCATGCATTTGGAGGCAGGCCATGGCGTATGGCCGACGCCGCGCATCCGTGATTTCGGCGGCTGGCTGAGAGAACGGTACGGTGAGCGCCAATTATCGGACGCTTCCCTACCGCGAGCTTTGAGTGACGTGGAAGAGCGCGAGCTGTGGCGCGCAGTCATTCTGGACAGTGAATCCGGTGATGAGTTTCTCGAGCCCAATGGCGCCGCTCGAAGCGCCCGGCGTGCCCGGCGCGCCCTGTGCGAATACGGGATTCCGACGGCCACGCTGGCCGAGTACGCCACGGAAGAGTCGCTGGCCCTGTTGAACTGGAATCGACGCTTCGAGGAGCGCTGTAAGGATCTCAAATGTACCGCCTCCGACCAGCTGCTCGAGCTCATCCCGATCGATTCGCGGAGCTTGGTTTGGATCGAGAGTCCCATCTGGCGGCCCATGGCCCGTCGTTGGCTCGCGAAGAATTGCGCTGCGATGCTGTCGCCCGTCCAAAGCTCCGCCGCGGCACACCCCCGCCGGTTATCAGCTGCATCACCCGGCGCCGAACTGGCCGCGATCGCCGAATGGGCACGTCGTAATTTGCGCTCGGCGCCGGCATTTCGCGCATGGATCTGCATACCGGATTTGAATTTGCGGCGCGCCGAATTGCTCGACGCCTTCGATGCGGTCTTGGCCCCTCAGAGATTCTCGCTGGCTGCACGCGAGACGACCTCATCCTATGCAGTGGCCGGCGGCACGCCGCTTAGCGGTTATGCACCGGTGCGTGCCGCATTGGATTCACTCTCCGCCACGGCAGGACCGCTATCCTTCGAAGCATTCAGTGTGCTGTTGCGAATGCCGGAACTGCAAGCATCGCACTCCGAAGCCGTTGCGGCGGCAAGTTTGGACGTCGTGCTGCGCAACCTTGGGCCCAGTGAAGCACACTTCAGCGAATGGCTCAGAATGGCGGAACACGTCTTGCGGGAAAAGGCGGTCGGGCCGGTTGCAGCATTGCAGCGGCTGCAAGCCTTCCTGCGCAAGCTAGAGGTCGTGCACGGCGACCACCCCTTGAGCCGCTGGGTATCCGTTTGGGTGGACGCGTTCGAATCCGGGCCTTGGGCCCTGCGGCATCGTTGGTCCAGCACGGAGTTTCAGTCGGCGGAGAGATTCCGCGAGTTATTGGCGGCGCTGGCCACGGCCGATGATGTTTTCGGCGCCCGCTCGGCAGCATCGGCGGGCCGGATCTTGCAGCGCGCCGCTCGCGACACTGCGTTTCAACCTCAGACCGGTATTCCATCGATTTGGGTGAGCGCGCAAATCATGGACCCATGGCTCACCTACGACGGCCTATGGATCGCCGGATGCAGCGAGGAACGTTGGCCGCCGCCGCTCGACCCTATACCGCTATTGCCCATCGGTCTGCAGCGTGACTTTGGCGTGGTTTCCGCCAGCGCCGATTTGCAGTTGCAGTTCGCCATTGACCTGCAGCGCCGCTGGCAGTCCCGGGCGGATCGTTGCGTCTTCAGCTGTGCCGATTCAAGTGATGGACGATCGACCGCTTTCAGTCCGCTGCTGCCCGACGCGCGGCTTGTGGACGGCGAGACTGCCATGACGCAACCACACTGGCGTGCCCTTGCGCAGCAGGCTCCCCGGTTGGACAGCGTGCTCGATGAGACGGCTCCGGCTTTCGCTGCGGACGAGCGCACCCACGGCGTGGCCACGCTTCGCGCACAATCACGCTGTGCATTTCGCGGGTTTGCCGAGACACGGTTGGAGGCCGAGACGCTCAGCCGGCCTGTGCCGGGATTCAACATGCGCGAGCGCGGCGACATGCTGCATCACGCGCTCGAACACATCTGGTCTGAGTTGCGGACATCAGCGCGATTGGCGGCGATTGCGCCGGTGCGTCGCGACGAGCTGGTCGGAGAAAGCGTTGCCCGCGCCATTGCCCGACAATGCCGGCGCCGCGATCCCGGCATCCGCTGGCAGCGACGCGAAGCACCTCGCATGGCGGCGCTCGTGGCCAAGTGGCTGCAGACGGAGCTCTTGCGTGAACCCTTTGAAGTCGAAGGCCTCGAGCAGAGCGCGCAGATAGCGCGGCACGGGGGACTCGAGTTCAAAGTGCGCATCGATCGCATCGACACGCTGGCCGATGGCGGGCGAGTGCTGATCGACTATAAAAGCGGCATGACGTCGGCGGACTGGCGCGGCGAGCGACCGGATAATCCACAGCTACCCATCTATGCGGTGATGCTGCCTGCGGGTCTCGTCGCCGTCGCGTATGGAAAAGTGAACGCGAGCGAATGCTGTTTCGTTGCGGAAACCGCACGCCGCGGGATATTCAAACCTGGCGGCCGGGCGTCCTCGCTGGAGGGCATGCCTGATTTCGCTGCCTTGGTTGCACTGTGGTCGCAGCGTCTCGAGACGATAGCTTCGGAATTCGCCGCCGGCTACGCAGCAGTCGCGCCGACGATACGAGCCTGTGCGTCTTGCGGATTGCAGCCGCTGTGCCGCGTGCCCGCGAGCCTCGACGAGGGCGGGATCGAGGATGTCTGACCATCCCGTCGACAGTGGCGCGCGTCAGCACGCGATCGCCGCGTCCGGCTCCGTATTGGTCCAAGCGCCCGCGGGTTCGGGCAAGACCACGTTGTTGGCACAACGCTATCTGCGCCTGCTCGCTGCCGTCGACGCGCCAGAGCGAATCTTGGCGCTGACGTTCACGCGCCGCGCGGCGCAGGAAATGCGTGAGCGCGTGATGCAGGCCCTGCACGCGGCGTCCGCCATCGAATGCCCGGCGCAGATGAATGTACACACGTGGGAATTGGGTCTCGCAGCGCAGCGCCGCATGCGCGAGTTGCGCCTCGATCTCGAACGACATCCCTCGCGGCTCCGCATCGAGACCATCGACGCATTCAACGCATGGCTGGCGGATCAATTGCCCATCACCGCGGGTGCGGGCTCCGGTCTGCGCTTGACCGATACCCCCAAGCCTTTGTACGAAGAGGCGGCACGCCGTGCCTTGGCGCATGACGAACCGGACCAGTTCGGCGAGGCGGTTGAGCGCGTGCTTGCGCAGGGCGACCAGCGCTGGCAAAGCCTGGTCACCTTGATCTCGCGCATGTTGCCCGGCCGGGATCGTTGGTTGCCGCTCCTCGCCGGCCATCTGCAGGCCACCGCGCTCGATGCACGGCAATTGCGCCAGGTACGGCAGCACTTGGATGAGGATCTGCAGCTACTGGTGTCGCGCACCTTGGGGTTGGCTCTCGAGGCGATCGGAGAAGAAAGACTGCCGGCCTTGTCCCGCTTGATGCATGCAGCGGCCATGCGGCTCGAAAACGCGTCGGCCGCGATGGCGGCTTGGGCTGCGGACGAATCCGTCTTGCGCGCGGACACCGGCGACATCACACGCTGGCGTGGCGTGGCGACGGTGCTCCTGACCAAAGATGCTGCCTATCGCAGGCAGCTGACCAAGCACGAGGGCTTTCCGCAGAAATGCCCCGAAAAATCAGCCATGATGGATCTAATCACGGAACTCGATCGGCACCCGGCGGCCTTGCGCGTGCTGGTCGAGATTCGCGCGCTGCCCACCCCAAAGTACGATGATGATCAATGGGCGCGAGTTCGCGAGGTTGCGCAGGTGTTGGTACTCGCGGCGGCTCAGTTGGAACAAGTGTTTCGCGAGCGCGGGATGGTGGATTTTCCCGCGGTCTCCATGGCTGCGGTGCGCTCCCTCGGAACGACATTGGCGCCGACCGACCTGGGCTTGCGGCTCGACTATCGGCTGCAGCATATTTTGGTCGATGAATTCCAGGATACGTCCAGCTCGCAGCTCGAACTCTTGAAGCTGCTGACCGCCGGCTGGCAACGCGGCGATGGACGCAGCGTGTTTTGCGTCGGTGACCCCATGCAATCCATTTATGGCTTTCGGCAAGCGGAGGTGAGGGCTTTTCTGGAGCTTGCGGAGGATGGCATCGGAGACGTGCAGTTCGATGCCCTGCACCTGCGCAGCAACTTCCGTTCCGCCAAGGCGCTGGTTGATTGGATCAATAACTGCTTTTCGCACATACTGCCGCGCGTCGACGATCGCGATCGGGGCGCAATCGCTTTTCGGCCCAGCGAATCGGCGATGCATGCCGGGGCAGCGGACGACGCCCTGGTCGGATTGCGGGGATTCCCGAGCCGGCGCGACGAGGCGAACGCCATCGCCGAATTGATCGCGCGGCAATCCGCCCGGCACCCCGACTGGCGTATCGCCATCCTAGTGCGCGCGAGGGCACACGCGCGCGACATTGCAGCCAGCCTGCGCGCCAGGAACATTCCTTTTCGGGCGGTCGACATTGAACCGTTGCAGGACCGCCCCGTGGTGCGCGATTTGGTCATGCTCATTTGCGCGCTGCTGCACTTGGGCGACCGTAGCGCTTGGCTGGCGCTGCTGCGTGCGCCGTGGGCCGGACTCACCCTGGCCGATTTGCTGCACGTGGCGCGCTCGGCACCGGTGATATGGGATGCACTCTCGAATGACGCAGTGCTGTCCGGATTGACCGAAGACGGGCAGGCCCGCTGCGAACGGGTTCGTCGTACGCTCGAGGCCGCCCTTCGTATTCGTACGCACGGCACGATCAAGCGCTGGGTGGAACAGACGTGGTTGGCGCTTGGCGGTGCGAACTGCGCGACGGGTGCCCAGGATCTCGAGCACGTAGGCCGGGTGTTCGCGAGACTCAGGGAACTCGAGGAACAAGGACTCCCGGATGCGGCCGACATGGCCGATTGCTTCAGCGATTTGTATGCTGACCAAGGGGGAGCGTCCCCCGTCGAAATCATGACCATACACAAGGCAAAAGGTCTCGAGTTCGACATGGTAATCGTGCCGGCATTGGATCGCCACATACCGCAGAATCGTGACGAGTTGTTGTTGTCGCATCAGTTCGCACGGGCCGGCCGCGACGGTATGGTGATGGCCGCGCGTCCGGGCGTGGGCGAGGAGCCTGATGACTTGTTCGAATTTCTGCGCTATCAAACTCGCGATGCGACGGGACTCGAGGCCGAACGCTTGCTGTACGTGGCGTGCACTCGCGCCAAATGGCAGCTGCATCTGACCGCGACCATCGGTGAAGGATCCTCGTCAAGTCCGAAAGTCGGCAGCCTGCTCGCCGTGCTGTGGCCGGTGGTCGGGAGGGAGTTCAGCCTCAGGGGGCCCGCGACGGAGGCGCAGGGAGGACCCGCAGCGCCGCGCGGCGGCCCCGTGTATCGGGTGCCGCGTGACTGGTCGCCGGATGTCAAAGAAATGTTGCAGATCGGCGGGGATGTTGCAGTATCCAGCGCGCCCCGCGAGGAGACGCCTGTCTTCGACTGGGCCAGCGAGACGGCCAGGCGCGTCGGCAGCTTGGTGCACGCCGAGCTTCAAATGATGGATCTCGACCACAGCGACGAGGCCGCCATCAAACAGCGTGATGGACATTTTCGCCGGTGGTTGGCATTGCATGGAGTGCCGGCCGAGCGCTTGCCGGACGCCAGCTCGCGAGTCATGTCGGCGCTCATTGCCGTGCATCGCGATGCCCGTGCGCGCTGGATATTGCAGAAAGGCTACCGTGACGATGTTCGCGAGCATGCACTGTCGGGTTTGTGGCAAGGCGACGTGGTGCGCGTGGTATTCGATCGCAGTTTCATCGACGATGAGGGCGTGCGGTGGGTCATCGACTACAAGACCAGCCAGCACATGGGAGGACGCCTCGAAGAGTTCCTAGATCGGGAAGTCGAGCGTTATCGACCGCAGCTTCATCGCTATGCCCAGCTTGCCCGGCAGCTCGGGCCGGAACCGGTTCGCGTGGGGCTGTATTTTCCACTGATGCGCGCGTGGCGGGAATGGACGCCGTGAGGTCGCCATCAAGCGGGATCGCCACCCTTGGCGATCAATCCGCCGAAGCGCCGCTGACGTCCGGCATAATCGCTGAGCGCGTGCCGAAATCGCGCTTCGTCGAACTCCGGCCAGAGACAATCGGAGAAATGCAGTTCAGCGTATGCGCATTCCCATAGCAAAAAATCGCTGAGGCGCCGTTCGTTGCCGGTGCGGATCAGCAGGTCGACGGGACCGGCGGTGGGCACCGAATGATCGACCTCTTCGAGGCATCGTTCGAAATCATCGGCAGCCAGATCACCGTCCGAGGCGCCGCGGGCGGCCAACTGCGCGGCTTTCAAAATGCTGTACTGGGACGAGTAGTCGACCGCAACGCGCAAGTGCATTCCCGTGCACGACGCGCTCAAGCGTTCGCTTTGTTCGATCGAGCGCAGCAAGTTTTCGCTCAAGCGATCTCGGCGACCGATCACGTTGACGCGGATCGACTGTTCTACGCAGCGGCGAGTCTCGCTGAATAGATACTGACCAAACAGCTTCATGAGCGCCGCGATTTCGGCCGGCGGGCGGGTCCAATTGGCCGCTGAAAATGCATACAGCGTGAGGGTGTCGACTCCAGCGCGGGCGGCGGTTTCGACCGTCGCGCGCACGGCCTTCGCGCCCTCCACGTGGCCGGCAGTCCGAGGTAGGCCTCGCTGGGTGGCCCAGCGACCGTTTCCGTCCATGATGATTGCAAGGTGCATGCCCAATTGTAGATAACTTTGCGATGTAGAGCGAGAAGTTATCAAAAAATTGTGACTCAATTCCGTCGGGTCGCCTTGATCACTGCTTCGATATGCTCGAGGTAGCGCAGCAGCGCCTTCCGCCCGACCGGCGTTATGCGGTATTCGGACTTCGGCCGCCGCGCCTCGAAGGACTTCGTGCACGCGATGTAGCCGGCTTCTTCGAGCTTGCGGGCGTGGGCGCCCAAGTTGCCGTCGCTGACGTTGAAAAGCGCTTTCAGTTCGTTGAACGTGAGTGCTTCGTTGGTGGCGAGCGCGCTCATGATCCCGAGTCGGACGCGCTCGTAGATCAAGCGGTCGAACCCACCGTCATCGTTTATCCGCGCCGGCCGCGGCACGGCGACGGGCTTCGCCTTTGCCTTGACTGAATGCTGCTCCGTCGAAAAGTCGCGTTTTGCGGCGGTCGACTTATTCGCCATGGCTTACGTGTCCGATCAATATGCCGAAAATCGTGTGAAGCGCGCCGAAACCCATTCCCAGGATCAGCGTGTGAGTACCAGCAGGAGCAGCGAATGCGAGAAGCCCAAGCAGCATGAACAATACGCCCATGATGCAGATGAGCCGCATGGTGCGGGCAATCGTCACCGTGCTCGCCGACAGGACGGCGCAGCCATAAAGCAGCAACCAGACGCCCGGGATGAGGCCGGTAGTCCCGGCACGCCATAGGACGAAAGTCAGCGCGGCACCGGTCAGCAAGGCCGGGCAAAGACATAGAAGAAATTTTCGTACCGGGCCCAGATAGCGCGCGTGCCCGCTCTGCGCGGCTTCACGGGCCATCATGGCTCCGCCCAGCGCGAAGGCGACGGCGGCGGCGACCAGCCAGATGCCGAGCCAATGAGGAGCGCCACGCGGTACCGATGCGACTATGGTCGCGATGATGCCGATGCCGCCCATGACGATTCCGGCCATTCCGGGCACGGCCATCGAGCCGGAAGATTCGATGGAGGCTCGGATGTAGGCAAGAGTTCCGAGCGCGCGGCTCTCGATCGGGATGGGACTGTGCATGCAAGAACTCTAAAGGAGGGCGCGCTGCAGGGTCAAGTTCTCTGCAATTTAGAGAAACAGCTCACAGCGTGAATTCAAGTTCCACGGGAATGGCGCCTTGGGCGTCGCGCGCGTGCAACTGCGCGAGATTGTCCAACTGGCGAAGCAGCGC
>JBKQSA010000124.1:0-8117 GCA_052143815.1 Steroidobacteraceae bacterium | reverse complement strand
GCGTTCTACCTGTACCGCGGGAAGCAGATTTCTCCCGGGCTCGCCACCGAACAAACCTCGCCCGTGGTGGTGAAATCCGGCCCCGGCTTCCCGAAGAAGGGATCGGGCGTCGGCTACGACAAGTAGGTCTGGTTGAAAAATTAAGACGCGACACGGCGGAGGTCTCTGAGATTTAGGAGCGCGTCCGCTGACTCGATCGCTTGCGCCTGTTTGGAGAAGCCGTGAAGAAGATTGCCTGTGTGATGTCGCTGGTCCTGGGCGGTTCCACCGCCCTTGCAAACCAGCAGTGCGATACCCAGTCCTACCCCCTATCGACGCCCACCGAGCGTTTTACCGATAACGGTGACGGCACTTTGACGGATACCCAGTCCGGCATGATGTGGATGCGCTGCGCGCTGGGGCAGCGCTGGACGGGATCCCGCTGCAGCGGCAAGCCGCAGGCATTCACCTGGAAATCGGCGCAGGACGCTGCTAGCGCGCTCAACGCAGCCGGCGGCTATGCCAACCATGCCGACTGGCGAATGCCGCACATTCCGGAACTCGCGATGATCGTCGAGCGCCAATGCGCGAATCCGCGCGTCAACCTGACGCTCTTCCCGGACACGCCAGCGACCTATTTCTGGACGGCGACCGGGCGCCGCGGTCCTGGCAAGGAGGGGGAAGCCTATCGCCTCAGCTTCGGTCCAGAGGGGGCCGGACCAGAGCGCAAGGACGGATTGCACCATGCCAGGCTGGTGCGCGCCGACAAGTAGCGGCTGGCGGGCAGTGGTTCAGGTGCTGCGCCGGGCGGCTCAACGGGGAATGCGAATGGACATGTTGTGCGAAGAAGGGATACGACCGATCGCCTCATTGGCAAGCGTGACACTCGTGGCGGGCTGGCGCAGCGCGTTTCCGATCTTGCGGGCCCGCGTGCATGGCAAGCCACTGGTCTATCTGGACAATGCGGCGACCACGCAGAAACCCCAGGCCGTGATCGATGCGGTGTCGCGCTTTTACGCCCAGGACAACGCCAACGTGCATCGCGGCGTGCACGCCCTGAGCCAGCGCGCCACGGATGCCTTCGAAGCGGCGCGGGCCCGCGTTCAGGTTTTTCTCCATGCCGCGGCCGCGGAGGAAATCATCTTCGTGCGCGGAGCCACCGAGGCGATCAATCTGGTTGCCCAGAGCTTTGCCCGCCCGCTGCTGGTGCCGGGCGACGAGATCCTCGTCAGCGCAATGGAACATCACTCCAACATCGTGCCGTGGCAGCAGGTGTGCCAGCAGACCGGGGCGGTGCTGAAGGTGGTGCCGATCAATGCTGCCGGGGAATTCCAGTTTCCCGAGTACGGGCGTTTGCTGGGCGCACGCACGCGCCTGGTGGCAGTGACACATGTTTCCAATGCCCTGGGCAGCGTGACGGACATCGCCCGGATCTCAGCCCTGGCGCACACGAAGGGCATTCCGGTCTTGGTCGATGGCGCGCAGGCGATCGCCCACGTGCCGGTCGACGTTCGAGCGCTTGACTGCGATTTCTATGTCTTTTCCGGCCACAAATGTTTCGGCCCGACGGGCATCGGTGTGCTGTACGGCAAGCGCGAACGCCTCGAGGCGATGCCGCCCTGGCAGGCCGGCGGCGACATGGTCCGGTCCGTCAGTTTCGACGGGACCGAGTACATGCCCGTCCCGCACAGGTTCGAGGCGGGAACCCCCAACATCTCCGGCGCGATCGGCCTGGGCGCGGCGGTGGATTTCGTCTCGGCGATAGGGCTGGAATCCATCGCCGCGCATGAGCAGCGATTGCTAAACCATGCCAGCGCCGGGTTGGGGCGGATTCCGGGTGTGCGAATCGTCGGCACGGCAAGGCACAAGGCCAGCATCCTATCCTTCGTCATGGACGCCGTGCACCCGCACGACATCGGCTCGATCCTCGACCGCGAGGGGATCGCCATCCGCACCGGTCACCATTGCGCGATGCCGGCCATGCAGCATTTCGGCCTGCCCAGCGGAACGGCTCGGGCTTCCTTCGCTTTCTATAACACCCTGGAGGAGGTCGAGCAGTTCGTCGAGGGTGTGCGCCGGGTGCAGGAGATGTTCCGATGACCCGGGAAGTGGACGACCTGTACCGGCGGATCGTACTGGAACACTGCAAGCGGCCGCGCAACTTTCGCGTGCCACAGAATGCGAACCACAAGGCCTGCGGCGACAACCCGCTGTGCGGGGATCACATCGACGTCTATGTGCGCCTGGAGCAGGGTGCGATCCTCGACATCGCCTTTGCAGGGGTGAGCTGCGCCGTCGCCAAGGCGTCGGCTTCGCTCATGACCGAGGCCATGATGGGTCGGGACGCGGCCCACGGCCGCGCGCTGCTGCACAAGTTCGAGCAAATGGTCGGCTCGGCCGAGACCGAACCGGACTCGGAACTGGGTGAGTTGCGCACCTTTGCCGACGTGCGCGACTTCCCATCCCGGGTTCAGTGCGCGATGCTGGCCTGGGCCGCGCTGCGTACCATCCTGCGCGAAGGCCCAGGATGAGCCTGCAATGCAGCCAAGAGGCAAAACGACAGACGTTTTTCGGACAGCGCCGCATTTGGAACAAATTGATTCGTATGCTGCAAGCTAAGGCTTGTTTTTAAGCGGTTTGAGTGCGCTCGTCGTAGGGAATCATTTAATGACATCGTGGACATTATCTTGTGATATCCACAATGGTTGGCGAGACGTCGGCGTTGAGCGACCGAATGATCTCGCCGTAAAGGCTGCTCACGTAAAGGCTGCTCAGTAGCGGCACCGAAGTCGGCCCTAAGTTGCTACGATAGAATCGCTCTATAGATCGCCCTCATAAGATCGATTGGATTCGCCTGTGTCGAGGCGTTAACTTGCTGAGGCACGGTGAAAACTACAGAACTCAATCGGAGAGAACATGGAAAGCGAAAATAAATGCCCGTTCTCGGGCGATGCTCGCAAACACACGCTAGCTGGAGCCCTGTCGAACGCGGATTGGTGGCCCAATCAACTGAAGCTGAACATCTTGCACCAGCACTCCTCCAAGTCCGACCCCATGGGCGAGGAGTTCAACTACGCAGCGGAGTTCAAAGGCCTCGACCTGAATGCCGTCGTCAAGGATCTCCATGCCTTGATGACGGATTCACAGGACTGGTGGCCGGCGGACTTCGGCCACTACGGACCTTTGTTCATTCGCATGGCATGGCACAGCGCCGGCACGTACCGCATCGGCGACGGTCGCGGCGGCGCAGGGAGCGGCAGCCAGCGCTTTGCTCCCCTGAACAGTTGGCCGGACAACGTCAACCTCGACAAGGCGCGCAGGCTCCTTTGGCCGATCAAGCAGAAGTATGGCCGGAAACTCTCCTGGGCCGACTTGATGATTCTCGCCGGCACCGTCGCTCTGGAATCGATGGGATTCAAGACGTTCGGTTTCGGCGGCGGGCGTGCGGACATCTGGGAACCGGAAGAAGACATCTACTGGGGCTCCGAGAGCACCTGGCTGGCTGACAAACGCTACTCCGGCGACCGGGATCTCGAAAATCCGCTCGCTGCCGTGCAGATGGGCCTGATTTACGTCAATCCGGAAGGCCCGAACGGCAACCCGGATCCGATCGCTGCGGCGCGGGATATCCGCGAGACCTTCGCTCGCATGGCGATGAACGACGAGGAGACGGTTGCGCTCATCGCTGGCGGTCACACGTTCGGCAAAACCCACGGTGCCGGCGATGCGGCACTGGTGGGGCCTGCGCCGGAAGCTGCTGGCATCGAGGAGCAAGGCCTTGGCTGGAAGAGCAGCTTTGGCACAGGCAAAGGTGATGACACGATCAGCAGCGGCCTGGAAGTCACCTGGACCAGCACGCCGACGAAGTGGAGCAGCAACTTCTTCTGGAACCTGTTCGGCTACGAATGGGAGCTGACGAAGAGCCCGGCCGGTGCGCACCAGTGGAAGCCGAAGGGTGGCGCGGGCGCGGGTTCTGTGCCGGATGCCCACGACCCGTCGAAGCGTCACTCGCCGGCCATGCTGACCACCGACCTCGCGTTGCGATTCGACCCGGTCTACGAAAAAATTTCGAGGCGCTTCTTCGAGAATCCAGATCAGTTCGCGGACGCATTCGCCCGGGCGTGGTTCAAGCTGACGCACCGCGATATGGGCCCCCTGTCGCGTTATCTGGGCCCGCTCGTGCCTAAGGAGCAGCTGCTGTGGCAGGACCCCATTCCCGCAGTGGATCATAAATTCATCGACGGTGAGGACATGGCCGCCCTGAAGGCCAAGATCTTCGCATCCGGACTTTCCATCTCCCAATTGGTCACCACGGCCTGGGCGTCTGCGGCAACGTACCGCGGCAGCGACAAGCGCGGTGGAGCGAACGGCGCGCGTATTCGCTTAGGCCCGCAAAAGAATTGGGACGTCAACCAGCCGGCTGAACTGACCAAGGTCCTTGAGAAGCTGGAAGCGATCCAGAAAGACTTCAACAGCGCACAGTCCGGCGGGAAGAAGATTTCGCTTGCTGACCTGATCGTTCTGGGCGGCTGTGCAGCCATCGAGGAAGCGGCGAAGAAGGCCGGCCACGACGTGAAGGTTCCCTTCTCGCCGGGGCGCATGGACGCGTCGCAGGAACAGACCGATGTGAAGGCGTTCGCCGTCCTAGAGCCGACCGCAGACGGGTTCCGCAACTACCTCCGGAAGGGAGACGAGGGATCGGCGGCTGAGCTGCTGGTGGATCGGGCGAACCTGCTGACGCTGACGGCTCCCGAGATGACGGTTCTGGTCGGTGGCATGCGCGCCTTGAATGCAAACTTCGGGCAGTCCCAACACGGTGTTTTCACAAAGCGGCCCGAAACATTGACCAATGATTTCTTCGTGAATCTCCTCGACATGAACACGAAGTGGCAGAAGTCCGCCACATCGGAAGGAGTGTTGGAGGGGCGCGATCGGGCGACGGGCAAGCTCAAGTGGACGGGCACCATCGTTGATCTCGTCTTCGGTTCAAACTCCCAGCTCCGAGCCCTCGCGGAGGTCTATGCCTGCAGCGACTCATCGCAGGCGTTCGTGCGTGACTTTGTGGCCGCCTGGAACAAGGTGATGAACCTGGATCGCTACGACCTGGCGTGATCTTAAGAGGATAGTTCTTAAAGGCCCTATACCGCGCAGCCGCGAGTTGGCCGGGTGATCGCCGACCCAGGTCGCGGCTGCGCGATGCTGAGGCTTGCAAAGATTCGGATTCAGTTATTCGCCGATACGCTTCGCTTATGCGGCCTCACATTTCGGTCGAGCCGGTCGATCAAAGCTGAGAACCTCCTTTTGTGCCGACAACTCGCACTCTATGTCGAACGCAGTGTTAAGCCGCTGTCCCTCCGCAATAATTGAATTCACAACCCGGTCGACCCACTATCCCGAGGCAAGTACAGGCTCTAATCCGGCGCATGGGGAGCGAGAATCCCACATGGGGCGGGCTTGACTAAATTTTTGCGGAGTACAGGGGTACCGGAGCCGGACGCCCATGAAACAAAGTTGGTCACTCACTGGTCACTCAGGTCGGCAAGCAATAACTTGTGACCGCCTAAGTGATTTCTTGGTGCGCCATGGGTGATGAATTTGGGCACTGGGAAAGCCTGGTTTCACTGTAAGCGCCTCCCGCCTCAGCCTGCCTTCAGTGCCCGCACCACCGCCCTGGGCTCGCGCTCGATAATCTTTAGCAGTGTCTTCGCGGCGCCAGTCGGGGAGCGCTGTCCCTGTTCCCACTTCCGCAGCGTTGAAGCACTCACGCCAAACGCGTCGGCAAATTGGTCCTGTGAGAGACCCAACCGCTTGCGGGCGTTCTGAATCTCGTCGGGACTGACCGCAACCTTGTGCGTGCGTACACCGGATCTCTTGCCCTGAGCATGGGCCAGCGCCTGCGCCATCGACTGGACCAGTTCATCACCAAGCTTGCTCATTTTCGCTTCCTCGAAGCCTTGATTGCGATTGCAAACGTCTTCACCGCCTTGCGCTGCTCCGGCGTCAAGTTCGCGCGTTCGTTCTTGCCCTAGATGAGCAGCGCATAGATCGGCATCTCTTCATCGTAGAAATAGTAAATCACACGAACGCCGCCGGATTTGCCTCGACCCATCGCGCCGTATCTGACCTTGCGCACGCCTCCGGTTCCGACGATCTCGTCACCAACTGTCGGGTGAGTTGCCAGATAGGTGATTAGAGCAAAATGTTCCTCCTCACTGAGGCCGACCAGCGAACGGTGGCGATTGCGAAATCTGTGCCTCAAAGCGGCCAATGGTGTCCAAAAGTGCACCGAGGAGTAGCCCGCTGCCACCCGCCCCGCACGGATTGCCCCAGAAAATTAGAATTAGAGGTCGCGTTGCTCCGGTGTGCCACGTAGATTCACAGGCAATCGCGGCGCGCCCAGCTGCGGTCGCTGCGTGACTCACTAGATTGCGAGTTCCTCGAACTCTCGACCTCGGCATTATGAGGCCCAAGCACCAGTGAAATATTGAGGTGTTTAGGCCCTAAACCCCATCTAAACCCACCAGAATCGACCTAACCGGGGCACAAAACGGGCACACGCCGGTTGACTGATGCGCTCTTACTAACCTTCAGCAAACGGATCAAACACCTTGATCCCTGGCCTCTGAAAATCCCTCACGTTCCCGGTTGCGATAGTAAGGCTATGAGCGTTGCAACCGGTCCACGGGGTCTCAGCGGTGCGCCAGGACGGCCAGCTTGCTGTGCGTTCGCGCCGACTCGTCATCAGTGAGTCTTCGCGCGTCGGCCCTCGTTTGTTTGACAAACGCAAAGAACTGCGTCGGCTCCAGCGCCGGGCTGAAGTGAAATCCCTGGTACTGATCGCATCCCAGTTCCGTCAGCAAGGCGAGCTGCTCTGGTGTTTCCACACCCTCCGCGATCACTTTGAGGTGCAGGCTGTGTGCCAGTGAAATGATCGCCCGCACGATCGACGCATCCTCCGGGCGGCGAGTCATCTGATCGACAAAGCAACGGTCAATTTTCAACTTATCGATTGGAAAGCGGCGCAGGTAGCTCATACTCGAGTAACCGGTGCCGAAGTCGTCGACCGATACCAATACCCCCATGCGGCTGATCGTCTCCAGTATTTGAATCGACTCCTCAGCATCGCTCATGACCGCGGTTTCGGTCAGTTCGACCTCGAGCAACTGCGGATTCAAGCCAGACGCTTCCAGCGCCCGGCGAATCTGGTCCACCAGGTTGGCGAGTCTGAACTGCGAGGGTGCGAGGTTAACGGCGACGCGTACGGACGGCAGTCCTTCACTTTGCCACGCCTTCGCCTGGCGGCACGCTTCAAAGAGGACCCACTCCCCGATGGCGTCGAGCAGGCCACACTCGTCGGCGATCGAAATGAACTCGTTTGGCGGCACAAGGCCGCGCTGCGGATGCCGCCAGCGGATCAGGGCCTCGGCGCTGCTGACCCCACCGGTCAAGGTGTCGACCTTCGGCTGGTAGTGCAATTCAAACTGTCTGCTCCGCAGGGCTTCATGCAGCTCGCTTTCGAACTTCACGCGGTCCTGAGTCATCGTACTCATGCCTTCGGCATAGCACTGCAGATTGTTGCGCCCGCGCTCCTTGGCGCTGTACATGGCGGCGTCGGCTCGCGCCAGCAGCGTGTCCACGCTCGCCCCGTCCCGCGGGTAGAACGCGATGCCGATACTCGCGGAGATGTGCACATCGATACCGAGCAGTCGCAGGGACGGTTCCATTACCTTGATCGCCCGCGTGCCGATTTCGACCGCCTCCGCCTGCGTAAGGGGCCCGTCGAGCAGGACCACGAACTCGTCGCCCCCTACACGCGCCGTGGTGTCGACGGCGCGAACGGCGCTCTTTAGCCGCAGCGCCACCTCCCGCAGCAACTCATCGCCCGCCCGGTGCCCCAGCGAGTCGTTAATGAGCTTGAATCGGTCGAGGTCGATGACGAGGACCGCGAATTCGTGTGAGTGCCGTTGCGAATGGGCAATGGCTTGGCCAATGCGGTCATCGAGCAGCAGGCGGTTCGGCAGGCCGGTGAGCGCGTCGTGCGAAGCGAGATGCCTGAGCTGCCGGTTCGCCGCCTCGAGACCGCTGGTGCGATCGGTGACGACCAGCTCGAGGCTTTCGACGTGGCGCTTGAGTGCACG
>JBKQSA010000123.1:0-4649 GCA_052143815.1 Steroidobacteraceae bacterium | reverse complement strand
GGAATGGTCCAAAGCGTCCGGGGTAACGGCATTGATGTCTCGGAAAGCATGCCGAATATCCAGATCCTGTTTACGCCGAGCACGTTAGCCAAGATCAATGAAGCTCAAGCACATACTCCCTGTCAGTGACACGAGACAACGCAACTATTTTATTCCGTCTATCGTGTCATGATGGATCGCAGTGATATAGAAACGAAATGTTCGAGGCGGGAGACCAGGAATTCAGGTTAAATCCGGACAACCGGGATCTTTCTCAACTTGACTCACAGTCGCTTGGCGAGTTCGCCAACTCCGTGTCTGCTCATCACGGCGATGTGAGAGCCAAGACCCGATCGGAGGCCGGCCCCGATTTCCGTTTTGCGCCTTGGGGGATATTTCTCATCCGGTACTGCACTCGTTCCAGCCGCCAAACGGCCTCCACGTCTCGCCCTCGGGAGCACGCCTCTCGAATCAATGCCAACTCGCCATGCATCCAACCGAGATTATCAATGTTCCACTTAGCGGCGACCGGACCCGCGGTTTCGATGGAGATCGAATCAACAGCCAGTTCGACCGCATGGATGGAATCCCTTAGTGAGGCCTCACAAGTCTCGGCCAATGTCTGGGAGGGAAGAACTTGGGACAATACTCCAAAGACGGCAGGAATAGCGAACGCCCAGCGATGCATTCTGATCTTTCGACTCATGGCGCCTTGGCTTTGGCACGAGCGAGGAGCGACGCAGCATAGGCTGCACTGTCATCCCGATCAGAATCGCAGGATGTGTATAAAGATGATATTAAAAAACGCGATCACCCTATAAAGAGCTGAAGCTATTCCGCTCTGCCGACCATCCTTGCGACAGCGACGAGCCTAACGCAACTCCCCGTACGAAATTACGCGCGCGAGGCGATCAAACGCCTCATTCCCCGACGCAAAACTATCGGCTATTCGCGTTGGGCACATACTCGAGATAAATCCTTGCACTAATATCATGGACTACGTTGAAGTTCCCCGGAGTTTGCGGCACCAATTCCGCGGCGAACGCGTGTTTCGATTGGAAAAAGCCATCCCTCATGTGAGTCCTTGCAACTATGTGTCCCTGCTGCGGCCCAATCGTGCAACCGGCCGCCCTGAGGATTGCTTCCGCTTCGTCGAATGGCATGCCATGAGGGATGTACTTGAGCACAATTGCCGTGACATCATTTCCATCGTTTACCGTATTTTTCAGTGACTTCGACGCCCTCAGCTGCTTGTAGGTTGCGTCAATATCCGCGCGAAGCTGCGCCCCTTGCTGCTTCAATGCACCCTGGGTCATTGGTTCAGTCGGCAACAGCGCAGGCGTCTCGGCATCAGACCGCGTTGCACAAGCGATCAAAATCACGCTCGCGCAAGCAAAAGCCAAACACAAGCGATGTATCGTGGGCTTTGCTCTGCGCTGAATATCGAGCCACAGCATCGGAGTCTCCTATGATCGAGCCATCCCAAAGAGTAGCACGCGAGCACCGTCAGGAAATTCCTTCCATGCGGCTGTTATGGCGAACACCTTTTCGCCCCCACTCGAATTATTAACAACTTCCTTACACGGTCTTCGGGCAAAGTAAGTCCTACTCGTATTGCGGTGAAACGCGATAGTCGCGTTTTGTTCCACGCGTCGACTTGGGAGAATAAAGGGATGATCCTCAGTTTCGGGACTTCAATGCACGTTGCCAGCGCGCGCGCTGCTAAATTCATTATTCTTGTCGGCGCGCTGTCAGCGGCCGCATCGGTTGCGATGGCCGACGTCGCTCCTTCCACGGGGATCTCGCAGGCATCCCCTGGCGCGATCATCGGAATCGTCACGAACGCCGATAAGCTGCCCGTGCCCCGGGCGGCGGTGACTGCGGTACGTTCCGAGGGCGGTAGCTTTCGCGCGGTGCTGTCCGGTGTTGACGGCAGTTTTTCGATCTCCGATCTGCCACCCGGCAAATGGACCATCACCTCGCACGTGGACGGCTATCCGAATGTGGTGTCTACGGTGGAAGTCACCGCAAACAGCGCTACTCGGTATGACCTTGTGATGAAGGTTCCGGAGACAGCGCCGGCTCTTGCGGCGACTCCAACAGCCGCCGTGCCGGCTCTCGCAGGGACTTCGGCCCCTGCAGTGACTAAAGCGCTCGCGGCAACTCCGGCGGCCGCTGCGGCGGCGGCGACAGTACCTCTTGGACTGCAGGCGCCTGAGCCGGGACCCGAAGTGGATAACGACACCCCGTTTGCCTACGCGGATTTCACCTGGCTAAACGGCTCTCCCCGCAACCATGCGCCGGCATTCGATACGAAGTTCTTCACGCCGGATATCCGCATGGATGCCTATTACGTGAGCGACTTCAACCACCCGAATGACCATACGATCGTCGGGTCGACCGAAGAGTTTCGCGCCGGCGAAGTCCAGCTGGAGCAGGTCAGCTTTGGCGGCGATTTCCACTGGGAAAACGTGAAGGCGCGCTTTCTTTCCATGATGGGATTGTTTGCGACGACCATACCGCGCAACGACTCGAGCTCCGGCAACATCGCCGGCGTGGGGCAGTGGGACCTCCCAGATGCCTACCGCTATCTCGCGGAAGCGAATGCCGGGTATCACTGGGACGTGAGCCATGGTCTTAACGTCGATGCGGGAATTTTCGCCTCGTACATTGGGCTGTTCAGTTTCTATAACTACGACAACTGGACCTATCAACCATCCTACGTGTCATCCAACACACCGTGGGTCTTCAATGGCCTACGAATCCAGTGGTTTCCGACCAATAAACTCAAGATCGAACCCTGGATCATCAATGGCTGGGCGTCCTACGCCAAGTTCAACTCCCACCCGGGTGTGGGCGGTCAGATCCTTTGGCTGCCGAACGAGAATCTCAAGCTCGTCTTCAACAACTACGGTATTGGTCAGGACAACCTGTCGAATACGGGCCCGTTTCTCAACAACGGGGTGATGATTAATTACGCCCGCACGACTCGTATTCACACCGACGATAGCATCGAGGTGAAATACTACGAGAATAAAATGAACGGCTGGGGCCTATCCAAAGCAGCGTTCTCCCTCACGCTGGACGCCGGCTGCCAGTACGGCGGCGGGGTCGGTTGTTCGAGTGGACCGAACAAGAGTTCCTTTCTCGGCTGGATGCTCTACGACCGTTACTGGTTCCACAACGATCTTTGGGCTGTGACCTTTGGCGGCGGCGCGATGAATAATCCCGGCCGCTACCTCACTCTCCTCCAACCGATCAACGGCGCGACGGCGTCCACCGGTACGCCGTACTTCTCGGAGCTTCCGGGCGAGAAACTCTACCAATGGGACACGACGATCAATTTTCAGTACATGCCCAGCGACTGGATAACCTGGTGGACGGAAGTGGGATTCCGTCATTCGACCGTTCCTTACTTCTCGGGCCCCGGCGGCGTTACGCCTCCCGGCGGCAACAATGGTTCTCCGGCGAACTACGTTTGCAACTCGGGCGCAACGGCCGGGACGAATTCCTTGACGGGCGCGACTTCCGCATGCTCGAGCCAGGGAGGTGTGTGGTTCCCGGATCTGTCCAAGCGAGAGGCCATGTGGTCGTTTGGCCTCCTGGTCAAATTCTAGCAACCGCGCCCCTGCGGGTGCGTTTCAGAAGACGGCTGCGCGTGACCGTGAAGGGCTCTTCTAAGAGACTATCGGCGGATATACTGTGGGGTGCCGAGAGCGCGCAGGATCGTACGATAAGGGAGACGTCATCATGTCGAAGGTATTTTCAACACTAGTTGTGACAGCAGTCTTTTTTGGCGTGGGTTCCATCGTCACCACGGCAGTCGCAGACGATGCGCCGGCCGCTGCCGATGCCGCTAAACTTAAAGTCGGACTTACGCCGCTCGCGCAGCTTCTGGAACTCATGGATACGGATAAGAATGGCAAGGTCTCCAAAGATGAATTCATGCGCTATATGCAAGCAGAGTTCGATTTTGCGGACAAGAACAAAGACGGAGAGCTAGACCCCGCCGAGCTAAAGGCTATGGTGTACCGATTGAACCATCCAACGACCGGTTTGCCCCGCGTCCGGAAATAGGCGACCTGCCAGATTAACGAAAACCGAGAAGGCGGCCACCGCAAAGGTCAGTGTAACGATGGCTGCACGTATTGATTTTACTGGTGAGAGAGGGACTCGAACCCTCGACCTCGGCATTATGAGATCCAGGGCCAACCGTAAGTCAATGAATTTCCCCGAAATCCGGCGCGCCGCCCATTTTCAAAAGTCCGTTTTTGTCCGTATATTTCCGCGCGCAGAGTGTTAAGTGCGCACGAAAAGTGACACGGTCATTTCTTCGGCTTCACGGCCCGCACCTTTGGAGTCTGGCCGGCGCGCCCGCCGGCAGACGGTCCATCGGCCGGTAGTCATGCGTGTCGCCATCGATCACCGATACCGATTGCCCGTCTCGGCATCGTAAACCCAGGAAGGCAGGCTTCCATGGGCCGCCTTGCCCCCTTTACGCTGAAGGACATCGAGACGTTGGAACCGGAATCCAAGCGATTGCGCGTAACCACTCCGCAAACCCCGTGTGATGACGCGACCGCCGGCGGCTCCGGCCTCGCCAGGATCTAATCGCCCGTTGGGGCTCGATTAACCCCGTACTGGCGTTTCTTCAGGGATTCAGGGTAGGC
>JBKQSA010000122.1:0-49728 GCA_052143815.1 Steroidobacteraceae bacterium | reverse complement strand
GGCGTGTCGACGATGTTGATTCGATACTCGCCCCAGTTGATCGCCGTATTCTTGGCGAGAATGGTGATGCCGCGCTCGCGCTCGAGAACGTTCGAGTCCATGACCCGCTCCTGCAGGTCCTTTCGGGCATCGAGCGTGCCCGATTGGCGCAAGAGCTGGTCGACGAGCGTGGTCTTGCCGTGATCGACGTGCGCGATGATGGCGATGTTGCGAAGTTTCTGCGTCACAATGAGGTCCCGGGGAAACCGACCATTATAGGGTCTAATAGGGATCCACGTCGGAGTTTTCAATCCTTAAGGCATCAGCGCTTGCTGATCGCGGCGGCTTCGCCGCTGGCCGCCACAATGACAGGCACCGCAAACGACCGCGTCTCGGTCGTGTCATCGTGCGTCACGGACACGTCGAGGCTGAGCAACTGCACCCCATCGGCCGTCGGGGTCGTAGCGATGGTCACTCGATAGGCCCGAGTCGGCTCGACCGACGGAATTTGTATCGCTCCGACCCCCGGCGCGAGTTGCAGTCCGTCCGAGCCGGTGACCTGCAGAGTAACGGAGCCGGCGATCTGCGGCATGATGGCAATGACGATCTCGAGCGGCTGACCCACCGAGGGCCGCTCGGACAAATCGAATTTGACGGCGACCGGCACAGTCGATTTGCCGAGGGTCACCGCTTCCACCATCCCCGCGGTCAACTCTTCGGGCGTAGGTCCGCGTTTGACCGCCGCTGGAGTCTTAGCCGGCGGCGGCAGCTTGGGCTGGGGAGCCTGACTCGAATCGCCGTGACATGCCGCCAATAGCAACACGGCAAACACCGGCAGAGCTCTCCCCTTACTCATTGACCTATGATCCCCAAATAGTTGGGTAATCACAACTCGAGCCGCGGACCCATGACCGCAGCCAGCTGATCCTCGAGCGCGCGATAGTGATCTTCCCAATAGCGCGGTTCGGCGAACCAAGGGAATGCGCGGGGGAATGCGGGATCGTCCCAGCGCCGCGCCAGCCACGCTGAATAATGAATCATCCGCAAGGCCCGCAAGGGCTCGATGAGGGCCAGTTCACGCCGGTCGAACGGCAAGAATTGCTCGTAGCCCTTCAAAAGATCCGTCAGCTCCGACCGCATGTTCTGCTGGCTGCCCGACAACAACATCCATAGGTCCTGTATGGCGGGTCCCATGAGGCAATCATCCAGGTCGACGAAATGCGGACCCAAGTCGGTCCATAAAATGTTGCCGCGGTGACAATCACCCAGGATGCGACCAAGCCGGGCGCCGCCCCAGCCGCTTGCCTGCGCTTCGACCTCATCCAGAAGGGTATCGGTCAGGTCGGCGTACTTCTTGGCAAGATAGTCCGGCATCCACTCGCCGTCCAACACGAAATCCCGGGCGTTCCGCCCCAAATCCTCGACGCTCAGCTGACCTCGATGAATAAAGCGCGCAGCCCGGCCGACGCCATGAATACGGCCGAGAAAGCGGCCTACCCACTCGCGATCGGCGGCCGTCCCCAGTTCCGGCCAGCGCCCGCCGCGCCGCGGGAAAACGGCGTATCGGAAGCCCGCATGGACGAACAGCGACTCGCCGTCGCGCAAAAGCGGCGCAACGACCGGAATTTCTTGCATCGCCAATTCTGCAGAAAATGCGTGCTCCTCACGAATCGCCGCGTCGCTCCATCGGCCGGGACGATAGAATTTGGCGACGACCGGCTCGCCGTCTTCCGTCCCAATCTGATATACACGATTCTCGTAGCTGTTGAGGGCCAGAATCCGCCCGTCGCAGCGATGTCCGACCGCCTCGAGCGCATCCAGCACTACCTCGGGAGATAGTTCCGAATAAGGTGCATCCGCGTTCATGGGTGGAATTCTACAGGTACGAAGGCTCCGCTCCGTTGTCGAAAGGCTGCTGTTAGAATGAATGCCATGCGACTGCCAAGACCCAAGTCATTGAGCGGATTGATGCTGATCGGCTTCACGATAGTGGCAGCGCCGCTGCTTTTCGCGATCGTGAACGCGGCCGTGCAAATGAATCGCTTGTCGAACCGCAGCGAACAGTTGGTGGTCCATGGCATTCAGGGTACCCGCAACAATCAAAGCATGTTCGAAGAGATCGGCGCGTTGGAGCGTACGGCCCGCCTGTACCAGATCATCGGCAATTCCGAACTGCTCGACGTGTACACGCGCAATCACGGGCGCTTGGTTGCAACCATCGACGAGTTGCTTACCCTGCCGCTCGATGCCCAATCCCAGAGCGATGCGCGGACGCTGTTGGCGGAGGCTGACCGCCTGGCTGGTGAACTGAAGGCTGCGCCGCCGAATTCGCCGCGCATGGCGGAGGTCATCAATGCCTTTCCGCACATATCGGAAATGGCGTCCAATGTGTCGAATCGCATCAGCGCGCAAATCGACCGTGAGCTGACCAGCCTGCAGCTTGCGGCCCAGCGAGCACAACAAAAGCTGTTCTGGCAGACCCTCCTGTTGGTACCCATGACGCTGGCGGTGGTCGGCGTTTTTACATATTTATTCGGTAGACCCATCAGAGCCATCGATCGCGCGATCAGCGAACTGGGTCGCGGCACGTTCTCCAGACCCATCGCCATCAGCGGACCGGCCGATTTGGAGCGCTTGGCGGCGCAGCTGGAGTGGCTGCGCGGTCGATTGCTCGAGTTGGCCCAGGAAAAGAATCGGTTCCTGAGACACATGTCGCATGAATTGAAGACGCCGCTCGCGAATATTCGCGAAGGAACAGAACTCTTGATGGACGGTGCGGTCGGTGAGCTGCAGAGCGCCCAACGAGAAGTGACGGCAATCTTGCGCGAGAATGGGATGAAACTGCAGCGGCTCATCGAAAATTTGCTGTCGTTCAGTGCCTGGCAGGCCAAGAGCGTCGGGCTGGAGATCACGGAATTCAAGTTGCGGCCGCTGGTAAAGTCGGTCCTCGAAAACCAGCAGCTGACCTTGGTGGCGCAGCGTGTTCGGCTCGATGTGCAAGTCGAGGATCTCACGCCTTGGGCCGATCGCGGCAAGGTTCGCCTCATCCTCGACAACCTGCTGTCCAATGCCGTCAAATTTACTCCACGCGGCGGTACGATCTCGATGCACGCTCGCGGCGAAGGCGACCAATTGATCCTGGACGTCATGGACACCGGACCAGGTATTCCGGCCGAGGAGCGCAACCGAATTTTCGAAGCCTTTTACCAAGGAAAAACGCCGCAAGGCGGCCACGTCAAGGGCACCGGAATCGGCCTCTCCGTGGTGACCGAATTCGTGAATGCTCACGGCGGCAGCATCGAAATCTTCGAAGCCAAGGCGGGGGGCGCGCATTTTCGGGTCCGCCTACCCTTGCGCCAAGCAGCCGGACTCAAACGTGAAGCGGCCCATGCGGCCTAGGTGGTTGCGCCATGCAGCATGCGCGCTCGCCGTCGGCGCGCTCTGCGGCTGCGGTGTTTTCGGCGGTGGCCAGGCGAATACCAAGGCCACGCCGCCTCCCCCGGAGCGGCCGCCGCCGGACGTAAGCTCGATCACTCCGGATCTCGAGATGATGCGCATGCTGCCGGCGGGCGACCCCGCCCGGCAGGCGGAAATATTCCAATCAGCCAAGGATGCGGCGGCGCTTTCCCCGACGACGAGCAATAAGCTCAAATATGCGCTGGCGCTGGCGACACCCGGCCATAGCGGATCCGATCCCGTCGCCGCGCAGCGACAGTTGTCGGAACTGCTGGCTACGCCTGAGACTCTGTTACCCGTCGAACGCTTGCTGGCGATGGTGGAATTACAAGAGATCGACCAGAGACTGATTCTGATAGAGGAAAACAAGCAATTGCGGGAGGAAGCTCCGCGCGAATCGCGCGATAAGCTGCTCGCGATGAATCGCCGGCTGTCGGCGGAGTCGGATGAAAATGCGCGATTGCGGAAAGCCTTGGATGAGGCTCAAGCGAAACTTGAGGCGGTCACGCACATTGAGCGATCCATTAACGATCGCGGAGCGAACGGCTCGCATACGCCCTGACGGGACGCCCTAGAGATGCCAAACGCCTTAAAACCGGAGAGACTGAAGTGAACGCCTATTCGATCGCCGCCACCACCCCCTTGGGCTTCGGACTCCATCCTGGAACGCGCGACACTGCGGCCCCGCAAAAGCGCAAGGCGCGTATTCTGGTGGTCGACGACGACCCGGGCTTATTGCGTTTATTGACGATCCGATTACGCGCCGAGAACTACGAAGTCGAGGCCGTGGAGAGCGCTGCGGCGGCGCTTGCCGCCTGCACGAGATTCCGGCCGGACCTGGTGATCACCGATCTTCGAATGGACCAGATGGACGGCATCGGGCTGCTGAAGGAACTCCAAAGCCGCTGGCCGGGTTTGCGCGTGATTATCCTCACCGCCCACGGCACGATTCCGGATGCCGTGCACGCCACTCAAAGCGGAGCCTTCGGCTTTCTGACGAAACCGGTCGACAAACAGGATTTGCTGGATCACGTGCAGAAGGCGCTGAAAGTGTCGGGATTTGCGCACGTGGACGAGGATTGGCGCGCGAATATCGTGACGCGCAACCAATTGATGGAAGACAAGCTCGCCCAAGCTAATATGGTGGCCGGCACCGACGCAAGAGTTCTGCTCACCGGCGAGAGCGGAACCGGTAAAGAATTGCTGGCACATGCCATCCACGACGCCAGTCCGCGGCGCAACAAGCCTTTCGTCGCAATCAACTGCAGCGCGATGGCGGAAAATTTGCTGGAGTCGGAGCTTTTCGGCCACGAAAAAGGCGCCTTCAACGGCGCCACCCGCCCGCAGAAGGGCTTGTTCGAGACCGCCGAAGGCGGGACGCTGTTGCTCGACGAAGTCGGCGACATGCCCATGCGGCTTCAGGTGAAGTTACTGCGTGTTTTGCAAGAGAATCAAATTCGCCCGCTGGGCAGCGAGGATGCGGTGCAAATCAATGTCCGCGTCATCTCCGCGACGCACCGCGATCTGCATCAGTTGATGATCGGCGGACAGTTTCGCGAAGACCTGTACTACCGGCTGAACGTGGTGCATATCGAGATGCCGTCGCTGGGACGGCGGCGCGAAGACATCCCGCTCCTGGTAGCGCATTTTCTCGAGCAAATCGCCAAGGAAACCGGGCAGCGCAAGATCTATGCGCCGGAGGCCGTGGAACTGTTGGCGACGGCCGAATGGCCCGGGAACGTTCGCCAGCTCTACAACGTCGTGCGGCAAAACGTCGCCCTCTCCCATGGCGCCATCATCACCGCCGAACTGGTGCAGCAATCGTTGGGCGGCAGCCCGACGCGGCTACCCTCTTTCGACGAAGCGCGCGATGAGTTCACGCGCAATTACTTGTCGCAAATACTTCAGATCACGGCCGGCAACGTCAGCCAGGCGGCGCGTTTGGCGAAACGCAACCGCACGGACTTCTATAAGTTGTTGTCGCGCCATCAATTGCTGCCCGACGATTTCAAGAAGGTCTGAAGAATTCGGCAACGCTGGCCACCACGTGCCGTAGTTGTCCTTCCGTCAATTCCGGATAAATCGGTAGAGCCAGTGTCTCGGCGGCGGCGCGCTCGGACTCGGGGAAAGAACCCGGTGCGTAGCCGAGATACCTGAAACACTCTTGCCGGTCCAATGGCACCGGATAATAAATCTCGGTACCGATGCTGCGGTCGGCAAGGAATTTCTTCAGCGCGTCCCGCTCATGCACACGCACGATGTATTGGTTGAAGATATGCCGTTGGCCCGCCGCGGGCTGCGGCGTGACGACCCGATTTCCCAGCGCAGCGCTGGCAAAAGCGTGCTCGTAAAATGCGGCATTGCGCTGGCGCGCCTCCGTCCAACCGTCCAAATACTTCAACTTGACGCGTAGTACCGCAGCTTGCAATTCATCGATCCGAAAATTTCCGCCGATCAGAGCGTGAAAATATTTCGGCTTGCCGCCATGCACGCGCAGCACGCGCATTCGCTCGGCGAGATCCGCATCATTGGTAGTGCAAAGTCCCGCGTCGCCGAAGGCGCCGAGATTCTTGCTTGGGAAAAAGGAAAAACAACCAACGTCGCCAATCGACCCGACGCGCGCACCATTTTTATATTCCGTACCGATTGCCTGGGCTGCGTCTTCGATCACCTTCAAGCCATGGCGGCTCGCAATCGCCATCAGCGGGTCCATATCCGCAGATTGGCCATACAGATGAACCGGCATGATGGCCTTGATACGTCCGCCGGTCGCACGATTGATGAGACCGGCCCCGCTCGGGGTGCACTCTCGTTCGATGAACGTTCGCACAGCGGACGGCGAAATGTTGAACGTGACGGGATCGATATCGCAGAAGACCGGCCGGGCGCCGGCTCGCGCGATGGTCCCCGCTGTCGCGAAAAAAGTGAACGGCGAAGTCACGACTTCATCGCCGCGGCCGATGTCCAGCGCCATGAGGGCCAAAAGCAAGGCGTCCGTGCCGGATGACGCCCCAATCCCGAAATTCGCACCGCAATAGCGTGCGACCTCTGCCTCGAGCCCGCGCACATGTTCGCCGAGAATGAATTGCTGGCTCGCGCACACCTGTTCGATGAGCGGCATCACTTCCGCGCGAATCTGCGCGAACTGCGCCTTAAGATCCAGTAATGGAACGTTTGTCATGACGCACTAGAATAACATTGGTAGGCAATTTAACTTTGTAGAACTTTTATAGAGATACATCACGCATGATCGATGGCCAATGGCTGATAATATCCGGATCTTGTCGCGGTGCAGGCACGGTCGAACAGCGTTTCGACCGATGATGGCGATTCAACGGATTTGAGATGACCCAGCCGGTCCTTGCTAAACAAAGCTTTCTGATCGCGATCTTGGCGGGCGCGCAGGCAATCATGCCGGCCGCGGTCGCCGTGGCCTCGCTGTATGCGACGATTATCTTGTTCGGCGACAAGTTCGATCCCTCGTCCTCCGCCATCGTCATCGTAGCCGTGCTTTGCCTGGTATTGGTCCAGTCGCCTCGCGAGGTCAGCACTCAGTTCACGTCGCCGCGCGTTTCGGCCGTTGTCGACGTGATATTCAGGTGGCTGCTGCTGCTCGCGGTTCTGTTGGCCATCGGCTACGTCACGAAATCACCGCTCCAAGCCTATCCAAGGCGGGTATTTCTGACTTGGGCCGCATTGACACCGGTGGCCCTCATCTTGGCGACCTTGGCCATGCAGGAGCTCATGCGCCGCTTCTTGATCAATGCGTTTGATAGCCGCAGCGCGATCATCGCCGGCTACAACACCAGCAGTCTGGAACTCGCCCGTCGGTTGAAAAGCAACCCCGGCATGCGCCTCGAGGTCGCCGGCTTTTTCGATGACCGCAGCAGCGATCGGCTCGGCATGGAACCGGACGCCAAACTCGTCGGCAGCTTGAGCGATCTCGGCACCTACGTGAAGGAACACCGCACGGACGTAATCTTCATCGCGTTGCCGATCCGCCACGTGAAGCGCGTGATGAATCTCTTGGATGATCTTCGCGACACCACGGCGTCCATTTACTACGTTCCGGATATCTTCGTGTTCGACCTGATCCAGGCACGATCCGGCGAAATTCATGGCATACCGGTGGTCGCCATGTGCGAGACGCCTTTCTATGGCTACCGAGGCGTCGCCAAGCGGTTGACGGACATCGGATTATCGCTGCTGATCCTATTGCCGATTCTGCCCCTGTTGGCGCTGGTAGCGGTGATGGTCAAAGTCTCGTCTCCGGGCCCCATTATCTTCAAGCAGCGTCGCTATGGCCTGGACGGCCGAGAGATCGCGGTTTACAAGTTTCGGACCATGCGTGTGACCGAGGACGGCGCTCAAATCCGCCAAGCGTCACGCACCGACAGCCGCATCACTCGCATCGGCGGCATGTTGCGGCGTACGTCGCTCGACGAACTGCCGCAACTCATCAATGTCCTACAGGGACGCATGAGCCTCGTGGGTCCGCGACCGCACGCGGTCGCCCATAACGAAGAATACCGCAAGCTCATCAAGGGCTACATGGTTCGGCACAAGGTGCTTCCGGGCATCACGGGGCTGGCTCAAGTCAACGGTTGCCGCGGCGAGACCACGGAACTCAAGGACATGGAAGCGCGCGTCAATTTCGATCTTGACTATCTGCGGCATTGGTCGCCGATGTTGGACATCAAGATCATCCTCCTGACCGTCGTCAAAATCTTTCGCGACGATAAGGCCTACTGAGGGGACGCTGCGGCTGCCGGTACGCTGACGCCTGCGGAGACGAATTGTTCGTGAAACACGTAGCGCCCCGCGATGGGCAGATCTGCCTGCCGGGCGAATCGTATTTTCCGAGCGGCACTCGCCGCGAAAGTCCCGTGCCTCCGGCCCCAGTCGTTTACCGCGATGCTCAAGTCGTGAAAATCGAGCCATTCGCCGACCAGCGGATACTGACACTTGTAAAAGGCCTCCTTCGCGGAAAACAGCAGCGTGACGGCCGCCGGCCGCTCGCCGACAGGCAGCGATCCCACCCAATTCAATTCTTCGTCGCGACAAATGGTTGACCAGATATCCGGCGTGGGCGCACCGATAATTTCGCTGTCGAGGCCGATGGCGAGAATGCTGCGGCGCGCAGCCACCGCTGCGGCGCATAGCCCCGTGGTATGCGTGATGCTGCCGATAAACCCGGCAGGCCAAACCGGTTGGCGGTCGTCGGCTGGGTGCAGCGCAACATCACGCACGCCCAATTCCGCGAGCGCGGACCTGGCGCAGGCGCGCCCGGCGGCAAATTCGTTGATTCGCTTCGCGACCGCCTTTTTCACAAAGGCCGCTTCCGAAGGCAGCAGATCGGCTGGGTCGCCCGGAATGCGCCGCTCTCGGACCACGACAGCCGCCGGAAACAGGTTCTCGAGCACGCACGAGGGCAACGGAGACTTCGGCGGGAACTGTGATTGGGTCGACACTTTGCAAAGCGTATCTCGAGGCGCTGACCGGTTAAGCTTAACCTGGATGGCTATGTGATTTGCATCGAGTATGAAAATTGCGCCCCGAATCATGGCGGCCCCACCCCTACGTATGGGCTAGAAACTGACATTCGATTGATCGGAATGCGGCGGCGGCGATACGCTACGGCAAGCCGCGAGGATACTTTGGAGGATGAATCGTGATGCAAAGCGCGAAAGTTACGCAATTCTCTGATCCATCGATCTCGATCCCGACGGGCGAGGCCTTGCTGCCGAAGAATGACGAGTTTGCGGCGAAATTCAATCGCTCGGATTTTCTTTTCGACCACGGCTTGGCGCATCACCCGCTATTCGAACTCCCCGCGCTGCTCGGCCTTGCACATCGAATTCCGAAGTACAAGGACTTCGTCTATTGGCAAAACGGCCGCGTAAAAGTCAATGACCGATGGGAGGCAAATCCAGGTCCACGCCTATCGCTCGACGAGACCATTACGGGCATAGCGCATAATGATTCCTTGGTGGTTCTCAAACATGCCGAACAGGATCCGGTGTACGGGCCTTTGCTGCAAGAAATTTTGCAGCGGATATTTTCATTTACTTCACGCGCCGCGCAGGACGATATTGTTCTTGGCGAGTCTTTGATTTTCCTCAACTCACCGCATCGCACGACGGCGTATCACCTGGACCTCGAATCGAATTTTCTATTGCAGGTCGCGGGCGAGAAATTCATTCACGTACATGATTGCGCCGATCGATCCATCACTACGCACGAGGAATTGGAAAATCACTGCGGCGGCGACCACAACGGCGCCATCTTCAAAGCGGCTCGTCAAAGCGAAGCCCATTATTATTGCTTGACGCCGGGACACGGTGTGCATTTCCCCAGCACGGCCCCTCACTGGGTCGAGAATGGCGATGAAGTGTCGATCTCCATCAATATCAACTTCGACCTTGTTTCGATTCACCAACGGATGAAGCGGATTTATTCGGTGAATCGCTTGATGCGGCGCGCAGGAATGAAGCCCGCGCCGCCGGGGACCTCGGCGCTGCGCGATGCCCTCAAGGAAAGGGCATCGTTCGGCGCCGACATGTTGCTTGCCATGCTTCAAAAACAACCGATGCGCCCTGACCCAGAGGTCGCGTCGTATCCCGTGTGGCGTCCTACTCGGCTCAACTCATCGAATTCACACCCGTCCTAATCACATTAGCCATGGCGATGCACCAACCCAGCATTCCCGATTCGCGCTGTATCCACGAAATTTTCGAGGCGCAGGTCGACCGCTCGCCGGACAATGTTGCGGTGGTGCTCGGTAGCCAGAGCCTGACTTACCGTGAGCTCGACGAGCAGGCCAATCAGCTTGCACACTTCTTGCGCAACCTGGGGGTGCAACCCGGCGTGCTCGTCGGCATCTGCGTCGATCGGAGCCTCCACTTGGTGGTGGGACTGCTGGGGATTCTGAAGGCCGGCGGCACCTATGTGCCGATCGATCCGCAATACCCGCCGGAGCGACGCGCGTTCATGCTGCAGGATTCGAAGTCGCCGATCATCCTGACGGAGCAAGCGCTGGCGCCGGATTCGGTTGTGCCGAATACCCAGGTGATCCTCCTGGACAAGGATTGGCCGGCAATCTCCCGCGAGCCGACCTCGAATCCGCGCGTGGCCGTCCAGCCGGAAGACCTGGCTTACGTCATCTACACCTCGGGTTCAACCGGCACGCCGAAAGGCACGTTGATTTCGCACCATAACGTCGTACGGCTGTTCCAGGCCACGGAGGCGTGGTTCGGCTTCGATGAGCGTGATGTCTGGACATTGTTCCACTCCTGCGCGTTCGATTTTTCGGTATGGGAACTGTGGGGAGCGTTGTTCTATGGCGGCCGCTTGGTCGTCGTGCCGTTCGGCCTGAGCCGCACCCCGGAAGCCTTTTATCGCTTGCTCTGTGACGAACGCGTTACCGTACTGAATCAAACGCCCTCAGCATTCCGGCAATTGATTCGAGCGGAGGAAAGCGCGACGACGCCGCGGGAATTGCAGCTGCGTTACATCATTTTCGGCGGCGAAGCGTTGGATCTCAAGAGCTTGAAACCCTGGTTCAATCGTCACGGGGATGCACGCCCGCAATTGGTCAATATGTACGGCATCACCGAAACGACCGTCCATGTGACCTACCGCCCTCTCAGGGCGGCGGACTTGGATGCCGGCAGCGTCATCGGCGTGCCAATTCCGGATTTACGGGTCTATCTGCTCGACGCGGAGCGCCGCCCGGTGCCGAGCGGAGAGCCCGGCGAAATCTACGTAGGAGGCGCGGGCGTGGCGCGCGGTTACCTGAATAGACCGGAATTGACGGCCCAGAGATTCATTCCCCATCCCTTTGACGCAGCGGCCGGCGAGCGGCTGTATCGCTCGGGCGATTTGGGGCGGTATCTACCGAACGGCGACCTCGAATATTTGGGGCGAATTGACCAACAGGTCAAGATTCGCGGGTTTCGAATTGAGCTCGGCGAGATTTCGGCGGAGCTCGATCGTCACCCGGGAATCCGTGAGAGCGTGGTCATCGTCACCGAAACCGTCCCGGGCGAAAAGGCGTTGGCCGCCTATCTGGTGAAGCGCGCCAATGGCGAGGTGGACGTCGCCGCTATCCGGCAGGAACTGCGCCGCCGCCTGCCTGAATACATGGTGCCCGCGACATTTACCTTTATCGAGCGCCTCCCGCTTACCGTCAACGGTAAACTGGACGTCAAGGCGCTGCCGCCGCCGGACAATTCACCGACGGCGCCTACAACCGCGGCAGGCATTCAAGGGACGCCGTTGGAGCGGGGAATTGCCGGGATTTGGCGCGATGTCCTGCAAATACCCGAACCAGGCCTCGACCAAAACTTCTTCGACGTCGGCGGGAACTCGCTGCACGTGGCGGAAGTTCATACCCGCTTGCAAAAACTGCTCGACCGGCAGTTTTCCATCACCGAGCTATTCGCGCACTCCACCATCCGCGCCCTGGCGGCGCATTTTTCGTCGAGCGTGAGAATCGACAGCGCCGCAAGTGCCAATCGCGTGCGCGCGCAACGTCAACGGGAAACCGTATTGGCGCGGCGCAACGTCCGACTTGATAGAAAATAGGGTTGCACTATCGTGGCTTTGAATCCGAAGCGGATCACGCGTGCGCTGGTCGTCGGTTGACGGCAACGGGTGGTGTCGAGCGTAAGTTCGTTACGCTGTCTCGCGGTTTTTGATTTTGTGTGTTCTGTCGTGGTAATCGCGGCTCATTAACGACAAAATCGGCCAGGATTTGCGTCATTGACTCTGATTCGAAAACTGGTTTTCAGCGCAGGCATCGTGGGTTTCGGCCTGATAGACAAGGATGGATTGATATGTTAGGGATGGTATATCAAAATGGTTGATGATTTGGACGCCGAAGATCAGGACACCCCCCTCGGGGCGATCGCCATCGTCGGCATGGCCGGTCGATTCCCCGGTGCCAAAGACATCAACGAGTTCTGGCGCAACCTCTGCGGCGGTGTCGAGTCGGTTACCCGCTTCGATGATTCTGAACTGGAAGACAGTTTCAGCGCCGAGATCCGCAGCGCCCCCAATTTCGTCAAGGCGCGCCCCATTCTGGAGAACGTCGACTTGTTCGACGCGCCATTCTTCGGGATGCATGCGAAAGAGACCGAGCTTACCGACCCGCAGCACCGACTTTTCTTAGAGTGTTCTTGGGAAGCCTTGGAGGACGCGGGATACGATCCGGCGACCTATGCCGGATCCATCGGCGTGTTCGCGGGATCCAGCCCAAGCACCTATTTCTTGAACAATGTATGCGGCGATCGCCGCACGATCGAGGAATTCACCAGTAGTTACCAGGTCGGCTGCTATCCCATGCTGCTGGGATCGAACCCGGATTTCCTGGCGACGCGCGTGTCGTACAAGCTGGATCTGAGGGGACCCGGCCTCACGTTGCAATCGGGCTGCTCGACATCCCTCCTCGCCGTCGCGAAGGCCTGCCAAAGCCTGCTGCTCTACGAAACCGATATGGCATTGGCCGGCGGGGTCTCGATCACGTTTCCGCAGAAGCGTGGCTATCAGCATTTGGAAGGCGGCATGGTGTCCGCAGACGGCACGTGCCGGCCGTTCGATGCAGACGCCTCCGGCACGATTTTCGGCAGCGGCGCGGGCGTCGTCTTGCTCAAGCGTTTGGAAGACGCGCTGAGTGAGGGCGACCATGTTTATGCAGTGATCCGCGGCAGCGGCGTCAATAATGACGGTGCCTCCAAAGTTGGTTTTACCGCGCCGAGTGTCGCCGGCCAAGCGGCCGTCATCGAGATGGCGTTGGCGGCCGCCGGCGTCGACGCGCGCTCGATTTCCTATGTCGAATGTCATGGTACCGCCACGCCCTTGGGCGACCCGATCGAGGTGGCCGGGCTCACCGAGGCGTTCCGTACCAGCACCGGTGACGTGCAGTTCTGCGCGATTGGGTCGGTCAAAAGTAATGTCGGCCACCTGGATACCGCGGCCGGCGTCACCGGACTCATAAAGGCCGCTCTGTCGCTCAAGCACCGCCTGCTTCCACCGACGCTCCACTATCGGCGACCCAATAGCCAGATCGACTTCTCGCAGACCCCGTTTTTCGTCAACGACAAACTCACTGCGTGGACTCAGGAGTCGGGGCCGCGTCGCGCCGGCGTCAGCGCCTTCGGTGTGGGCGGCACCAATGTGCACCTGATCCTCGAGGAAGCGCCGCGCACGCCGCTTGCCGTCCGCGACACGGCGGCGAGCGCGGACGCGCAACTGATCGTGTTGTCGGCGAGAAGCGCGGCTGCCCTCGATGCGGCGCGTCGCAATCTTGCCGCGCGATTGCGCGAACCCGACTCGCACCGACTGTCTGACATCGCCTATTCGTTGCAGGTTGGCCGCCGCGCCTTCGATCATCGGCTGATCGTGGTCGCTCATGATTACGAGGACGCCGTGGCAGGCCTCGAGGGGCGCGAATCGCGCGGCGTGCACGCCGGTGTGCGGCCGAGCAGGGGCGGCGACGTGGTCTTCATGTTTCCCGGTCAAGGCGCTCAGTACCCGGACATGGGACGCGATCTCTACGAACACGAGGACGAATTTCGACGTCAAATCGATCGCTGTTCGGAGATTCTCCGGCCCCTGATGGCGGAGGACTTGCGCGCGCTGCTGTACCCGGAAGTCGATTCAGCCGATGCGAAGCAACGCTTGATGTCGACGGTGGCTGCTCAGCCCGCCATTTTCAGCATCGAATACGCCCTCGCCCATTTGTGGATGAGTTGGGGAATAAAGCCGCGCGCGATGATCGGCCACAGCGTGGGCGAATTCGTCGCTGCGGTGATCGCGGGCGTGTTTTCCATCGAAGATGCATTGCGAATCGTCGCTGCGCGCGGGCGGCTGATGCAAGATTTGCCGGGCGGCGCCATGCTCGCGGTACGGCTCTCGGAATCCGACGTACTACCCTTATTGACGCCGAACCTGGCCATCGCTGCGATCAATGGTCCCGCTCTATGCGTGGTATCCGGTCCATTCAGCGAGGTCGACGCATTCGAGAAGATGCTCATCACGCGCAACGCAGTGAGCCGTCGACTCCATACGTCCCACGCGTTTCATTCGGCGATGGTCGATCCGATGATCGAGCCGCTGCGCGTACATTTGCAGGCGGTGCAGCTATCGTCGCCGACGATTCCCTATGTGTCCTGCGTGACCGGCGACTGGATTCGCGCTGAAGAAGCGAGTTCGCCCGATTACTGGGCGCGTCATGCCCGCGAACCCGTTCGGTTTGCGGACGGCGTGGCGAAAATCAGCGAAACACCTTCAACGGTATTGCTCGAAGTCGGACCTGGCGCCGCGTTGTCGACCCTCGCGGCGCAAGCCACACGCGGGCGCAGCATTCCGGTTATTACGTCGATGCAGGATGCGGCCCGCGAGCGCGGTGATCGTGAATGCCTTCTCGAAGCACTGGGCCGGCTCTGGATTCACGGGGCGACGCCGGACTGGCCGGCGATCCACGGGGCGCCGCGCGCGCGCGTATCCCTGCCCGGTTACCCATTCGAACGCAAGCGATATTGGATCGATGCACCGCAAGCCATAATTTCCGCCACGCCCGCCGTTAGAGTGGAGACCGACACTGCGGCAGAGGCAATTCCACCTATCATGATTCAGGACGACAGCACGATGGACCAGAGCCCCGTGGACAATCAAATTTCCGATGTCAGCACCGCGATCGCTGCCATTTTCGAGGATCTCTCCGGAGAGCGGCCGGCATCCACCGATGCGCAAACGACGTTCTTGGAAATGGGTTACGACTCTTTGTTCTTGACGCAAGTCGCGCAGAAGATCCAATCCCAGATGAAAGTGAAAATCACTTTCCGTCAGTTACTGGGCGATTTCTCGACGATACCCTCGCTGTCCAAGTTTATAGCGGAAAAAATGCCGGCGGCGCCGATGGCGCCAAAGCCTGCTGCCCCGGCCCGACCGGCCGCACCGCAAGCGGCTGCATCCCCGGCAACCAATCGCGTGACCGCAGCGCCGCAAGTCGCGCCGGTGTTTGCACGTGATGCGGGAGGCGTACCGGCGACCGGAGTCGAAAGCATTTTCCGCGATCAGCTGCAGGCCATGTCGCAGCTCATCAATCGGCAGTTCGACATGTTGCAAAGCTTGGGCTCCGGCGGCGCCCCGGCCGCCATTGCCGTTGCGCCCCCGGCCGCGCCTCCGGCGGCCGCGCCGCGGCACGCAGTTCAGCCGTCAGCGCCTCAGCCGCCCACGGCTACGGCGAGTACCGACGCGCAGCCGTCTCGCTTCGCGGTGTTCGCGCCGGTGCACAAACCGGCCGATACCGGCATCACGGGCGAACAACGCAAGCACATCGATGCGCTGCTTGCGCGCTACACGAAAAAAACCAAGGGTTCGCAGCGCTTTACGCAGGCTCATCGGGCTACCCTTGCCGATCCGCGCGCCGCTGCCGGATTCCGCAGCGAATGGAAGGACATGGTCTACCCGATCGTGGTCGCCACCGCGGCGGGCTCGAAACTCGTCGACATCGACGGCAACGAGTACATCGATTTGGTCAACGGCTTCGGCCAAACCGCTCTGGGTCACTCGCCGCCGTTCGTGGTCGAAGCGGTCAAAGGCCAGCTCGAGCGCGGCTTCGCGATCGGTCCCCAGGCCGAATTGGCCGGCAAAGTGGCCGACTTGTTCTGCGAAATCACCGGCAACGAACGAATGACCTTCTGCAACACCGGTTCGGAGGCCGTGATGGCGGCGATGCGCATCGCCCGCACGGTAACCGGCCGGCAGAAGATCGTGATCTTCAACGGCGATTACCATGGTCAATTCGACGAAGTGTTGGTCAAAGGCGTACAGCGCCCCGGCGCCGCGCCGCGCTCGGTACCCGTGGCGCCCGGAATTCCGGGCTCGGCGGTCGAGAACATGGTCGTCCTCGAGTACGGTTCCCCGCAAACGCTGCAATGGATACGCGACAACGCGGATGATCTCGCCGCGGTGATCGTCGAGCCCGTGCAGAGCCGTCACGCGGATTTACGGCCGTTCGACTTCTTGCGCGAAGTTCGCAAGATCACGGCGGCTTCGGGCACCGCGTTCGTCATGGACGAAGTGGTTACCGGCTTCCGAGTTCATCCCGGCGGCATGCAAGCCGTGCTCGGCATTCGCGCCGACATGGCCACCTACGGCAAAATTGTCGGCGGTGGTCTTCCCATCGGCGTGCTGGCCGGTAATTCGAAGTTCATGGACGCGCTGGACGGCGGTCAATGGCGATTCGGCGATGAATCGATCCCCGAAGCGGGCGTAACGTTTTTCGCCGGCACCTTCGTGCGCCATCCGCTGGTGCTGGCGGCCGCCTGGGCGGTGCTCAACCATCTCAAGGACAACGGCCCCGCGCTGCAGGAAACACTCGCAACGAAGACGCTCAGCCTAGTCGAGCGCTTGCGCACGCTTTTCTCCTATCACGGCCTGAACAGCCAGATCGAGAGCTACTCGAGTTGGTTCTTCTTTCACTTGCACAACGACAGTCCTCTGGCCGCGTTGTTGTTTTACCATTTGCGCGAGCGCGGCATCCATATCCAGGACGGTTTCCCGTGTTTCTTGACGACCGCCCACTCGGACGCCGACTTCGAGCGCATCTACACGGCTTTCAAGGAAAGCCTCGACGAACTGCAGTCCGCCGGCATCGTCGGCCCTGCGCACGTATCCGCCCAAGCGGCCGCCGCGCAGGCCGCCGCCGCGGTCAGCGCGACTGCGAGCAGCACCGTTCCACTCACCGAAAGTCAGCTCGAAATTTGGCTGTCGGCGCAGTTGGGCGACGATGCGTCGTGCGCGTTCAATGAGTCGGTCAGCCTGGGATTGCGGGGCGCGTTGAACAGCGCTGCGTTGCAATCCGCATTGAATCGTGTCGTCGCGCGCCACGACGCGCTGCGCGCGACATTCAGTGCCACCGGCGAAGAAATGCATATCGCGAACTCGGAGGCATTCAGCTATCCATTCACGGACCTTTCCGCGAACACCGCAGCACACGCAGAGGAGGCCTACGCCAAGCTGCTCGACGCCGACGCGCGCACCGCCTTCGACTTGGTCAACGGCCCATGCGTCAGGGGGCATTTGGTCAAGCTCTCGCCGGATCGGCATGCGTTCGTCCTCACAGCGCACCACATTATTTGCGACGGCTGGTCCTTGAATGTGATCGTGAACGAACTTGCCGAGATTTATGGGGCACTCTGCCGCGGTGAGGAGCCGCAGCTTCCGGATGCGCTGCCGTTCAGCGTTTACGCACGCACGCAGGCCGCACGCGACGCGTCGGAACTCGAGAAAACCGAACGCTTTTGGCTGGACCAGTTCGCCGAACGTCCGAAATCTCTGGAGTTACCGACCGATCGGCCGAGGCCATCCTTGAAGTCGTTCAAGGGGGCAAGCCTTTGCCGCCGCATCGACGCCAAGCTCTATCAAGCGGTGAAAAAGGCGGGTGCACGCCAGGGCAGCACCCTTTTCGTCACGTTACTCGCGGCCTACCAGGCGCTCATGGGCCGGCTGGCGGATCAAGATGAGGTCGTCGTGGGAGTGCCCACCGCCGGGCAATCGCTGATCGAGGATCAGATTCTGGTCGGCCACTGCGTCAACTTCCTGCCCATTCGCGGCGCCTGGAACAAGGACACGCGGGTCTCGGAATTCCTGTCAGCCACCGCGAAGCGGGTGCTCGACGTCTATGAACATCAGAACTACACTTTCGGAACCCTGGTTCGCAAACTGGCGCTGCCACGTGAGCCGGGCAGGCTGCCGCTCGCCGAGATTCAGTTCAATCTGGAACGGTTGGCCGATCGGGTGGAATTGCCCAATCTGACGATGGATGTAACGCCGAACGCGAAGGCCTACGTCAATTTCGATCTCTTTTTGAACGTGATCGAATCATCGGAAGGGTTGCGCATGGACTGCGACTACAACACCGATTTGTTCGATGCGTCCACGGTAACCCATTGGCTCGACTGCTATCAGGCCCTTCTGGAAGCGGTCGTTGCCGATGCAAATCAAGCGCTCTGCGCTGCCTCCTGCTTGCCCGCGCCGGAGCGCGAACGATTGCTTCACGGCATCAACGACACGACTGCCGACTATCCGAAAGACCGCAGCGTTCACGAACTCATCGAAATGCAGGCGCAGGCAACGCCGCTCGCGGTCGCCGCGCAATTCTTGGACACTAGCTTGAGCTATGAAGCGCTCGATCGCCGTGCCAATCAGATGGCGAACGTGCTGCGCGAGCGCATTGTTGGTCCGGACAAGACCGGTAGGCTTGTCGGCGTATCGGTCGAGCGGTCGCTGGACATGTTGGTTGCGATGATCGCGGTGCTCAAAGCGGGATGCGCCTACGTGCCGCTGGATCCCCTGCATCCCGCCGCACGCCTGCGCTACATCCTGGGCGAGGCGGAGGTGGCCGCGCTCATCTCGGACGGCTCGGAGAGCGCCGCGCTGGTGGCTGCTGGGGTGCCGGTCATCGATGTCCGCGGTGATGCGCCCGCGATCGCGGCGGCCTCGCCCCTCGCGCCTGCGGTCAAGGTATCGCCCGACAGTTTGGCTTACGTCATCTACACATCGGGCTCCACCGGACAACCGAAGGGCGTTGAGATACCGCATCGCGCGGTGGTAAACCTATTGACGACGATGGCGCGAACCCCGGGTCTCAGCCATAGCGATGTGCTGGTCGCGGTGACCACTATTTCGTTTGACATTGCCGGTCTCGAATTATTCCTGCCGCTGCTCGTCGGCGCCAAAGTCGTCATCGCAGAGCGTGAGACGGTGGCGGACGGTTTCAAACTACTCAAACAGTTGGATGCCGTGGGCGCGACCGCCATGCAGGCAACGCCCGCAGGATGGCGATTGCTGCTCGAGGCGGGTTTCCGCGCGCAGCCCAAGTTCAAAATGCTCTGCGGCGGAGAAGCGCTGCCGCGCGATCTGGCCAACCGCCTGCTGTCCGGATCAGCAGAACTTTGGAACATGTATGGTCCCACGGAGACCACTATTTGGTCGTCGTGCACTCGGGTGACCGCGGGCAATGACCCTATTACCGTCGGCGGTCCAATTGGAAACACTCAATTCTACATCCTCGACCATCACGATCAGCCGGTTCCGACCGGGGTCCCCGGCCAATTGCATATCGGCGGGGACGGCGTCGCACGCGGGTATTACAAGCGTGCAGCGCTGACGGCAGACAAGTTCCTCGCGAATCCCTTTGGCCCAGGCCGCATGTATCGCACCGGCGATCTGGCGCGTTGGCTGCCCGACGGTGGGCTGCAGGTATTGGGCCGGATCGATCATCAGGTCAAGCTGCGCGGCTTCCGCATCGAATTGGGCGAAATCGAATCAGTTCTGACCAAGAAGGCTCAACTTAGCGCGGCCGCCGTCATTTTGCGGGAAGACGTACCCGGAACGCCGCGAATCGTGGCGTATTATGTCGAACAGGGCGAAAACAATCGCTCCCCCGACGCTTTTCGCGAGCTTCTCGCTGAAGAGATGCCCGAATACATGATACCGTCGGCCTGGGTACGGCTGGATTCGCTACCGCTCTCGCCGAACGGAAAACTCGATCGGGCAGCACTGCCGCGGCCTGACTCTGCACAGATGGAAGCGGTAGAATTCGTTGCTCCGACAACGGCAACGGAAGCCGCGCTGACCAAGATTTTTGAGGAGGTATTGAATTTGGAGCGTGTGGGCGTCACCGCCGACCTGTTGAGACTGGGAGCGGACTCCATTCAACTGTTTCAAATCACGGCAAGAGCCAACCGTGGCGGCATCAAAATCACCGCCAAGCAACTGTTGCAGTACCGTAACGCGCGAGCGCTGGCAGCCGTGGCTGACTCGAGCGCCGGCGAAGCGGTCCCCGGGGATAAGGGTACGGCGCTTCCGACCCTAGGGCAGTTCAAACGCAACCGGCGGACGGGGTAACCGAGGCTTAAGGACCATGTCGAAGCCGGCGAATAAGATATTTGACGCTGCAGCGAGCTCCGGGCCGTCGGATTCGGCCGCCCGTGAGAGCGACCAGCAGCTTTCGGCTCCTGGCACGCCGCTCGAAAGGACGGATTTTCCCTGCTCGGTCGCGCAAGAACGATTTTGGTTATTGGATAGATTGGACCCCGGCAACGCGTCTTACAACGTAGCGGTTCGATGGCGCCTTGAAGGACGCGTTGCCACCGATCTGCTGGAGCGCTCGTGGCTCAAAATCATTGAGCGCCACGAAATACTGCGGACGACGTTTCATGAGGTGGATGGCGCACCGATTCAACGGGTGTCGCCGAAGGCGCAGTTTCGGCTCAACGAGATCGATCTTAGCACTTTGAGCCCGGACCAGCGTCAAGCCGAAGGCGATCGCATCGGCGTCTTGGAAGCACGAGCGCCCTTTGATGTAGCGGCGGGACCTTTGATCCGCGCCACACTGCTGCGTTTCTCGCCGACCACGTCCATCATTCTGGTGACCTCGCACCAAATCGCTTGCGACGGTTGGTCCATCGGCGTCATGGCTCGCGAGATGGGCACGATCTACCAAGCGCTGCGACTCGATCAGCCCGTGCCGCTCGAGCCGCTGGCGATTCAGTATGCCGACTACTCGCTGTGGCACTTGGAGTGGCTGCGGGTGCGCGGCACCGATGCTGAGACGGCGTACTGGACCAAACAGCTTGCCGGCGTCAAGCCGTTCAAGGTAATTCCGGACCGTTTGCGGCCCACCGTCCCAACGACCAACGGCGCGATCGTATCGCGGTTGTATCCGCGCGATCTCACCAATCGCGCACAAGCGTTGACGGCCGAGCGGGGCGCAACGCTGTTTGCCGCCGCACTTGCCGCGCTGTGTGCGACGTTGGCGCGCTTTACGAATGAAACAGAAATAGTCATCGGCACGCAGGTGTCGGACCGCGACCAAGTCGAACTCGAATCCATGATCGGGCAGTTCGTCAATTCGTTGGTCCTGCGCAATGATCTCAACGGCGATCCCAGGTTCGGCGAGCTCATCATCCGAATCCGCGACACCGTGGCCCTGGCGCTCGACCATCGTCATATACCGATCGAGCGGCTCCTCGGAATGTTCAAGGGCGAGCGAAACTCCGCAAATAGTCCGCCGATATCGGTCAATTTCATCTTTCAGAAAACGTTCATTCAGAACGCGAACTACGGCGATTTCGATTTGATCGACATGCCGTCCTTGCCGGCCGGCGCAATATACGATCTCAATTTCTTCATGGTCGAACGTCCGGACGGCTGGCGTTTCTCCTGCCAATTCAACACGGATCAATTTGAGAGCGCGACTGCAGAGCGACTCCTGGCGTATGTCCAGAATGCGCTGGAAAGCGGAGTTGCCGATCCCGGGCGGCGCGTCTCGGAACTCGAGTTGAGCAAGCCCGGCGAGGCACGCCTGCTGCTCGACAAGTTGAACGATACACGCACGCTCTATCCGCGCGATCTGAGCCTGGCGAAGCTGCTCGATGTTCAAGCGCAGAGTTCGCCGGACGCGCTTGCCGTGGTCTGCGGCGATCGGCAACTAACCTATGGTGAACTCAACACCGCGGCCAATCGGATTGCCGAGTACTTGCGGCAGGAGGGAGTGGTCGCAGGTTCGAGAGTCGGGATTTGCCTGCGTCCCTCGGTGGAACTGCCGCTGTTCGTTCTGGCAATCATCAAGGCGGGCGCCGGCTACTTGATGTTGGATCCGGCCGAGCCGCAGGCGCGCCACGAGGAAGCCATCGCTGCGTCCGGCATGACGGCCGTCGTCGGCCAAGACTATCGATTGCCTCCTGCAAAGCGGGAATCCGTTCGCTCGATCGAGGTCGGAGCTGCGCTTGCGTTCGGCGTGCGCAGTTCGGGCAACTTACTTGATACGACGCACGATGCGGAATCCGCTGCCTGTTTCATCATTACCTCCGGAAACCGTGAGTCGGCGGGCATCGTAGGAATCTCTCACCGGAATATCGCGAATCTGGTCTACTCTATAGCCAAGCGCCCCGGCGTCGGCAGCCGTGACGTCGTCGTAGCCATATCACCGGTGACAACGGATCGCGCTGCGGTCGAGATGTTCTTGCCGCTCCTGACGGGCGCGCGCATGGTCATACCCAACGACCGGGATCTCAGCAGCGGCCGGTCATTGCTCACTCTCTTGCAAAGATGCGGCGCCACGGTCATGTATGGTGCTGCGCACACTTGGCGGAGCCTCCTCGACGCCGGTTGGGTGGGTTATCCGGCCCTGAAGATGTTGTGCGCCGCACCGGACGTGCCTCTGGGCATGCTGGATCAGCTCGCAGGAATGAGCGGTGAGCTATGGTCCCTTTACGGTCACCCGGAAGCGACCGTTTGGTCTGCCGTGCAACGCATCAAGCCGAAGCAGCCTGCGACGATCGTGGGAGCGCCGATCGCCAATACGTCGCTGTACATACTCGATGCGAAGCGCCAGCTTGCGCCGGTAGGCGCTACCGGCGAGTTGACCATCGCCGGGGACGGACTGGCGGCTCACAGCGGACCCATGATTAGCAGCCTTCCCGGGGGCATCGCCGGCGCGCGGTTCCATCCCACCGGCGACCTGGCGCGGCTGCGGGCCGATGGGCAAATCGAATACTTGGGACGGTCCGATTTGCGCTTCAGCCATCACGGCCGTCAAATTGATCCGGCGGAAATCGAACGTGTCTTGCTGCGCCACGCCGAGATCGGCGATGCGGTCGTCATTTACTCGGGCATCGCCGCCGGCTCCGGCGAGGGATCGCCCACCGCGTATATCGTCCCGCGCACGCCGCAGAACGATGGGTCAGCCAATCTGATCGACTCCGTGCGCATGCTTTTGAATGAAAGCTTGCCGAATTACTTGGTTCCCTCGACGGTGGTTGTACGCGACGCGTTGCCGCGTTTGCCGGATGGAGCCGTGGATCGTGCAGCGCTTCGATCGACTCGGACTCCGGTAGCTCGCGGCGTCAATTCCGATCAACCGGTCGGCGACATCGAACGGCGTCTGGCGGAACTCTGGAAATCCATGCTGGGTATCGACTCCATCGCCCCTGCCGATAATTTTTTTGAAATGGGGGGACATTCCCTGCTCGCGGCGCGGATGCTGACGCGCGTCGAGCGGGAATTCGGACGTCGCATCAAATTGGCTACCCTGTTTCTGGCCCCCACTCTGCATGAGTTCGCGAAGATCCTCGCGCAGACCGATCTGCGCGAATTCGATTTTCGTCAAGTGGTCAAAATTCAGCCGCACGGTTCGAAGCGGCCCTTGATAGCCATCAACAACACCGGTATTTACTACGGCTTGGCCAAGAACTTAGGATCGGAACAACCGGTTTATTCTTTGCAGTTGTTCGATCCGTCGGTCAGAGATTCTGCGCTGCCGACGTCCCTGGAAGAGATTGCTGCGGGCTATGTTGGGCTCATCCGGCGCGTGCAACCGCAGGGTCCTTACGAATTGATGGGATGGTGTGTTGCCGGCGCCCTCGCCTTCGAAATTGCGCGCCAGCTCGTCGACGACAATCAAGAGATCTCTCACTTGTTTCTAATCGACTCCTGGGTTCCGAACTACTTCGAGCGCCTCCCCAAATTACGTCGGCTCGTAGGCGAGTATTCGATGCGGGCGCAACTAATAATTGCTGATTGGCGTCGAGTACTATCGAGCGAGAAATCGATACGGGCATTCATCACGCAGCGTACCGTGTTCAAGCGATTGCAGCGGCTGTTCACCCGACCGGGCAGTCCTCGGGTGGCGGTGGAGGAAGATGAGCAGGCCACCCCTGAAACCTATGACCAGTGGCTGTTGGCTTACCTGCAGCGCGTGACCAATCGCTACACGCCGAAACCGTATGAAGGTGCAGTGACGCTGCTTCGCAGCCGCTTGGAGCCTACTGGTTGGTTTTTTCAGGAAGATGCCGGCTGGGGACCCTTCGCGCGTTCCGGCGTCGATGTGCAATTCGTGGACGGCAATCATTTCACGATGTTTCAGGAACAGGGCTCCGCCCAGATGGCCGCCCACGTTGCCGCAGCCTTGGAAAAAAACGGGGCGCAGGCCGTCAAGCCCTAGGAGCCGGCGGATTCAATCCGCGGGCGGCGTCCAAACCTGGTAGAGCCGGCCTTCCCGCTGTCTGCCCACCAATCGCACCGCCGCCATGCCATCCGCGGCCGCGAGTTTGATGCGGTCACGCCAAGCGGAGACGTTGGGCGCCGCCGGGCTAAGCCCCAGCTTTCGCAAGCGATGGTTGAAGCGATACAGCTTTTCAAGTCGTTCCACCGAGCGAAGTTCGTAATGGACGCTGAGCGCGACCGAAACATTCTCACGGTTCCGTATCCAATGGGGCGCGCAGGTCGGCACATGCACTCCGCACCCGGCGCGCAAATCGAGTTTGACGCAATCGTCTCGACGATCGCTGCGGACCAACTCGCGATATCTATCAATTGCGAAGAAGTCTTCCAGCTCACGCTCGGTCACCAGAGTCCGATCGGATTGATCGAAGATGTGAAACCACTTGTCGCCCGTGATCTGCAACAGGAAGTTGGTTGCCGAATCCATATGGTTCGCGGTGATTCGTCCGGGCGAACTGACCAAGATCGACACTTCGCCGATCCTGACATCCAACCGCATCTGCTCGCCGGATAGCTCGACAATCGTCGTCAAAACGCTCTGCAGAACCGGCGCGAAAACGGGGTCCTGTTCCGTGTGCCGCAGGACTACGGTCGAATTGTTATGTTCGATATTGATGATGGTGTCCCGCAGCGACTGGCGTCCGATGGTGCCGTCGGACCACGTGTTATTGACCGGCACTTCGCCATTCGCCCAATAGTGGTCGCCATGATCCGGGATGCGCCTCGCGAGTTCGACCAAACTTTCCAATCCGAACAGGGGATTTCCGGCAAGCTCGTGCTTGAATATGAAATTCGCGCGATTGTAGTTGCGGCGAAACTGACCTTCGTGATCGGCCACGGTCATCGGCCGGCCAAGTTCATGTTCGATCGAGATTGCGCTCATGAAATACCTCGACGCCGACATGCCGGCGGCAGTCCAGTCAGGCGCGCCCCGGCAATCGATGCGCGAAGCGCGCGACTACGACCGGCATGGTGAGCTTCACCATCAGCGTGTAGACGGCGGCACCCGCCAGCACCAGAATCGGCAGGGCAACGGCATCCCTTACCATCGATTCAAGCGTGAGCCGCAGTAGCCACACGCAACCTCCCATGACCAGACTCGCCGCCAGCGCCGGCCACTGCGGCGAGAATATTGCGGAAGACTTGATGCTGCAATACCGGCGCAACAGGCCCACGGACAGCGGCATCAACACAAAGGGTCGCACCGCGATACCGATCGACGCCGCGAGCAGGCCAAACGGTGCGCACGCCACCACCGCAATCAAGGTAGTCACCGTTTGCGCGATGGAAACGAGAGCCTCCGTTCTCTGGAAGTTCATGGCCAGGAGCACCGCTCCCGCCATGTATTGCGTCACCAAGGGGACGCAGGTCAGCAGCATGCATTGCGCGGGAACGATTGCCCCTACCCATCGCGGGTCGAGCCATACGTGGAAAAGCGTCGGCACGATTGCCGCTCCCCCCACGCACAGCGGAAAACAAAACACGGTCAAAAAGGTGAACGTTCGACGCAGCGCCTGCTCGAGTCCGGCATGGTCATTGGCGTACTTCCGCAGCTCGACTCTCGCGACCGCGTAGCGCGGCACTACGGCCACCTCCATCAATATGTCGCCCAGTCGGGCAGCAAGACTGAACAACCCAAGGTCGGTCGAACCCCAGTACAATCCCAGCATCACGCGCGGGATTTGATTGCAACTCCAGGTCAAAAACCGCGAGAACATGGTTGGAGCCGCAAAATGGGCCAATTCCCGAAAGTGGCGCCCGGAAAATCGCATCCCAAATTTGAGGGGAACCGTGTACCAAAGGACGATCGACGCAACCAATCTCGTAATGATGGCTTGCCAGACCAAGGCCCAGACGCCCGCTCCGGCCAGCGTCAACACCAACCCGACGATTCCGCCGACGAATAAGCTGCCTATGGTGCGCAATGCAAGCGGCTGGAACTGCATATCGCGTTTGGTAGCGGCCGTGGGGGCCGCCGCAAATGCGCTGATGGCAGGAAGCACCGACATCCAGCGCAACAGGCTGGCAAGTTCCGGATCGCCGAACCAAACGGCGACCCGGTGAGCTCCCGCAAAGACGCTTATGCCGATGACCAGCGACAATAGGACATTGGCGGCGGTCATCGTGTGAAAATGCTCGTCGTCGATGTCACGGATGGATATCAACGCCTCGGCAGCGGCCTCGCCCGGGACATATTCGCAAAACCCAACGAAAACCATCACGATGGAAATCAGCCCAAAAGCTTTCGGCCCGAGCACGGGCGCTTGAATCGCGAATAGCAAAAGCGCAAAAACTTGCGCAAAAACCGTTTTGGTGGTCAGCCAAGACGTTGGCGATAAGCGTGGAAAAGCTTTCACTAGGAAGGGGGCATCGACATTGTGTTGGGAAGCAATCCTGCCTGAAACTTTATGCAAAGAATGCGGCGCGTTTACCAATTACGAAGACGGCGACCGATTACAATCGAAAGGTTGCGAATTCACGGACTAAGGCTGAACGACGCGGTGGTTGCCGTTCTGTCGATGAATCGCCGCTCCCCAGTGGCTGCCGATAGTAATATATTCGATCTTAACTTAGGTTATAGCGATTCGTGACATATTATGTTAAGTAATTGAATGATAGGTGCTGATTTGTTCACTCATTGCCTGAAGCACAACTCGCGGCGCGCCGTTCGCGCCCTAGGGCCATGGCTGGCGGCCGCCCTGGTTTTGGGCGCCCTTCAAACCGCCGTTGCTGCGGATACGCCACCGCCGCCGGCGACTGACAACCCGGTCGCGAAGGCTCCTCTGCTGCAACTGGGGCCGGGCGACAGCGTCAACATCCAAGTTTATGGCCAACCCGACCTGAGCACCACCGTCTATGTGGCCGACGATGGGACCGTGTCGATCCCGCTGGCAGGCAAGGTCCAGGTCGCGGGCGTATCGCCGGCCGAGGCCAGCGGCCGCATCGAGACCGCACTGAAATCGGCCAAGATTCTGGTCGATCCGCACGTCAGCATCACGGTTACCCAATCGCGCAGCCAGCGCGTATCCGTTCTTGGCCAGGTGGGCACGCCCGGACGCTATCCGATTGAGTCGAACACGTCCATTCTCGATCTGCTGGCTCAGGCCGGCGGCATCTCGGCGAACGGGTCGGACATCGTGTACATCCTGCGGCAGGACAAGAACGGCAAAGAGGTTCGTTACCCGGTCGATTTGAAAGGACTGGCGAACGGCAGCGGCGCTGTGCCTGCTTTGACGCTGCAGGGCGGCGATTCCGTATTCGTGCCCAAGGCTGAACAGTTTTCAATCTATGGAGAAGTGACGACGCCCGGACGCTATCGTGTCGAGCCCGAAATGACGGTGATTGAAGCAATTGCCAGGGCCGGCGGCATCACCCTTCGGGGCAGCCAGCGCCGCGTTGAAATCAAACGTAAACAAGCCAACGGAACTTATTCGACCGTGAAGGCCAAGTTGGGCGATTTGGTGCAACCCGACGACGTCATCCAAGTCAAGGAGAGCATTTTTTGAGGTCACGTAGAAATCTACCGGTATTGGCGGTCGCCAACCCCGCGCCCGTCTTCACTCCCGGTCGCGAGCCGGCGCTGCCGCAAAGCTTGTCGACCCCGGGACTGTCGCTACTGCAGATTTTCTCGATCTTCCGTGCGTATCGGATACCGACGCTGATGATCGTCATCGCGATATCCATTCTCATGGGAGGCATCATCAAGCTGATGCCGAAAACCTTCACCGCGACCGCCGCCTTGATGGTGAATCCCGAGGGCAACGATCCTTTGGGAAACAACAACCAGGGTATGGCGACACCCATGTTCAATTACATGTCGACCGAATCGCAGCTCATGCTGAGCGCGGAAGTGCTGCTGCCGGTGATCGACAAATTGAACTTGACTCAGGATAAAGATTACACGGCGGGCTACTCGGGCGACGGCAGCACGCTGCGCGACTGGGTCCGAGAAAACTTAATCAAGAGTTTGGATATTCAGCTCGGTGCATTCGGCAGCCAGCTGATTTACATCAATGCGTCCGCCCGCAGCGCGCAGCTCGCCGCTCAGATTGCCAATACCATGGCGGACGTCTATTTGACGCAGCAGCGTCAGCGCGTAACCGGCCCGGCAAGCGAGCGCGCCAAACGGTATGCGTTGGAATTGGCCGAACTCAAGGACAAGGTGCGCGTGGCGCAAGATCAAGTCACCGCGTTCAGGCAACGCACGGGAGTCACCGATACGACGGAAAAGAACAACAACGTCGCGCAGGCGCTGCTCGCGAGCCTCGAGGGCAAGCTCCAGGACGCGCAAAACGCCAGGCGCGCCGCCGAAGTCAAGGCCATGTCCGAACAGAATGCGAGCACGGCCGGCGGTTCGCTCGTCGTGCAAAACCTCAAGGCATTGCTCAACACGCAACAAACGCAGCTTGCGCAGTTACGCACGACTTACGGCGCGCAACACCCCAAGGTTTTGGAGCTCGACAATCAGATCCACGCTACTCAGCGCAACCTCGATGCGGAGCTGCACAGCGTCTCTTCCGGGAACTCGGCGGATCTCGTTGCTGCGCGGGAGCTCGAGGCGAAAATGCGCGCCGCCGTCGAGGAACAGCGTTACAAGGTGCTCGGCGTCAACAAACTGCAGGACGAAGGCACCAAGTACGAGTTGGAGCTGGAATCGGCTCAATCGGTCTACAAGCGGGCACTCGACGGCTATGACCAGATCATGTTCGCATCCGGCGGACACATTGCCAATATCAGCGTCGTCAGCGCTGCAGTCCCGCCGCAGAAAGCCACCAAGCCGAACAAGCCCAAACTGCTCATCATGGGCGTGTTTGTCGGGATCTTCGTCGGACTCCTGGCGCCCTTGATCTATGAGTTGCTGATCAACCGCCGCATACGCTGCAGAGACGATTTCGAGCGAAATTTCGATCTTCCCGTGCTGATGGAGTTCGACCGTATCATTAACGTACGAAGTGCGGCATGAACGCCCCCTCGCCGACCGATCGGGATCCGCTCGACAATTCCCAGGTTCATCTGCACGCTGCGCTGATCTCCGAATTGGGCCTGACGGACGTCACCGTCGAACGAATCTATGAAGTCATGCAGTCGATGGGCACCACGTTCGTCGATGCAGCCGGCCGCTTGGGAATTCTGAAGCCGGAAACCATAGAACAGGCGCTGCTCAAGATTCGGTCGGGACGTTCGGCGGACGAAGCCGGGATGATCGAGACTGCGATCCGGCGCATTGCATCCGACCGGCGCGTGGTCTTGCGCCAAGGCGACCGCGTCACGCCGAGCGCGAAATTGATTTTGGCTCATGACCCGGACAATCCGCGCAGCGAGCGATTACGCGCGCTGCGCACCGAGCTGTTGCTGCTGCACGAAACGGGGCGGGGAGCCAACATGGTCGCGGTGCTCAGCCCGGGTCCCGGCGAAGGCCGCTCCCAGCTTTGCGGCGAATTGGCGATTTCGTTCGCTCAACTCGGACGGCGTACGCTGCTGGTCGATGCCGACATGCGAAAGCCGCAGCAGCACGTTTTGTTCGGCTCGACCAATCAACACGGCTTGTCGCAAGCCATCGCGCGCAATGAAAAGCCCTACTTCCACCCGGTCGCAGGACTTCCCTTCATGCACCTGTTGACGGCAGGCCCTATTCCGCCGAATCCTTTGGAATTATTATCCGACGGCCGGTTCAGCAATCTGCTCAACGAGTGGCGCAACTCATACGAGTTCATCGTGCTCGACACCCCGCCCGTGGCGCAATGCGCGGACGGGCTGGCAGTCGCAACGATGGCGGCACACGCGCTGGTGCTGAGCCGCGCGCAGCATACGACTTACAAGAGTACGCGTGCGTTGTTGCGCCGACTGGCGAGCACTCAGTCAAGACTTCTCGGAGCCGTGATCAATCATTTTTGATTGGCCACGAGCCGGACGCCAATACTCTCATGAGCACGGTCAGTCTGTGTATCGCCACCTACCGTCGTCCGGAGCGCCTGACGTCGGTGCTCGATGATTTGACGCAGCAGACTCGGCTGCCTGACGAGGTGGTGGTCGTTGACAACGATGCCGCGGGCAGCGCGCGTGCGGTGGTGGAGCAGCGCCTTGGGCCTGGCGCGCCCTTCCCCATCCGCTACGCCATACAGCCGCAGAAAAATATATCGCTGACCCGCAACAAGACGGTTGAGCTCGCCGGCGGCGAATGGCTGGCGTTCATCGACGATGACGAACGTGCGCCGCCTCCCTGGCTGGCGCAGCTCCTGGACGCAGCCGCTCGATACGCTGCGGATGGCGTCTTGGGTCCGGTCGACCCGGTAGTGCCGCCCAGTGCGCCTGCCTGGATCCGGCGCGGCCGTTTCTACGAATTTCCCAGGATGCAGACGGGAACGGTCATTCCGCCGAACCGGCTGCGATTCGGCAACGTGCTGGTCAAGGCGTCTTGGATACGCGGCATCGATGGACCTTTCGATCCGGCTCTTGGCCTCACCGGCGGCGAAGATGGAGACTTGCTGTCGCGCCTGGTGCAACGCGGCGCACGCATCGTTTGGTGCGATGAAGCCATCGTGCGCGAACCGGTGGAGTCTTCGCGTCTTTCCTTGAATTGGCTACTGCGCCGAGCCCTCTCGGGAGGCCAGGACTTCGCCCGCCACTCGCTCGCGGGACGCTATGGCGCCATGTCCACGCTGAAACGCACGCAATTCTTTCTGCGCGCACTGGTGCAGGCCCTCGCCGCCGCCGCCTTGACGCTGGTGGTGTGGCCGCTCGGCCGTCACCATGCGGCCCGATGGTTGACCACGCTATCGGCCAACGTCGGGAAGCTGTCGGTATTTTGGGGTTGGCGCTACCGCGAATATGCGTGATTCCACATGACCGTGGTGCTGATTTTCTGCTTGGCGGTAGTGGCCTTGCCCGCTGTTCTGGCCTGCGGCTATTTGTTGTCGTGCACTCTCCTGTCCGCGCGAGAGCGACCGCCGACAGGTTCCTCTCGGCGCCTGCAATTCGATGTATTCGTGCCGGCCCACGACGAAGAAGCGGTTATTGCGCGCACGGTCGCGAACCTGCGCCGCCTCGACTGGCCCGCGGACCGCTTTCGCGTCACCGTGATCGCCGACAACTGCAGCGATGCGACCGCGCGCATTGCGACGGCAGCGGGCGCCCGCGTGTACGAGCGCCACAATCTGGAGAAGCGGGGCAAGGGATACGCGCTGGCATACGCTTTCGAGCGCAGCGCCGCGGAAGCGTGGGCCGACGCAGTCGTCGTCATCGACGCCGATGCGGAAGCCTCGGCAAACCTGCTCGAAGCGTTTGCGGTTCGGATCGAAAACGGCGCCTACGCGGTCCAGGCGCATTATGGCGTCCTGAACCCGATGGCGTCATGGCGCACGCGGCTCATTACGATTGCGAAAGCGGCATTCCACATCGTGCGTTCGCGCGCACGCGAACGAATCGGAGTTTCCTGCGGCATCCGCGGCAATGGGTGGTGCGTGACGCACTCCTTGCTCGCGAGAGTTCCGTATCGCGCATTCTCCTTGACCGAGGATGTCGAATACGGAATCGAATTGGGATTGGCTGGATACCGCGTGCAATATGCCGACGAGGCTCATTCGGATGCGGATATGGTTTCCGGCGAACAGATCGCGCGCAAGCAACGGCAACGCTGGGAACACGGACGTTTTCAATTGATTCGCGCAAAAACTCTGCCGTTGCTCCAGGCTGCATGTCGGCGCAGCAGCGCGGTTTGTTTCGATCTTGCGCTCGATCTGCTGGTGCTGCCGTTGTCGTACGTGACGCTCAACGTATTCGCGCTGTGCGTGCTCGCGGCTCTCGCGACTTGGTGGCAACCGTCGCTGCGGCCATGGTTGTGGCTCGGCGCCGCATGCGGGGTAAGCCTGATTTTGTACGTACTCCGCGGCTGGCAACTGAGCGGCATCGGTTTACGGGGTTTGCTCGATCTCGCGCGCGCCCCGGGATTTCTCGTGTGGAAAATTCTCCTGATGCTGCGGCGCCGAACCTCCGACGAATGGGTTCGTACGGACCGAGAGAAACCGTAGATTTTTCAGTAAACGCCCGCCGATTCTTCTTGAACATTTTTTGTTCATGGCCTGTACAAATTTTGTACACACTGCAGTGCATGCGTCGCTGATTCAAGACAGTTTTGTGACGCAAGTCGCAGATTCGAGACATTTGCGGCTCCGTTTCGTTGCACGTAAAACGCCTCTCGTGTTCCGCATTTGTCGACTCTGAGAAGTCCCTTCTTACGCTCAGTGATCACGGCGCGGTTTTTTCCCATATTCAAAATCCTTTGAGTGAGAAAGATGCCAAGACGTAGCAACGTGTTTTTTCTAATCGCCATGTCGGCCGCCACCGCGGCGATGGGCGCCACTACCTATCCGCAACCGCTGCCTTCGAGCTTCTCGCCGACGTCGGGACCTCCGGGAACCGTGATCACCGTGACCGGCAGCGGGTTTACCGGGTTAACTCAGGTGTGGATCGGCAACGCACACGATTCGACGGTGTACGTCGTCAACGACCGATTGGTGAAGGTCACGGTGCCTGCCGATGCCACCACCGCGCACCTGGGATTCATCAATCCGCAGCATTCGGATTTTTTGCCCACCAATTTCACCGTCACGAAGGGAACCTCCCCGGCACCGACGCCGACACCGGGCCCCACGACCGGCGCTACGACGGTCTCCGGCGCCGTGAGCGGCCCGACGACCACTGCCGTGCTGCTGACCGGCAAGTCGACCCGCGTTGCGGGCGTGAATTCCGCCGGAAGCTATGACTTTGCAGAAGTTACCGCCGGCACTTACACATTGTCACCGACCATCGCCGGCCACGTGTTCACCCCGACGAGCGTGGTCGCACATGTAGCAGGCGAGCCCGTCAAGAACTTGAACTTCTCGGGTTCGCCGACGAGTTCGCCGACATACCGAATCTCGGGCACGATCAGCGGAACCGGTGCGTCCGATGCAACGGTAACGTTGAACGGTTCGAATGTCGGGTCCGCTGCGACGGATCTCGGCGGTAGCTACAGCTTCTCCGGATTGCCGGCGGGGACTTATACGCTGAGCGCGTCTCTCCCTGGACATACGTTTAGCCAGTCAAAGACCGTGACGCTCAGCAATGTGGATTTGAGCGAAAATAATTTTTCGTCGGTGGCCACGCCTGCCGGCAGCAACATCCAAATCGCTGCGGTGGACCCGCTGCCGACGGCCTCGGTCGGCAAAGCTTATTCCGCCTCGGTGCTGAAAAGCATTTCCGGCGGCGCAGGGTCGTATCACTACCAAACCGGTGCGTTTACGACTGGAACTCCGCCCCTCGGCATGATCCTCAATAGCAACGGCACCTTGACCGGCACGCCGAAGACGGCCGGCCGATATACGTTTGAAGTGTGCGCCGCCGATGCGGCCGGTGATTTGACGGCAACGTGCGCGCCCACTGCGATTACCGTCGCTTCCTCATCTACGCCGACGCCTACGCCGACGCCGACGCCCACACCGGTGTCGGGAACGTCTTGGGTGTATTACAATGGCGTCTTCGATTGGCCGGGTGATTACTCATTCGTCGCGTCGCCGAACTATGAGGATACGAGCGGCGACCCCTTGAGCGGACCGCATGACATCAAGGTCACGCTGGAGAGCGCTTACGGCGGGTGGCTGCCCTATGCGAAGAATTGGAATTTCAATTCCGCGGGCTATACTAAGCTGACATTCGCGCTGAAGCCGACGGTCGCAAACCAGACGTGGAGCGTATTCTTCGTGAAGGTAGGGGATGTGCCGGTTGGGATCTATTTGGATGTTTCCAAGTATGGCCCGGCGCCGGTAGCGGGCAAGTGGGCCACGTATACGGTTCCCCTTTCCGATCTCGGCGTGTTAGGGACGAGCATCTACAAGTTCTGCATACAAGATCAGACAGGATTGTCGAGCAACTCATGGTATGTGGACAATGTCGGATTCGAACCGTAGGTAGATCGAGCCTCGAGCGCTCAAACCACACAGGTCCTGCCATTCGTTTCGCCGTGGGCAACGAATGGCAGGCTTTTTCATGAAGCAGCGCATTTTGCTGCTCGGAGTCGAACACTTCGTGGGCGCCAGAGTCCACGCAGTACTCTCGGCGAGCGACTGGGCCACACCGCTGCCGTTCTCGGGGTCACCGGGCACGGTTTCGCCACGGCATCTAGAGGGCATACAGGCGGTATTCAACGGGACGATGGGCAGCCCCCACGCGATCCTCGCCACTGCGCAGGCGCTCTACCGCGCGCTCGAACGCACCGGCAAGAATGTGCGCGTGGTGCACTTGAGTTCGATGACCGTTTACGGATCACGCACAGGAGAAGCTGTCGAGAACGCTGCGCTTCGTTCGGATGTGGGCGCATACGGCGCTGCCCATGTCAGTGCCGAGTCACTGGCCAGCCACCATCCTCGCAGCGTCATACTGCGCCCAGGATGCGAATATGGTCCCCATTGCCCGGAGTGGAGCGAGCGCATCGCTCGTCTGTTGTGTTCTCATAGGCTCGGAGATTTGGGCGCCCACGGGGATGGTGTGTGCAATCTCGTATTCGTGGACGATCTGGTCACCGCGATCATCAGATCATTGCGGCGATCGGATGTCGATGGTCAGTGTTTCAACCTTGCGATGCGCTCACCGCCGACATGGAACGAATATTTCGCGTTTTTTGCGCGCGCCTTGGGCGCCGTGCCCATCTCACGAATCAGCGCCCGCCGGTTGAAGATAGAAACACGACTGTTGGCGCCGCCGCTGAAAATCCTGGAACTGATGGCACGGCGTTTACCCGGACGATCGAACGCCGTTCCGCCGGTAATCACGCCATCGCTGTTGAATCTCTGCAATCAGAACATCACGCTCAACAGCAGTAGGGCCGAACAGGCTCTCGAGCTCGCCTGGACGCCGCTGGCCGAAGGACTGCGGCAAGCCGCGGCGGCGTTCAAAAGCGCCTATTCGATCGGCAATATTTCGATGCGCCGAAACTCGATGGGATGACTGTTGGCTTGAATGGATATGTAGCCCGACGTCAGCGCCCTATCGCTGCCGGAACTTAAGAGTCGCTGTGCGTCCGGATCTTTTTCGTCGAGCGTCACTTCCGAATATTCGACGACCAATTCCCCATTGACGACCTGCCTGACCCGCGTCCCGCCTTGAACTTCCGCCAGGATCGTCACCCACTCTTCGCCGGGAATCGTGACGTTGCTCAACTTGGAGCATTTGGCCAGCAACACTGCCCCGCCGATTTTGACGCGCGTACCGTTTTCGCAAACGTCTCCCGTCGGGTGCCTGCCAAGAAGTCGGCCACCGACGATATCGAACTCCACCGACACGGGAAATTCCTGTTCCTTGCGCATGGTCTCCGGCGCCTGGCTATGCAGCTGAATGCCGCTGTTCTTGTAGGCCCAAGATGGCGCGCCGGAAGCCTGCTTGCCGACGAACCGATACTCCGCCCGGAACCAGTAATGAGACAATTTCTTATTATAGAAAAGGCTGCCGAACCGGCCGCCGAATTTGTCGTATTGGTCATACGAGACTTTCAACAACCCGTCCGCAACCCGAAATGTGTTCCGGTAATTATCATTGAGGTCGTGGCCGGCGATTTTCACCGTCCAGTCATCGAGGGTCTTTCCATTGAACAAGCTGATCCAATGGCCGTCGGGCGCCGCTACGAGAACCGGCGGTTTCTTCGCGCATGCGGCCAGCGACAGTGCCACCGCCACCACGGTAGCAATCCTGCGGATCATGCGATTCACGTGGCGGCAGGATCCACGGCGAGCCGCGCGAATGGGTTTTGGCATGGCCGCAACGGATCGTAGTACGCCACGTAATTGACGGTGCGGGATTCGTCGGCGCCATTGAGGAAAAAATCGCTGGAAAGCAAGTAGGTCGAAATGAGGTTGTCCTCGAGCCGAGCGACCCGGGAACGGGTGTCGTTGGACCTGAAAAAGCGCTTGTACGACGGAGCGGCGGCCGCCAGCAAGTGATATCGCAGTCGATTCCAGGTTGGTATTTTCTTGTGGAACGTCGCGTCGGTCTGGTCCTTCGCGAACGCGTGCACGCCGTTCGGATCGAGCTTCAGGAAGCCGAGTCGTCGGCGCAGAATGGAGGCGATCTCTGCCTCCAATGCCACATGACCTAAGCCCCACGCGGCAAGTCCGGCGAGGCCGACCGCGGCCAATCCACCCAAGATCGCGCGGCGCCGGTTCATCACGTCGCGGTCCTTCCGAGAAGATGGTCCGCAGCCCACAGCGACAACGCCGAAACCGTCAGCGTCGGATAAGCGGGACTCGCGGTGGGGTAGGCGCTGGCGCCCAGCACCAGCAGGTTTCTAAACTCATGATGCACCAGGTATCGATCGACGACGCTCGTCGCAGGGTCATCCCCCATCACCACCGTGCCCTGAATGTGCGCCGCCGTCGTTCCAAGCGACGTACTCACGAGTCGCTCGATGGGCAGCGCTTCGGCAAGCTTGTCGATCATCTGCGGTATCCGGTCCCCGGCCTTCTTGGCATATTCGGAATAGTCCTCGAAATGGGCGTGTGCCACCGCGGGGTTCTTTGCGCTGACCGTCACTCGGTTCTGATCGCTCGGGATGTCATCGAACAAAAATCCCAACATCAAGCGCTCATTCCATCGGCCTCGCTCCAACCGCAGGGCACCGTCGGGCCGATAAGCGAAGGGAGAACTCCAGGTTTCGATCATACACGCGGCATGATCGGCCCTATGATTCCCCTCGTAAAACAAGTAGCCCAGGCCGGTGAGCACCGTGCTGCCGTTGTAGCACTTGACGCCCTTGAGATCGACCGTGGCGTACACCGGCATCTGTTCATGGAGTCGACGGCCTATCAACGGGTGGCTGAAACCAGAACGCAGCAAAATATGCGGATTGAATAACGCGCTGGCGCCGAGGACGATCAGATCGGCGGTATCGCGCTCCTGTTTTCCCTCATGCAGATGGTTCACGGCCCGGGCGACGCCGGCCGCAGTTTCAACCGTCTGCACCTCGGAGCGCAGCCGCAGGGTCACGCGTGGATCCTTGTAAATATCCGCCAGGCCGTTCTGAATCGTGAACTTGGCATCGACCGGGCAGAGCGCGCAGACACCGCTGGCGCAGCAGATGCCGCGTCTACCGGTAGCGACGCTCGCTCTTGCGGTCGACATCTGATACCAGCCGTCGGGAAAATGCTTCTTGAGGAGCGCGTCGGGATCGGAAAAGCGATGTGGCACCAGGGGAGCAGGCCGTGAGCGCGGCATCGGGCTGTCGGCCGGACCCGATACCAGCATCACTTGCTCGACGACGCCGTAATGCGCTTCGAGGTCGTCGTACGAAATGGGCCAATCCATGCCGACGCCGTAGCGCGATTTGAGCTTGAAATCACCCGGCATCATCCGAGTCGCCCCGGCCATCCAGCATTTGGAGTTGCCGCCGAATCCGGGGCTCGTGTACCACTCTTTCCCCGGGTTCTCGTTCTCTACGAGGTCATCCGGATCGATGCTGGTATGCAATCGATTCGCCAGTTGCCAGGCTTTCGTATCCTCGTTGCCGCGCTCCAGCACGAGAATCCGAGCCGTCTTTGGCCCGTGCTCCAAATAACGCATCAAGAAAAACGAGGATGCGAAGCCCGTGCCGACGATGATTACGTCGTAATGGGAGGGCATGGGCAATCGGCGTTTTTCATGAATAGTGGCAAGTCAGCATCGATGCACTTCAGCAATTTTAATGAGAAAGCTATAAATTTCAGGGGCCTACAAAATAACAGATACCGCGGCCGAACATTGTGACGGCCATCTCACGCGCCTGTGCCGGGAGGCCGAAAATACTCACGCAAGCGCTGCTCGAGCAGCGCGCGGGACAGTGAGAACGTTGCCAACGTGGCCACCGCGATGGCGAACGCGGAATTAATGGCAAGCCAGGTGCTTTCCGATAGATTCGTGATTGCCTGCTGGAAGAACAGAGCAAGAAACAACATTCCCTGGCCGCGGTCGAATTTCATCAGCTGTAGGGACTGATACACCCAAAACACCAAATAGCCCAACAAGCAGATCAACCCGACGAAACCCAGGTCGTTGACGATTTCCAGATATCCGTTATGCGATTGGGTGGGATAAAAACCTCCCATTCGTCCCAGAAACGCATAGGAGGGTGATGACGGTACGGGCCCCGTCCAATAAGCCCCATATCCCGAACCGAACACAGGCGCAAGTTGAAGGTGCTCTTTGATGATGTCCCATATCACCGCCCGGTTCGAGAACGTCATGTCCTTCCCGGTCAACTCCGCGATGGGATCGAGCAACAGGTGCGAACCGGGGATGATGTTGAGCACGGCGAGCGCATAGACGACGACTAGGATCGCGAATGCCGAGACGATGTAAGGCATGAATCGGCGCAGATTCGATGGGGCCACCATCACCAGCAACATGAATACCGTCGAAAGACTCGTAGCCATCAGCGCCGTGGAACTGCGCGACAATAGTACACAAATCAACGAGAGACCGATCCAGGGAAAGGCGACCCACCATTTCTTCTCGTTGTTGAGCCAAGCGTGTAGCCAGAACACGACGCCGAAACTCGAGAGCATGCCGAACTGGTTCTTCTGAGCCGTCAATCCACGCCATGAATTCTTCAGCGTCCCCTCACCCACCTCAATGGCATATTGGGGATACAGAATTCCGAAAATGACCGATCCGATCAGCAACGTGGTCACGAGCGGGCGCACGACGTCTTGAAAGCGCGTCCGGTCCCACCCGAGCAGCGCAAATGCGAAGCAGACCGATACGATCGACAAGAGAGAAACGTAGCGGTTCATCGTTGCCGAAGGATCGATGGACCACAGCACGCTTAAGGGTACCAGCGCCATGAATACCGAAAAAAACGGGTTGAGAGACCGCAGTTCCAACCACGCCAGCCGGGCTCTCCATAGCACGATGACCGTGCTGAGCGCGAGCAGTCCGAGTTTTATGGCCCTCGCCAATGGATGCGGGAGGCTCATGGCCGTATCGCCCGCGAGATCCATGTCGCCGCTGAAATACTGAATCGGCACTGCCAGATAGACCATCAGAACCCATACCATGAAGGTCGCGATCAGCGATACATGCGAGTCCGGCACCCAGGCGCGGCTGTTCACCGGGGGGATTGCTTGCGGCTGGGCGCGCGGCGAACCGCGCGCCGAGCGAAGGGTCAACGGCCTATTCATGCAACGAGCCTACCGTATCCTAAGGCCATTTTACGAGCATTCCATGACGGGCTTTCGCGACGGTATGAGACGCAACTCACGACATTGATGATTGACGTGCGACTGCGCAAAGGGCGACACTTATCAGATGTACGGGTCGAAAAAATTAGCCGGAGCGATGGCACTCATGACCTCCGAAGCCCGGAAGATTTTTGACCGCGCCGAGCGCCGTCGCTGCGGTTTCACCAACGACAGATTCCGCGTGTGAGCGCTCCCGAAGCGGTCGCCAGTCCGGTGCGAGTCGGCCTGTTTAGACAGTTTTCAACGACAGTGGTCGATCAAGTCGTCCTCTCGGGCGCAAATTTCATCGTCGGCTTGCTACTGATCCGTCGGACCAGCGACGCCGACTATGGCATGTTCGTGCTGGTTCAGTCAGCGATTACCCTGCTGATCTCAGGACAAATGGCGTGGCTCTCCAGCCCTCTTGCCGTTTTGGCGCCCGGCAAGACTCCCGCGCTCCGACGCCTCATGGTGGGCGCCGTGGAGTCGAGTCAGCGGCGTTTTCTGCGGCGAGCATCCGCCGTGGCCCTGGTGGTGCCCGTGCTGGGCTACTTCTTGCATTACTGGACAGGGCTCGAATCGTTGGTTGTCGTGCTGGGCATTGGGGCCTGTTGGACCGCTTTGCAGCGAGAATACCTCCGCGGCGTTTTGCTGGTTTACGGCCGCCCCCAGGCCATGTTGCGGGCCGACCTGGTAAACGTAGCTGTGCTGCTGACGGGCGCACTGATCGCGGTCTATGGGCCCAAGCCAGCCGTGCTGTGGGCCGTGGTGGCCCTCATCGCCTCGGCTCTTGCCGGCGAAACGGTCGCGCGGCGCTCCCTGGCCAAAGATCCCGGTCTCCCCCGGGGCGATCCATCCCCGTTCTGGAAGGAAATGCGGCCGCTGGCCGTGTGGGCGACCGTCGGCGCGCTGACCTACTGGATTTACAATCAAAGTTATAACTATGTGTTGGCGAGTCGGATCGATCTGACGGCGGTCGCCGACGTGAACGCCGCTCGGCTGCTGCTGATGCCGACCATCGTGCTGACGGTCGGCGTGAAGACCTTGCTGGTGCCGACCGCTGCTTCTTGGCTCGCCGAGTCGAGCGTCGGTCGCCTGATTCGGCGGTTACTGCTGTTCGCCACCGGCATTGCACTGATCGATGTCGTGTATTGCATCGTACTTTGGATTTTTCGTGACCTGCTGAGTCACGACTTGCTGCACAAGACGATCGGCAACCGTGACCTGTTGTTGATATTATGGGCGGCCCTCTCGTTGATCGCCCTCTATCGGGATCTCTTGCAAACAGGGTTGTTCGCGCTCAGGAAGTTCCGACCGTTGGCGGGCGTCACTGCGGTAAGCGCCGCCGCCTCTCTCACCATCATGTGGTTGGGCATCAAAACCTGGGGCCCCGCGGCGGCACTGATCGGCCAGGTTGCCGGTGAAACCATCAATTTAGTCGGCGTCGTCGTACTGTTGGCGATGGCGTCCCGCAGCGAGCGCGCAAACCGCCCCGATACAAGGCGTTGATGCAACGGCTTGCTGCGCTGTGCAAGATCGCCGCGCTCGCGGGCAGGTGCGGGTGCGGCGGCGGGCAATCGACATGATCCTGGACGCTCACGACCTTCCCGACGGCGATGTCTTGCAGGCCGACCTGTGCATCGTCGGTGCAGGCGCTGCCGGAATCAGCATGGCCCTCGAACTCGCGGATACTTCGATCGAGGTGCTCGTACTCGAATCCGGTGGAATCAAGCCCGAAAAAGACACTCAAGCTCTGTATGCGGGCACGGTGGCGGACGAGCGCCTCCATAGCCCTCCCGACACCTATCGGCAGCGCCGCTTCGGCGGCACCACGACGATCTGGGGCGGCCGCTGCATGCCCCTCGACGCCATCGATTTCGAGCAGCGGGATTTCATGCCGAACAGCGGGTGGCCAATCGATGGATCGGCTCTGATGCCGTTCTACCCAAAGGCAAACCGGCTCTGCGAGGCCGGCGATTTTGCGTACAGCGTGTCGGAGGCTTTCGAGCAGCCGATGCGCCCGATGATCGATGGCTTCGAAAGCCCGCACTTTACGACGGATACATTGGAGCGCTTCAGCTGTCCGACGAATTTCGGGGCACGTTATGGCCGCCGATTACACGCCGCCCCGAACATTCGCGTGTTGTTGCATGGCAACGTCACCCGGGTCCAGCTCGATGCCGGCGGCGAACGCGTGGCATCGCTCGCCGTGCGAACGCTCGCGGGCAAGACGCTGACGGCAACGGCGAAGCAGTTCGTATTGGCCGCCGGCGGACTCGAGGTGGCCCGGCTCCTGTTGGCCAGCCGCGACGTCCAAACCAACGGCGTCGGCAACGGTCGCGATGTCGTCGGCCGATACTACATGTGCCACCTCGCCGGCACGATCGGTACGCTGAACATCCGCCGACCCCTTGGCGCAGTTTGGAACGGGTACGACGTGTCGGATGAAGGCATTTACTGCCGGCGCCGCATCGCTTTGACGCCGGCAACACAAAGACAGCGGCACATCGGCAATTTCATCGCCCGGCTGCATCATCCGAGAATCACCGACCCAGACCACCGCAATGCGATTCTTTCCCTGCTGTTTCTCGCAAAATTCGTCATCCCTTACGAATATGGCAAGCGATTACACGGCGGTGAACGGGCGAGCCTCGGTATGTGGCTGCAACATGCGCGGAACGTCATGGTAGGCCCGTTCGACGCCGCCGGATTTGCCTGGCACATGTTGAAAGACCGTAGACTCGCCGAGCGAAAGTTCCCGTCGATCATCATCAAGCCAAAAGCGAATCTATTCAGCTTGGATTTTCACGCTGAGCAGCAACCGACACCCGAGAGCCGGGTCGAATTGATTACCGAAGTCGATGCGCTCGGTACGCCGAGGCTGAGAGTGGACTGGCGATATACCGCCGTCGATGTCGAGACCGTCAGCCGGGCGATCGCGCTGCTCGCCGAGGACATCGAGCGAAGCGGAATTGGCACGTTCGCCTACGACCCGGCCGCCGTCGAGTTCGAAATGACGCGCTACGGTGCGTACGGCGGCCATCATATCGGCACGGCGCGGATGGGCCGGGACCCCGGTTCCAGCGTGGTGAACGCCGACTGCCGCGTTCACGGGATAAGCAATTTATCGATTGCAAGCGCGGCGGTATTTCCCACTTCCGGCCAAGCGAATCCTACTCTGACGGTCGTGGCACTAGCCCTGCGTCTGGCAAACCGACTGCGCGCGGAAATACTGGGCAACGCCTAGTCGGACAGTTTTCTGCGCAATCGAGCGCAGGGCTTTTCTACCGTCACATAGATCAACCAGGCCAGTGCGATGGATATGGCGAGCGATAAGCTGCCTCGAAAGACGTGATTCATTTGCGGAACCGCACGCGCAACGCCGAAGATCACCGCCAAATGCAATAAATATAGCGAATACGACAACAGACCGATGAACACCATCACTCGCGTGTTCAGCCAAGCGAACACCGGCCAACGGTGATAGCGAATGGCGGCGATGAACAGGAGAGTGAGCGCCGCTCCCTGCAATGAGTAGCGGAAGGTTTCACGAAAATTGTCGCCGCGCACCAATAGACAGCCCCCCAGCACCAGGGCGGCAAACGGTACATAGAGATACTTCCAGCGGCGTTCATTCAGCGGAATATCGTCGAGCACCGGATTGTTCCAGACCGCGAGAGCGCAGCCGAACAATATCGAATCGACTCGAGTGTCGCTCGCCATGTAAGTCCGCATTATCGGTACGTGGTAGGCAAATACCAGCAGCACGCGCCACAGCAGTACGAGCGCACAGAGACTCCATAGGATGAGCGCCTGATTGCGGGCGGAAAGTTTCAGCTTTTGCAGAGCGATGAAGAACCACGGAAATGCCAGATAAAAATGTTCCTCAACCGCCAGTGACCAGTAGACGCCGGTCCCGGACGGCTGGCCTTCAAAGCCGTGCCCGATGATCCAATAGTTCGTGTACTGAAACGCCTGCGCCGCCACAGCGGGCGGCGACAATGTACCGGGAGGATCTATCGCCAAACCGATCAGTAGCGCACTGACCAGGACCAAATAGAACGGCGGCAGTATCCGCAGAGTGCGGCGCAGCCAGAAATGGCGGAGGCTAATGACGGCGTTTTTTTCGTATTCCGCACGCAACAGTGTGGTGATCAAAAAGCCGCTCAAAAAGAAGAAAATGGTCACTCCAAAGCCGCCGGGAACGTAGCGCTCGAGTCCGGCATGTGCAATGAACACAAGCAGGAAGCTAACCGCCCGCAGCCCGTCGAGCGACGGTATATGGCGAAGCGATTTCGACATTAGGAGCCTAAGGTCGAGGTGTTTCTGGAACGAACTGCGCCGCTGGATGGAGTTGAAATTTCAGGCGTGGAAGCAGGAAAAAAATACGCGGCCCACGGACCAAATATCTCCTGGCCAGGCGGCCCGGGTCATTCAAAAGACGATAAAGCCACTCGAATCCCACCTGTTGCATCCATTTCGGAGCGCGGCGCTCGGTTCCGGTCAAAAAGTTGATCGACGCGCCCACGCAGAGCGCCAGCCCATGCGCCCGCCCTCGAGACTGCAGTGCTTTGGCCAATACTTCCTGTTGCGGGCAACCAACAGCCAACAGGCAGAATCGAAACGGACTTTCGTTTTCGACAAAACGCAGACACTCCTCGACGGCGGCGGGATCGTTGATGAACCCCATCGGCGGATTCAAATGGCGGAGCCCTCGCAATCCATATTGCCTCGACAAAAGTTCCGCCTGCTCCTCGGTACCTCCGATCACGACGACTTTGTCGTCCGGCTTAATCACTTCACCGAACAGGCGCGCGGTGACATCGCTGCCGGGACAGGTGGGCAACCGCAGCCCCGCGACGAGGCGAAGCAAATAGGCGAGAAATCGACTATCGAGGAGAACGAAACCCGCCGTCCGATACAATTCGCGAAACGACGCATCGTCACAAAAACGGATCAAATGGTCGACATTGGGGGTAACGGCGTATGCGTAAGTTTCGCAGCCGAAATTCGCCGCGATTTTCATGAATTCAGATAAATCGCAGTCGCTGAACTGCACCGTCATGGGCAGAACGTGGTCAGTCACGCAAGTAAGGGACTTGTCTGTATTCACCATTGGCTTGCAAGGGTAACCCAGCCTCGAGGCCTCCATGGCCGGTTTTCTGTTATATAACATTTGAGAAATTTTCAACACAGTCGGCCGCTTTTTATCGGTTGGCTGGAAGCTGCTTGACCAGCAGTTCCACACCAATGATGTTGCCGTTGAAGGCGAAAACGCTGTCGTTCGAATGTCGTGACTGGTATCTCGCGTAAGGCCGAATTGACAGCCAGTGCAGAACTTGGTAGGTGAGATCGACATTGGCGGTCTGAAAGTGATCGACCCGATCGAATGTTACAGCGCCATTCGGCTGCCCCGGAAAGCTGCTGTTCGTGTAGGAATATCCGGCTCGGATCAGGATCTTGTAGGTCGCTTGGTAATTGACGGTCGCGCCCGCCGTCGTGTCGATTTCATTGCCGCCCGTCGTGATATACGAATTGAGCGCACGGGTGAGCTGCACGCTGACCGACGTCTTCGCGGTGACACTGTGCCGGTAGCCGATTCTCCCGGTCATCCCCGATAGCCCCGAGGTGGTGGGATCAGTGCGATGCGTATATCCCAATTCGCCGGTAAAATTGGTCAACCCGGAAATATTGTAGGTAGCCGCCAGATCTCCGCTGATTTGGTGGTAATACGGATTCAATGCCAAGGGGTCATAATTGTATCTGCCATCCAGATACTGCGCCTGGAAGCCGGCCGCGAGGTTGGCGACGCCGAGGTACTTCAATCCCTCTTGTATGGAGTCTTCGTGCAAGCTCAAGCCCGGCACATCGACCCGCGGCGAGTCCAGAATGTGATCCTTGAGAAGGCTCTCGAGGCGCCACTCGGGGGTCACATTGACATTGACCGAGGCGGTCCCAGTGTTTTCCGTTTCGAGAATCAGTTGGGTGGCCGCCTCCAAGTCCTGAAATTGGACCATGCGCTGTTCGTGTCTATATTCGAACTGGCCGTCGACGGGACTGGTCAACTTCCATTTCAGGCCGCCGTCAATCAGATTTTCATTGTGATCGAGCAATGTAAAATTGTCGTAATTGAAGTGGCGGAACTCGGCCGTGCCGAAAAATTTTTGTTGATCGAGCAGATAGGTCCCGTCGGCGCCCGCGCGCTCCTCGAAGAACGTGTCGGCCAGCGTGGGGCCATGTTTGCCCACCGGCGTACCGTCGACCGGCGAGAGATCGAAAACATTCGTGTTGTGCTCCACGTCCTCCGCCGCATAAGGAGTCAGTACTCCGTCGGCTACGGCGAGCACGGGCGTACCGGCCAAACCGCATGCATAGAGCAACATCCACGCCGCGCGATTCTTCGTCGCACCCCGCGGACGCTCGATCGCCGTGCAGGCCATTGTATGGAACTCACACACGGCACCGCGGGTCGATCTTCTCGTCATGTTGTTAATTTGGGAGCATCCCCCATTTGTTTTCAAGGTATCCGTTCACGATATCGGGGGCCGGCCGCAAGTGAACGAATCTTTGGATTATTGTAACATACGCAAAGTACGTCTAGACCGAACGCTGGCCTGCCCGGTGCCGGCCGACTTGGCGGGCGCGTCGGGGCTCACGCGTGTATCAGGGCGGCACCCGTGCCATTGGCCGCGGCCCATTGCGGCCGAACGATTGTCCCGGTATGCAGGAGCGGCGCAAGGTCCTGGGGCGTCAGAGGCTGCGCAAAGTCGCAGCCTTGCGCTTCGCAGCACCCCCAAGCCGTTAGCATCTCAAGCTGCCGCTGAGTTTCGATACCTTCGGCAATGACCGCCATGCCCAAATCATGGGCGAGCCCGAGGATTGCTTTGACGACGGCCACATTTCCCGGCGTTGTTTCGAGATGCCGCACGAAGCTCTGCGCAATCTTGATCCGATCGGCTGGGTACCGCAGCAGGTAGTCGAAGGAGGCAGGCCCGGTTCCGAAATCATCTATCGCAAATCTAATGCCACTCTTGCGCAGGCGCGCCAGCACATCGTGATGGCTACGGTATGCCTCCATAAGGACAGTATCCTTCAGCTCGACTTCGAGCCGCCCCGGCGGTAGGCCCGTATCTGCCAGCGTCGTTGCAACAAATTGTTCGAGTTCCAGAGGCTTCTTCAGCTCCGCGGCCGATAGATTCACGGCGATAGTAGCGGGCAACGTCCCGGCGTCGAGCCAGGTTTTGCCCTGACGGCAGGCTTCGCGCAACACCCAATGACCGAGCGCGAGCATGAGACCGCTATCCTCAGCCTCTCGTACGAACGCCTCGGGACCCAGAACGCCGCGCTGCGGATGACGCCAGCGGACCTGCGCCTCCAGACCGGTTATCCGTCCTGTCTGAATCTCGACCTGCGGCTGGTACATGAGGAACAGCTGCCCGCAGCTGATTGCCTCGCGCAGCTCCGCCACCAATGTAACGCGCGCCCGAGTCTGGGTATCCATCGCATCGGTGAAGAACCGGTAGGTGCCGCGTCCGTCCGACTTCGCGCGATACAGCGCCACATCCGCCTGGGACAGCAGCGTCTCCACATCCGGCGCCTCGCGCCCATACACGGCGATGCCAATACTGACGCCGATGTAGATGTCGTTCCCTCGAATCGAAAATCGATTGCGGAGTTCTGTGACCAGTTTGTCGCCAAGCGCGGCAGCATCGGCCGCTTCGCGAATGTCCGCTGCCATCACCGCAAATTCATCGCCGCCAAAACGGGCCACGAGGTCTGTCTCTCGAACAGCCGCACGGAGGCGCGCGGCGACCGCGCGCAGCAACTCGTCCCCGATCGGGTGCCCTAGTGTGTCGTTCACGTCCTTGAAATGGTCAAGGTCAAGGTAGAGCACCGCAAATATGTGGCTGTCACGGCGCGCCCGAGCGATGGCCTGTGTCACCGCGTCGACGAATACGCCCCGATTGGCAAGATCAGTCAGGCCGTCGTGCCGTGCCATTTGCAGGATCTGTGCTTCAGCCTTCTTACGGTCGCTGATGTCGCGCACCGTTGCCAACACGACGTGACGATCGCCATATGCGGCCAATCGAGTAGAAATCTCTGCCCAGAAAAGGTGTCCATCCTTCGCCTTGCAGTGCCACTCGATGACTTGCGGCCCGTTGGTGCGGGCTTTCGCGAGCAACTGCATGGCAGCGTCCCGGGTATAGGGTGCAATGCCCGACGACAGCATCCCTAGGTCGCGGCCGAGGATTTCCTCGCGCTGATAGCCGATCAGCTCGCAACCGGGCTGATTGACGTCGACACATTCGCCGGTCATCGAATCACCCACGAAGATCCCATCGTTGACGAAAGTGAACACAGCGCGGAAACGCTCCTCGCTCGCACGCACGGCTGCGTTCTGCTCGTCCTGCCGGACACGAAGCTGTGCGGTCTCGATCAGGCTGGCCTTGAATATATCGAGCCCCTCGGCCATTGCACCGAGCTCGTCTTTGCGGCGGACCCCGGGAATTGCAACCGTGAGATCACCGGCGGCGAGCCGTTTCATAGCGGCCGTCAGGCATTTCATGGGAGTCGAGACACTGCGAAACAGAGCCACGCCGAGCATGATGCTCGCCGCCGCGGCAATGCCCATTGCCCCGATCACGAGTTCGCGTGTCTGCCGATAGATCTGCGGGCCCTTATTGGCCGCTTCAATCCCCGATCGCGCGTTGAAGTTGATGGCGCCGGTCACGGCTGCAGCAGATGCTTCGTAGAACGTTTCGTCTTCGCCGAGATAATCTGCCCGCTGATCTGCTTTAGCACCCGTGGCCACGTCGTCGACGAGACGCGAGCTCGTCGATCGATAGTTGCTCCAGGCCGCATCGAACGCGCGCAAGAGGCGCGCCGTGTCCGTCCCCTTGGCGATCAGTGGTTCGCAAGCGGCGCGCGCGCGCTCGACCGCAACGGCAGCTTCGTGCATTTGCGCCGCATATGCTGCAATGTCCGGAGCCCGCTGCGCGAGCGCAACCCTCGCCTCGGCAAGCCTATACAGCCTGACCGTGGCGCGTAGTTGTCCCAGAGCTTGGGTGCTGGGCAGCCAGTCGTCGCGCGTCGCAATCGCCAGATTGTTGATTGCACCCACGCGGTCGAGGGATAGGCCGCCGAGCGCAAGCACGACCAGAAACATGACGCCGAAGGCCGCCGCAATCTTCGCAGAAATGGAAGAACTCAGATCGAACATAATCCCGTATAGGCTATTTCGGCACAGGAGCACGTTGCGGGCGATCACAGTGTCGGTCAGCGGTTTGCAGGGCCGCGGCGATTCTTCGAGGGCCGGCGCGAACCTGGCCATCCCAAGGGTGCGCAACCGGCCGTTGCGGGTTTGACAGCTCGATCATTTCTATAGATGTGGCCGGCCAGGCCGTGCGTACGCCAATAGCCGTCGACCTGGGTGATCCGTCCGCCGACAAAGGTTTGTGCTGCGGCGCACCGTGATGTATTCGTCGAAGCCCGCCTGCGACCCGAACCACGACGCGGCGTTGAAGTTGATCGTCAGCGGCGCCTCGTCGAACAGCTTCTGCAGCACCAACCTGAACAATTCCAAGGCGTTGGTGACCGACCTGCTCGAGTCGGCGCGGCTGAGGACGCCGAAGGCCGACAACAAGGAGAACCATCTCCTGATCGAGGCCCATAATCTTCCAGAAGGTGCGCATGAACACGGGTCGCGTGCCGCAGATCCTGCTCTCGCGCAGCGAAACTGCGGGCTTGCCGAACCTGACCGGCAACGTCAGGGCGTTCTACGCGCGCACTCAGGTGCCGGTGCGGTACATCGACTGAGCGCCCAGCGCTGGCGAGGATATCCTACTCTAGCCGTGTTTTCTTGACGGACCGAGCCCCTTAAGGTAACTTGCCGCGCCTCCACGTGGGGCCATAGCTCAGCTGGGAGAGCGCTTGCATGGCATGCAAGAGGTCGGCGGTTCGATCCCGCCTGGCTCCACCAGTTTTCAGTTTCGATCGCGCG
>JBKQSA010000121.1:0-15638 GCA_052143815.1 Steroidobacteraceae bacterium | reverse complement strand
TTGCCGCAATCCTTCGCGGGCTGAGCCGATTCGATGACGCTCGGGCGGCCTATCTTTCCATCCTGCAAACCGATCCGGCCAACGTCACTGCGCTCGCCGGCCTCGGTCAAATCAACCGGCAGCAGGGTGACCTGCCTGCCGCCTTGGACTATCTGCACCAGGCCGTGGCGCTCGATCCCGGACGACTGGGACTGCGGTGTGACGTTGCCGCAATCCTTCGCGGGCTGAGCCGATTCGATGACGCTCGGGCGGCCTATCTTTCCATCCTGCAAACCGATCCGGCCAACGTCACTGCGCTCGTGGGCCTCGGTCAAATCAACCGGCAGCAAGGCGACTTACCGGCCGCCTTGGAGTATCTGCAACAGGCCGTGTCACTCGATCCCGGACGACTGGGACTGCGGTGTGACGTTGCCGCAATCCTTCGCGGGCTGAGCCGATTCGACGACGCTCGGGCGGCCTATCTTGCCATCCTGCAAACCGATCCGGCCAACGTCACTGCGCTCGTGGGCCTGGGTTTGATCGAGCGACAACGAGGCGACTACAGGGCATCTCTCGTATTCTTCGAGACTGCTCTCTCAAACCAGCCGGGGCATGCGAGTTTGCAGGCGGACTTGGCCTTCACCCTGCGCCTGCTTGATCGCCTGGATGAAGCCGAGGCGATTTACAGAAGCGCCATCGAGAGTGATCCGCGGGCGGCCGCACCACTGCGCGGCCTGGGTTACATCGCGCTGGCGCGCGGTCAGTTCGAGGCCGCCATTGCCTTTGCCCAGGCAGCTTGCGCTCTTGACCCGCAAAATGTCGACAGCCGGCTGTTCTTGTCTGCGCTGTACCGTGATACGGGGCAGATCGCCGAGGCGTCTGCCGTCGTTGATGAGACGCTGGCGGCCGTTCCCACCCATCCGGGAGTGTGGATCGAAAAGGGGCTCATTTTGCGCAACGGTAATCAGCGCGCCTCGGCCCTCACCGCGTTCCAGCGCGCCGCAAACCTGAAGCGCGAGCGCGGATGGATCGACGCTGCGGTCGAGCACTTGGCCCTGGGACAAACTGAGAAGGCCCGTGAGGCCTACCAGACGGTTCTGGCGGCGGCTCCCGGGCAATTTGAGGCGATGATGGGCATGTCGGGGCTGCAGATGCTCGCTGGCGACTACGCGACGTGCATAGAAACCTGCGACGCGCTGATCGCGACATATCCGAAACGCGTGGCCCCGTATCGGCAGAAGTGCCTAGCCCTGATCCAGTTGGACCGGCCCGACGAAGCGCTTAGCATCGTGTCCGGGCTGGAAGCGAGCGCACCGACGTTTGCCGAAAGCGATGCCGTGCAGTTGGAGATCTTCCGAACCTGCGGTCTGCGTGTCGAAGCCCAGGCCTTAATGGCCCAGCCGCGTGTTGCAACCACTAGACTCTTTCCGCTCTGGTTCCAGGGCGTGCTGACTCGCCTCGTGTTCTTCGATCTTGCCGGCGCCGAGGCGGCGCTCAAGGATCCGCCCGCGCTTCGACCCCGCGAACGTTCGCGCGTACTCTATGCGGAGGGCATGCTCGCCGATCTTCAATGGCGAGTCCGCGATGCGGTCACTTTGTTCGAGCGTGCCTTGGAGATCCATGACCACGATGCCGGCGCTCATGCTCATCTGGCCAGGTTGTACCTGCTGCTGGCAGATGTAGATCGCGTCCCCCATCATCTTCAGGCCATGATCGAGCGGAGCGCATCGAGCCTCTCGTTGCGCGGACAGTCGAACAACGCCTCGCAAAATTTGATTGGCCAGCTACTCAACGAGCTTAAACTCGATCTCCCGCTGTCTGTTCGCCTGGCCGGCTTGGTTGACGAGGAGCCGCAGCGCCGAATCGAGTTGCTGCGTGCGCTCGTCCAGTCTGAGGCCGGGCTTACGCCGCCGGCCATGTACCTGCTGCTTGCCCTGCGGCAATCCGGCGCTTTCAGTGCCGCGACGCCCGTGAGCGACATGCCGAAGTCTTCGGAACCGATGATTCCGCGCAAAATCATGCAGTACTGGGACCAGACCACGCCGCCGAAAGGGATCGCTGAATTGCTTTCCACTTGGGTCGAGGCGCACCCCGGCTATCAATATTGCCGCTTCGACAACGCCTCGGCGCGTGCGTATCTCAGGTCAAACTATCCGGAAGACGTGCTGAGGGCCTATCGACGCGCCAGTCATCCGGCGCAGGCAAGCGACTTGTTCCGGCTCGCGTATCTTTTTCGCGAAGGGGGATTTTACGTCGATGCCGACGATCGATGCGTCGGTCACCTGTCGAGCATAACGCCCGCGAACGCGCTGCTTATCGCATACCAGGAGCAATTTGCAACGCTAGGAAACAACTTTCTGGGATGCGTTCCGGGTGAGCCGGTCATCGGACGTGCATTGAGCTTGGCCGTGGAAGCACTGAACCGCGGCGACAATGACACCCTCTGGCTCGCCACGGGCCCAGGACTGCTTACACGCGCCTTTGCGGAGGTCTTGGCCGCGAAAGGGGCGGCCTGGCCCGAGTGGCTGCAGACACGACGGATCCTGGATCGCAAGAATCTTGCCGACGTTTCATGGCCTCATTCGATCTTGCGCTACAAGAACACGCGCCAGGGCTGGCTGCGCAGCGCCTTCAAGAGCCGGACAGCGTTGCCGACCCGGTAAATGACACGTTTACCGGAAAGGGAAAGGCAATTGCTGGGATAACGCGCCGATGGAGAAAGCTGCATGAGTCTGATGTACGTGGAATCGAGGCAGGGTCACGCAGACGGCGGCGGCGAACGCACGGCAACTGCGCATCAACGCCGAACTCAGTTGGAAGGTGGCTCGATCCCAGCTCGCGCTCGCGCTTGGCCGGCTCACCGGTGCTCAGCCGTTGACGGCTGACGGAGTGCTGCCCTGACGCACTGACTGTCTGCTGACGTCTCGCAGGTCGTCGATGTCGCAATTATTCACTGGCGCAAGCATGCGTCGTTACCTGTCTGTGTAGACTTGACTGACTCGGCCGACTCAACCTGGTGCAGAATGCCCAGCGCGCGCGCCAATTCGTCAACTCCGACGCGCAGACAAAAGGCACGCTTACCGTAAACAAAATAATGTCGGCCCGCCAATCCTTCCGTGAGTGATCCGCGTCGGGCGGTGCGCACTTGCAAGCCGCTCTCGGCCAGCGCACGGTTTATCCGCTTCACAAGCGTGGCTTCGGATGCCGGATGTCGGTTGAACTCGGTCCAACTATCATCGTGTAACATGGTGTTGCTCCGTTTGGATCTGGAATTGATTCGCTTGGAAGTCCATTTGAGAACGATACGAAGTGTCGTCCGGGAAGGGGTGCTGCAGGATGACGTCGGCGGCTCGCGCCGCTTGCAGGCGTAACTCCGGAACTGCCGTCGACTCCCACATGTCGGCTTTGCGCAGCGAGCCGACGACGAGAAGGTCGTCGATGACCCGGCCACCGGCAACGGCGCGACCGTCTGAGGTGCTGTGCACACCCAGTCCTAAAGGGTCCTCCTCCAAATGCCCCGCATGGATGAGACCCGTAATCACCGGCGGCAGGCCCACTCCGCGTCCGGAGCCGGGGCCCGTGCAGTTCACGATCCAGTCAAACTGAAGCGTCTCGGGAACCGACTCGCCGCGCCTGCGCAGCGTCAGCGCCACTCCGTCCAGAGCGCCGCGCCCCGAGAGAATCCGTGCCGCAGCCGTGCTGAAGATGGCGCTGCTTGCCGCCTCCCTGACGAACGAGCCAACTCCCGGTGCCATCCGATGGCGCATGATCTCCCAGAAGGGTCTCGCATGGCGTAGGAAGCGATTCATTTCGGTTAGCGGTAGTGCCTTCAGCAGTCGTGAACTGTGCGGCCGCAGGCCGTCGATGACCTGCCGCCAATCCTGACCGGCTGATTCGGCTTTCAAGACCGCGCGACGGATCGCCCGCTCGATTCGCAGGGTCGTGATGCCGGTGCCGGCGTGCAGCAGCGGTTCCAGCCACGCCTGCGGATCGATCGGCGGCAGTGGGGACGGGGCATGGACTGCGGGCAATAGCCCGCGGCGCGACAGTGCCAGCACGGGAGCGGTCCGCGCCGGCCGAGCCAGGGACTGTAAGACGTCGATGGCGGTGAGCCCCGTGCCCAGAAGGCACACGGACTCATCCGGCTCGATCGAGCTGAGTGCGGCCGATGCCCACGGGTCCTCGATGAAGCGGGTCCGCGAACCGGACCAACAGAGCTTCAGTGGGTCAACCAACGGCCGGTGCCCCGTCGCCAGGACCACGGCGTCGGCCTCGATTGACGGGCTCTCGCTGCACCGGACGCGCCAGCCGCCCTCAGCCCGGCGCTCGATACTATCCGCTTGCTCACGACGGATCTCGATACTCGTCTGAGGACCCGCCTGCGCGATGGCATTGAACAACGTGTCGCGCAGATACTCGCCGTAAGCTTGGCGCTGCAGGAAGGTGTAGGGACCGACGGCCGAGTCGCGGTGCCTGGCCCACTCGAGGAGATCATCCGGCCGATCGGGCCAGGCGCTCATGCCGGACGCCGGCACGTTGAGCAGATGGCTGGCATCGGGAGTGCGATAGGCAGCGCCTTCCGCGATCGAGGTTTGCCGGTCGATCATCACGACGTGTAGGGGCTTGCCGGACTGCGCTGTCGCGCGCGCCAGGTGAGCCGCGACCATGGATCCTGAGAAGCCGGCACCGACGATGGCGACGACCGGCGTCGCGGGCGCGCGCCGACGCCGAAGTGCGTCGGCCAGAGGCCGTCCTTCCGGCCGTATCGTGAACCGGCGCAGCTCAGGCAGGGGTGGTGCATACACGTGAACACTTACCAGGGGTTCGTTGCGGGAGCACCCATTACGGACCGCGTGAATGCCGTTACCCTCATCGATACGCACCTCACCCTTGTGCATCTCACGAGTGCCAATGGGGTCCACCAGGCTGTCGGCAGCCTGCGTAAACCGCGTCTCGTGAGCCGTGCCGCTGAGGATCTTGAATGCCGACACCGAGCCCGCATGGTCGTGGGCGCCGGTGGCCTGCCCGGGAAGCCACGTGATCACCAGTATCTCGTAGGCCTCCGTTCGAGCAACGCGTTGACGCGAGTAGGCGGCTGATGACGGTGTAATGAAAGGCATCACGTCATCGATGTGGAGAGAACTACTGCCGAGAATTTTTGTAATCTCGGGTCCAGTCATGCGTCCGGCGAGCGCATCGAGTTCGCTGAGCAGCACACCTAAACGCGGGATCGAACGGGATTTGTGGGCCAAGGTCGTCATGCGGACCTCGCGACGTCGCCTGGGCGTGGATCGAGTCCGGGGAGGACACTTGGAGCGCCCAGCATCCGGCAAGTTACTAATGCGGTGATTTTCCATGTCATTGCAATGTTACCCGATAGAATTAGTATGAGAAAATGCGGAAAAAACATTACCTCAGATCCAAATCACATCACATCACATCACATCGGCAATGGTCGTAGCCTCCAGCCGGTTTGATACCAAATCGCGGACTTCGCGGAATACTCGTAACAACCTTCGTTCTTTTTCGATCGGCGAGGGTTCATAGAAATAGCGGCTAGTCGAATCAGTCGGCGCCAAGGCGCCATCCAGCAGTCGAATTATTTCGGCCAGCGTCATGGTGTCGACCGGCTTGGCCAGTTCGTATCCCCCATGCTGGCCCTTGGTGCTCCGCAGGTATCTCGCCCGCTTCAGCGTCAAGAGGATCTGTTCGAGAAACTTGAGGGGGATTCCCTGGGCACGCGCGATCGTATCCGCTGATACGAGCTCGCCGGACTTCTGCCGACCCAGGTACACCAAGGCAAGCAAGGCATATTCACTGCGCGCGGTAAGCTTCATGAGAGCCTTAGTCGATTATGTTGGTGGGAATAGTATTCTTAGAAAACGGCGAATGCAAGGGTCATCGCCCCGCCCGGAACTGCATTTGGTTGCTCGACAAACCGGTTTCATCATGGATACAAAATTTATAGATTGAGTCACCCTGAACGCCCAACACCGCGAGCGTCCGCGCGCAGCGCTATCTGGAATCGCCCGCGGCGAGTCGCGCGCTCGCGCGCTCGAGATACTTTGCTTCATCCGGCGCGCGTCCGCTGCGCTGCGCTTCCCACAGCGTTTCGGCCAGCGCCTCCATCATCACATGCTCGGCGCCGTGCACGCCGCCGTAGCGCGCTTGCAGGTGGCGATGCAGCTCGCGCATCCCCGGCGGCCGATCGATGGACACCTGTTCGCGCACCGCCATGTGCAAACCCATATGCAGGAACGGGTTCTCTTGCGAGCCCGCAGCGTTCGGCTCGAAGCCGAGCGCCGCCTCGGTATCTTGAAGCATCGCTTGATACTCGGGATGCAGTCCGATGACATCCGCAATCATCGCCTCCAGCGGCGTGAGCGGCGAGCCCGCCACTTGTTTACGCCAGGCGTCGGAATACGCCTGGCGCAGCTGATCTCGGGTGTGGGAGCTGGCTTCATTCATGCGTGAAGGTATCGTGCACGCCTCGGCGCATGACGGCAACCGCAGCCGCGTCCGCTATCAGCCGAGCAGGGGTTCGAACGGACGGCGTGCTTTAATTTGCGTGGATATGTCAAACATTGCTATAAGCGCATCAAGGCACAAAAAAAATGCGAGAGATGCCTCAATTGATGACACATCAATGACAAATAAGCCGAAGCCCTGGCGTACCGCGCTATGGATGCTTCTGCTTTCCATTGATTTGGTGGTTGGCGCGTGCACCGCAGCCGCCGCCACTGCAGCTCCGACCGCTACCATCACCTTAAGTCCATCGACGATTGTTTCGGGAGGCGATTCGACCATCACCTGGTCGAGCACCAACGCGACCTCATGCACGGCGAGTGGCAATTGGGCGTGGAGCGGAACGATCGCGACCAGCGGCACTGAAGTGACCAGCCAGAGCGGCGCTTCCTTATACACCATCACTTACGTAATCGCTTGTACCGGTGCAGGCGGGTCGGCGTCGTCCACTGCTTATCTGACTGTCGAACCGCCGGGAACTCCGGCCGTCAAATTAACAGCGTCCCCAACGACCATTACCTCCGGTGGCAGTTCGACGTTGACCTGGTCGAGCACCAACGCCACGTCGTGCACCGCGTCGGGCGGCTGGACGGGAACCGAAGCGACCAGCGGCACGCTTGCCGTGTCGCCCACCAGCACGACGACCTATGCGCTCTCCTGCACGGGCACGGACGGAACCGCTCAGGCATCAGCGACGGTCACGGTCAAATCGGCGTCAGCCCCGACCGTCACGTTGAAAGCGACTCCAGCAACGATCACCACCGGCGACAGTTCGACCTTGACCTGGTCGAGCACCAACGCGACGTCGTGCACCGCGTCAGGCGGTTGGACGGGAACCGAAGCGACCAGCGGCACGCTGACCGTGGCACCCACGAGCACGACGACTTATACACTCACTTGCACGGGAACGAGCGGTACCGCCCGAGCGTCGACGACTGTCACCGTCACCACACCCCCTATCCCAACGGTTACCTTGACAGCGAATCCATCGACGCTAACCTCGGGCAGCAGTTCGACCTTGACTTGGTCGAGCACGCACGCGACCGCGTGCACCGCCAGTGGCGCATGGAGCGGAACGCAGCCCACCAGCGGCAATAGTCTCGTGTCGCCCACGATCACCGGCGTTTCCACGTATACGCTGATCTGCAGCGGCACCGGCGGATCGAACAGCGCCTCAGCCTCGATCACGGTCAACGGCGCCGGGCAACCGGTAGCCACGGTCAATCCCACGACGCTGACCTTCGCGAGCCAGGCGACGGGGACCACGAGTCCGGCGCAAACCGTGTCGTTGACCAACACCGGCACGGGCACGCTGTCCAGCATTGTCATTTCGGCTTCCGGCGACTTCGCCCAGACCAACACGTGTGGTACTACGCTCGCCGCAACCGCCAGTTGCACGATCAGCGTAACCTTCACGCCGACCACGACGGGCGCGCTCAGCGGTACGCTGATGGTGTCCAGCAACAGCGCCGACGGCACCGCCAGCGTATCGCTCAGCGGCACCGGAACCCTCCCGGTGACGGGCCAGGCGTCGCCGCTGATTTCGATTGGCCTGCCGATCTATGCATCCAGTGCTGCGTACCCTGCAACCAATGCGAACGGCGGCAACTACAACCAGCAATGGCGCTCGAACGGTGTGCCGGTCACGCTCGCGCTCGATCTGTCCTCCGTCCCCGTTGCCGAACGCCAGAGCATCTGGCTCGTCTGGTACAACGATGCCACCTACGGATACAACCATGCATTGATTGGACAGGTCGGTTACAACAACCCCGGCGCTTATACGCTCGCGGCCAACGCGGCGCCCGGGGGAACGGCGCCGCCGACCACGGGCTGGGTGCAACTCGCGAGCCTCTCGGGCAATACGCTCCACTCCTACAGCCACAATGTGAATTTCGCCGGCTACAACTGGATCCAGTACACGTTCACGGTCTCGGACGGCTCCCCGGAGAATACCGACATCGCCTTGAACCTTGACGTCTACGGCTCCAGCAACGGCGTAACCGATGGCTGGTTGTTCGGCGGCGACTCGATCACGGCCAATTGCATGGCCCACGGCAACATCAACGCCCAAGACGAGAATAATCCGAGCAGCTATATCGTGATCAGTGCCCTCTCGTTCGGCCAGCAGGTCAATGCGATTGTCGGCAATAATACGCCCGAGCAGGAAAACGCCGGTATGCCGGGGTTCGCCTCCGCCAACATGATCCCCTACTTTGCCGGCTGGCTGCAGAATGTCCCAAGCAAGTACGTGACCATCAACTTAGGCACGAACGATGCGGCCGGGGGTGTGGCTCCCGCGACGTTTTACGCGAACATGGCGACGCTGGTGCAAGCCGTGATCGCCGCCGGCAAAGTGCCGATCATTCCGACGATTCCCTATTCGCTCGACCCGACGCATCTCGCGAATACGCCGGGCCTGAACGCAGAAATTCAGGCGCTTTATCAAGCCTATCCGGCAATCGTTCCGGGCCCGGACCTGTGGACGTACTTCATGAACAATCCGCAGTACATTTCCACCGACAATGTGCATCCCAATGCGCAGGGCTGTGCGGCCTATCGCACGCTATGGGCGCAGTTTGCCGCCAGCAAGATTTATTGAAATTAGGGTTTCGTTCGTGCCGATCTGTGAACGCCCAACACCGCGAGCGTCCGCGCGCAGCGCTATCTGGAATCGCTTGCGGCGTTCGGCTCGAAGCCGAGCGCCGCCTCGGCGCATGACGGCAACCGCAGCCGCGTCCGCTATCAGCCGAGCAGGGGTTCGAACGGACGGCGTGTCTTCCAGCGATGGGTGCCCCGCGCGGCGTGGCAGCATCTATGGCTCGTTCTTGCCGGCAATGACCTTGATGTGTTACGATTCAGGCAAATGAGTAAGACAATAACAATTCGTCTCAATCAGGAGCTGGCTGAATGGCTTGACCAGGCGTCAAAGCAGTCAGGTATTCCGCGCGGCCGCATCATTCGAGAGCAGCTCGAGAAGGCGCGCGACAGCGGTAAGGAGCCATCCTTCATGAGACTCGCCGGTACCGTTAGGGGAGCCCGCGACCTCTCACTGCGCAAAGGCTTCTACCGCCCTTGAAGGGGATTGCCGACACCGGATTCTTGGTCGCGTTTGCTAACGGCAACGATAAGCACCACGCGTGGGCGACGCAAATCGCGGCCGGCGTTACGGAGCCACTCCTGACCTGTGAGGCAGTCCTCGCGGAAACTGCGTTTCACCTCGAAAGCACGTCCGTGGTTCTCGCCTTGGTCAATGAAGGGCTTGTTGCGCTGGCCTTCGACTGCCGAGACCACCTTGTTCAGCTGATACGTCTCGCAGAGCGATACGCTGATCGAAAACCCGATCTTGCGGATCTGTGCCTCGTGAGGATGAGTGAACTGTTCCCGAAGCACTCGGTGATCACCATCGATCGAACGGACTTTCGGGTTTATCGTCGCAATAAGCGCGAAGCGATTCCAATTCTGTGCCCGCCCGAACGTTGATTCCAACGATAGCGATAATCGGCTTTGGTCGGCCGCTCGCGATGGTCCGACCGCACAGGCGTCGGGCATGATCGCCTCATCGCAGGCCCTCTGAGTCCGCCGTGGCTTCATGAGCGGCGATCCAGCGATCGATCTCGGGCAGCACGTCGGCTGCGATGTGCTGATTGCGGCGAATCGAGGCGATCGACTCGAGAAACGGTTTGCGTGCGTCGGGCGGAACGCTGCGGGCTTCATAGGCCTCGAGATCGGCGGTGCGTTCGGGCTTTGCGGAATAGCCCGCGATGATCGCGGCGAGTCTCCAGCGCATCGCTTTGGAGAGCGGTAGTTGCGCATCGCCGAGCCGCGGCGCAAGCGTCACCCACACCAGGTCCGGATGCCAGCGCGCAAGCCTCGCAATGAGGTTCGGAGTCGTTCCTGCCGGGACTTGATCGCTCACCGCGATGTCGATCATGCGGCGCGCCAGCGCCGGGTCGCTCACTCCGGCCAGCGCGCGGAACCTGTGCTGCTTCTCCAGGGGATCGGTGGTTGCCGCCGCCCGCGCCAGCAAGGCATCGAACGTGGCGGCGTCAGCCTGCGCGGCGACGATGGTGAGCGCGGTGCGTTGCTCGGCGGGCGTGCCGTCACCGGCGTCGAGGCGTTGGCGGGCATTCGCGAGCACCGCGGCGTCGCCGAAGCGGCCTTCGATTTCCTGCAGGTTGCCGCGCAGGATGTCGACGTTGGCGGGTTCGTCGGCCGTGCCGCGCGTGCCGAGCCGTGCCGCGAGCGGCGCGAGCAGCTTGAGCGCAAAGCGACGAAAGGCCGCTTGTTGCGGCGTGTCCTCGTAATGCTCATCGATTTCCAAGAGCAGGTCGAGCACGCGTTCCCAGACGATGGGATTCGCATCGGCGGGGAGCGCCGCGGCCAGTTTCAAGAGATTGCTCGCCGGTGCATCGTTCGCAATGCCGAGCGCGCGCGCGTCGTTCAATAAACCGATCTGGTCGACCGCTTGCAGCGCACCCAGCCGTGCCGTCAGGCCGTCCAGGGTGTCGCCGCTGTACAGCACTCGCGCGTAACCCATCTGTCCCGCATTGACGAGCAGCGGCGGCGCTTGCGCCACCTCGGCCGCGCCCTGCAACAAAAGGTAGGGCTTAGCGCCATCGATCGGGCCCAGCGCGAGCGGCAGGCGCCAGTGCTGCGGCGGTAGCTTGGCGATGCTCGCCGGATCGTCCGCGAAGCGCGACGCTGCCAGATGCACGCCCTGCGCCGTGCGGCTCACGCGCACCAGCGGCAGCCCCTCCTGGCGCGTGAAATCCCGCTCGATCCCGACGATGGGTTGGCCGACGGCTAGTTGCATGGGTCGCCAGAGATCCGTATCCACCGTATTGCCGTAGGCATGCGCGCGCATGTAGCTGCGGACACCGTCGCGGAACTTATCCCGGCCGACGTAGGCGTTGAGCATCGTGATGATGGCGGCGCCCTTGTCGTACGTGATGGAGTCGAACGATTGTCCCGCCTGATCGGCCGTATCCACCTCTTGCACCACGGGATGAGTGGACGGCACGGCGTCGGCTTGTTTGCCGCGCTCGAAGATGTCCGCCGCCTGCAGGCCCGTTTCCCACTCGGGATGCAAATCGTCCGCCACGAAGGTCTGCATCCAGCGGGCGAAGCCTTCGTTCAGCCACAGGTCGTCCCACCAGGCCATGGTGACGAGATCGCCAAACCACTGATGCGCCATCTCGTGGGCCACGACCAGGAACACGGTCTGGCGATCCTCCTCGGTGGAGGTCTGCGGATCGAACAGCAGGTGGTTTTGCGAATAGAAGATGGCGCCCCAGTTCTCCATGGAGCCGCCCTGAATCTGGCCGGGCGCCGCGATCAGGTCGAGCTTCGGGAGCGGAAAGGCGATGCCGAAGTAATCATTATAGTAGTGAAGAATCTTGGCGGCCTGATCGAGCGCGTACGTAGCCTTCTCCGCATCGCCGCGCTTGACCACGACGCCCAGGTCCACGCCGTCCACCTGGGCGTGAACGCGCTCGAAATCGCCGATGCCGACGAACAACAGATACGTCGACATCTTGGGGCTTTGGGCGAAGCGCACCCGTTGCAGCGTCGGCGACAGCGAGGTGACTTGCGCGACGGGCATGTTGGAGAGGGCCATGCGATCCTTCGGCGTATCGATGGAGACCGTGAACGTTGCCTTGCGGCCGGGTTCATCCCAGCACGGCAACAGGTCGCGCGCATCCGCCGGTTCGAAATTGGTGGCCAGCGTGCGACGCGGGCCGTCGGGACTGGAATAGTCCATGGCGAAGAAGCCGAGGGTCGATTTCCCGATCTTGCCGTGATAGTCGATGGCGAGAACATGCCGCCCGGGGGCGATCGCGGCGCCGAACGTCAACGTGGCGCGGCCTAGCTTGTCATCGAGGGTGACCGCGGCCTCCGGGCCACCGTCCAGGGTCGCATGATCGAAGGTCAGACCCACGGCGTTCAGCGTGATGCGGCGGCCCGCGGCGCGCGCGTCGACGGTGATCGCCACCGTGCCCGTGAAGCTGAGCGCCTCGGCGTCCGGTGCCAGTGCGAGATCGTAATGGACCGGTATCACGCGGTCGGGAAGCACTTCACGCATGGGGTGTTTTGCCGTTGCGGCCGGCGCTGCGGCCAACGCCGCGCCCGACACGCCAAGAAGCGCCAGTTCGATCACTCGCTGGATGAAGGACACGACAACTCCCTGTAATTCGCAATGCGCGCCCGCGGCAATGCTCGCACGCGCCGAAAAGGGCCGCAATGAGCCGCCGCCGCTCCCTGACTCACATGCCGAGGGTAGCGCCTAGGTGGACCATTGCCACCCGTCGTTGATCATCGTGGACACGCAGGCCTCCGGTAAATACGTTCGCCAACTGCGAATGTTGGCGACTGCGTGCGCGCTCTCAGCGTAAGTGGGCCGCAACGAGGCAGCCTCCTCGACGCTCGGAATCTTCAGCTGCATCGAACTGAATAAAGACTCCACGCGGAGTGCGGCGGTCAGATCGTGCTGCCATCGTGCATCCGTGATCATGATTTCATCCTTGGGTGTGATTGACGTACCGCAACATATCCGATGAGCGCCGGAAGATCTGTGCGCTGCCGCGCTTAGGGTCGGGCGCGCCCGCGGCAGCGAGCGCGGGCCTAAAGTTCCTGCTTGTAGACCTGGCCTTCCTTCATGACGAAGCCGACGTGCTCGAGGGTGCGGATGTCGGTGAGCGGATCGCCCTTGACGGCGATGATATCGGCCGATTTGCCGGCGGCGATCGAGCCGAAGAGCTCGGGGTGGCCGATGAGGTCGGCGGCATTGACGGTCGCTGCTTGAATGGCCTGCATGGGGGTCATTCCATACTTGACCATGAAGGCAAACTGGCGAGCGCCGATGCCGTGGGGGCAGACGCCCGCGTCGGTGCCGAACGTCATCTTGGCTCCGGCGCGTACCGCTTTCTCGAAGTTGCGCCGTTGGGCTTCCCCGAGATCGCGATCATGCTGGAGGAAATCCGGTGGGGTGGTGGGGTCGGCCTCGATGCACTCTTCATCGTAGATATCCATGTCGAGATAGGTGCCGTGCTGCTTCGCGAGCGCGATGCCCTCATCGTCGATCAGCGTGGCGTGCTCGACCGAGGCGACGCCGGCACGGATGGCATTCTTGATGCCTTCGGCGGCGTGCGCGTGCGCTTCGACGCGCAGGCCGAAGTTGGCGGCCTCTTCGACGGCGGCGCGCAGTTCTTCCGGCGTGAATTCAATGGACTTGGGATTGCTGCCGTGCGTGAGCACGGCACCCGTGGACAGCACTTTGATGTGGTCCGCGCCGCGATGTGCGAGTTCGCGAACCCGCTGGCGCACTTCCCACGGGCTGTTCGCTTCCCCAAAGCGAAGATCCGGCGGCAGTTGAATATCCGGTGCGAGCCCCGTCATGGCCCCGGCGCCTTCGCTGATGGTGATATAAGCGCCGGCGACATACATCCGTGGACCGATGAAGATTCCGGCCGCAATGGCGTCGCGCATGGCGACGTCGTTGAGCGCGCGGTAGACGCCGACGTCGCGCACGGTGGTAAAGCCCGAGAGCAACGTGAGCCGCGCATTGGGAATGACCGCGTAAGCCATCTCGACCGCCGTCCTCTTCAACACTTCCAGCGGTTCGGCCACGGCGAGGTCGGCCAGATGAGTGTGGCAGTCGACGAGCCCCGGGAGCACCGTCATCGACGACAGATCGATGATCGTGGCGTCATCGGGTACCTTGAGGGCGCCGCCCACCGCCTCGATGGTCTTGCCGCGCACGAGAATGGTGACATTGGTGAGGCTGCGGCCGGCCACCACATCGATGAATTTACCCGCCCGGATCGCCGTGACCGGGCCTCCGGGACGCGTATCCTGCGCTGCACTCACGGGCAGCAGCCCCAGCCCGAGGATCACGGCCACGAGTGTTTTAATCATTTGGCTCCCCTTGATGCGTGCGTGTCGATGCAGCCGCGCAACTGCTGCGCAGCATACATTTGCCGGCGCTTGCTTTACAAGCGTTCAAGAGAGGGAATATTCCCGGCGAATTGGAAGAGCGCATGGCATCTGGTAACGTCGGCTTGCGGGAGCGTCGCTCTTGATCCGGGGAAGCTACGTGTATGGCGCTTGAACGGTCGTTTCGAGAGTATCTGGCGCAGTTCAGCGAGAAGGCTGAGATTCGCCGCGGCATGGCTCTACCCTTGGGGACCTACGAGATCGAGGGCGGCATCAACTTTTCGTTGTTCAGCCGCCATGCGACGGCCGTGCGATTGGAACTGTTTGACGATCCCTCGGATGCGATCGCGGCAACCAGCATCCTCCTGGATCCGGAGCGCAATCGGACCGGCGACATCTGGCATGTGTGGATCGGCGGTATCGGCTCGGGGCAGCTGTACGGCTATCGCGTGGACGGTCCCTACCGGCCGCAAGACGGGCATCGGTTCAACGTGCATAAACTGCTGTTGGATCCTTACGCCACGGCGATAACGCAGATGGGCGCTTGGGAATTTGCCGCAGCGCGGGGTGAGGATGTCTTGGCGTCCGCGGCGGCGGCGGCGCCATCGCTGACGGATGACGCCGGGTCGATGCCCAAATGCATTTTTACGCCCGAGGAGTTTCACTGGCACGACGATCAGGCGCCGAAACACCCCTGGTCGAAAACCGTGATCTATGAAACGCATGTTCGCGGCTTCACCATCCATCCAAGCTCCGGGGTTTACTATCCCGGGTCGTACCGGGGTCTCACGGAAAAAATTCCGTATCTGCAGGAACTCGGGGTGACCGCAGTGGAACTGATGCCGGTTCAGGAGTTCAACGACACGCAGATCAGAGGCGCCGATCCTGATACGGGTCAGCCGCTGCGCAATTACTGGGGCTACGATCCGGTGGCCTTTTTCGCGCCCAAGGCGTCTTACAGCAGCGCCGGCGGTTTGGGTCAACAGCATGTCGAATTCAAAGAGATGGTGCGGCTTCTGCATGCCGCCGGCATCGAAGTCATCCTCGACGTGGTGTTCAATCACACGGCCGAAGCGGGTCCGAGTGGACCGACGCTGTGCTTGCGCGGCATCGATAACTCGATCTTCTATATCCTGGGCGAAGACAAGCGCTCCTATGTCGATGATGCGGGCACGGGAAACACGATCAACGCCAACCACCCG
>JBKQSA010000120.1:0-16847 GCA_052143815.1 Steroidobacteraceae bacterium | reverse complement strand
GCCTTGCCGCGCGCAGGTTTGCGGCGACGCTTCTCGCCGACGATGGCCTCCGGCGGCTTCGCATCCGGCGCCGGCAGCGGCACCGGCATATGCATCAAGGCGACTTGCAGCACTTCGTCGATCCACTTCACCGACCGGATATCGAGCTTTTCCTTGATATTGTCAGGGATTTCAGCCAAATCCTTGGTGTTGTCGTCGGGGATCAATACCGTCGTGATGCCCCCGCGGTGCGCCGCCAGCAGTTTCTCCTTCAAGCCGCCAATGGGCAGCACTTCGCCGCGCAACGTGATTTCACCCGTCATGGCGACATCCGAGCGCACCGGGATCTTGGTGAGCGCGGAAATCAGTGCAGTGCACATGCCGATGCCCGCGCTCGGCCCATCCTTCGGCGTGGCGCCTTCGGGCACGTGAATGTGCACGTCCGCCTTCTGATAAAAATCCATATCGAGTCCCAACAGGGCTGAGCGGCTGCGCACCACCGTCATTGCCGCTTGAATGGATTCCTGCATCACCTCGCCGAGTTGCCCCGTGTGCGTGAGCTTGCCCTTGCCGTGGACCACGGCGGCCTCGATGGTCAGCAGTTCGCCCCCCACCTCGGTCCATGCCAGACCCGTGACTTGGCCCACTCGATTGCTCTCTTCGGCCTTGCCATAGCGGAAACGGCGCACGCCCAAGTAAGCGTCCAAGTTCTTCGAATCGACGGTCACGGTCTTTTCGCTCGGCTTCAACAACAATTGCTTGACCGCCTTGCGTCCGATCTTCGAAAGTTCGCGCTCCAAATTGCGCACTCCCGCCTCACGGGTGTAGTAACGGATCATGTCCTGAATGGCCATGTCGGCCACGACCAATTCGTCGGGCTTCAAGCCGTTCTGCTTCACCTGTTTCGGCAACAGGTAGCGGCGGGCGATGTTCGCCTTCTCGTCCTCGGTGTAGCCCGGGATGCGAATCACTTCCATGCGATCCAGCAACGGCGCGGGAATGTTCAGGCTGTTGGCCGTGCATACGAACATCACTTCGGACAGATCGAAGTCCACTTCGAGGTAATGATCGTTGAAGGTGCTGTTCTGTTCGGGGTCCAACACCTCGAGCAATGCCGAGGAGGGATCGCCGCGGAAATCGGTCGACATCTTGTCAACTTCATCGAGCAGAAACAGCGGATTGCGCACGCCGCATTTGGCCAGATTTTGAATGATCTTGCCCGGCATGGAACCGATATAGGTGCGCCGGTGACCGCGAATCTCCGCCTCGTCACGCACGCCGCCCAACGACATGCGGACGAATTTACGGTTCGTCGAGCGCGCCACGCTTTGACCCAACGACGTCTTGCCGACGCCGGGCGGACCCACCAGACACAGAATGGGCCCACGCAGATTCTTGACGCGCTGCTGCACGGCCAGGTATTCGACGATGCGCTCTTTGACCTTCTCCAGACCGAAATGATCGGCCTCGAGTACTTTCTCGGCCGCGCTGATGTCGAGATGCACCTTGCTGCGCTTCTTCCACGGCGCCTTCACCAACCAATCGACGTAGTTGCGCACCACGGTGGCTTCCGCCGACATCGGCGACATGAGCTTGAGCTTGGCGAGTTCGGAGTTCGCTTTTTCGCGCGCTTCCTTCGGCATGCCCGCCGCTTTGATGCGTTTTTCGAGTTCGCCGATTTCGTTCGGTGCATCATCGAGGTCGCCGAGTTCCTTTTGAATGGCCTTCATCTGTTCATTCAAGTAGTACTCGCGCTGGCTCTTCTCCATCTGCTGCTTGACGCGTCCGCGAATCCGCTTTTCGATCTGCAGCACGTCCATCTCGCCTTCGATGACGGCGAGCATGTGTTCCAGACGTTTGCGCACATCCGGAATTTCCAGAACTTTCTGTTTCTCGGAAAGCTTCAGGGACATGTGAGCCGCGACCGTATCGGCCAAGCGACCGGCCTGTTCGATGCCCGCGAGCGACGTGAGGATCTCGGGCGGCACCTTCTTGTTGAGCTTCACATACTGCTCGAACTGAGTAATCACGGAGCGCGTCAGCACGTCCATCTCGCGCTCTTCGTAGCGCTCCATGTCGGGCATCGCCGTGACTTCGGCCGAGAAGAACTCGCCCTCGATCAGTTTTTCGATGCTGGCGCGGTCCACGCCCTCGACCAGCACTTTGACGGTGCCGTCCGGCAGCTTCAGCAGCTGCAGAATGGTCGCGACGGTGCCGACGCGGTAGAGATCCTCGCCCTTGGGGTCATCGACGTCGGCCTGTTTCTGGGCGACCAAGAGAATGCGCTTATCGGCCTTCATGGCCAGATCGAGTGCAACGATGGATTTTTCACGCCCGACGAACAGCGGAATCACCATGTGTGGATACACAACCACGTCACGCAGCGGCAGCACGGGCATGCCGGCCTGGGTCGGGGTTACGGTTGAAACATCGATTACGGGTTCGTCGCTCACTAGGCTTGCCTTATGGTTGTGCACGTACAGCAGATGCGCTGGGGAACATGCGGCCGCCTATTATGAGTTTCAAGTCGACCCTGCGATTCTAAAGGGTCCGCGCCGGAAAAATCACCATAGGCTCACAGGTGGTCGGAGCCCGTAGGGCGCCGCTGTTCCTCAACCGGAGCCACCAGCCGAGTCTCCTCGGTCCGATGGACAATGTAGGGTTTGTTCTGACCCTCGATCACTTGTTCGTCGACCACGACCTTTTGCACATTACGCAGCGACGGCAAATCGTACATGGTGTCGAGCAGCACGTTCTCGAGGATGGTCCGCAAACCGCGTGCGCCGGTCTTGCGTTGCATCGCCTTGCGCGCCACGGAGCGCAGCGCATCCTCGCGGAAATCGAGTTCCACGCCCTCCATGTCGAACAGTTTTCGATACTGTTTGGTGAGCGCGTTTTTCGGCTGCAACAAGATCGAGATCAATGCGTCTTCGTCCAGCTCTTCCAGGGTCGCGACCACCGGTAGGCGGCCGACGAACTCAGGGATCAAACCGTACTTGATGAGATCCTCGGGCTCGGTGTCGTGAAACACGTCGTTGCCGTGAGGTCGGGCGTTTTGTTCACGGACCTCGGCCATGAAACCGATCCCGCTCTTATGCGTGCGGTTCATGATGATCTTTTCCAGGCCGGCGAACGCGCCGCCGCAGATGAACAAAATGTTCGTCGTGTCGACCTGTAGAAACTCCTGCTGGGGATGCTTGCGGCCGCCCTGGGGCGGCACCGAGGCAATCGTGCCTTCGATCAGCTTCAGCAGCGCCTGTTGCACGCCCTCACCGGACACATCCCGAGTGATGGACGGATTGTCCGATTTGCGGGAAATCTTGTCGATCTCGTCGATGTAGACGATACCGGTTTGCGCCTTTTCAACATCGTAGTCGCACTTCTGCAAGAGCTTCTGAATGATGTTTTCGACGTCCTCGCCGACATAACCCGCCTCGGTCAGGGTGGTGGCGTCGGCGATCGTGAACGGTACGTTGAGCAGCCGCGCCAGCGTCTCGGCCAGCAGCGTCTTGCCGGACCCGGTGGGTCCGATCAGGAGAATATTGCTCTTGGCCAGTTCGACTTCATCGCGCGACCGTACGCCCTCGGTGCCGCGGGTCTGCAGCCGTTTGTAGTGGTTGTAGACGGCGACCGATAGCACGCGCTTGGCGCGCTCCTGGCCGATGACGTACTCGTCGAGGACCTTCTTGATTTCTTGGGGCTTGGGGAGCTTGTCCCGGGTGCGCTCGGCGCGCTCCTCGAGCTCCTCCCGAATGATGTCGTTGCACAGCTCGACGCACTCGTCGCAGACGAATACCGATGGACCGGCGATTAATTTACGTACTTCGTGCTGGCTCTTTCCACAGAAGGAGCAATACAACAGTTTGCCGTCATCATGTTTGCCGCGCGAATCTTCGCTCATGCTGTCCTCAAGTTGACCGCGTCTCCGGCCCGTGCTGAAACGCGGCTACGCCTCTGACTATATAGCACCCAATTGACCTTCCGCAAAGATAAGGTCGCCAGGGCTGTGACCAGGGTCCCTTCTGGAGCAAATAAGGATCCGGGGGATGGCCAAGGGGCGAACATAAGACCCATCAGACCTTTACCAATAATTCGCCCCGCTTTTCCAGCATGGAATCGACTATTCCGTAGGCTTTCGCGGTTTCCGCGGTCATGAAGTTGTCGCGATCGCTGTCCTGCTTGACGCTTTCGATCGTTTTGCCGGTATGTTTGGCCAGAATGGCGTTCAGCCGCTGCTTGGTCTCCATGACGTCGCGCGCGTGGATATCGATGTCCGAGGCCTGGCCCTGGAAGCCGGCCGAGGGCTGGTGAATCATGATTTTCGAGTTGGGGAGGGAGTAGCGCTTGCCCGCAGCGCCGCCGGCGAGCAGCACCGCTCCCATGGAGGCCGCCAACCCGACGCAGATGGTGCTCACGTCCGGTTTGATGAACTGCATGGTGTCATAGATCGCCAAACCCGCACTCACCGATCCGCCGGGTGAATTGATATAGAGCGCAATGTCCTTTTCCGGGTTTTCCGATTCCAGAAACAAGAGCTGGGCGACCACGAGGTTCGCCATATAGTCCTCGACCGGCCCCACGATGAAAATCACCCGTTCCTTGAGCAGGCGCGAATAGATATCGTAAGCCCGCTCGCCGCGAGCGGTTTGTTCGACCACCATCGGAACCAAATTGAGTGCGCGAGTCGTCATGGAATTTCGCCCCTTGAGATAACGGAAAACACCAACACGCCGAGTTGAGGACAGTACAAGATCATTTCAAGGGCGTTACTCTCCGGCGGTCAGACTGAATTCAGTCTCACCCTCGAGAAAGGCGCCTGCTGTGAATCAACCCTCAAAGTTCATCAGCTCTTTGAAAGTCGACGCCTTCTCCTGCACCTTAGCATGAGCGAGCACCCAGTCCACGACCTGGTCCTCCAATGCCAAACTCTCCACCTGGCGCATCGCATCCGCATTTTGCAGGTATGCGCGCTTGAGGGCCGCGGCGTCGCCGTAAGCGCCCACCATTTCGTCGAGGCGCGCGTTCGAGCGCGCCGGATCGAGAACGATGTTTTCACGGCGGATGATGTCGTTGAACAATAGCCCCAGCGCCACACGACGCCGAGCCGGCTCCACCAGCGGCTCACGCGGCGGAGCTTGCGAAACGTCCTTGGCCCCGGTACGGCGCATGGCCTCGATCTGCATGTCTCGGATCTGGGACTCGAGCAACGCATTCGGCACGTCGATGGGGTTTACCTGATAAATCTTTTCCATGACCGCGGCCTTGTTGCGATTGCGCAGCGTCTGATCGAGCTCACGGCGCATGTTGGCGGCGACATCCTCGCGCAGCTTCGCGACACCGCCCTCGGTCACGCCGAAGGACGTGCAGAATTCTTCATCGACTTCCGGCAATGAGGGCGCCTCCACGGTCTTGACCTCGACCTTGAAGCTGGCCCGCTTGCCGGCCAGCTCCGTCGCTCGGTAATCGGGCGGGAAATCGACAGCCACCGACCTTTGTTCACCCGGCGCGGCACCAATGAGTCCCTGCTCGAGTTGCGGCAACATGCGGTTGTCGCCGAGCACGATGGCTACGTTCTCGCCCTTTCCGCCGTTGAACGGCGCACCGTCGATCGATCCCTCGAAATCGACGGTTACCTTGTCGCCGGCCGCGGCCACCCGCTCGACCGCCGTATATTTCATCTGCTGTTTACGCAGGCGCTGGATCATCGCGTCGATGTCGCTCTCGGTCACATCCGCCGTCGTGCGCTCGATCTCGAGCGACTCGATGGGTTGCAGTGCAACGTCGGGGAACACTTCGAACGTGGCGACGTAGGTTAGGTCCTGACCTTCGCCGATGCTCTGCGGCTCGATTCGCGGACTGCCCGCCGGCGCCAATTGGTTTTGGTTCACCGCCTCCGAGAAGCTCGACTGCATCAATTCGCCGATGACTTCGCGGTGCACTTGCGGCCCGAATTGCTGGCGAATCACCGTCAGCGGCGCCTTCCCCGGCCTGAACCCGTTCAACCGCGCGGTCCGGCTCAGTTGCTTCAAACGTGTGGTAATTTCCTTGGTGACGCGCTCGGCCGGCACCTGCACTTGCATGCGGCGCTCCAATTTACCGGTGCTCTCGACTGAAACCTGCATGTCAATCCTTACTTGATGTTGGAACCGATCTTGCGTGCGGTGGTGCGAAAGGCGAGACTCGAACTCGCACGGGTTACCCCACCAGATCCTAAGTCTGGCGCGTCTACCAATTCCGCCACATTCGCATCGGAATAGCTGCCAAGTATAACCTAGGGCCGCGCCCGGCGCTCAGCGAGGTTCGCTTTCGCGCACGAGCATCCGGGCCACTTCGCGCATGGCCGGCAGACCATTTTCCAACATGAAGTAAAGCGGGCTGTCGCCGTCGAAAGGCGGCGCCTCGTGCGGCCCATGCACCCAAGCCCAGGCGCGATCGCTGACGCCCAAATCCGCCATCAGAGATTGCTGGATGCTGGCGACCAGTGCGGCGCGCTCCTGCTGCGTGGCCGAAAGCCGCGGGGCCTGACCAAGCCGATACCGCGCCAGCACTTGGGGCGACGGAATGCGCAGCAACCGGCATTGCTGCAGCGGCGAAAGTTCCCAGGCATCGGCGATGGCAAAAAACCGCTTCAGCGCGTTCGTGCTGGCGTGCCGCGCCGCCCGACGACTGGCCGGCTGCAAGACTAATCGCGGTCCAGTACGAGGCTTGGTCGGCACAGTCATTCCCACATGTATTATAATCATACTCGCAAACGAGCATTCCGCTCGCGGATTGCGGATGTCCATGATCTTTGCCGAACGCGTCAGCCGGGCTCTACAAGCGAGCGGCAGCTTGGTATGCATAGGTCTCGATCCTGATCTGACCAGAATGCCGCGAGAGCTTGCCGAAGCGCCGGAGCCGTTCCTTGCCTTCAATCGCCGCATCATCGATGCGACTGCGGATCTCGCTGCGGCGTATAAGCCGCAAATTGCGTTTTACAGCGCCTTGGGTAAGGAAACCGAGCTTGTTGCCAGCATCCGGTACATTCGCGAGCGCGCACCGCAGGCGTTGATTATCCTCGACGCCAAGCGCAGCGATATCGGCAACACGGCCGAGGCGTATGCCAGCGAGGCCTTCGACCGCTACGGAGCGGACGCGGTCACCGTGAATCCTTACATGGGCGAAGACTCGGTGCGGCCGTTCCTTGCCCGGCCCGACCGCGGTGCGATCTTGCTTTGCCGCACATCGAACCCGGGGGCGCGGGACTTCCAAGACCTGCTGGTCGATGGGCTGCCGCTTTATCGGCGGGTGGCCGAGCGGGCGGACAAACACTGGAACGAGGCCCAGAACCTGATGTTGGTGGTTGGCGCGACCTATCCCACCGAGATGGCCGAACTGCGCCGCGCGCACCCTGCACTGGCATTCCTCGTCCCCGGGATCGGGGCACAGGGCGGTGATCTCGAGAGCACTCTGGCCGCCGGGCTCGACGACCAGGGCGCCGGGCTGCTCATCAGTTCCTCCCGCGCCATCATTTACGCAGGGGGCGGCGCGGCCGCGTCGATTCGCACGGCGGCGGCTGATCTCCATTCGGCGATCAATCGGGGGCGCCGGGCCCCCGAGCGCGTAGCTACCGGACGGCGAGCCCAGGGGTCCGCAGCCGCCGGGCGGTAAGCCCAGGCGCACCAAGCCGCGGGGCCGGACGCACGGCCGCCGCGCCTGGGCAGCACGCCTAAGGCGCTAGAAGGCCGTTTTGATCACGCCGCCGTCAACGCGCAAGGCAGCGCCATTGGTCGCCGAGGACAGCGGGCTGGCCACATAAGTCACCAGCGATGCGACTTCTTCCGGCGTCGCAAATCGCTTGAGCAGCGACGTCGGACGTGCGGTTGCGAAGAACTCTTGCTCGACCTCGGCGGCGGTCTTTCCCGCGGCCGCGGCCATCTCGAGCACGAAATCGCCAACGCCGCGCGAGCGTGTCGGGCCCGGCAGCACGCTGTTGACCGTAACGGCGGTCCCGGCCGTGAGCTCCGCCAAGCCACGTGCGACGGCGATTTGCGCCGCTTTGGTCATCCCGTAGTGAATCATCTCCGACGGGATCTGATAGCCGCTTTCGCTGGAGATGAAGATGATCCGGCCCGAATTTCGCGCGAGCATCTGCGGTAGGTACAGACGCGCGAGCCGCGCCCCGGACAGCACGTTCACGTCGAAGAAACGCTGCCAATCGGCATCGCTGATGTCCATGAACGCGCGCACCTCGAAGATTCCCAGGTTGTTCACCAGGATGTCGACGACGGGGTGCTGGCGGACGAGTGTCTCGGCGCTTGACGCAAGACTCAAATCGCCCGCGAAGCCCATCACTTCGCCGCCGTTTTGCGCGCGGATTTTCGCGACCGCGGCATCGAGGGCCGCCCGCGTCCTACCATTGATGATGACGGTGGCTCCTTCCCGCGCCAGTGATGCCGCGATTGCATTACCGATGCCGGCGGTGCTGCCGGTGACGAGCGCAATTTTCTTCGTGAGCTGTAGATCCATGAAGCTTACCTTTGCAGCGATGACGTTGACATCCGTGCATTTTCTGACACCTTTGTTTCGTGAGAATTGCAGCAATCTCGGACATTCATGGAAATTTGGGCGCGCTCGATGCGGTACTGGCCGACATCCAACGGCGCGGCGTGGACCTGATCGTCAATCTCGGCGACATCCTCTCGGGCCCGCTTCTGCCTCGCGACACGGCGGATCGCTTGATGGCGCTCGATTTGCCGACGATACGCGGGAATCACGAGCGCCAGCTCTTGGCGGCAGATCGCGATGGCATGGCATTGTCGGACCGCCACGCTGCCGACACCATCACCGCACTGCAGCGCGAATGGCTGGCGGCGTTGCCGGCGACCCTATGGGCGTCTGACGATGTATTCCTGTGCCATGCGACGCCTGACAGCGATGTGGCGTGCTTCCTGGAAGACATCCGTGAAGGTGAACTCATTCCGGCGCCGCTCGCGCAGATCGAGGAACGCGCGAGCACGTGCCACGCGCCGCTGATTTTCTGCGGCCACACGCATATCCCGCGCGTGTCGCATCTCAGCAGCGGCCAAGTCATCGTCAATCCCGGCAGCGTCGGGATCCAAGCGTACGAGGGTCATCATCCCGTTCCGCACACGGTCGAGATTGGATCTCCGCATGCGCGCTACGCAATCGTGGAGCGCGCGGCGCGCGGCTGGAGCGCGGCACTGATTGCCGTCCCCTACGACTGGGAATCGGCGGCGCGGCTTGCCGAGCAACGTAACAGACCCGACTGGGTCCGCGCGTTGCGCAGCGGTTTTGTGCGCCCATGAGCGGAACGGCCACAGCATCCGCGCAAGCGCCGATATCCGGTTATGGCGCCGGTTCCACCGGCGCGGAGTTGAGCTTGTAGACCACCCCGTCCTTCATGACGAAACTCACGCGCTTCATGAGGCTGATGTCCGCGATCGGATCACCGGGCACGGCAACCACATCGGCGAATTTACCTGCGGCCAAGGTGCCGAGGTCTTTGTCGCGCTTCAGCAGCTGCGCAGCATTGATGGTGGCGGCCTGGATCGTGTACATCGGCGGCATACCGGCCTGCACCATCAATTCGAATTCATGGGCGTTTTGGCCGTGCGGATACACCGCGGCGTCGGTGCCGAAGGCGATTTTCACATGCGCTTTGTAGGCGCGGCCCGCCGTTGCCATGATGAGCGGTCCGATCGCTGCGGCCTTGGCCGCGACTTGCGGTGGGTAGTAGCCAGGCACTTTAGCTTGCCGCGCAACGAAGTCGCCGGCGATGATCGTGGGCACGTACCACGTGCCGCGCTCCACCATGAGCTTCATGTCGTCGGCGTCCATGAATGTGCCATGTTCGATGGAGTCAACGCCGCCGACGACCGCGCGACGAATTCCTTCGGCGCCGTGTGCGTGAGCCGCCACGGTAAATCCATAGTCGTGAGCCGTGGTGACTACCGCGCGGACTTCCTCGAGAGTGAGCTGGGCGTTATCGCCGCTGGTGCTTTCATCGAGTACGCCGCCGGACGGCATGATCTTGATGAGGTCGTCACCTTGTTTATAGTGCAAGCGCACCGCTTTGACGGCATCCTCGGGGCTGTTGATGATGCCCACCGTGGGCCCTGGATCGCCGGCAAGATCGGTCCGATAGCCGTTGGTAGGATCCGCGTGTCCGCCCGTGGAACCAATCGCCTGTCCCGCTGTGAAGATTCGCGGCCCGGGAATCACTCCGGCGTTGATGGCATTACGCAATGCAACGGATTCATTGGCTTGGTCGCCGACATTGCGTACGGTGGTGAACCCGGCCAACAGCGTGCGCCTTGCGTAGACGGTCGAGCGCACCGCGTAGTCGGCGATGTTCCAGTGAAACTGATCAACGTACTGAGTGCGGCTGGTTTCGCCCGTCAGATGCGTATGGCTGTCGATGAGCCCTGGCATACAGGTTTGAGACGACAGATCGATTTCCCTGGCGCCGGCCGGTGATTGCACCCCGCTTCCAACGTCGCGTACTCGAGTGCCTTCGATCACGATCGTGGTGGCTCCCAGCGTCTTCCCGGCTGCCGTGTCGATGAAATGACCGCAATGCAAAGCGGTCACGGGGGCCGGCGCGGGAGTCGGCGCATCGTCCGCCGCCCCTGCGGCGACGGGCACCGCGCAGAGTGCCATGGCCGCGGCACGCACGCCTCCACGCAATGCAGACGCACTGATCAAACTCATCATCTAGTCTCCCAAAAATTAATTACGCGACGCCCGCCAATGACAGCATGGCATGCAGCAACACGTTGGCACCCGCCTCCAGGTCGGATGGCAACGCGATTTCAGCCTCATTGTGGCTCAACCCCCCTGCGCAGGGGACGAATATCATGGCGGTGGGCGCAACCGCAGCGACATTACAGGAGTCGTGGCCGGCGCCGCTCACCAGGTCCATGGCGTCGTATCCAAATGCCGCGGTCGCGGTGCGTACGGCATCGATGCAAGTGGCATCGAACACAACGCCGGGGGCTTCCCACACGCAGTGAATGTCGCCGGCGAGTGCATGCTGCTGCAGGGCAGCCCGGACCAATCGATCGACCGCGGCTCGCAATTGGTCATAGTGCCGAATATCGGGGTGCCTGACGTCAACGGTAAACCGCAGTCGGCCCGGCACGGTATTCGGCGAACCCGGCGACGTTTCAATAATCCCGATGGTGAGTCGGGCATCCGGGCCACGCGCATGCGCCGCTGCATAGAGTGCGGGCAACACGTCGGCGAGCACGCGAACGGGGTCACGCCGCATATCCATGGGCGTCGGACCGGCGTGCGCTTCCTGTCCTTCGACCAGCGCCTCGAAGCGGCACATGTTCTGCACCCCGGTCACGACGCCGATGGTTTTGCCACGCTGTTCGAGCACGGGGCCCTGTTCGATGTGAACCTCCAGGGCAGCCTTGACCGGTTGGCGCGCCATCGGCACCTCCGTGGCGACACCGAGCCGATCGAGTTCCTGGCGCACGCTGCGCCCGGCGCGGTCCGTGAGTGCATAGGCGGTCTCCAACGGCAATCGTCCGGACCACACGGCCGAGCCCATCATCGCCATCGGAAAGCGGCAGCCTTCCTCGTTGCACCACACGCCGACTTCGATCGGATGCAACGTGGTGATGCCGCAGTCATTGAGCGATTCAATCACCTCGAGGCCGGCGAGTACGCCATAAACGCCGTCGAATTTCCCGCCCGTGGGTTGGGTATCAAGATGGCTGCCGGTCATGACCACCGGCAGCGTATCCTCGCGACCGGCCTTGCGCACGAACAGGTTGCCCACCGCATCCTCGCGCACCGTACAGTTCGCGGCCGCAGCCCAGTTCGACAACAGCCGCCGTGCGGCAAGATCGCCGTCCGTCAATGCTTGCCGATTGCAGCCACCCTGCGGCGTCGCGCCGATGGTAGCCATGGCCATCAGCCGCGACCACAGACGGCCCCCGTTGACGCGCGGCGTGGGCGGCGTCGTCGATATCCTATCCAGCATGAATTTCCTCGGCATTGGATGGTATTGATCTTTGCACGAAAAGTGGAGTTTCGACGCGGGGAGCCCCGCCACACCGGCTCCCGGACCCCCGAAAGAGGTTCTGGACCACAGACCATCCCGGGGAACGCCCTACATGCGTGAACTGCGTCGAAGTCTTGTAACTCTTCCCTATCCAACGCCAGATTCTGTCGCATAGCATTTGCCTGAGTCTAATCAGTGGTGTGCGATGGGCGTGGGTTTCTCGCCGTATCGCCTCGACCAGGCAGGGTCGGGCACCTTCGAATACTTGGGAGCAGACGATGTCACGCGGGCCGTACCCTATATTGCTAGTGCTAGCCATGTCATTGCCGGGAGCGGCTAGAGCGCTCGGCCTGGGTGATATTCGCATCGACTCGGCACTCAACGAGCCCCTCTCGGCACAAATCGACATCGTCGGCGCGACTCGTGACGAGTTGATCGCTCTGACGGCCAAAGTCGCGAATCGCGAAGTTTTCCAACACTATGGCGCCGACCGCCCTGCGTTTCTTGCCTCCGCCACGTTCAAGGTCGGAATGGACTCTCAAGGACGGCCGGTCCTCAACGTGCGGTCGGTCGAACCGTTCACCGATCCCGTCATCAATTTTCTGGTTGATTTGCGTTGGAACAATGGCGAGCTGATTCGCGAATACTCGCTGCTGCTCGATCCGGCGGGATTCGCGCCGAGCCGCCTGGCGGCCGCTGCGACAACGATGAGCGATCGCCCATCCGCATCGCCCGACGGGCCGTCGCCGGCGGCCAAGACGAACGACCCCCGCGTCGCCGCCATGACGCAGGAAACGCCCTCGAGGGCAAAGCCGTCGAAAGCATTGGTGGAGACGGTGCCCGCTGACCGGACCATCGTCGCGCAGCAGCACCGAGTGGTGGCCCGAGACACCCTTCGCGGCATCGTGCGGCGCGCCGGAGCACGCACCGAGTCCCACGCGCAGCGCATGATGATTGCGATCTTCAGAGCCAATCCGCACGCATTTGAAGCCAATATCAACCTACTGCATCTCGGCGCGTTGCTGACCATACCGTCGGAAGACGAGGTGGCGGCCATTGATACAGTCGATGCAAGACGTGAGGTTCGCGCCCAGATGACGGCGTGGAGATTGGATGGCAGGCCGGCTGCGCCGCGTCGCGTCGCGTCGATCCCGGTTGCCGCGCCCACGCCGAACGCGGCCCCGGCCGCCGCATCGGACACGGATGCACTCAAAGGTCGCGTTCAGTCTCTCGAGCAGGCGCTCGACGATATGCACAAACAACTGGCCAGTGAAAGCGCCACCATCCAGGATCTGCAGCAGCTCACTGCGCATGGCGCGGCAGCGCCCGCCCTGCCGGCACCGCCGACTCGCGACACCGCCGCTGCCCCTGCCGCCGCTGTTGCGCCTGCCGCTGCCCCGGAACCCGCCGCTGCCCCCGCTCCTGCCGCTGCGCCTGCCGCGGCTGCTCACCCCATGAGAGTCGAGGTAATGCACGCCGACGAGCATTCGGCTCCGATGATCACCGAGGTCGCGCCGCGGGCGTCGCCGCGCATGAGCAGTGCTGCCTTTCTCGGCCCGATCGCGCTCGCATTGGCGCTGGCGGCCGCGGGATTTGCCTACAGTCGCCGCCGAGTCTTGAAAGCTCTCGAGAAGCCGCCGGCCGCTCCCGTCGTTGGCGACGATCATACCGACAGCGCGAACATGACCGCGCCGGCCATACTGCAACCGGCCGCGGAAATCGACGCGGCGCACGTATCGCGAACCGTGGAACAATCCAAGCCCGTAGCGCCGCTCGTGCGTGCCGAGCCCGTTGAAGCCGCTGCCCACGAGACTGCGCAGAGGGCGCCGAGCGATCAAACGACGCAAGAGTTGGCCATCGATGCCGAATTGCTTGAGCGTTCGTACCTCGATGCATTGGCGATCGATACCTTGGGCATCGATACCGTCGTTACCGCGAGGGACGATGCAGCGGCTCACGAACTGGCGAACGATACCGCCACACATGACACCGCCGGCCTTGACACGGTAGCCCTCGACGCGACGGAACTCGAGACGGCGATGGAAAACGCCGACCTTCACACGGCCATTCTCGACACCCGGAAAATCGAACCGGCTTCCGTCAACAGCACGAATCTCGACTACAACCTGCTGGATCTCGATGCAACCTCAGAGCATGTTCAGGCTCAGCATGTCCAAATGCCGAGTCAGCTCAGTGATCAGGTGGTGGTGTCTGAACGGCGCATGAACATTGTCGATGTGCTCAAAACAGCGATCGATCGGGATCCGCACCGCCGCGACCTGCGAATGAAGCTGGTGGAAACGTACTACAGCGCAGCGTCGATGAACCGGCGCGCATTCCTGGACGTCGTGAAGAAACTATCGCGCGAGCGTGAGTTCTTATCGGCCGAGGACTGGAAACAGATCGTCAAAATGGGCAAGGAGATCGCGCCCGACGACATCCTGTTCGCCGATTCGGCCACGGGCGACTTGGCGGATTGCGCTTAAGCCAACGCGGCTCACGCGGAATACTCAGACAGGCTCCTAGGCGGCGGTGATCGCCGTTTGCTGTACCGGTGGAGCCGGGCGAGTTCCGTTCAGCTTGATGTTCAATCTGAGTTCGTTGGCCGAGTCGGCGTTGCGAATGGCTTCGTCATAGGAAATCTCGCCCTCGTTGTAGAGTTCGAACAACGACCAATCGAAGGTTCTCATGCCCAATTCGCGCGATTTGCTCATGAGCGCCTTGATCTCGTGAAATTCCCCCTTGAGAATCTTCTCGGCGATGATGGGCGTGTTGATGAGGATTTCCATGGCCGCTCTACGGCGTTTGCCGTCGCTGGTGCGAATGAGACGCTGCGAAACGATCGCGCGTAAATTGCTGGAAAGATCCATCAGCAATTGATGGCGGCGCTCTTCGGAAAAGAAATTGATGATGCGGTCGATGGTTTGATTGGCGCTGTTCGCATGCAGCGTGCCCAGGCACAAGTGTCCGGTCTCAGCGAACGCGATGGCATGTTCCATGGTTTCCGGGTCGCGGATTTCACCGATCAAAATGACGTCGGGCGCCTGCCGCAACGTATTCTTGAGCGCGTGATGCCAGGAGTGCGTATCGACTCCCACCTCGCGGTGCGTGATCAACGATTGTTGCGACTGGTGGACGAATTCCACCGGATCTTCCACCGTAATAATGTGTCCCGACGAAGAGCGATTGCGATGATCGATCATGGCCGCCAGGGAGGTCGATTTACCGGACCCGGTGGCGCCTACGACCAGAACCAACCCGCGTTTGGTCATGACGATTTCTTTGAGGATCTCGGGCAGCGCGAGTGCCGCGAAACCCGGGATCTCGGCCGGAATCGTGCGAATCACCATCCCGGTATGCTGTTGTTGAATGAAAATATTGACTCGAAACCTAGCGACCTCCGGTATCGACATCGCGAAATTGCACTCGAGTTCTTTGGCGAACTCGTCACGCTGGCGCTGGTTCATCAACGATAACGCGAGTTGCCTGGCCACCGTCGAGCTCAGTTTCTGCGGCGCCATGGCTTGCATCTTGCCGTGCGTCTTCATGGTCGGCGGAAAATCAGCCGAAATGAACAAGTCCGACCCACCGGCGCGGCTCATCGTGGTCAGCAGCTTGACCATGTAGGCCTTGGCTTGGTCCTCAGGCAATGTCGACATCGCAGTCCTCGATGATGGTAACCGCAGCAATATATTCTGTCTTCCGGACCCCGTCCGCGAAGCGGTTATCATATGGTCGGCCAAGGGGGTTATTGTTAATGAACGATGTTCTGCACGATCACATACCCGCTCGCGGACAGGTCTGCGCCGTGTTGGTGACCTATCACCCGGACAGCGGTTTTGCCGGCCGGCTGAACCGCGTCGTTCCGCAAGTTGGCGCGACGATCATCGTGGACAATGGTTCGTCAGACGAAGAATTGCGCATGTTGCGCGAACTCGCCGCCCGCCCGTCGGTGACCTTGATCTGCAACTCGGAAAACTTAGGGATAGCGCAAGCTCTGAACACCGGCGTTCAGCGTGCACTGGCCAGAGGATATTCCTGGGCACTGTTATTGGACCAGGATACGCACGTCGATCAAGACATGGTCGACCGGTTGTTGGCGGCGCACGCCTCCTGCGTGGACGCAGAGCGCGTGGCAGCCGTCGGGTCGCGCTTCCGGGACCCCAATGGGCGATCGAACGAACCGCTGCGCCTCGACCGCAGAGGCGAGCAGTGGGAAGAAGTAGAGTCCGTGATTACTTCCGGGTCTCTTCTGTCGCTACGAGCGTATGCAGCGGTGGGACCCTTTCGCGACGATTTTTTTATCGATCATGTGGATACCGAGTACTGCTTCAGGGCGCGGGCGGCCGGTTACCGAGTGATCGAAACCATCCAACCTCTGATGTCCCACACGGTGGGTGCGCCGACGTCGCATACCTTGTTCTGGTCGACCACTTGGACCACCAATCATTCGCCCGACCGACGCTATTACATTGCACGAAATAACACCGTGCTGCTTCGCGAGTATGGCACCTCCGGCCGCGGACCTTGGCAGTGGAAGAGCATCGTTCGCTGTTTGCGATTGTGTAAGCGCATCGCCTACTTCGAGCAGGACAAGGTTAGTAAGATCATCGCCGTCGCGCAGGGCTGGTGGGACGGCGTGCGCGGGAAGATGGGTCCGCGACGTCATCGGGTACCACGATGAACTCGTGAAGAGCATAGTATGCGGGCATCGATTTGACATAACCAAGCCCTTCTGTGACAGAAGCCTCGTGTGGAGTGCACGGCAGAAGGGCCGCGATGTTTGAGCTGTAAGATCTCGAGACGGCTTTGCGGGAGAAGACTAAGGATGCGTTTCATTCTGGGCGCGGTT
>JBKQSA010000119.1:0-9529 GCA_052143815.1 Steroidobacteraceae bacterium | reverse complement strand
GCACCCGGCACCGGATTCGAAATCAGGGTGTTCACTGATTCGCCGGCGTCAGGAGCGAATGCGGCGATATACACGAGCCCGGCAACCTTCGGGTCATTGCCGGCCTCAGAGATCACGACGCCTCCGTAGGAGTGACCGACGAGAACGACGGGCTTGGTCTGGTCATGAATGACCTTGCGAGTTGCCACCAGGTCATCGGCGAGGCTGATAGTCGCATTCTGGACGATGCTTACGTTGTATCCATCTTTCTTCAGAATCTTGTACACGTCCTCCCAGCCGGAACCATCAACGAATCCGCCGTGGACTAACACGATTGCCGCAAGGGCGCTTCCCGCTACAGTATCCATGTTGATCTCCTGATTGATGTGAATGTGGAACTTGGTCGCTCGCCAGGGCTTCTATATTCGCTCTGGCATGATTCATTCGTACGGCGAACCATTCCAAACAACAAGTTCCGAATACTTAGCAACTCATGATAGTCTCTCACTAATGGAATTCAGCTCCCGCCAACTCCGAGCGTTTCACCTGGTCGCAGAGCACCGGAGCTTCGCGCGTGCTGCCGAGCGGATGTACCTGACGCCCTCAGGCGTGAGCGTGCTGATTCGGGAACTAGAGCGCCAACTGGGGTTTCGGCTTTTCGATCGAACGACGCGACGGGTCACATTGACCGGCTACGGTAGCGATCTCCTCGCGGTATCTCAGCCCACCCTGAAAACGTTCGATACGGCTATGTCTCGCGTTGTGCAAGCGACTAAAGGAAGAACCCGATTGATCTCCGTGGGTACTACTCCTTGGATGGCCGCCCATGTTCTGCCGCCCGCAATCAAAGCGTTTCGCCAGCACCGCCCAGATTTGCGCATCCAGCTCTTCGACGGCACGCTGGGCGCTATTGCGCGGCGAGTCGTCGCGGGCAAACTGGATTTGGGGCTGGGAATTTTTGGCAGAATGCCCGACATACGAGGCGTTCCATTTTTTCGTTTTTCGCTAATGGTGCTCCTCGCGGACAAGAATGCCGATTTCAACCGGGTATCGACCAAATGGTCCGCACTGAACGGGGAATCGCTTATTTCTCTGACAACGAACTATCCTTTTCAGGAGCTCATCGACACGCAGCTCGCCAAGAGCGGCATTTCCTATAAGCGCGCGCAAACCGTCAACCAGATGGATACACAGATCGGCCTCGTTGAGGCGGGTGAGGGAATTGCGATTGTTCCCTCTTTCGGCCTGCCGGCGTGCCGCAGTCGACAGGTGAGGATGAGCGAGCTCGTCGAGCCCGTCGTCACACTAGAGTTCCACCAGATTAGTCACCGAGGGAGGAAGCTGCCTGAAGAGGCTTCAGAATTCAGCGCTTTCCTGAAAAAATATATTGCCACCTGGGCAGGCGAAGCCGGGATTCTCTGAGTTTCCCTCCGACCGTAAGGCTCTTCCGCGTTCGCCTCTACCGATTTTCTACCGACCCAAGCGCTCGCGACTGTTTATACTCGCTTTCCCGCATTGCCCTGGGATTATTTCAGAAAAGTATCCAGCGAAGGCATCAGCATCCGCGTTGAACGGCTGCTTCGGAGAAGGCGGTTCGATCAATCGAGCTTCCGGTATTGGCGTCAAGAGCCGGATGGTCCGCTCGGAAGCCGCCATTCCGCGCGATTATTGGCAAATCGACTGAGAACATCGGTCGGACGGTCAAAAGACGATAGGTTGCGGTCTCCGGTGAACGACCTCACCTGTCTCTGCTCAGGTGTGATTGTAGAAACACGTATTCCTGATGCCAATCAAGATAGCGCCGCTGTCCCTCCGCGAAGGCCCCGACGTTCAATCGATCCTTGGTTTGCGGTATTTGAATCGCCAACCGCGCGAGCCGTTGGGATTTAGGAGCAGGTACAAACCCCGTCCATCGAACATCTTGATCGGCTTAGATTCGGACTTTGCTTGGCGGATGGCGGTCTCACTGAGCGGCATGATCGGTCCTCACGCGACGATTGAGTGAACACGAATTCGCGTCAGGTTCGGCCGGCACAAACTGGGGGTAGCGGGGTGTCCCGGATCACCTAAGTATCCCAGAACTACCCCCATACATGGCTTGCTGTCAATGGATGCCAAAAACCACGCGACTACACGCATGGACATTTTCAGCCTAGAAATCCAGGGGTTTTCCGAGCGATCTAGACGCCGCTGGAAATTATCAGACTTCGCTGGACCCGAGGGAGGTGGTGCCGCAAAGAGGATTCGAACCCCTGACCCACGCATTACGAATGCGTTGCTCTACCAACTGAGCTATTGCGGCATATCCGAAGGGGCGGGCATTCTACCCCGCTGAGCCATCCGACGAAAGGCTGCCGACTCGCTTTGTGACGTCGCGCAGCGTCCTGGGCAACGCGAAGATCACGTGTTCTTCCCGGCCCTTCAATTCGTCGACCACGGCCCCGCCCCACTGTTTCAGCTGGGCGATCACCCCCTGCACCAGGATCTCCGGCGCCGAGGCGCCGGCGGTCACGCCGACGGTCTTCGCGCCATCGAACCAGTCGCGGTGCAGGAACTCTGGACCGTCGACCAAAAATCCCGGTATACCTACTTTATCGGCCATTTCGCGCAGCCGATTCGAATTGGAACTGGACTTCGAGCCCACCACCACCAGCACGTCGCACCGTCCGATCAAGTCCTTGACCGCGTCCTGCCGATTCTGGGTGGCATAGCAGATATCTTCCTTGACCGGCGCCTTGAGACCCGGAAACCGAGCGCTCAATGCCGCGACGATGCATGCAGTATCGTCCACCGACAGGGTGGTTTGCGTCACGAACGCCAAATGTCCGGGATTGCGCACCGCCACGCGTTGCACGTCCTCGACCGTCTCGACTAGATAGATGCTGCCGCCGAACGACGTATCGAACTGCCCGATCGTGCCCTCGACTTCCGGATGTCCCGCATGCCCGATGAGGAACACTTCGCGCGCCTCGCGGGCATAGCGCGTGACTTCCATGTGGACCTTGGTCACCAGCGGACAGGTGGCATCGAAGACATTGAGCTTGCGGCGCTGCGCTTCCATTTGGACCACGCGGGACACGCCGTGCGCGCTGAAGATCACGGTGGCGCCGTCCGGCACTTCCTGGAGTTCCTCGACGAACACGGCGCCGATGGTGCGCAGTCGATCCACCACATACTTGTTGTGTACGACTTCGTGGCGCACGTAGATGGGCGCGCCGAACAAGTCGATGGCGCGCTCGACGATGTCGATGGCGCGATCGACACCGGCGCAGAAGCCGCGCGGATTGGCTAGAAGAATTTGCATCAAGTTTTCCGCCTCGAGTCGAACAGTGCATCCAGCAAGAGACACGCGGCGCCGACGGTAATCGCCGAATCAGCCACGTTGAATGCCGGAAAATACGCCCGATCCCAGTGAAAGTGAATGAAATCGATCACGTACCCCAAGCGAATCCGGTCGATCACGTTGCCGACGGCACCGCCCAGCACCGATGCGAGCCCGGCCGCCAACAGGGAATGCTTGCCGCGCGGCAGCCGATACAACCAAATGATGATGGCGATACTGACGCTCACCGCCAGTCCAATGAACAGCCACCGCTGCCAGCCTGAGGCCGATGCGAGGAAGCTGAACGCAGCGCCCACATTGTGCATGCAAGTGATGTCGAGGATGGGCAGCACGCGCGTGAACTCGAATTCGCCGAAATGCCGCGTGATGTACTCCTTGGATAGTTGATCCGCCATCACGATGAAAGCGGACAGGAACAGCCACGCCGTGGCACGGCTGCCGCTTTTATCGATGACGGTGATGTTCTCGGCGCTGCTCATGCGAATCTTCGCTCCTCCCCGGGGCCCTCGACGTTGACGACACAGCGTGCGCAAAGTTCCGGATGCTCCAGGTTGCTGCCCACGTCGCTGCGCAAATGCCAGCAGCGCACGCATTTGGGTTGCGCGCTGGGTCTGACCTCGATCCAGACGCCCTCGGCGCTCGCGGGCACGCCGCTGTCAGGCGTCGCATCGGTCTCGATCACGCGCGCCTGGCTGGTGATGAGCACGAATCGCAATTCGTCTTGCAGTGCCGCGAAGCGCGCGGCCTGGGCGGCCGGCGCGAAAATCGTCACTTCGGCCTCGAGCGGGGCGCCGATTTCCCCCGCCGAGCGTAACCGCTCCAAATCGCGCCCCACATCCGCTTTCAATGCAATAAGCGCCGGCCAGTCGATGTCGGACTCGCGCTCGGCGCCGGGCGGGAACTGATGCCAGGTATTGAGGAACACGGAATCGTTGCGCAGGCCCGGCAAAAAGGTCCAAGCTTCCTCGGCGGTAAAGCTCAAGATGGGCGCGAGCCAGCGCACCATCGCAGCCGCGACATGGTACATCGCCGTCTGCGCCGATCGGCGCGGCGTGCTCGCGGCGCCGGTGGTATATAGACGGTCCTTGATGATGTCCAGATAAAAGCCGCCGAGTTCGACCACGCAGAAGTTGTGGATTTGCTGATAGATGTCGTGGAACTCGTAATTCCTGTACGCCGTCACCACATCGTTCTGCAAGGCGAAGGCCTTCGAGATGGCCCACTGATCGATGGCCACGAGTTCGTGCCACGGCACGGCGTGTTCGGACGGATCGAATCCGTGCATGTTCCCCAGCAAAAACCGCAGCGTGTTGCGCATGCGGCGATAGGAATCCGCCATGCGCTTCAAGATCTCATCCGAGACGCTCATTTCGTTGGCATAGTCGGTGGCCGCAATCCACAGGCGAACCACGTCAGCGCCCAAGGTGCTCGTCAATTTCTGCGGCACCAGCGTGTTGCCCACCGACTTCGACATCTTGCGGCCCTTCTCATCCACCGTGAAGCCGTGAGTCAGCACGGCGCGATAGGGCGCACGTCCATGCATCGCGACCGAGGTGAGCAGCGAGGACTGAAACCATCCGCGATGTTGATCAGAGCCTTCGAGATACAGATCGGAGGGTGATGTCACCTCGGGCCGCATCTGCGTTACGCTATGATGCACCACGCCGGAATCGAACCACACGTCCATGACGTCAGTGGCCTTGTCGTAGTGCGCGGCGTCGGAGCCCAACAACGCGGCGGCATCGAGATCGAACCATGCGTCGATGCCGTCACGTTCGACCTGTTTCGCCACTTCCTCGATCAACTCGGCCGTTCGCGGATGCAACTCGCCGGTCACCTTGCTGACGAACAGCGGGATGGGCACGCCCCACGTGCGCTGCCGCGAGATGCACCAGTCGGGCCGCCCGGCGATCATGCTGCTGATGCGTTGTTCGCCCCACGCCGGCATCCAGTCGACGTGTGCAATGGCCTCGAGCGCGCCTTTGCGCAAACCCGCCTGGTCCATACTGATGAACCATTGCGGCGTGGCGCGGAAGATCACCGGCGTCTTGTGGCGCCAGCATTGCGGATAGGAATGGTGATACGGCTCGCCCTTGAGCAAACGCCCATGCTCCCGCAAAACTTCGATGATGTGCGGATTGGCATCGAACACTTGTTCGCCCGCAAACAAGGGTGTCGACGGCAGGAAGCGCCCGTCGCCGCCCACGGGATTGTCGATCTCCAGGTTGTAGCGACGACCCGCGATGTAGTCGTCGAGGCCATGGCCCGGGGCCGTATGCACCGCGCCGGTACCCGCATCGAGAGTCACGTGATCACCCAGGATCACGGGCACCCGACGATCGTACAAAGGATGTTGCAGCATGAGGCCTTCGAGCGCTTCGCCCTTGGCCTCCGCGATGACGGTCCAGTGCGATGCACCCAGCGTGTGCATGACGGCCTTGACGAGTTCGGTTGCGACCAGCAGCCGCTCCACACCCGCGCCCAGATCGAATTCGACCAGCGAATAATCGAACTGCGGATGTACCGCCACGGCACGATTCGCCGGCAACGTCCATGGCGTCGTGGTCCAAATGGCGACCGCCGTGGGCACGTCGTCGAACAACGCCAATTGGTCGGTCAGCGCCAGTCCCACCCGTTCGGCGAGAGCGCTTCGGTCAACGACATCGAAACGCACGTAAACGCTGGGCGAGGTCTTGTCTTCGTACTCCACCTCCGCTTCGGCCAACGCGGACCGGCAATTCAGGCACCAGTGAACCGGCTTGTAGCCTTTGTACACGTGGCCGTTCTTGATGATGACGGCGAAGGCGCGCAGCTGCTCGGCTTCGAAGCGCGGCATCATCGTCAGGTACGGATGATCCCAATCGCCGAGCACGCCTAATCGCTTGAACTCGCTGCGCTGGAGGTCCACCTGTTTGAGGGCGTACGCGCGGCAAGCCGCGCGGAACGCCTTGGGATCGATTTTTTGGCCCACGCGTCCATGCGTTTTCTCGACTTGCATCTCGATGGGCAGACCATGGCAGTCCCAGCCCGGAACGTACGGCGCATCATAGCCATCCAGGGTGCGCGACTTGACGATGATGTCCTTCAACACTTTGTTGACGGCATGTCCCAAGTGAAGCGCACCGTTCGCGTACGGCGGGCCGTCCGTGAGCACGAACGGAGGCCGCCCTTTCGTCGTCGCACGAATCTTGTCGTACAAACGAATGCGTTCCCATTCCGCGAGCATGCCCGGCTCGCGGTTCGCAAGATCCGCCTTCATCGGGAAGCCCGTGTTCGGCAAATTAATCGTATTTTTGTAATCAGCCACAATCCACCTTCGACAAGAGGTCGCGCGCTTGCGCTGCATCGACCTTCATTTGCACCATCATTGAATCCAAGGAATCGAACTTGACCTCGTCACGCAATTTCGCGACGAACTCGACTTCGATCGCGCGCCCGTAAAGATCGCCGTTGAAACCGAATACATGCACTTCGAGCAGCGGCTCGACGCCGTTCACCGTCGGCCGCGTGCCCAAGCTCGCGACTCCGGCCAACGGCCCATCGCCGATACCATACACGCGCACGGCCAAAATCCCGCCTATCGGCGACTTGCGTCGCATGAGCCGCACATTGGCGGTCGGGAAGCCCAAAGTCCGCCCCAGCGCTTCCCCGTAAACCACCCGCCCCATCATGCGGTACCGACGCCCCAACAGGCGCGCGGCACCGGCGCAGTCGCCCTTCTCCAGTCGCTCGCGCACGGCGGTGCTGCTCACCCGCACGCCGTCGACGATGAACGCGGCGACCTGTTCGACGCCGAAACCGAGGGACTCGCCGGCCGCCCGCAGGCTGTGGATGGTGCCCTCGGCCTTGGCGCCGTATCGAAAATCATCGCCGACCACCACGTGCCGCGCCCCCAAGCCTTCGACAATCAATTCGTCGACGAAGCGCTGCGGCGACATGGCGCGCATGCGGTCGTCGAACCGCAAGGTCACCAGACGGTCGACACCTTGCGCTGCAAGCGCGACATATTTCTCGCGCCAGCGCGTCAGTCGCGGCGGCGCACCGGCGGGATCGATAAATTCCTTCGAACTGGGCTCGAACACCAAAACCGTCGACGGGCAGCGCAATTCGGCAGCACGCTGCTTCAGGACCCGAATAATGTGCTGATGGCCGAGATGCACGCCATCGTAATTGCCCACCGTCAGCACACAGCCGCGGTCAGCCGTCGCAAGATTGTGGAGTCCGCGGACTAGTTTCATGGCGAAAACCCAAGATTATACTCAAGTTCGGCCGGGCCCAGTCGCCGTTTCAAGGGTGACATTGACAAGCGCTCGGTCGATCCGCAGACTATGCGGCTCGTTTTAGGAGTCCTACGCTTGGCGAACACGAAATCTGCTGAAAAAGCTGCCCGACAGTCGACCGTTCATCGCGCCCGCAACGACGCGCTGACCTCGCAGCTACGCAGTGCCATTCGAAAGGCCACGCTGGCGCTGAAAGCCGGCAAGCACGACGATGCGACGGCCGCGCTGGCCCACGCCACCCCGATCATCGACAGCATGGTCAACAAGGGCATCATTCATCGAAACAAAGCGGCGCGTCACAAGAGCCGCCTAACCAAGCAGGTTCGGGCACTGGCGAAGTAGTCCTAAGCCCCCTGCAACCTGACAGCGCGTAGCACGCGCTGTTGAATTAAAACCGGCCTGCATTGCCGGTTTTTTTTGAGTGAAGCGAAGAACCAAGCAATAACAGAGCACCAAGGAGTGGAGATGGCTATCCAAATCGCCGATTCGATGATTACCGACAAGGTCGACCGTGTGGCCAAAGCGACTGGACTGAGCATGACGGCGGTGGTCGAACTCGCGCTGGACCTTTGGCTGAGTGAAATGTCTGGGGCATCGGACCAGAGTGAGCACATGGCCGCTCGTATCGCGCAACTTGACGGTACGCCCCATCGCGCCGGCTCATCCGAGCCCCTCAACTGAAACGACTACGGCGCCCCCCGGCTCGCGACGGCGGGCGCCGGTGCTGGGCCGTCGGACGGAGCATCCGTGTCTGATGCGAGGCGCGCGCGCGGGTGCTCTTCCAGATAGCGCATCACCGCTTGTTTGAGCTCTTCGGTGCCGGCGCCGGTGGCGCCTGATATCAACAATACCTTGCCCTTCCAGCGCAGCCGGCGAACGATGTCCTTGGCGCGGCGCTCGGCTTCCTTCGGTTCCAGCAGGTCGATCTTATTGATGACCAGCCAGCGTTCCTTCGCGGCCAGATCGGCGGCAAATTTTTTCAGTTCGGCGACGATGGTGCGTGCGCCTTTCACCGGATCGGCGTCCGGATCCGGCGGCGCGATGTCCACCAGATGAAGCAGCACGCGAGTGCGCTGCAAATGTTTGAGGAATCGAATGCCAAGTCCGGCGCCATCGGCGGCGCCTTCGATGAGTCCCGGGATATCGGCCATCACGAAACTGCGCCCCGGCCCCGCCGTCACCACGCCGAGATTGGGATACAAGGTGGTGAAGGGATAGTCCGCCACTTTGGGCCGCGCCGATGAGACGGCGCGGATCAGCGTGGACTTTCCGGCGTTGGGCAAACCGAGCAACCCGACGTCGGCGATCAATTTCAGTTCCAGGGCGAGTTCGCGCTTTTCTCCCGGCAGCCCGAGTCCCGCCTTGCGGGGCGTCCGGTTGGTGCTCGACTTGAAGCGGGTATTGCCCCACCCGCCCTTGCCGCCCTTGGCCACCAGCAGCGTTTGGCCTTCGACGGTGAGATCGCCCAGTGTCTCGCCGGTCTCCGTGTCCGTGACGACGGTGCCGATGGGAACCGGGACGTAGACATCGTCGCCACCATGCCCGGTGCAGTCGTTGCCGCTGCCGCCCTCGCCGTTCTGACCCCGGTAGGTCCGGGAGATACGGAAGTCAGCGAGCGTATTCATGCCCTCGACGGCTTTGAGGTAGACGCTGCCGCCCAAGCCTCCATCGCCGCCATCGGGGCCGCCGAACGGCACGAATTTTTCACGACGGAAGCTCACGCAGCCGCGGCCGCCGTTGCCCGCCTGCACTTTCAATTTGGCTTCGTCGACGAATTTCATGAGGATAGCTTACGTTTAAATCGGGTAGGGGGTGAGCTTACGCTCACCGCCCTCCCACACCACCGGACGTGCGGTTCCGCATCCGGCGGTTCAACGAACACACTGGAGTCGTTGCCGCGTTTGCAGCAGCGAGACCAGCCCCTTGT
>JBKQSA010000118.1:0-21658 GCA_052143815.1 Steroidobacteraceae bacterium | reverse complement strand
ATCCCGGACTCCCCGCCGAGGTCGATCATTCCGTTGAAAACCGTTGTTCGTAAGGGCCCCAAAGTGGGTTTCGTGAGTTTGGGCTGCCCAAAGGCACTCGTCGACTCCGAACGCATTCTTACTCGATTGCGTGCCGAAGGGTACGAGATCGCCGCCACCTACGGGAAGGCCGACCTGGTGATCGTCAACACCTGCGGTTTCATCGATGCCGCGGTGGACGAATCCTTGGACGCCATTGGGGAGGCGCTGGCCGAAAACGGCAAAGTCATCGTCACCGGCTGCTTGGGTGCACAACCGCAAAAAATCCTCGATCGCCACCCGCAAGTATTGAAAATTACCGGTCCGCAACGCTACGAAGAGGTCATGGCGTCGGTGCACGAGCACCTGCCGCCGAAGCACGAACCGTTCCTCGATCTCATACCGGCACAGGGCGTGAAATTGACGCCGCGCCATTATGCTTACTTGAAAATCTCCGAGGGCTGCAACCATCGCTGCAGCTTCTGCATCATTCCGTCCCTGCGCGGCGATTTGGTCAGTCGACCCATCGGGGAAGTGATGCGCGAGGCCGAGCAACTGGCGCGTGCCGGGGTCAAGGAAATCTTGGTCGTGTCGCAGGATACGAGCGCGTACGGCGTCGATCTCAAATATGCATCGCAAACCTGGCGTGACAAGCAACGCCGCGCTCATTTTTACGATCTCAGCGCAGCCTTGGGCGAACTCGGCGTCTGGATAAGGCTGCACTATGTCTATCCATATCCGCACGTCGACAAAGTCGTCGAACTCATGACGGAGGGCCGGGTGCTACCGTACCTGGACATCCCGTTCCAACACGCATCGAAGCGAATCCTCAAACTCATGAAGCGTCCGGCTGCCGCGGCCGATACGCTGCAACGCATCGCCGCGTGGCGCAGCCAGGTACCCGACATCACGATTCGCAGTACGTTCATCGTCGGCTTTCCGGGAGAAACCGAACAGGATTTCGAGCAGCTGCTCGAATGGCTGCAGGTCGCGCAATTGGACCGTGTGGGATGTTTTGAGTATTCCGCGGTGGCAGGGGCTGCGGCGAATGATCTCCAACAGGCCGAGGTCCCGGCGGAGGTCAAACAAGAACGCCGCGCGCGCTTCATGGAACTCGCCGCGCAAATCAGTGCCGAACGGCTTGCGCAAAAAATCGGACGAAGGATGCAGGTTCTGGTCGATCGCGTCGAGGGTGGCGTCGCCGTTGCGCGGTCGAGCAGCGACGCCCCGGAAATCGACGGAGTCGTGCATATCCGCGGAGCGAACAAATTGGCGGTCGGCGAATGGGCACAGGTGCGTATAACCCAAGCCGGTGCCTATGATCTTGAGGCGAAGTTGGACCCGCAGACGTCACATACTAATTGAGTAACCGGAGAATCTAACGTGGAAATTACCGCAGACCGAGTGGTCACCATTCATTACACGCTCAAAGACGACGGCGGTGCCGTACTCGATAGCTCCGCCGGCGGTGAACCGCTGGCCTATATCCAAGGTCACGGCAATCTCGTGTCCGGCCTGGAAAAGGCGCTCGAAGGAAAGCAGGGCGGTAATACCCTGGCGGTCGTGGTTGCCCCGGCGGACGGTTATGGAACGCGGGATGAATCGTTGATTCAGCGCGTGCCGAAACGGGCATTACAGGGCGCAGGCGACATCAAAAAGGGCATGCAATTTCAGGCACGAACCGAAGACGGCATGCGCCTATTCACCGTAACCGCCGTCATCGGGGATATGGTCACGCTCGACGGTAACCATCCATTAGCGGACCAGACGCTGCATTTCGATGTGGAAGTCGTCAGCGTTCGCGAAGCGACCATGGAAGAGTTGGAGCACGGCCACGTCCACGGCGCAGGCGGCCACCATCATTAGCGCCGGGTCTCCGGGGCTGCAGCCCTCCTCTCGCGCGCAGCGCGCCGATCGGCCGGGGTCGCTTCGACCCCGTTCAAAGGTGGCGCGCAGCGCCTAACTTATATACTTGAACAGGGTCAAGCCCTGCGTGAGCGTGAACGCCTGCATGGCCGCGCTGAGCGTCGTATTTTGCGAATCCAGAGTCGTAATCGCGGTGGCGTAATTCAAGCCTTGTAGAGAGGAAATGGATTGCGTGAGCTGGGCTTGCTGACTGGTCGCCACCGATAGCTGAGTGGTGATGGCATTCAGACGTCCGCCCACCGCTGCTTGCACCGTGGAGGAATGCGTGAGCGCCTGATCCAGGTTATTGAGAGTTCCCGCGATCATATTGCTGAATTGGGTTTGCGAGGCGGGTGTGCTCACACCTGTCTGCAGCGCACTGACGAGAGTCTGCACCGTCGTGAAGATGCTCTGATTGGTGCTGGGGGTCACCGCGAACGAATCGCCCGTGGCCGGCTGGCCGCTCAGGCTGACCTGCAAGCCGTCGAACGCAATCGCCGTGCCGGACGCATAGGTGCCCGACGTCACCACCGCACTGGTAACGGAATTGACGACTTGGTAGGTGTTGGGGGCGGTGAAATTGATCGAATAGCTGCCGCCCGTATAGAGAGTGGGATTCGACACCGTCGTCGCGCCGATGAGTCCCGAACCGGTGTTGGCCGCGTTGGCGGCGACCGCGAACGTCCCATTGCCCGTCTTGATCTGGTTGAACACGGCGTCGCCGTTATCGCCGGAGGCAACGGTTTGTCCCGCGGCGATTTGCACTTGCGGCTGGCCTTGATCGCCGGCATAGCTCGCTCCGGTGGCGGTCAACGCAAAAGGCTGCGTTTGCGAGGCGAAGCCTGAGAAGATGTAGTTGCCGTTGCCGTCCTGAGTGTTGGCGAGCGACAAGAGGCTGGCTTGAATCTGCTGTGCCTGCGTCGCGATGGCGCTCAAGTTTTGGTTCGATGCCGTGCCCGAGTTGGCCTGCAATGCGAGATCCCGCAGGCTCTGCAATTGAGTTTGCACTTGCGTGAGCGCGGTATCTTCGGTATTGAGACCGGTCTGCGCGGCGTTGGCGTTGGCCGTGTATTGCTGGCTCTGCGCCAACACTTGTTGGAAGTTATCGACTTCGCCGGCCGCCGACGGATTCTGCGAGGGCGTCGTAAATGCCAGACCCGTGGAGATCTGGTTTTGCGTCTGCGAAATGTTGGACTCGAGCGTGTCGAGGGCTGATAGGAACTGGGTCTGATCCGAGGCTTGGGTAACGCGCATTCCCTACTCCTAGCTGTACGTACCGTTGATCGAATCCATGAACGTGGTAAACGTTTGGTTGCCGATGGCCATTGCCTGCGCGGAGGCTTGGTAGGCCTGCTGCCACTTCAAGAGATTGGCCGCCTCTTCATCGAGATTCACGCCGGAAACGGATTGCACGGTCGCCAACGCTTGGGAGTTCACGGCAGTTTGCGCCGTCTGCGCAGTGTTGACTTGTTGCGCCTGGCTGCCGATGGCCGTGACCAATGCACTGGCTGCCCCGTTGATGCTCGTGGTGCCGTTCAACAGCACTCCCGCCGATTGCTGATTGGCGCTCGCCAACGCGTTTCGGTTGTCGCCGGTGCTGCCGGCATTACTTTGCACCGCGAATGCATCGCCCGTTGCCGGCGTACCGGTGATCTGCACCTGCCAACCGTTCTGCGCGATGTTGCCGCCGGGCGTATAGGCATAACTGCCGGCGCCGTTGACGGAATAAGTCGTCGCGCTCGTGAATTGGATGGTCGCAGGGCTGAGCAAATTGGGATTGGCTGCATCGAGCACGGTCCCGGCGCTGATCGTTCCGGTACCCGTGTTGGTGTCGGCGGCGGAAGTCTGTATCGCCCCCGCTGCGGCGATCTGCGTCGAGTTGGTGAGTGCCACGCTGAAAGATCCGGCCGCCTGGGCCGTCGGCTGTATCAGGAATTGATCCCCGGACGCCGGCGTCCCGGATAGCACGATGGACAATCCAGCGGCAGTCAGCGGATTTGCCGCCGTGCCCGTGCCGGAAAACGCGACCGAACTGCCGGTGCTGGCGTTGGTCAAGCTGTACGCCCCGCCTTGGTACGACAACAGGTAATCGTTGGCCGTCAATGCGCCGACGTTGGTAACGCTGACTGCGGCCGTGGCCGTGCCGGTATTGTCGATGGAAGCGGTCGCCTGGGGCGCGGCCACAGCGAACATGTTGGCGCCGAACTGGCCGTTGAGATCCAAACCGGCATTCTGCTGAGCGTTGGCGGACATACTCAATGCCGTCGCGATTTGACCGACTTGACTGATGGCGGGGTCCACCGCCTGGGAGCGCGCTGCCAACAGGCCTCCCAAATCACCGGAGGTAATCTGCGAACTGATGACGTTGCCGCTATCCGTGGAGGTCGAAATCTCCAACTGTGAAGCGTTGAACGGATTGGCGACGGTGGTCAGCTGCGTGGTCGAGCCTTGCAGGACCAAGGGCTGCCCGTTGCCGACGAACACGTTCAACGCACCATTGCTGTCGGTGCTGGTGGTGACCCCGACCAACTTGGACAGGCTCGACAATGCGGCATCGCGTTGATCGAGCAATTCGTTGGGCGCCTGGCCGCCTGCCTGCGCCGTACCGATAACGATCTGTTGGTTCAGCGTCGAAATGGAGGCGGCGATCGAGTTGATCTGATTGACATCCGAGGTGATGCTGCCATTGATGTTGCTGTTCAAATTTTGCAGCTGAGTGTTCGTGGTCTGAAAACTGTTCGCAACGCTCTGCGCCTGTCCGATCAAGGCCTGGCGAGCCGCCGTCGAGGTGGGATCGTTCGCCACCGTCGACCACGCGTTGTAGTAATTCTGCAGCGCGGTGGTCAAGCCACCGGCGGTCGTGCCGATGATGTTATCCAGCTGGTTGGTGTAGGTCTGTAGACTGTTGAGTTGGCCCAGAGAGCTTTGCGACGCGTTTAGTTGACTGTTGCTTAGGCTGTCCACGGCGCGGGTGATGGAGGATACATCGACGCCGCTGCCGATGGGTGTGCCGCCATTGGACTGCGGTGCATTGGCCGTCAAACTGACGGATTCCTCGGCATAGCCGGGAGTGTTCGCATTCGCGATATTGTTGCCGGTGACCGAAATCGCGGTTTGAAAGGCCTGCAACGCCGAGATACTGATTGCAAACAGGTCGGACAAGATTCTTCTCCGGGCTATGCCGATTCTCGAGATTCACCTAGTGCGAGGGATATCGGCGGCATGGCGAATTTCTAAAGCGCGACACTGTGCGCCATTAGCGCACCGCGAAATGTACCGCTCTTCATGATGTCGTTTAACTTATTGGCGTAGCCGGGATCCGTGGCATAACCGGATTTCCCCATCGCCTCGATGTACGCTTCGGCATTTTCGCCACCGGCGACGGCGTCGCGGTAGCGCGGCGAGCTGCCAAGCAACCGCGCGAAGTCATTGACGCTCTCTTCAATGGAGCCATAGGCACGGAAGGCGGTGCGCCGATGGGTAGCCACTCCGCCGCTGAATTCCACCGTGTCGGCGGCGACGCGCGCCCCGTCCCAACCATCATCGGCTTTGATGCCGAACATGTTGTGACTAGGCGTACCGTCTGCGGCCCGAGCCATGCGTTTGCCCCAGCCTGTCTCCAATACCGCCTGCGCCAACATCGCGAACGGATTGACGCCCAAGGCCTGCGCGGCGCGTTGGATCGCGGGGAATACCTGGCTGACGAATTGGATGGGAGACCCGGCGCCCGGCGACTCTGCGGCGGACGACTGCGCGGGCGGTGGTGCAGCGGTCGGCGGTGTGGCCTGCAGGTTGCCCGTGCTCGTCGGCGGCGCGCTGCCGCCGGCCGCCCCCGACAGCTGGCGCGTCAATTGCGCGCCCAGCCCCAAGGATTGGTTCTGACTCATCGACAGCGCGATCTGCTTGTCGAACATATCCTGATACATGCTCATTTCATTGCTGGCCGCTTCGCCCACTTCGGCGCTGGCATCGCGCATGCTCTTCAGCATCATCTGCAGGAACAGCGCGTCGATCTGCTGGGCAACGGCATGGATCGCCTGCGGCGAAGAAGGATCCTTCTTCAGTGCAGCCAGCCCGTTGAGATCGCTATAGGTGGTGGCGGTCGGCGCCGCTGCCGGCTGGACGACGGATTTCAAGGGTATGGTCATACAGGCTCCTATATTACGATGAGCTCGGCCTGCAGTGCGCCGGCTTCCCTTAGAGCTTCCAGTATGGCCACGAGATCGCCCGGCGCGGCCCCAACCTCATTCACGGCGCGCACGATCTGCTCCAGCTCGACGCCGGGCTTGAAGAGAAACATGCGATTCGAGCCTTGATCGACCTTGATGGTCGAATTGCTGACGACGGTCGTCTGGCCCACCGTCGCGAACGGCGCGGGCTGACTGACTGACTTCTCTTCTTTGATGGTAACCGACAGAGATCCGTGCGAGACGGCCGCGGGACTCACGGTGACATTGCTGCTGATGACCACCGTACCGGTGCGCGAATTGATGATTACTCGTGCCGGCGCGCTGGCGGGCTCCACTTGCAGATTCTCGACCAACGAAAGAAACGCTATCCGCTGGGTTGAATCCAGAGGGGCATTGACCCGGACAGACCCGCCGTCGATGATGCTCGCCGAGCCCTCACCCACGCCTCGGTTGACGCTTTGCACCAGCCGTGTCGCCGTTGTGAAGTCCGGATCGTTGAGATTCAAGATGATGGTGTCGCCCTGCGCCAATTGCGACGGCACCGCGCGCTCCACCGTGGCGCCGTTCGGAATGCGGCCGGAGCTCGGCACATTGACCGTCAGCTTCGAACCGTCTTGGGCTTCGGCACCGAAACCGCTGACGATCAGGTTGCCCTGGGCGATGGCGTAGATTTGTCCGTCGAGCCCGTGCAGCGGCGTCACCAACAGGGAACCGCCGCGCAAGCTCTTGGCATTCGCAATGGAATTGACCGTGATGTCGATGGTCTGTCCCGGCTTCATGAAGGCCGGCAGCACCGCATGCACCGACACTGCGGCAACGTTCTTCAACTGCGGTGTGACGTTCGACGGCACGGTCACGCCGAGTTGCGCCAACATGTTGGTGAGGGACTGCACGGTGAAGGGCGCCTGACTGGTTTGATCGCCGGTGCCGGGCAAGCCGACCACCAAGCCATAGCCGATGAGCTGGTTGGTGCGCACGCCTTGGACCTGCGCCATGTCCTTGATGCGTTCCGCCCGCGCGAACGAGGCACCGAACAGCATGAGCACCGACAGACCGAGGACTTTTGTGAACATGCTCGAAGCCTTACATTCAAAACGGTGCAAAGGGCGAATTGAAGAAGCGCGCCAGCCAGCCCATGCGGTTCGCACTGTCGACGGTGCCTTTGCCAGAGTAGCTGATGCGCGCGTCCGCGAGTTTGTCCGACGTCACGGTGTTGTTCGTTGCAATGTCCGCCGGTCTGATCACACCGGCAATGTGCACGAACTCATCGCCCTGATTGAGCTTCAAGGTCTTGTCTCCCTGTACCACCAGGTTGCCGTTCGCTTGCACGTCGACCACCGTTACCGTCAGGCTTCCAGCCAAGCTATTGCTCTGGGTGCTGGATCCTTCGCCGTCGAAGCTGTCGGCACCGTTCATGGTGGTGTTCAGGATGGGGACCCCCTTCGTCGTGATGGTCTTGCCGAATATGGTGGGCCCGGTATTGGCGACCGACGTGGTCTTTGCCGTCTTGGTGATGGCGTTCTTGCTGGCATTCGTCGACTCGTTGAGGACGATGGTCAGAACGTCTCCGACGCGGCGTGCCTTGAGGTCCGCAAACAGCTCCATCTGCTGTCCAGCCTGATAGATCGCCCCGTCCGTACGCGGCGTGGGTGGCGGTAACATGCGCGCGACGGGCTCGGGCTTGTGCGACTTGGACGGCAACATACCGCAGGCACCGAGTTCTGCATTGACGAACAACGCGCAAGATACGACCAGGATCCGGCGCATGTGCCGTGAGTTCATCATTGTAGGTTCGTCGTCAGGTATTGCAGCATCTGGTCAGTGGTGCTGATGGCCTTGGAATTCATTTCGTACGCGCGCTGGCATTCGATCATGTTGACCAATTCCGTCACCGTGTTGACGTTGGAGGTCTCGAGCGAACCCTGATTCAGGCTGCCCAGTCCGTTGGTGCTCGGAGTGCCGACCTGGGGCGCGCCGCTTGCGGCCGATTCGGTCAAGAGGTTGTTGCCCGTGGGCTGCAAGCCCTCCACGTTGATAAAATTCGCCAACTGAATCTGCCCCACCGTGGTCGCTTTCGCGTTGCCTGCGGTGGTCACCGACACCGTGCCGTCGGCGCCGACCGTGACCGACTGCGCCGTGATGGGAATGGTGATGGCGGGGGACAGCGGGTACCCGCTCGCGGTCACGACGTTACCCTGTGAATCGAGCGAAAACGAGCCGTCGCGGGTGTAAGAGAGCGTGCCATCCGGCATGGTGATCTGGAAAAATCCCGAACCCGTGACCGAAAGATCCAGATTGCCGCCGGTTTGCAGCACGCTGCCTTGCAGATAGTTCTTCTCCGTGGCTGCTATGCGCACACCGGTGCCCAGCGACAGTCCCGTCGAATACTGCGTGTTCTGCGTGCTCTGCGCACCGACCTGCTGAATGTTCTGATACATGAGGTCCTGAAACGTGGCGCGGTCGGCCTTGTAGCCGGTCGTGTTGGCGTTCGCCAGGTTGTTGGAAATGACCGCCATCTGGGTATTTTGTGCGTCGAGGCCGGTCTTCGCGGCCCATAGTGCAAGATTCATGTCGAGTGTCCTTGGGTCTTATGAGGCAAGCATCAAGCGCTCGGCGCTTTGCTCATTCGTGTCGGTCGAGTTGAGACTCTTGATCTGCATTTCGTACAGCCGCTGTAATTCGATCATGTTCACCAGCGATAACGCGGCATTGACGTTGCTCGACTCCGTTACCCCGGAAGAGACGGTAACGGTTTCGTCGGTAGGGGCCTTGCCGCCTGACTTGAGGTGAAACAAGCCGTCCGCGCCCTTCTGCAGCGTCTTGACCGAAGGCTTCACCAGTTTGATGCGATCGACTTGCGACTGCGCCGCGGCACTCAGGCCGAGCGGCACGACCGAAACGGTGCCGTCGGCGCCGATGGTCGTTTGGCTCGCCGGCGGCACCTGCAAGGGGCCGGTCTCCGACAGCACCGGCAAGCCGGTTCCCGTAACGACCGCCCCGTCCGCCGTGATCCGCAGATCTCCGGCACGGGTATACGCTTCTTGGCCGTCGGCGCCCTGCACCGCGATGAAGCCCTCGCCGTTGACGGCGATGTCGAGCGGCCGGCCGGTGCTGTTGAGCACGCCGCTCGCGAAGTCGACGCCGGCATCTCCTGCTACGGCATTGACGCGAGTAGCGTACCCGGGACCGTAGATCGGCTCGCTCGTGAACGACACCGCATCAGCGCGAAAGCCGATGGTATTGACGTTCGCGATGTTGTTGTTGTTCACGGCCTGCGCCTGCATGATCTGCTTGGCGCCGGTCATCGCGACGTAAAGTCCTCTATCCATTAGTCGGCCTCCCTTCTACTGACGATGATTAGTGCGCTGCTTGAATGACGGTCTGGGACTCTTGGTTGGCCGTCGTGATCACCTGAGCGTTCGCATCGAAGGAGCGCTGCGCCGTGATCATGTTGACCAACTCCGTGGTCAAATCCACGTTCGAGCTTTCCAGCGCACCGGATTGAATGCTGCCGAAACCCGCCGATGCCGCCGTGCCTTGCACCACGTTGCCCGATGTGAAGGTCTCGGACCAATTGGTATCGCCAAGCTGTTTCAAGCCTTGCGGATTCGGAAAATTGGCCATGGCCAGCTGCCCCAGCTGCGTCGAGCGACCATTGGTATACACAGCGGAGACGATTCCCGAGGCATCGATGGCGACCGTGCTCAACTGCCCGGTGGCATAACCATTCTGCGTGATGGAGGTCACGCCGAAACTGCCGCCGTACTGCGTGGTCTGGGCGAAATTGAAATTCATGCTCATGGCGTTCGCGCCATCCGGCGGTGCAAATCCCGCGAAGGTCAAACCGCCGCCCGCCGGCAGGGTCACCGCTCCGCTGCTCGAGAAGGTAAGGTCCTGAGCGCCGCCCACTTGCGTGCCGTTCACCGTCATGTTGACGGCCACCACATTGGGTGCCGCGGTCTGCGAGAAATAAAAGGTCGCCGGATACGAATTGCCGAGCGAGTCATACACCGTCGTCGAGGTCGACTGGTTGTACGTGAGCGAATTCGTGGGATCGAAGGGGGCAACGGTCGGTGCGGTCGCGCCCGCGGGAAAGTTCAGGATCACGCTTCCGGTCGTCGTCGCCAGCGGTGCGCTTTGCGCCGTCTGGAGGTTCAAATCACTCAAGGCGCCGGTGTTAAAACCGCCGTTGACCAGCGGCGGGTACACCTGCAGCGCCTGGCCGGTCGAGCTCACGACGTTGCCGTTCGAATCTTCGGCGAATTGGCCGTTGCGCGAATAGACCACGCCGTTCGCATTTTTCAGGGTAAAGAAGCCGTCACCACTGATCGCGAGATCGAGGTTCGAGGACGTGGTGGAAATATTGCCTTGCGTGAACTGCTGGGCAGTGCTCGCGAGCCGCACACCCTCGCCCGTCACCGAGGTATTGAGATTCACCGCGCCGGACGCATACACGTCGGCGAACTCCGCCCGAGAGCCTTTGAAGCCCACCGTATCCGCGTTGGCGATGTTGTTGGCGGTAACGTCCAGATTGGAGCTTGACGCCGTCAATCCGGACAAAGCGATACTGAAACTTGACATAGATACTCCGTTACTTTCAGTTTGAAATTTGCGTGACGCTGGAGAACGGCACACTGCCGAGCCCAGCAACGTTCAAGGTCATGCCCGTCGAGCCCGACGCCATGGTCACGCTCTCCACGGTGCCGTTGACGTAGGTGCTGACGGCGGTGCCGGACGCCACGCCATTGACCTGTGCGCTCAACGTGTAGGTGCCTGCGGCTGCTTTGGAGCCGTCCGATGCCGTGCCATCCCAGGTAAAGTTGGCGAGGCCCGCCGACTGCGCGCCGAGGTCGATTGACTTGACCAAGACCCCGCTGCTGTTCGTGACGTTGAGTGCGACGTCCGACGACGTTTGCGGTACCTGCACGGCGCCCGTGACGGTGCCGCCGGCGGTCGACAACGTGGCCGACGAACTGCCCACCAGCGCCTGATGCCCGAGCAGCGACGACGCCTGCAGCGCCTGATTGGAGGTCAGCGAACTCGACAGGGTGCTGAACGATGTGTTCAGCGCCGTGATGCCCTGCACTTCGCTGAGCTGGGCCAGCTGCGTCAAGAAGGCATTGCTGTCGATGGGACTGGTCGGATCCTGGTTTTTTAACTGCGCCAGCATCAGGGTCAAAAAGTCGGTTCCGCCCAGCGTCACGCCGCCCGCTGCGGAACTCGCTGCGGAACTGGACGTGGACGATGTGCTCGAGCCGCCGGCTGCGGAACTCGCGGCCGTAGGCGTGGTCGCCGCGGCGTGGATGTGATTGATGAGCATAAATGGTTCCCTTATGGCTCTTAGTGACCCATCGAGAGGGTCTTGAGCAGCAAATCCCGCGCCGTATTGATGGCTTCGATATTCGTTGCGAATGACCGGTTTGCCGAGATCATGTTGGTCATCTCTTCGATCGAGTTGACGTTCGACATATAGATGTAGCCGTCCTTGTTCGCGAGCGGATGATCCGGCTGATAACGCATGGTGGGCGGCGCCGTACTTTCGGTAACTCCGAGTACGCGTACGCCGGCCGTGGAATCTTCGCCGTCCAGGCTCAAGTCCGACTCATCCACCATGGCTTGAAACACCGGATGGCGCGCGCGGTACACCTTGCTGGCGTCGCCGTTCACGCTTTCGGCATTGGCGAGGTTGCTCGCCGTCGTGTTGAGGCGAATCGTTTCCGCGTTCAGAGCGCTGCCTGCCACGTTGAATACACTGAATAAAGACATGGGTGTTTCTCCTTGCCGAACTACTGGCCGGCGATTGCGAATTGCAATAGCGAAATCTGGCTGTTGATGAACGTGAGACTGGCCTGGTAACGCACGTTGTTCTCCGAGAAGGCGGCTTGTTCCACCGGCATTTCGACGGTGTTCCCGTCAAGCGAGGCCTGATACGGGTTGCGATACTTCAATTCGCCGGCGGGCAACTCGCCGTCGCTCATGACGATATGCGCTGCGTTCGTGACCGCGACCGGCAGCGGCGGCTGACCGGTGTTGCCGAGTACCTCGGCGAAATCGATATCGCGCGCTTTATAGTTGGGCGTATCCGCATTGGCGAGGTTGGCCGCCAAAACGCTGAGCCGCTGCCCATGCAGCAGCAGCGCTTGTTCATGAATGCCGAAAATGTTGTCGAACATGGTTTGGATACTCCTCGAGGGATACCTAAGCAAGACCTGTGCCAGGCAAGGAAACTCGGGCGTAATGTGCGCAGCGGCGGGTTTCGCGCCACATCGGCGCGATTCGGGGCATCGAACGCGCGTGATGTGCGGCAACAACTTGCCGCTTCGCGCCCCGACCCGGCAATCGGCTCCGCCGTGCCATATGGCACGCCGCTTGCTAGCTACCCTCTATGTTGTACAGACCGCCAAAATGCCGTCGCCTGCTCCTGGTTGCCTGGCTTGCGGCAACGCTCGCCCATGCGGCCGACCTGCAAGACATTTCACAGCTCGACAAGTTGGCGGCCGCCGAAGCGCAACGGCTATTGCCGCCGGCGACCGATAAGCAGCGATTGGTGGTCGGCCCCGTGCAACCGCATTTGCAGTTGGCCCGCTGCGAGAACGCCATCCACACGGCACGTGCCCCTGGGATTGAGGTGCCGGGTCGCGTGCTGATCGAGCTGCGCTGCGACGGCCATGCGCCCTGGCATCTTTATGTGCCAGCGAAAATCGCTGGGACGAGCTCCGTGGTGCTGGCTGCCCATGCCCTGGTCGTCGGCACCGTGCTGACGCCGAAGGATGTCACCGTGGAGCAACGCGACATCGTCGGCCTGCCGCCGGGGTATCTGGATGATGCCGGTATTGCGCTGGGGCTCACCGCCGCCCGCGCCATCGCGGGCGGCGCCATTTTGACGAATCAGCAGTTACTGGGAGCACAAGCGGTACAGCGCGGCCAAATGGTCACGTTGGTCGCAGACGCGGGAGGGATCAGCGTCAGAATGGCGGGCCGCGCGCTCTCCGACGGCCTCATCAACCAGCGAATCAAGGTCGAAAATCTATCCTCCGGCAAGATCGTCGAGGGAATCGCCCGTTCTCCCCAAATAGTCGAAATTGTTTTTTAAATTGCCCTTCAGTGATATCCGTCACAGTCGATAACATCACAATCGAGATCATTTTGGGCCATCGGATTAAAGTTCATCCTAACCCTGACGATACAATCGGATGGGCAGACTGCTTGCCCTAGGAGAGATTAAAGTGCCGAACACAATCACTGGATACAAAGCGCCGGAACCGCTTGCCCCCGTCAAGGGCTCGAATAGCGGCGTTCAAGTCATTGATAAGGCTCAAGGCGAGACCACTGCCACCACCGCCTCGCCCACTCAGGCGAACGCGGATACGGTTACCTTTACCGGGCCGGCCCTGGCGCTGCAAAAGCTCAACGAAGCCATTGCCAAGGCCCCGATAGTCAACACGCAGAAAGTGGCCTCGGTTAAGCAAGCCGTTCAAAACGGAACCTACCAGGTCGACGCCGGCCGGGTTGCCGACAAGCTCCTCGAATTCGAGCGCGGATTGAAGTAGTCATGAACAGCGACACCCACCGCCGTCTCGAAGCCGTGCTGGACCGCGAGATCGATGCCGCGCACTCCTTGGCGGCGACTTTGGATGCGGAACGTGTCGCTTTGACGGGCAATTCTCCCGAAGCAGTCGTCGAACAGGCTGCCCAAAAGACCGCGCTGTTCGGCGTGATCGAGAAATTGGAAGTGCAGCGCCGTGAATTGTGCGACGCGGCAAGCATCTCCCTTCCCAATATTCAACGGGGCAGAACTCCCGTCATGTCGGGTGTTTCGGACACCGTTGCCGACCGCTGGCACGCATTGTTGGAATTGATCGCGGACTGCCGTGTTGCCAATGAGGTCAACGGCTACATCATCAACGCGCGCCGCGGCCAAATGAATCAATTGTTTCAGGTCCTCCGAGGCGGCGCTCCGGTGACCTACGGCCCGCAAGGAAAGACCTTTGCCGGCTCCCTGCGAGCGCTGGCGCGGGCCTGACATATGCTGGTACTCAGTCGTCGCGCCGATGAATCGATCGTGATCCAACCCGCGGAAGGCACGGATGGCACCATGACCATGGCGGAGTTGTTCGCCAACGGACCGATTCAAATCACCTTGCTTGGCGGTACGGGTCGTCGCATAAAGATGGGTATCGAAGCGCCCGAACAACTCGCCATTCGCCGCAAAGACGTCGCATAGAAACCGTTCCCGCAGCGCTTAGAGGTCCGTACCGTCCTACCGTATGACCACTGACCAATTGCTGGAGTTGGCCACCGGCCGACATCGCACGGGCGACCTGGTCGAGGCGCGCCGACTCTATCGACAAATCCTGGCCGACGTGCCGACTCACGCCATGGCCTTGTTCCGTGGCGGCTTGCTGGAATTGCAAGACGGGCGCCCTGAGCAGGCGCTAGCTCTCATGGAGCAGGCGGCAACCATTGCCCCCGATGAGCCGCGCCATCATGTCGGCGTGGGCCAGGCGCTGCAGGCGCTCGGCCGCTTTGCGGATGCAGCGGCAGCCTACCGCCGGGCACTGCGCGCCGAGCCATGCTCGGCCGATGCGTACTTTGCGCTGGGAGTTGCGCTTCAATCACAAGGCGAGTACCTGGAGGCGATCGACGCCTATGAACACGCGGTGCGATTCCAAGCGGATTATTTTGCCGCCCTGAATAATCTCGGTAATTGCCAGCAACGGTGCGGACGCATCGCCGAAGCGGTGACCGCTTATACACGAGCGCTGGCGCTCAAGCCGAGTGAGGCGGGAACCATGGCCAATTTGGGCACGGCACTGCAAGGAGTGGGCCGCCTCGACGAGGCGGTCGGGTTACTGCGCGCTGCAGTGGAACTCGAGCCCCAGGCCACCCCGCACGCCGTCAATCTTGGAATAGCCCTTTGCCGCCGGCGCGACTTTGCGGCGGCGGAGACCGTCTTGCGAGCGGCGCTCGTTCGCGACCCAGCGTCTGCCGATGCGGCCTTCAACTTGGGGAGTGCGTTGCACGGCCAAGGACGTTCGCGCGAGGCCGCAGATCTCTACCAGCACGCGGCTGCATTGCGCCCCGGTTATGCGGACGCCTTGATCAATCTCGGCAATATGCATAAGGAAAACGGGGACTTCGCGGCGGCGGCGTTGGCCTATGAGGCAGCAATCCGCGCGAAACCGGATTCCGTTGTCGCCATGAACAACGCCGGCTGCCTGCTGCGGACGCTCGGCCGCTTCGAGGACGCTGAAGACATGCTGCGTCGCGCCGCGTACCTGGAGCCGAATCATCCCGCGCTCCATGACAACCTGGGCAGCGTCCTCAAGGACGTCGGCGAACTCGATTCGGCGATCGCATGCTTCCGCCGATCTCTGGAACTTGACCCGAGCAACGCGGCCACTCACAGCAACCTCGCGTACGCGCTCTGCTTCCAGTCTTCATGGCCGCAGCCGATTCTCGAAGAAAGTTTGCGGTGGGCTGAACGTTTTGGTGGTGGATCGCAGCCTAAGTCTCACGATCACGCCAACGATCGCGCACCGCTCCGCCGCCTGCGCATCGGCTATGTCTCGCCCGACTTCCGCGATCATTGCCAGTCGCTGTTCACCATACCGTTGCTCTCGCAGCATGATCACGCAGCCTTCGAGATCTTTTGTTATGCCAGCGTGGAACGCGCCGACGGCCATACGTGTCGCATTGCCGCGCTGGCGGATGTATGGCGCGACGTGCGCGCGCTTGACGACGCCGCGCTCGCCGCCCTCATTCGCGACGATCGCATCGACATCCTCGTCGATTTGACCATGCACATGGCCAAAGGTAGACCGTTGACTTTTGCTCGCAAGCCGGCGCCGGTCCAAGCCGCATGGCTGGCCTATCCGGGGACCACCGGCATGAGCGAGATGGACTACCGAATCAGCGACCCTCGTCTGGACCCCGTGGGGTTCGAGACTCATTCCAGCGAGCGTACGATCCGCCTTCCGGATTCCTTTTGGTGCTATGACCCGCTGACTTCGGAACCGCAGGTCAACTCGCTGCCGGCGCTCGAGCGCGGCTATCTCACGCTCGGCTGCTTGAACAATCCCTGCAAGCTCACGGATGAGACACTGCGCCTGTGGGGCAGAGTCATGCAGGCCATTCCCGATTCGCGGCTGCTGCTGCTGGCCCCCCCCGGTCGCCATGCCCTGCGCGTGTCGCAGCGCTTGGCGGCGCATGGCATAGCCGAAGAACGCGTGGACTTCGTTCCCTATCGTACCCGCGCTTTGTACCTACGCTCGTACCACGACATCGATCTCGGGCTGGACACGGTTCCGTACAACGGACACACCACGAGTCTCGATTCCTTGTGGATGGGTGTACCCACCATCACCCGGGTAGGCCAAACCTGCGTGGGCCGCGGCGGCTTGAGCCAGTTGTTTCAGCTGGGCCTCTGCGAATTGGCCGCCGCAACCGATGAAGCATTCGTCGGCGCTGCCGTTGCGCAGAGCCGTGACATCCCGCGCCTTGCCGAACTGCGGCAACACTTACGCTCGCGGCTGGAGCATTCTCCGCTGATGGATGCGGCCCGCTTTACGCGGCACATGGAGGCGGTTTACCGCGCCATGTGGAGCGACTATTGCGGGACAAAATCGGTCTCTTCTGGTGCCATAATGCATTGAAGAGCATGGTTATTTTCCTTAACGTCGCGACCGCCCCTGAGCCTTTAAACATAACGCCCGACCCCCGCACGCAACGCTTCGCTAATCGCATTGCGATGTGCATAATGGCCCTCCCGCAGACTCATCAACCGAAGGGGCTGATACCGATGGAGCGTCGCTTGCATACCCGCCACCGAGCGCGAACTACGGTATATGTCGTCATGTCGGGACGAAAAAGCCGGATTTGCAAGGCGAAAAACTTGAGCGCGAACGGCGTCTTCGTCGAGACCGAGAACCTCGGTCTGCGCAAGGGTCAACAGGTGCAGCTCGCATTTGCCATCAATCTCGGTCTGGTGACCAAGATCCACCGCCGTACGGCCATCGTCGCGCACGTGACGCGCGGCGGCACCGGTCTCATGATGGAACAGTTCGCGGGGCGCTGAATCAGCGACCGAGACGCGGTCGCGGCCACGAGGAATACTCAGACAGGCTCCTTGGCGCCGCCCTGACGCGATCCGCGCGGCCCGGTCTGCGCGGCCCGGCCTGCGCGGCCCGGCACTTACCTGTAAACTTAAGCGGCATGCCACCTCTAGATCCGCGTCGCGCGGAAGCCATCCGCATCCGCGGCGCGCGTCAAAATAATCTCAAAGCACTGGACCTTGATTTGCCGCTCAACGAACTGATCGTCGTTACCGGCGTCAGCGGGTCCGGGAAGTCGTCATTGGTTTTCGACACGCTGTACGCCGAAGGACAGCGGCGTTACGTCGAAACTTTCTCCCCCTACGCGCGGCAATTCCTGGATCGCATGGACAAGCCGTTGGTGGACCGCATCGACGGTATCCCACCGTCGATTGCCATCGATCAAACCAATCCCGTGCGCACATCGCGCTCCACCGTGGGCACGATGACCGAACTCAACGATCATCTGAAGCTGCTGTTCGCGCGCGCCGCGGTTCCCCACTGCCGCGGGTGCGGTAAGCCCGTGCGTCGCGACACGTCGGAAACCATTCTGGCGGCGCTGGCTGCAGCATCCCGTGATGCCGGCGACCCGCGGCTGCTGCTGACTTTCCCGGTCACCCTGCCGAAGAACTTCGCCGAGGCGGAGGTCAAAGCGCTGCTGGCGGCTCAAGGCTACACGCGCATCCATGAGCACCGGGGTGACACGCTTCAGGTGGTTCAAGATCGCTTTCGTTGGTCGGCCGTCGATTTGGGCAGGGCGGGCGATGCGATCGAGGCCGCGCTCAAAGTCGGGCGGGGACGACTCGACGTTTACGCACAAACCGATTTGGGGTGCATCTCGCCGCCGTGGCGCTTTTCCACCGATCTTCATTGCCCTGACTGCGACATCAGCTACAAGGATCCCAGTCCGAGCACGTTCAGCTTCAACTCACCCATCGGCGCCTGCGAGACCTGCCGCGGCTTCGGCCGCATCATCGGCGTCGACTATGAGTTGGTCATTCCGGATGGTTCGTTGTCGCTCCGCGAGGGCGCCATCAAACCGTGGCAAACCGAGTCCAACAAGGAGTGCCAGGCGGATCTGCTGAAGTTCGCGCGCAAGCGCTCCATTCCGATCGACACACCGTGGCGCGACCTCACCGAGCTTCAGCGCAAGTGGGTGCTCGACGGAGAAGGCGAATGGACCAAGAACGTTTGGTATGGCGTCAGGCGCTTCTTTGCGTGGCTCGAAACCAAAGCCTACAAGATGCACATCCGGGTGCTGCTCTCAAGATACCGCTCATATACCGAATGCCCCACATGCCATGGCGCTCGACTCAAGTCCGATGCATTGCTGTGGCGGGTGGGGCAGCCGGGGCTCAATATCCGCGAGTTGATGTTGCTCCCTATCGACGACTGTCGACATTTCTTCGCCACGCTGGCACTTCCCGCACCGCTCGATGATGCCGTCGACCTGTTGGTCCGCGAAATCCGCGCGCGCTTGAAATATCTTACCGATGTCGGCCTGGGCTACCTCAATCTCGATCGCCAATCCCGCACCTTGTCGGGCGGAGAGGTGCAGCGGATTAACCTCACGACGGCGCTCGGCACATCGTTGGTGAGCACTCTATTCGTGCTGGACGAGCCTTCCATCGGTCTCCACCCGCGAGATGTCGGTCGGATAATCGGCGTCATGCAGCGCTTACGGGACGCCGGCAACACGTTGGTCGTGGTCGAGCACGATCCAAAAGTCATGCAGGCCGCAGATCGCGTGCTCGACATCGGTCCGGGCCCCGGCGAGCACGGCGGCGAAATAGTCTTCTACGGGCCCGTCCACGAGCTCATCCTGGCGAAAGGTTCGCTCACGGCAGACTATCTCTTTCAACGCAAGCGGGTGGAGACGCCGCGCATCGCCGGGCGCGTCGACTCGAGCCGCTCGCCCGGGATCGCCGTGGAGTCGGGCGTTCTGCGACTCGAAGGCGCAGCCGAACATAATCTCAAGAACGTCGACGTCGAGATTCCGTTGCACCGCATGGTGTGCGTCACCGGGGTCAGCGGCTCGGGCAAATCCACGCTCGTGCACGACGTCTTGTTGCCGGCGCTACTGCGCGCCAAAGGCAAGCCCACCGACAACCCCGGCCGCCACCGCGCCCTCCGGGGCGCCGACCTGATTGGTGATGTAATCATGGTCGACCAAAGCCGTATCGGCCGCACGACACGGTCCAATCCGGCGAGCTATGTCGGCGCCTTCGACCCGATCCGCAATTTGTTCGCCAAACTGCCGCAAGCGCGGGAGCGCAAATACACGGCAGGCACTTTCAGCTTCAATGCCGGCAATGGCCGCTGCCCCGCCTGCGGCGGTAACGGCTTCGAGCACGTCGAGATGCAATTTCTATCCGACGTTTACCTGCGGTGTCCAGATTGCGACGGCCGTCGCTATCGGGCGGAAATTCTCGAATGCTCTCTCACGCGCGGTGATTTCCCGCCGAAGAGCATCGCCGACGTCCTCGACCTCACGGTCTCCGCGGCTCTGCAGTTTTTCGCGAGCGACCCGGAAGTGTGCATGCGCTTAGGTTCGCTCGCCGACGTGGGTTTGGACTACCTCCGGCTCGGTCAACCGGTACCGACGTTGTCCGGCGGCGAAGCGCAACGCCTCAAGCTCGCCGGACACCTAGCAGAGAACGCCGTGCGTGAACGCACGGGCTCTCTGTTCCTGTTCGATGAGCCAACCACCGGTTTGCACTTCGACGACATCGCGAAGCTTCTGCGTGCGTTCCGGCGCCTGATCGATGCCGGGCACTCGCTGTTGGTGATCGAACACAATCTCGACGTGGTGCGCAGCGCCGATTGGGTCATCGACTTGGGTCCCGAAGGCGGCGAGGCCGGCGGCGCCGTCGTTTGCGTGGGCACGCCGGATGATGTGATGCGTGTTTCCGCGTCGCATACCGGCCGCGCCCTGCTAGAAGCGGCGAGCCCCGCCTCGTTCGGCAATGCCGTGCAGGATGTGGAAAGCCGCGCCCACAGGACCCAAGCCGCGACTGCGATCGAGATACGCGGCGCGCGCGAACACAACCTCAAGAACATCGACGTCAACGTGGGCCGCAATCAGTTCACGGTCATCACGGGGGTATCCGGCAGCGGCAAGAGCAGCTTGGCCTTCGATATCCTGTTCGCCGAGGGACAACGACGCTATCTCGAATCCCTCAATGCCTACGCGCGCCAATTCGTGCAGCCCGCAGCTCGCCCCGACGTAGACGCGATTTTCGGCATACCGCCTACCGTCGCGATCGAACAGCGAACCAGCCGCGGCGGCCGCAAGAGCACCGTCGCCACCCTGACCGAGGTCTATCATTTCCTGCGGCTGCTGTATGTGAAGCTGGGCATTCAGCATTGCCCCGCATGCAATGCGGCAATTCAACCGCAGTCGGCCGACGCCATTGCCGCGCGCGTGCTGCAGGAATACCGCGGCAAAAAAGTGACCGTCTTGTCGCCGTTGATCGTGGCGCGAAAAGGCCTGTATACGGCGCTTGCCAAGTGGGCTCGCGGCAAAGGCTTCGCGGAACTGCGCGTCGACGGGTCCATGCTGCCGACGGCCAAATGGCCTAGGCTCGATCGCTTCATCGAACACAACATCGAACTTCCCGTCGCCACGTTGGCGGTGAGCGCCGCCCGCGAGCCTGAACTTCGAGAGGCCCTAGATGTCGCTTTGGAGCACGGCCGGGGCGTGGTTCATGTCGAGTTTTTGTATGGCATCGAGTTAATTTCCCTTACGCCAGCTCCACCTCGATCGATTTTTTCTCCGCGTCGAGCTTCACAATTTTGAAGCTGCGCAACTGGCCCTCGGCGAGCGGCTCGGGCTTGGTCTCTTGCGCGGGCGCGTTGCCCTTCCAGCGCGCCTTCAGCATCGACGAAAGCTGCGAGAGATCGGGTTTGCCCGGCTCAGGCGCTTCCGGCGCCGGCGTAGCGGCTTTCGCCGCGGAAGCTTTGCCCACGCGGCCGGTCGCGCGAATTCCGTCGCCCAGGTCGACCTGAAGCGCGGAGCCCTTTACCTCAACCACGCGCCCCGAAACCGTGTCGCCCACCTTATGTTCGGCGATGTACTCGTCGATGCTGGTGGGGATGAGCTGCTTCATCGAGAGCTTCATCTGCCGCTTTTCTGTGTCGATTGCGAGCACCAGCGCCTCAACCTTCTGGCCCGTGTGCAGCGCTTCGCTGGGATGGTTCAGCCGCCGGTCGGCCACAATCTCACTGATGTGCACAAGACCCTCAACGCCCTCGGCAATTTCAACAAATGCGCCGAAGCTCATCATCCTGGTCACAGTGCCCGTAACCTGCGAACCGGCCGGATAGCGGCGCTGCGCCTCGACCCACGGATCGGCGAGGGTCTGCTTCAACCCGAGCGCGATACGCTTCTCCTCGGGCTTCACTGACAAGATCGCCGCATCCACGCGGTCGCCGCTCTTGAGCAGGTCCGAT